>DATINM010000057.1:0-10773 GCA_035474235.1 Pyrinomonadaceae bacterium
AATGCAGAAGCTCGCCGAAATTTGTATCCGTCGTCCCGTCTTCGCGGCGATGATCGTTTTGTCGCTGGTCGTCGTCGGGACGGCGAGCTATTTCAAGTTGGGCGTTGACCGTTTCCCTTCGGTTGATTTGCCGACGGTGACGGTTCGCACGAATCTGCCCGGCGCTTCCGCCGAAGAGTGCGAGACGCTCGTCTCGCAGCCGATTGAAGAAGCAGTCAACACCGTGGACGGCATTGACGAGTTGCGCTCTGTGTCGGGGCCGGGCGTCTCGTTCGTCATCGCGACCTTCAAGCTCAACCGAAACCTTGAGACTGCCGCGCAGGACGTTCGCGACCGTGTCTCCGGCGTCCTCAGTCAACTGCCCGTAGAGGCAAAGCCGCCGGTCGTACAAAAGTTTAATAACGACAGCACGCCCGCGCTCGTCATCTCGCTTTCGGGCGACCGGAGTTTGCGCGAGTTGACCGAACTCGCGGACAAGGTTGCGCGCCCGCAACTTGAGCGCGTCGGCGGAGTCGGCGAGGTTGACATCATCGGCGGCGTCGAGCGTGCCATCAACGTCTGGGTTGACGCAGACCGCCTCGCCGCGTACCAGATTCCGATCAGCGCCGTTCGCCAGTCGCTCGTCGCGCAGAACGCGGACATCCCCGGCGGAAACGTCATCACGGACAGGCAGGAACTCGTGCTCCGAACGATGGGGCGCTACACAGACCCGCGCGGCTTCAACGATCTCGTCGTCGCGACGATCAACGGCTCGCCCGTCCGTCTGCGCGATGTCGGGCACGCCGAAGACGGCACGAAGGAGCAGAGAAGTCTCGCGCGTCTGAACGGCACGCCGACCGTCACGCTTCAGATACTCCGGCAGTCGGGCGCAAACACGGTCGAGGTCATAGACGGCATCAAGGCCGCGCTGCCGCGCGTCGCCGCGCAGCTTCCGTCGGACGTGAAGATGGAAGTGATACGCGACCAGTCGCGCTACATCGAGGCGGCGCTTCACGAGATCACCGTCCATTTAGTTTTGGGAAGCATTCTCGCATCGCTCGTCGTGCTTCTTTTCATGCGCTCGTGGCGCTCGACGCTGATCGCGGCGGTCGCGATTCCGGCGTCCGTCATCTCCACCTTCGGGATGATGCGCGCGCTCGACTTCACTTTGAACAGCGTGACGATGCTCGCGCTCGTTCTGATGGTCGGCGTTGTGATTGACGACGCGATAGTGGTGCTTGAAAACATTTTCCGCTTCGTCGAAGAGAAGCGCATGACGCCGACCGAGGCCGCGCGCGAGGCGACGCGAGACATAGGACTGGCCGTACTCGCGACGACGCTTTCGCTCATCGTCATCTTCCTGCCCGTCTCGTTCATGTCTTCGATTTCGGGCCGCTTCCTCTATCAGTTCGGAATCACCGCCGCGGTCGCCATACTCGTCAGCCTTCTCGTCTCGTTCACGCTGACGCCGATGATGAGCGCGCGGCTGCTGCGAGCCGAGGACGCGGGCGGCGGGCACGATGCGGCGGCTTCGCGCGGCGGGTTCTACGCATGGCTCGACCGCGGCTACACATGGATGCTCAAGCTCTCGATGCGACATCGCGCGGTCGTCGCCGTTCTCGCCGTCGCAGTCATCGCGTCGAGCGTGCCGCTCTACCGCGCCGTCAAGCAGGAGTTCATTCCGTCGAATGTTGACGAGGCCGAGTTCGAGTTCAGCGTCACTGCGCCCGAAGGGACGAACCTCGCCGCGATGAACGAGACGATGCAGGCCATCGAAAAAGACTTGATGGCGACGCCGGGCGTCCGAACGGTTCTGACGACCGCGGGCGGCGGATTCCTCGGCGGCGTCAATCAGGGCGACGGCTATATACGCATCGCTCCGCACGAGGAGCGCACGTTCTCAATCGGTCGTCTGTGGCGCGAGACGTTGAACGGCACGCCTCTGAATGCTTGGCGCGGCAACTACACGCAGCAGGACGTGATGCAGGAGGTCAGGCGACGACTGCAAAAGTACGCGCCGATGCGCACGGGTGTACGCAACGCGCAGTCGTTCAACTTCGGCACGGGCGGGCGCTTCGACATAGACTTCGCGTTGCGCGGCCCCGACCTCGAATCCCTCGCGCGCTACGCCGAGGATCTTCGCACGCGCTCAGAACGTCTGGGCGGAATCGTTGACGCAGACACGACGCTCAAGCTCAACAAGCCCGAACTCCGCGTCGAGATTGACCGCGACCGCGCCGCCGCGCTCGGCGTAAACACCGAGGACATCGCGAACAGCTTGCGCGTCATGGTCGGCGGCGACGAACAGGTAACGCGCTACTACGATTCCTCAATCGCGGAAGCCTACGACGTTGAACTCCGGCTCACAGAGCGCGACCGCAGCGACCCGCGCACGCTCGGCAACCTGCTTGTTCCGTCGGCGCGCGGCGGGCTGATACGACTCGACAATCTCGTACACGTCCGACAGGACAACTCGCCTTCGCGCATTGACCGGCTCGACCGCCAGCGTCAAGTCTCTCTGCGCGCGGCGGTCGCGCCCGGCTACGCGCTCGCCGACCGCATCGAGGCTTTGAAGCGCGCAGCCGCCGAGATGCAAATGCCCGCCGCATACACGACGGCCATCTCAGGCAAGGGACGCGAACTCGAACGCACGTTCACGGAGTTCCTTTGGGCGTTCCTGCTTTCGATAATCTTCATGTACATGATTCTCGCCTCGCAGTTTGAAAGCACGATTCACCCGGTCACGATCCTTCTGAGCCTGCCGCTCGCCGTTCCCTTCGCGCTTGCTTCGCAGTGGATGACGGGCGACACTCTGAACCTGTACTCGGCGCTCGGCATACTCGTCCTTTTCGGCGTGGTCAAGAAGAACTCCATTTTGCAGATCGATCACATGAACAATCTCCGCGCGAAAGGCTTGGAGCGATTCGACGCGATCATTCAGGGCAATCGCGACCGGCTGCGTCCTATTCTGATGACGACGCTCGCGCTCGTCGCAGGTATGCTTCCGCTCGCGCTCGGCACAGGCCCCGGCGCGGAAGAGCGACGCTCAATCGCCGTCGTCGTCATCGGCGGCCAATCGCTCTCGCTTCTGCTGACGCTTCTGGTCACGCCCGTCGCCTATTCCATCTTCGACGACATCGGAAGCACCGCGGCGTGGCGACGATTTGCCTCGCGCGCGACATACTTGCCGCGCCGCGCTGCCGGCGGACTCCGCGCGGCGTTTGCGCGCAGCCGCATGCCGGTCGCGGACGAGACGGGCGTTAGCCGGCAGAGCGCTGCCGAATCTGTCGTCATTGACGACGCCGGAGAAGCAGAAAGGGCGAGCGTCGAAGTCGGTGCGGGCGACTGAGAGCGATTAAATTTCCAATGTCAGACGGAAACATCGGCAAGCCGGTTCCTCGCAAAGAGGGGCGCGCGAAGGTGACGGGCGCGGCGCAGTACGTTGACGACCTACGCTTACCCGGCATGATCTACGGCGCGACCGTCCGCAGCCACGTCGCGCGCGGTCGCATTCAGAAGATCGCTTTCGGCGAAGGCATTCCGTGGGACGAGTTCACCATCGTCACGGCGCGCGACATTCCGGGCGCGAACGCCGTCGCTCTCATACTCAACGATCAACCGTATCTCGCCGACGCCGTGGTCAATCACCCGGAAGAGCCGGTACTTCTTCTCGCGCACGAAGACAAATATTTACTTGAAGAAGCGCGCCGTCGCGTGCGTATTGATGTTGAGCCGCTGCCCGCCGTCTTCACGATTGAAGACTCGCTCGCGCGCAAAGAAGTAATCTGGGGCGAGGACAACGTCTTCAAAACTTTCCTCGTCGAGAAGGGGAACGTTGACGAGGTTTGGAGCGGCGACGATCTCGTCGTCGTCGAAGGCGTGTACGAGACGGGCGCGCAGGAGCAACTCTACATCGAGACGAACGGCGTCATCGCGACGGCGAACGCCGCGGAGGGCGTCGTCGTTCAAGGCTCGATGCAGTGTCCTTACTACGTTCACAAGGCGCTCGTAAAACTCTTTCGTCTGCCCGAAGACAAAGTGCGAATCATACAGACCGAGACGGGCGGAGGCTTCGGCGGCAAGGAAGAATATCCTTCAATGATCGCGGGGCACGCCGCGCTGCTCGCGTGGAAGTCGGGCCGCCCCGTGAAGATGATCTACGACCGCGCCGAAGACATGACCGCGACGACAAAGCGCCATCCTTCGCGCACAAGGCATCGCACCGCCGTCACGCGCGAAGGCCGGCTCGTCGGCATGGAGATTGACTTCGTGATTGACGGCGGCGCATACGCAACGCTCTCGGCGGTCGTGCTCTCGCGCGGCACGATTCACGCCGCGGGGCCTTACAACTGTCCGAACGTCCGCATAAGCTCGAAGGCGGTCGCGACGAACGCGCCGCCGCACGGAGCCTTCCGGGGTTTTGGCGCGCCGCAGAGCATCTTTGCGCTCGAAAGGCATTTGAATAAAGTCGCGGCGGCGGTCGGCCTCACGCCCGAAGAGTTGCGTCGGCGCAACTTCATAACGAAAGGCGAGACGACCGCGACCGGGCAGGTCATTCATGAAGACGTTGACCTCGCGGCGCTGCTCGACCGAGCCTTTGAGCTTTCCAGTTACCACGCGAAGCGCGAGCGGTTCAGCCGCGAGAACGACGCAAGCCGAATCAAGCGCGGCATCGGCTTCGCGTCGTTCATGCACGGCGCGGGCTTCACGGGTTCGGGCGAGAAGTACCTGCAATCAATCGTCGGCTGCGAGGCGACGGCAGAGGGGCGCGTGCGCGTCCTCGCCGCCAGCACGGAGATCGGACAGGGCACGAACACCATATTCGCGCAGATCGCGGCGGACGCGCTCGGACTCGATTACGATTCGGTCGAGGTCGTCCGCCCCGACACAGGCTACGTCCCGAACAGCGGCCCGACGGTCGCCTCGCGCACGTGCATGATCGTCGGCAAACTCGTCGAGACTGCCGCGCTCCAACTCAAACAAACGCTCGCAAACGACGGGCTGCTCGCCGAATCTTTCACGCAGGACGACTTCGCGCGAGCGTGCCGCGAGTACGTCGAACGCCACGGCGCGCTCAGAGCATTCACGCAATATCGCCAGCCGGAAAACGTCGAGTGGGATGACGAACATTATCGCGGCGACGCATACGGCGCTTACGCTTGGGCCGTCTATGTCGCGGAGGTGAGCGTTGATACTTTGACCTACGAGACGAGAGTCGAGGACTTCGTCGCCGTGCAGGAGGTCGGGCGCGTGATTCATCCGGTGCTCGCGGCGGGGCAGATCGAGGGCGGCGTCGCGCAGGGGCTAGGCTGGACGCTCTACGAGAACACGGTCTGGCAGGCAGGGCGCATGGCGAACGGGCAGATGACGAACTACATCATCCCGACCTCTGCGGACATCCCGCCCATCCGCGTCCACTTCTTCGAGAATCCATACGAGGGCGGCCCCAATGGTGCGAAGGGAATCGGCGAACTCCCGATGGACGGCCCGGCACCCGCTATACTCAACGCCGTCGAGCACGCGACCGGCGTCGCGTTCGACCGCGTGCCGCTCGTGCCCGAAGCGGTCATGGATGCGCTTCTGGCGCGAGCCGGTCGAGGCTTAAAGGACGTGGACGAACGACAGACGACTGGCACAGGCGCGACCGCCGTTTGAGGTCACACGAAAGTTTGAAGAAGGACGACGTGAAAGAGCTTAGCAACAGCGCGGGTGAAACGTCCGATGGCACGAGACGGACGTTCGGCGGCGAGGCCGAGGCGCGCGCCGTCGCGGACGAAGGCGGCAAGGTGTCAGTCCGCTGCACTGTGAACGGCGAGGCGGTGACTCTTCGCGGATATCCGTTGGCGCGTCTGCTCGACGTGCTGCGCGAGGAGTTGAAGCTCACGGGCACGAAGGAAGGGTGCGGCGAGGGCGAGTGCGGCGCTTGCTCCGTCATCATCGGCGGCGAGTTGGTCAACAGTTGTCTCGTCCCCGTCGCGCAAGCCGAGGGCGCGGAGATTAGAACAATCGAGGGCGTCGCCGACGGCGAGAGGCTTCATGCCGTGCAGCGCGCGATGATCGAGTGCGGCGGCGCGCAGTGCGGCATCTGCACGCCGGGCATGGTGCTCGCCGCCGTGAATCTTCTCGAACGCGAACCGCGCCCGACCGAGGCGGACATACGCGAAGGACTCGCGGGGAATCTCTGCCGCTGCACGGGCTACATGAAAATCTTCGAGGCGGTCGTCCGGGCCGTGGAGAGCAAGGACGAAGGATGAAGGCCGCAAGGATGAAGTTTAGGCGGCCTGCTTTTTCATCCTTCGTCCTTGCGGTCTTCATCCTTTAAAAGATGAGAGCATACCTGCCTGCATACGAGTTGGTCGTGCCGCGCACGCTCTCGGAAGCGCTCGCGCTCTTGCGCGACGAGCCGGGCGTGTGGCAACCGTTTGCGGGCGGGACTGACCTGATGGTTCTTCTGGAAGCGGGGCGACTCGAACACAAGAATTTTTTCAGCATCGCACACCTGCCGGAGCTTCACGGCGTCGAAGCATCGGACACGCACGTTCGTCTCGGCGCGCTTACGACTTACACGGACGTTCGGCGCGACGCCTTTCTCTCGCGAGAGTTCCCGATGCTCGCACAGGCGGCGCGCGAGACGGGCGGCGTGGCGATTCAGAACCGGGGCACGCTCGGCGGCAACATCGCAAACGCGAGTCCCGCCGCCGACTCGCCGCCCGCGCTCCTCGCATACGACGCCGAACTCGAACTCGTCGCCGCCGAAGGTTCCCGACGGCTTCCATACTCGGAGTTTCACACGGGCTACAAGCAGACACGGATGCGCCCGGAAGAGTTGATCGCGTGCGTGCATCTGCGGCGACCGCGCGCGGGCGCGCGACACTTCTACCGGAAGGTCGGCACGCGGCGCGCGCAGGCCATCTCGAAGGTTTGCTTCGCGGGTCTTGCCGAGAGCGAAGGCGCGATGTTGACGAACGTGCGCGTCGCTTTGGGAAGCGTCGCGCCCGTCCCGCTCCGATGCCGTCGCACGGAAGAGTTGTTGACGGGGAAGAATGTTGACGAAGAGTTGACGAGTGCCGCGCTCGAAGAGATCGCTCGCGAGATCGCGCCGATTGACGACATACGCTCGACCGCCCGCTATCGAGCGCGCGTCGCGCAGAACCTTCTCGCGGAATTTCTTTCTTCAATCGCTTGACGGGCGTGGCCGCGCCGCCGGAATTTTCGACGCGCGTGAAGGCTTACGCTCGCACGCCTTTCCGCTGTGCGTAAAACCTTCCGGCAAACGCGCCGGGCCGTGATATAGTCCCGCGCCGAAAACAACAGGCATAAATAAAGCAAAGGAGAGTCGGGTCATGCAGAACTACAACAACCCAATGCAGCCGCCGCAGGGCGGGCAGGGCTTCCAGCCGCCGCCGAAGAAGGGTATGTCAACGGGAATTAAAATACTGATCGTCGTTATCGTGCTCGTCGTCGTGGGCGGCTTTCTTCTCGTCGTCGTGGGCGGCGGCTTGGCCTACTGGCTAACACGCAGGGCGCAGTCTGCCGTGAGCGAGACGTATCCGGCCACGGGGTCGAGCTACGGCAGTTCGTCTTCCAATTCCAACTCATCTTCCTCTTCTTCCTCGGACGACGCCGAACCGCCACAGCCTACCGCCGCACAGTCCGCCGCGGTCGCGGGCGGGCAGTCCGCTGTTTGGGATCAGCAGGAGATAATCTGGACTGTGCCGCAGCGTTGGAAGAAGGATTCGGTCAGCAGCACTTCCTTCAACTGGAGTTCGCCCGGCATGGATGACCGAGCCTTCCTGCTCGTCAACATCTCTCCGATGAGCGCAGACTTTCCCGTGGACTCCGCGAACAACGCCACATACACGCAGGAGCAGACGCGCAAGCAGCAGGGCGAGGTCAGCGAGGTTCACTGGCTCAAGCTCGACGGCGTAAAGGGCGTCATCTTTCGCGAGGCCGCGCCCGAAAACAACGACGGCGTGCAGCGCCTACAGTGGATCGGCTACCGCAACTACAAAGGGCAAGTGCAGTACGTCAACATCATGCTCTCTTCCGAAGGCAGATACTTCACACAGAACGAGGACACGTTGTACGGCATTCTCTACTCGACAAAGATGACGAAGTGATCGAACGGACGGCGCATGCAAGACCGGAGACGACTCGGGAAAGGAGCAGACGCTTTATCTCGTCAGCGCCTCTTTCGGCGGAGCGCGCGCACGGTCGGCGTCGGTTTGGGAAGCTCCGAGCCGAGCGGGACTATCCATAGTTCAGCATGCCTGTGCTCACGCGAAAGAGGCGAACGGAGTCGGCGAAGGTTTCGGCGTCCCGGTCTGCGCCGAAGCGATGCCACAGGCCGTGAGAAGAATGATGAAGACGATAAGGAGTTTCTTCATCTCACTCATGCGTTATGAAGTTCGGCGGCGAGCGGTTCCGGCAAGCTGAGAATTTGTTGCCAGCCGGATTCGTCCTCGCGCATTCGTTCAGTCAACTCGTCTCTCAAATTCTTGAGACGGTCGCTCAGCGTGTGCGGGTAGTTTTCGATGTCGGGGAAGCGCCGGAGTTGTTCCTCGACGAAGGCTTTTTGTTTGAGTATGGAGGGGATTGATTCGTGGCGTCCGCCGACCCAGAAGGGAAACAGGAGGCGTTCGACGCGGACAGCGCCGGGAATCGAAACCTCTTCGTCGTCGAGGCCCGTCACGTCCGCGACGTAGCGGCCTTCCGAGTCAACGCCGCGAAAGACCTGAAGGCGTCCGGGGAGCGTTGACTTCTCCGGCGTGTTCGATGCCTTGAGCGTCGGCAGCCCGTCGATCACGCACTCCTTGAAGATGACGCCCGCGATGCGCTGCACCTCGCCGGAAAGCTTCGTGCCGATGCCGAAGCCCGCGACCTCTGGGAACTCTTCGACGATGTGCCGGACGCCTTCGGCGTCGAGGTCGCCCGTCAGCACGGGCATCATCCCGTGAAGCTTGTTCGCCTCGAAGAATTCGAGACACCAGCGTCCCAACTCCGCGAGATTACCCGAATCAACACGGAAGCCTTTGAACGCACGTCGTCGCGCATCGGTCGAAGTCGCGGCCAACGCCGCGTGAACCGCGCCCATGTGAACGTCAATCGTGTCGAGCAGGAGAGTCGTGCCCTGCGGGTTCGCGTCGAGCCAGCGCTCGAAGGCGACCTGCTCGAAGTGCTTGGGTCGTCCGGTGCGCGGCTCGATCTCCGGTTCGTCCATGAACTCGACGTACGACTGCTGCCAGTAGTGCGCCTCGGTTCCGACCGCGGGGATTTCAAGCCGGTGCGCGGCCTCCATGTTCGAGGTGTCGTTGAAGCCGCCGATGAAGGCGTAGGTCGCAACGTCAACCGCGCGCTCGATGTCGCCGTTTCTTCGCAGGGAAAAGTCTGAGAGCCAGCGGTCGCCCGCGGCCATGCGAATCTGCATTGCGATTGAGGCGGTCGTCATCGGAAGGTCGAAGGCGTGCTCGAACTTTATCTCCTGCGCCTGCGCCAGCCCGAACGCGCCCGTGATGTCTGCGAAGGGCTGACCCGCAAACGTTATCGTGCCGGGACGAACCGCGCGCACGGTTCCGGCGAAGGTTATGTCTTCGACCGCCTTCGCAAACAGACGCATCCCGCCGCGATCCTGTTCGAGCGTGCGAAGGCGCGGGCGGTCGAGCCTCAGATCGAGGAACGAGCGAATCAGGCGCTCGTGCCCGAGGCAGGGCGCGTATGAAAGCTTTCTCTGCGCGACGTAGAAGGTCGCGTCCGCCTCGCTCAGAAGTTTCCCGTGCAGGCGCGTCACGTCCTTGTAAGACGCATCGCCCATCGTCGCGTGGTAGCGGTCAATGTTAAGCATCGCGGTTTTGAACGGAGTCTGATTTGGGGAAAGCCGGCGGCGACTCTCTCTTATTGTTTAGAGGCTGACTAAGTTCGGAACAGGAAATAGACGATTAAAGCGGAGGCGACGAGAGACGTTAGGCCGAAGACGCGAAAAGCGGTTGCGCGCGGGACGTAGCGGTCGAGGCCGGACGAATCGCCGGACTTCAACAGATCGCCGAGGGCGCTCGCGTATTGCCGGACGCAAAAGTCTCGAACCTTTGCGGGCCTGACTGTCGCGAAGACTCCGAAGACGGCGAGGTATGAAGCGCCAAGAAGGTAAAGAATTGTTTTCAACACGGTTCAGATAATCTCCGCGCCCGCGCTTTGCATCTCCTCGACGGCGCGCGCGTCGTCGCCGGGTCGAAGGTTGACGGCGCGCATGGCTTCGGTCAGGGCTTTGACTTTGAAGCCTTCGCGCAATGCGTCGAGCACTGTGTTCTTGACGCAGTAGTCGGTCGCGAGTCCGCCAACCCAAACTTCTTCGACGCCACGCGCGCGCAACTCTTCCGCGAGCGTCGTGCCGTCGAAGGCTGAATACTGATCTTCGTCGCCGAGACCTTTCGAGATGATTCGGATGCGCAGGTCTTCGGCGAGGTCTTTGTGAAACTCGGCGCCGTGCGTGTTCTGAACACAATGCACGGGCCAAGTGCCGCCATACATCGAGAAGTGTCTGGTCTTCGAGGGATGCCAGTCGCGGCTTTTGAAGACGGGTTCGCCGCGCGTGAGGAATTCGTGTATGAGACGATTGAGCGGCTCGATCACCTCGTCGCCGCGCTCGACGGCGAGCGAGCCGCCCGGACAAAAGTCGTTCTGCACGTCAACGACGATGAGAGCTTTTTTATTCGTGTCTGAATTCATCGTTCGACCTCTCGTGCCCGCACGATATTCTACGCCACCACTGTCGTGCAGCAAAAACAAGCCCGCGCTCCG
>DATINM010000058.1:0-76660 GCA_035474235.1 Pyrinomonadaceae bacterium
GCGAACTAAGAGTGTCCGCCGGTGGTCTTCTAAAAAAGTTCGGAGCGGAGAATGTCGGCTTCTCAAGAACAGAGTGACGCGGAGCTTTTGCGGCTGATGCTTGCGGGCGACGAGGAGGCGTTCACGGCGCTGTATCGTCGAAGGCAGGGCGGAGTCTATCGCTTCGCGCTTCAGATGAGCGGGTCGGAGGCTCTTGCAGAAGATGTCGTGCAGGAGACGTTCATCGTCTTGATGCGCGCGGGCAGCAGCTTCGACGCTTCGCGCGGGAGCGTCGCCGCGTATCTCTACGGCATCGCGCGCAATCACGTTCTGCGCGCGTTCGAGCGCGAGCGGTCGCTCGTGCCGCTCGACGCCGATGCGGAAGAGAGTTGCGACGCGCCGCACGAAAACTTGATAGCGCGCAACGACCCGCTCGGAGATTTGACGCGCGGTGAGACGGTCGAACGGTTGAGACAGGCCGTGCTCGCGCTCCCCGCGCACTACCGAGAGGCTCTGGTGCTGTGCGAGCTTCACGAGATGAGCTACGCGGAGGCCGCCGGCGCTCTCGATTGCGCGGTCGGCACTGTGCGCTCGCGTCTGCATCGAGCGCGGGCGATGCTCGCGGAGAAGTTGCGCGGGCGTGAGCAGCACGAGAGCGAGCAGATTGAAAAAGCATCGGAGGCGAACGCGGAAGGCGGCGCGGCGTCGCAGGCTTTACGGACGGCGAGGTGTTTCGCATGAACTGTCGAGAATTCGAGAACAGCATTGATTCGCTCGCTCGCGGCGCTCTTGCCGACTCGCGCACGCGCGAAGAGGCGACGGCGCACGAGGCGTCTTGCGTGGCTTGCGCGGCGCGGCTCACGGACGAGCATGCCCTGACTTCGGCCCTGCGCGCGCTCGCTTCGAGCATGAAGGAAAAGAAAGCGCACGCGCGCGTCGAAGCCGCCTTGCTCTCGTCGTTCCGCGCGAACGCCGCGCGCGTCTTCGTCGCGGAAGGTGAGAGCAAGTTCGTCGCGGAAGGTGAGAGCAAGGCCGTCGCTAAAGATGAGAGCGCTGCTGTCGCGGCGTCGAACGTCCTGAGCTTGCAGGGGCGCGCAAGCGTCAAGGGCTGGTCGTGGGCGAAGTCGCTCGCCGTCGCTTCGCTTGCGGCGGCGGCGGCGGTCGCGCTCTTCGTGCTCGCGCCGCGGTTCGCGCCCGCGCCGTCGAAGAAGACGGGCGACGTTGCGAAGAATAAATCTGAGACGGACGCGCGGAACAACTCGACGCAAAACGGTAGCGCGAACGTGAACGCGCCTTCGACGACGGACGAAGAGCGGCTTGCGTCGTCGGTTGACGACCAGAACACGCCGCAGCCACTAACCGTCCACGAAGAGGAACAGACTCCGCGCGTGTCTTCGCCGCGTCGCACGACGAGTCCCGCGCGGGCTTCGGAGGCGGCGTTTAGAACGGGCGACGCGCGCGGCTCCGCCCGGCCCGGAAGTGAAACGGTAAGCGACGCGGGCGCGGCGGAGATTGCGACCGACTTCATCCCTATGATGCAGGGCGGGTCGTTCGGGCAGGCAGAGGGCGGGCATCTGGTTAGGGTCGAGTTACCGCGCTCGGCCATGGCCTCGTTCGGTCTGCCGGTCAACTACGAGCGCGCGGGCGGGCGGGTCAAGGCGGACGTTCTGCTCGGCGACGACGGCATCGCGCGCGCGATTCGATTCGTGCGTTGAACGCGGCAGCGTCTTGGCGGCTCGAAATATTCCGCGCGGCTCTGAAACGATCTTTACAAGACAGCGCGGCGCGCGGCGTCCGGCCCTCGTGTCCGTCTGGCGTGCACGCAAATCCCTCCGCGTGCGTGACACGGCGGTCGGCCGCGCGCGGCGCTGGATGGCAAGGCGGGCCCGTCCCGGACTCGACATCGAAAGTCCTCTCGGTGCAAGCGGCAATCGAAACTCTCGAATAAGGAAACGAAAGGAAGTCGAACTCATGCAGAGAAAATTTGTGGTCTTCGCAATCGCCTTCGCGCTCGTCGGCAGTTCCGTCGGAGCGAGCGCGCAGGAGCAGAGAAAGCAACCGGCACCCGACGCGGACGTTCTCATCGTAACGTCGGGTCAGGACACGCCGCAGCCACCCAGAAAGGCCGGGGGCGACACGTTCGTCTTCGTCGAGTCCGAGATGAGCTTCGACGGCAAGGTCGTCAAGGGCGCTCCCTATTCGGCTCAGGCCGTGACCGAGACCGTGCAGACGCTCGCCGACGGCAACCGCATCGTCCGCAAGACGACGGCGCAAATCTATCGAGACTCCGAAGGACGCACGCGGCGCGACCAGACGCTCGGAACCATCGGCCCTTACGCCGCCGCAGGCGACCCGCCGCAAACCTTCTCAATCAACGACCCCGTAGCGGGCGTGACATACATTCTCGACCCCGCGAGCAAGGTCGCGCGCAAGATGGCCCGGCTTGAGTTGAACTACAAGGTAGAGAAGGGCGTCGAGAAGGAGATCATCGAGAGGAAGTTGGCCGGCGTGCCGCCGCCGCCCGCGGGCGCAGCAAGGAGCGGCGAGCCGAAGGAAGAGGCGCACAGTTTCGTCTTCACGACGCCCGCAGCGCCGCCCGACGGCCCCGGCGGGCCGGACATCCAGTTCTACGCCTACAAGATGGCCGACTCGAAGACCGAGAAGCTCGCGCCGCAAAACATCGAGGGCGTTCAGGCCGAAGGCACGCGCACGACCGAGACGATTCCGGCGGGCGATATCGGCAACGAGCAACCGATCCAAATCGTCAGCGAGCGCTGGTACTCGCCTGAGCTTCAGGTGGTAGTGATGACGCGCCATAGCGATCCGCGCTTCGGCGAGACGACCTACAGGCTGACGAACGTTCAGCGCGCAGAGCCTTCGCCGTCGCTCTTTCAGGTTCCGCCCGACTATACCGTCAAGGAAGGCCCCGCGTTCGGCATACGAACCGAGCAGCGTCGTATGCGCCGACCCGACACGCCGACGCCGCCGGAGAACTAAGGACAGGGCCGCAAGCAGCAAGCCGGGCGCGCCGGGGCCGCCGTAGAAAGAGAAATTAAAAGGGGCGTGCAGGATGAAAACTCTTAATCCCGCACGCCCCTTTAATTTTTTCTCGTATGACGCACGCCGAGGCGACGCACGCGGCTCTCGTGTTTCGACGAACTACGCCGCGCCCTTCTTTCTTCCGCGCCGGGGCTTTTTGGAGTTGCCGTCGCGCGTAGCCTTCTTCTCGGCCTTCTTCGCGGCCTCCTTCGCGGGCGCGAGATGGCCTGCGGCCTCGTCGGTGATGATGCAGAGGCCGCTCGTCTTCTCCGCGCGCAGACGACCGACGAGCGCGGCGGCCTCTTCGTATGTCAGCCCCGCGGCCTCGCGCCCGTACTCGCTCTGCACGGCCCAGCGCCGCTGGCTCAACTCGCTCATCGGCAGAATTCCTCAGCCGTCCTTTATTCTCGTGAAAGCGTCGCGGCAAGTGTAGCGGAAGCGCGCGCGGCCGAACAAGCGCGCCTCCCGTCGAAGCACGGCGCGTGCTTCGCTTGCGGGCGGCGCGAGCGCGGCGTTAATCTCTCCGGCAAGGCGAAGAATCTCCGTCGTAAAATACGGCCACACGAAAGAGACGAGAATAATGAAAAGAATACTCCTGCTAATCGCAGTCCTGCTCAGCAGCGCGTGCGTGCAGCAGCAGACGCAGAACGCGCCCGCGAACGCGAACGCCGCATCGCAGACGGGCGCTGGCGATCAGGCATTCAAAGCGATTCACGACAAGTACGTCATCGAATTCCTGCGCCGCAATCCTTCGGTCAACACGTACCTCGGCGGCGCAGGGTTAGACCCTTCGCTCAAAGAGGCGGACGGACACCTGCGTGATTACTCGCCCGCGGCGCTCGCCGAAGAAGACCGCTGGCTCGCCGACACGCAGAAGAGTCTTGAGTCAATCGACGCGCAGACGCTCACGCCCGAGCGCCGCATCGACCGCGACGTGGCGCTCGCGCAAGTTTCGTTTCAGCTTCACCAGCACCAGCAGCGACGCTATCATGAGCGCGCGCTCGACACCTACACGGTCGAGCCTTTCCGCTCCGTTGACTTCTTCATTCAGGGCATGACGCAGACCGGCCCGACGACCTACGGTACGCCCGAAGAGTGGGCAACGGTCGTCAAACGTTTGCAGGACTTCCCTCGCTACATGAAGACCGCGGAGGAGAATTTAGCGGCGGGCGTGAAGTCGGGCAACACGCCCGACTGGCGTATGCTTCAACGCGACGGACTCGACACCTCGGACGCCGACGCGAAGTATTACGACAAAGACTTCCCAGACCTCTTCACCAAAGACATCGCCGCAGGGCCGCAGCGCGACGACCTGCTCAAGCAGTTGGCCGACGCATCGAAGGGCGCGGCACAGGCTTACCGGGATATGCACGACTTCGTCGCGCAGACTTTCTTCGACGGCGTGAAAGCGCCCGGCACCGCGTTCGCGGACGTTCGCCCCGCGGTCAAAGAGCAGTTCAGAGGCGACCACTTCACGTTCGGCGAAGATGAATACAACTGGGCGCTCAAGAACAACCTTCGCGTTGACAAGACCGCGTCACAACTCTTCGACGAGTCGTGGCCCATCGTTCAAACGACGCAAGCGCAGATGTTCAAGCTCGCGAGAGAGATTGGGCCGAAGCACAATCTGAAACTTCCCGACGACGACCAGCAGGCCGTGCGTGCGGTGATGGACGAACTCGGCAAAGACTACCCGAAGACCGACGCGGAGGAAGTTAGTTGGTACAAGGACGCCGCCGTGCGTCTCGTTGACTACGCGCGCAAGACCGGCCTATTCGACGTGCCCGCCGATTACAAGCTCGACGTTGTCGAGACTCCGCCGCCCTTGCGAGCCTCGATTGACGGCGCGGCTTACTATCCCGCGCCTCCGTTCAAGCAGAGCGGCGTCGGTCGCTTCTACGTCACGACTTCGGGCAACAACGATCAGGCGCAACTCAAAGAGAACAACCGCGCCGCGCTCGCAGACCTCTCGGCGCACGAAGGCTTCCCCGGTCACGACTGGCACTACAAGGTCATGACCCAGAACCGAGATCAGATCGCCTGGGTCAGATGGCTGACGCCCGGCGCGGTCGAAGACTCTTCTGCGATGTGGGAGGACTCGCTCGCAGCCGAAGGCTGGGCGCACTACGCAGAGGCGCTGATGGCCGAGCCGCAGCCCGGCGCTCCCGAAGGCTTCTACACGCCCGAAGAAAAACTCTACCAGCTTCAGGGCCAACTCTACCGAGACCTGCGCGTTCGCATTGACACCGGCCTCCACACGGGCCGCCTGTCGTTCGACGACGCGGTTGACCTCTTCTCACAGATCGTTGACTTCCAGCCGGGCAAGTGTTCGGACGCCGGATTATCCGATGCGAAGCGCGCGAGTTGCAGGACGGCGCAGGCGGCCATATTCCGCTACTCGAAGTGGCCGACGCAGGCGATCACCTATCATCTCGGCAAAGACCAGATTTACGCTCTGCGCTCTGAGGCCGCGAAGCAACTCGGTGACAAGTTCTCCGCCAAAGAGTTTCACCTTCTCTTCATGCGGCAGGGCACGATCCCGGCGGGCTACTTCGGCGACGAGTTGCTGCGCGAGTTGCACAAGTAAACGAACCGCGAGCGGTAGCGAGCGGGTCAGCGGCGTGCGAAGAAGTATTAACATGGATGGACAGGGTGAACAGGATAGAAATCTTTAATCCTGTAAATCCTGTCAATCCATGTTAATTTTTTCTCGCATGACGCACACTCGCTCGCTACCGCTTGCGGTTCTGATCTACTCGTAACGCAGGCACGTGATCGGGTCGAGGCGCGAAGCTTTGCGCGCGGGCCAGACGCCGAAGGCGAGGCCGACGAAGACCGAGACGCCGAGGCCCGTGACGACCGCCCAGAGCGGAATCGCCGACGGCAGCAGCGGGAAGAAGAATGCGACGATCTTGCTGATGCCGACGGCGAGGACGACTCCGATGATGCCGCCGAGGAACGTTAACGTCATCGCCTCGTAAAGAAACTGCCGAACGATGTCGCGACGGCGCGCGCCGATGGCCTTTCGGACGCCGATCTCCTGCGTGCGCTCGGTCACGGAGACGAGCATGATGTTCATCACGCCGATGCCGCCGACGAGAAGGCCGACGCCTGAGATGGCGATGGCGATAAGTCCGATCATGGCGAAGATGCTGTCGAACTGCTCGACGAACTTGTCGGCTGTTCCGAGGTCGAAGTTGTTCGGCTGGTCGAACTTCACGTTGCGGCGGCGGCGAAGAATCTCCTCCGACTCGTCGAGCGCGGCGCGCAACTGTCCCGTCTTCGCCTGTATGACGAGCATCATGTACTCGCTGCCGGGCGAGACTTCGTGCGCCGTGCGCAAGGGTATGTAGATCGAGTTGTCCTCGTCGTTCTCGCCGAAGATTGCGTTCTTGCGCTTCTCCAAAACGCCGATGATCTCGAAGGGGCGTCCCCCCAGTTTAACCTCGGTGCCGACGACGTTCGCCTGCTGCCCCGGAAAGAGCGCGTCCACGACGTTGACGCCGATGACCATGACGTTCCGGCGATTCGAGTCGTCGGTATCGGTGATGAAGCGCCCGTCGCGCACAGAGACGTTTGCCGCCTCAGCGTAGTTCGCCGTTACGCCCTCGACGCCGCCGCGGTGATATGTGATTCCGTTGTAAGTGATCGTGCTGTCGAGCCACGAGACGAAGAGGTCTCCGGCGACGCGCTCGACCGAGGGCGCGAGTCGCGCGATTGTTTCGCCGTCCTCGTATGTCAGCGGCTTGCGCTGCCGCTCGGCGGCGTCGCGCGGGCCCAAGGAGGGGCCGGTCGAGAGGTGGAAGGCGTAGATGTTGTTGACGCCGTACTCCTCGACGACCGCGATGAGCGACTGCCGCACGCCGGTCAAAAGCGACGCGATGACGATGACGACCGCGACGCCGATGACGATTCCCAAGACCGTGAGGACGCTTCGGAACTTGTGCGCACGCAGGGAGTCGAACGCCATGCGGATGATTTCGACGGGGATGAATTTAGGAACTCTCAGCTTCATAATCTTTTTAAGTCTTGAGTCTCGGAGTTCGGAGTCGAAGGCAAACGGTCTTGACTTCAGACTCCGGGACTCCGGACTTTATTTCCTTGCGAGTGCGACGATGGGGTCGAGACGCGAAGCTTTGAACGCGGGGTAAATGCCCGCGATCATGCCAATGCCGCCGGAGACGGCTATCGAGAGCACGACGTAGAAGAGCGTTACGGTCATCGTTACGCCCGTCGTCGCCGTGATGAGCCATGCGACGCCGACGGCGAGGAAGAAGCCGAGGACGCCGCCGCACGTCGTCAGCAAGGACGACTCGATCAGGAACTGCAAAAGCATCTGCTTGCGCGTCGCGCCGAGCGCCTTGCGGAGTCCGATCTCGAAGGTGCGCTCGGTGACGGAGACGAGCATGATGTTCATCACGACTATGCCGCCGACCAGAAGCGAGATGAAAGTTATCGGCATGACGACAGCCGCGATACCTCCCGTCAAAGAGTCAACCTCGCCGGCGACCTCGCCCGTGTTCACAAGCCCGAAGTCGTCTTCGTCGTCGCCCTTCAGCTTGTGCTTGTTCCGCAGGGCCGTTCGCGCATCCTCAATCGCCTTGTCGAACTGCTCGCGCGAGCCGGCCTTGCCGTGAATCTGTATACTCTGGCGGCCACCGAAGATTTTGCGGTAGGCCGTCAAAGGCAGGTACATCTGCTTGTCGAACGATTGGCCGAACATCGAGCCGCGCTTCTCCTCGACGCCGACGACCGTCAGCGGCAGGCCGTGGACGCTCACGGTCTTGCCGATAGGGTCTTGGCCGGGGAAGAATTTATCCTTCACGTCGGCACCGATGACGGCGACCATCGAGGCCGTGTCGTACTCCTGTTGCAAGAAGAAGCGGCCCTCGTCAATCGTCTTGTCCTCTATGACCTGCATGTTCGGCGTGCATCCTTGAATCTGCACGCCGAACAACTCCTCGCCGTTCTGCTTGAGGTCGCTCTGGTTCATCAACTGCGCGCCGACCTCCGAGCAGGCCGCGCAGTGCGCGCTAATCCAGTCGTAGTCTTCGAGGTCGAGAATCTTGTTGCGCCGGTTCATGCGCTCCCATTGCTCTTCGGACATCTGCCCCTCGTGCGCCATGCGGCCGATCATGAAGTGGTTGACGCCCAAGACCGCCGTCACCTTCTCCATGACGTAGGTGTTCAGCCCCGATATGGCAGCGCCGACGACGACGACCGACGCGACGCCGATGATGATGCCGATGAGCGTTAGAAACGCTCGCAGCTTGTGCGCGAATATGGACTGAAGCGCGATGCGCGCGGCGTCGGCGTAGAAGGTGTAGATCGCTCTCATAAAAATTCTCGCGCTGTTTGGCCGAAGGCCGAAGGATGCCCGGACTTGCCTCTAATACGCCCGCGCGCCGAGTAATGTTTACAGGAAGTTCGCGCGGCGCTCGCCCGCCAGTTTAGGAAGACTCGCCGCCAATTTAGAAGGAAAAGCCCCACACTAATCCACACGGATAGACGAAAAACAACAGGCGTTCGTTAACTTGTTTCGTGTCGCTTCGCGCGTCTTCGCGGAACAGATTTTACAGCGGCTTTATCTCGAAGAGGTGGCGTCCGAAGGCCGGAACGTCAAGGTAGAGGCCGGGCGAGTTGAGCGAGTCGCCGTCCCGCTCGTAACGCGCGTCGCTCAAGAGGTCGCTCAAGACCCACGCGCGACCGGCGAGCGCGGGGAGGCCGAGCGGGAGATAGCACTGCGCGCCGTCCGGCGAGAGGTTGACGGCGGCGAGTCGAATCTCGTCCTCGAACGTCCAGAGGCTCGCGACGAAATTCTGCCGGCTCGGGTTGCCGGCCCAAGCCTCTTGCGGCTCGACCTGTCGCCAATCGCCTCCGTGGAAAACGTCCCGCGAGAGCGCCGCGAGCAGACGCCTGTAGTGTTCTTCCGTCGCCACGTCCGGCGCTTCCCGCGGCCCGCGCCCGAGGTGAACCGAGAGCTTCACGCGGCGGCCCTCCAACTGCCCTTCGTGGAGAAGGCGAAGACCCGCGAGCGTGAACGCGAGCGTCGAAGCCGCGGGCGCGCGCACCGGCCCGAACGCTTGCATAGCGCGCGGCTCGTCGTGGTTTTCGATGAAGCGCGCCAGACGGCTCTGGTAACTCAAGTCGGCGTTGAGATGAGCGCGAACCGAAGTCGCTCCCTCGTGAAGCATTCGGTCGTAGAGACGCTTGTCGTATGCGAAGTCGAAGCCCTGCCGCTGCATCTCGTACTCCATGTCCCAATAGACCTCGGCCATGAAAACAAAATCCGGGCGCGCTTCCCTGACCTTGCCGATTGCTTCGGGCCAGAACTCCGCGCGGGCCGAGTCGAACTCGCCGCCCCACGTGCGCTTGAAGATTTCGCGCGTCACGAGCATCGCCATGTCGCAGCGCACGCCGTCGCACTTCGACGCGACGCAGAGAAGCTCGCGCGTCATCGCGTCGCGCGTGTCGGCGAGCCGGTAGTCGAGTTGCACCGTGTCGGGCCAGCCGTCGAAGTACGGGTCGCGACCGTGCGCGAAGACGTGCGTGCCTTCGCCCTCGCCCGCGCGGAAATAGTTCTGCGGCTCGCGCGCGAGTTTCCCGGAGTCCGACTGCACGAGGCGTTCGGGATGCTCCACAATCCACGGATGGTCAATCGCCATGTGGTTCGGAACGAAGTCGAGAATCAGCGAGAGCTTCGCCGCGCCCAACCGCGAGCGGAAGTCCGCGAGACCTTCGTCGCCTCCGAGCGAGGGGTCAACGCGGTAGGCGACGATGGCGTAAGGCGAGCCGACTATGTCCTCTTCTGTGAAGTCGGGCAGCGTGCGCGCGTACTCTTCGAGAAGCGACGGAGCGTTGCGCGAGATTCGACGCGCGGCGGCGCTGCGCTCCCATACGCCCATCATCCATACGGCGTCGAAGCCGAGCGCCTTGAGTCTCTCCAACTCTTCCTGCGGCACGTCGCCGAGTGTGACGCGACTGCCGCGTGCGCGGCTCAACTCGCCGAGCCAGACCCACGTGTTTATCTCGTAAACGGTCGGGTACTTTCGCCAAAGATTCATTCGCCGAAAACCTTTCGCCCCCAAGCTCAAATCCCCTGCTCGAATAAAAAATTCCGCGCGCGCTCAGGCGTCTTCGGCGAGGCGAAGACCCGCGAAGGCTATGCGGAAATGTCTTCGGAAGAAGTTTCGGAAGGACGTTCTGAGCACCGACGCGCCCGTCGCCCACGAGCCGCCTTTGAGCACGCGGTGGTCGCCGTCGAACCAGACTTCGGAGTATTCGGGATATGGGAAAGGCTCGAAGCCGTCGAAGCCCGCGAACGGTGTCGAAGTCCACTCCCAGACGTTGCCCGTCATGTCGAGGCAGCCGTCGGCGGATGCGCCCGCCGGAAAGCTGCCGACGGCGGTCGTGCCCCAATGGTTCATACGGAAGTTGCAGCGCAAGTCGTCCGGCGCTTCGTCGCCCCATGCGAAGCGGCGTTTGGCCGCGCGCGCGTCGTCACAGGAGGCTGCACGCTCCCACTCCGGTTCGGTCGGCAGACGCTTGCACGCGAAGCGCGCGAACGCCTCGGCCTCGTACCAACTGACGCCCGTGACGGGATGATTCATTTCGAGCGGCGCTTCGTCGAACATCCGCCGCGCAAACCACTCGCGCCCTTCGCGCCGCCAATAAAGTGGATGCGTCCAGTTCTCTTTCTCGCGCCAACTCCAACCCGCGTCATCCCAGAACTCGCGCCGCTCGTACCCGCCCTCTCCGACGAAGCGCGCGAACTCGGCGTTCGTCACGGGCACGCGCGCGATCTTAAATGCGGGGACGAAGACCTCGCGCGCCGGGCGTTCGTTGTCATAAGCGAACGAGTCGATGCCCGCGCCCGACAGAAATTCGCACGCGGGCATCGAAACCATTTCGTGCGGCTGATTCGTACCTGACTCGACGTCCCCGCGTGTCGGATTCGCATTTAACGTCTCTGCATCGAGCTTTGCGTTTGAGCCGGCGTCGCCGGGCCGCGTCTTCTTCGCGGGGGCGAGCAGTTGGAAGAGGTATGCGAGCGTCTCCTGATGCTGGCGCTCGTGTTCGAGCACGAGTTGAAAAACGTAGCCGTCGCGCAGGAGCGGGTCTTTTGAATCGAAGTCGAAGCGTTCGAGGAGTCCGAGCACGCCCTCGCGCACGCGCAAAAGGTAAGCTTCCATCTCGCGGCGCGCAGGGAGATTCTTCGACTCTTCGCGCGGCGTCCGTATGGGGTCGAAGACGCGCTCGTAAGCCGGGTCGGGCGAGGGCAGCCCTTGAACTTTTTGCAGAAGCCAGTAAGCCTCGAACACGCCGATGTGCGCGAGGTGCCATGCGAGGGGCCTGTAGCCGAAGCCGGGACTTTCCCGCAGGTCGCGCTCATTCGCCAGATCGAAGAGGCGCAAGGTGTCGGCGCGCGCCACGGTCATCATCGACGCGATCTGTTCGGCACGTTCGTTCATCGGAATGTCCTTAACCAGAGATTTAAACTCGCGGCGATGCGCAGCGGTTGATAAAGAAACCCGATGCGTTATTATTGTTCACAACACGCAAACAGGAAATTTAAGGTCGAGCCACACGGCGGCGTCAGATAGTCTTAAATTCGCGCGAGCGCGCATGAGCTTCTCCCGAAGTAAAGAGGGCACAGCGAAAATGCCAACACACGCGGGCGACGACGGCGGCGAGCGCCTACGCCTGACGAGACTCGGCGGCGCGGGCGAGACGACCGGCTTCGCCGGAGACGTGCGGCGCGGCCTGACCGCGCGCCCGAAATCACTGCCGCCGAAATATTTTTACGACGACCTCGGCTCGCAACTCTTCGAGGTCATCTGCCGCCTTCCCGAATACTACCCGACGCGCGCCGAAAGCGAAATCTTCGCGAGTCGCTCCGAAGAGATCGTCGGAGTAGTGGCGGGCGGCTCGCACCTGACGCTCGTCGAGTTGGGGAGCGGCAGCGCGTCGAAGACGCGGCGCATCATCGAGGCGATCCTCGAAAGACAGGGACGGCTCGAATACCTGCCCGTTGACATCTCGACCGCTGCGCTCGAAGCGAGCGCGGTCGCGCTGCTGCAAGACTACGCGGCGCTCACGGTAAATGCTTACGCGGGCGACTACGACGCGGCGCTCCCGCTCGTCGGCGCTGAGCTTGACGACGAGAGCCGCGCGCTCGTTCTCTTCCTCGGCTCGAACGTCGGCAACTTCGACCGCGTTGAAGCTCGCGACTTTCTTCGTCGTCTTCGCGGCGTGCTGCGCGAGGGAGACTGCCTTCTGCTCGGCGCGGACTTGAAGAAAGACCCCGCCGTGCTCGAAGCCGCATACGACGACGCGCTCGGCGTCACAGCCGCCTTCAATCTCAACCTGCTCGCGCGCATCAACCGCGAGCTTGAAGCGGATTTCGACTTGCGCTCGTTCCGGCACGTCGCGCTCTACGACGCGGCGGAGGGGCGCGTCGAGATGCACCTCGAAAGCACGCGCGCGCAGGTGGTCAGCGTCCGCGCGCTCGACATCTTAATCAACTTCGACGCGGGCGAGCGCATACACACCGAGAACTCTTACAAGTACGATCTGTCGGAGCTTTCCGCGCTCGCCGGCGCGACCGGGTTCGCGCGCGTGCAAACGTGGCTCGACGCGGGCGAGCGATTCAGCAGCAATCTCTTCGTCGCTCGTTGAAACGGCGGTGTCCAATGACTCAACACAAACATGAAGGCGAAGGGTTCCCGCTCCTGACCGATGCGGTGTCGAAGGAGAGCGTGCCGCTCTTTGTCGAGAATCTTCTGCGCGGCGAGAAGCCGCGTGGCGAGTGGATGTGCGGCGTCGAGTTCGAGTTGTTCGGCTATGACCGCGCGCGCTCGTTCGAGCGCATCGACCCCTTTCAGGTCGAGCGCGTGCTCGCGGGCTTCGCGCCTTCGTCGAACGACCTCGTACACGAGGGCGGCACTCTCGTCGAAGTCAGCGACGGGCAGATGAACCGTCTGACGGTCGAGCCGGGCGGGCAGGTCGAGTATTCGGGAGCGCCGCATCGCAGGCTCGCCAACGTCGAGCGCGAACTGAGGCGTTATCTCGCGCGGCTCAGCGAGGTGGCCGAGAGCAATCGACTGGCATTCCTCGCCGTCGGCTTCGACCCGCTCCGCACAATCGAGGAGCAGCGTTGGTTCCCGAAGATGCGATACGAGGTGATGCGTCCCTACCTCGCCTCGCGCGGCGCGCGCGCGTGGGACATGATGTGCCGGACGTGCGCCGTTCAGTCGAACCTCGATTACGGCCCGCCTGAAGACCTCGCCAAAAAATTTCAGGTCGGCAACAGGCTCGCGCCCGTCGTTACGGCGATCTTCGCCAACTCGCCCTTCGAGAACGGAAGGGCCTCCGGCTACAAGTCAACGCGCGCGGCGGCGTGGCTCGACACAGACCCGGATCGGACTAACGTCGCGCCGCCCGCACTTCGCGACGAGTTCACGCCTGAAGACTACGTTGCCTACGCGCTCGACGTGCCGATGATCTTCGTGCAGCGCGGCGGTCGTTACCTCGGCACAGTCTCCGGCCTTCGCTTCAGCGAATTTCTCGAACGCGGTCGCGCGGGCGTCACGCCCGTCTTCGGCGACTGGGCCGACCACCTGACGACGATATTCACCGACGCGCGGCTCAAGCAGCACGTCGAACTGCGTTGCGCCGACGCGAACGACCTCGAAATGTCGCTCGCCTTGCAGGCGCTCTTCAAGGGTCTGATGTACGACCCGGCGGCGCTCGACGAGGCTTTGCGAATAGCGCCGCGACTGAAGGCCGGCGACGCGCTCGTGTTGCGCGAACGCGTGGCGCGCGACGCGCTCGCCGCACGATGCGCGGGC
The DNA here is from genome assembly GCA_035474235.1 of Pyrinomonadaceae bacterium. Classification (GTDB taxonomy): domain Bacteria; phylum Acidobacteriota; class Blastocatellia; order Pyrinomonadales; family Pyrinomonadaceae; genus QHXN01. Next base: position 13,869 of record DATINM010000058.1, read on the forward strand.
GTTGACGTTCTGAAGCTTGCGCGCGCGGTCGTCACGCTCGCCGCCGAAGGCTTGCAAAGAATCGCGCCCGAAGAAGTCAGATACCTCGACGTGCTGCGCGAGCGCGTCGTCAAAGAAGGCGTCTGCCCCGCGGACATTCTGCTCCGCAACTGGGCAGGCTCATGGCACGGCTCGATGGAGCGCGTGTTCGAGCACCTTCGCATCGCTTGAAGAAGCACGTTTCTAAAGCGCGACCCGATTGCATGAGTCTCGCGCACGGATGCGCGAAGCTCATGCAATGATGCAGAGCATCAGACGCAAACCGAAGTGGTCGAAGCACAAGCACGAACCGAATCAGTGGCGACGACGAACAACAGCGCCGTCGTATCCTTCCGTGCGGTCACATACGCCGCGTCGGGACTCGCGACGCCGATCATCGACGGACTCGACCTCGAAGTCCGCCGCGGCGAGACACTCGTACTGCTCGGCGAGTCGGGCTGCGGCAAGACGACGACGCTCAGGCTCATAAATCGTCTGCTCGAACCGACCGGCGGCTCGGTCGTCGTCGAAGGCAGAGACACGCGCGAGTGGAATCCGATTGAGTTGCGGCGGCGAACCGGCTACGTCATTCAGGACGCGGGACTCTTCCCGCACTTCAACGTCGAGCGCAACGTCGCGCTCGTCCCAACGCTCGAAGGCCGGGACGAAAATCAAACTCGCGAGCGCGTTCGCGAGTTGCTGCGACTCGTCGGGCTTGAGCCGGAGCGTTTCGCCTCGCGCTTCCCTGCGGAGCTTTCGGGCGGGCAGCGACAGCGCGTCGGCGTCGCGCGTGCGCTCGCCGCAGACCCGCCGCTGCTTCTGATGGACGAGCCTTTCGGCGCGCTCGACCCTTTGACGCGCGCGGCGCTTCAGCGCGAGTTCGCCTCGCTCCAACGGCGACTCGGCAAAACCGTCGTCTTCGTCACACACGACGTACGCGAGGCGCTCATGCTCGGCACGCGCGTCGCGCTGATGAGCGCGGGCCGCATCGTCCTTCTCGACACGCCCGAAAACTTCCTGAGCACGGACGAGCCGCACGCGCGCGCGTATCGCGAGACGCTGCAACTGCCGGAAGAGATTTCGTCAGCCGCGGCGAACGTCGAAGCTTCGCGCGCGCCTGCGGGCGACGAACACCCCGGCGCGACGGAGGGCGACGCATGAACTTCTTTGAGTTCGCGGCGCGAAACTGGCGCGAGATTCTCGCGCTGACGGGCGAGCACCTTTGGCTCGTCGCCGTCTCGACCGCAATCGCCGTAGGCATCGGCATTCCGACGGGGCTTCTGCTCACGCGGCGCGCGAGCCTGAAACGTCCCGTGCTCGCCGTCGCGAACATCTTTCAGACCGTGCCGAGTCTGGCTCTCTTCGGATTCCTCATTCCTCTGCCGTTCGTCGGCGGCATCGGAGCGCGCGCGGCGATCATCGCGCTCGTGCTCTACGCGTTGCTGCCCGTGATTCGCAACACGGTGACGGGCGTCGAAGGCGTTGACCGCAGCGTGCGCGAGGCTGCGGTCGCGATGGGTATGACCGACTCTCAGATTCTTCGACAGGTCGAACTGCCGCTGGCCGCGCCCGTGATTCTGGCGGGCGTGCGGGTCGCGACCGTCATCTCCGTCGGCGTGGCGACGATTGCGGCGGCCATCGGCGCGGGCGGCCTCGGCACGTTCATCTTTCGCGGACTCAGACAGTACGACAACAACCTGATACTCGCGGGCGCGATTCCGGCGGCGCTTCTGGCGCTCGCGGCGGACGCCGGTATCGGTTTGATCGAATCGAGTTTCGACGTTCGCCGTCGCGCGGCTCGCGGCGCGCGACGAGGGCGCGTGTTCCGACGCTTTGCGCTTGCGGCGCTCGCGCTCGTCGTCGGCGGCGGCGGCGCGTTCGCGCTTCTGCGCCGCGCGTCGCGCGCTGACGTGGTCGTCGGCTCGAAGGATTTTACGGAGTCGGTCGTGCTCGCCGAAATTTTTTCGCAGATGCTCGAAGCGCGCGGCCTAAAGGTCGAGCGACGGTACGAACTCGGCGGCAACCTCACGCACGACTCGCTCGTCGCCGGTCGCGTTGACGCTTACCCCGAATACACCGGCACGTCTCTGATGGCGATACTAAAGCACCCGCCCTCGACGGACGCGCGCGCGGTTTACGACGAGGTGAAGCGCGAGTACGCCGAACGCTTCGACGTTGAGGTCGGGCCGCCGCTCGGCTTCGAGGACACGTTCGCGATTCTCGTCCGCTCTACTGACGCGCGCCGTTTGAATCTGAAGACGATCTCGGACGTGATTCCTTACGCGCCGAAGTGGCGCGCGGGCTTCGGGCAGGACTTCATGTCGCGCAAGGACGGGTACGAGAGTTTGGAGCGCGCATACAACTTGCAGTTCGCCGAGCGGCCACACGAGATGGACTTGTCGCTCTCGTACCGCGCGCTCGCTGGCGGCGCGGTGGACATCATCGCGGGCAACTCGACCGACGGCACGATCTCCGCACTCGGACTCACGCAACTCGAAGACGACCGCCACGGCTTCCCGCCCTACGAGGCCGTCATGCTCGCGCGCCGCGACGCGCTCTCGCGACTCCCGCAAATGCGCGAGGTGATCGAGCGGCTCGCGGGCACGATCTCGACCGACGAGATGCGCCGCCTCAATTTTGAAGTTGACGGGCGCAAGCGCGCGGCGGCAGACGTTGTGCGCGAGTGGCGACAGTCGAAAGGTCTTTGAAGGATAAGAAGCGGAAGGCAGAAATCAGAAAGCGAGACGGAAGATGAAAGCCGCGCGGCTCTCATCTTCCGTCTCCGCAGTTTAAGTGCTCCGGTCGAAGCCGCGTTACTTCGAGTGCATCACGACGCGGACGGGCTGGTCTAGGTCGGCGGCGTTGATCTCGACCTTCTGCGTCTCGTAACCCTTCGCCGAGAGTTTGAGCGTAAGCTGCCCCATGTGGAGCGGCGGGAGCACGGAGACGCCGCGCGCGTCCGTCCAGTTCCAGGACTCGCAGAGGAAGCCGCCTGCGCGGTGCGACGCGAGGTCTGCGCGGACGCCCTTGACGGGGTTGCCGTTCTCGTCAACGACGCGGAGGTCGAGACGGCCCACGCCGTCGGGCTGCTTCGGCGCGTGGCCCATGTTCGGAATGTCGTTGTTGCCGGTTTGAGTGCTGCCCGTCTGGGCGAGCGCCATGCCGGAGGTCGCGGCCAGGAGGAGCGAGGCGAGAATAAGTTTACGCATTGACGATAAATCTCCTTGAAAAAATTTCTTCGGGTCTTTCGGTTGTTCTGATTCAGTCAGCCGGGCCGCGCGACCTGAAGGGGACGAGTATCGCCGCGACGTGCCAGTCTAAGATGTCGGAGGGAATGGCCCGGTTGCTTCCGTAAAGACTCTCGGAAGGGCGTCGGACGTGTGCGAAACCCGCATTTTTACAGCGCTTTTCGCGCGCCGCGAAAACAGCAGAGGCCGGGGCGCGTCGCTCGACTCGCGATGCGCCTCCGGCCTCCGCGGATTCGTTCTCTCTCTTCGGCATCACTTCGGCGACCGTTAGCGTCCGTGCGCCGCGTCCACTGCGGCGTTTAGGTCAACGGCTTTGCGCTCCGGTCTTTCGAGCCGGATTGCCTTTGTCGGTTCTGCTTTCAAGCGGGGCGCGACTTCGCTGCACCCGCGTCAAGGAAAAATTATAGAGACTCGCGACGCGCTTGTGAAGCAAAAGTTTTCTGGAAGAGTGATTATCCCGTTCCAGCAATCCGCGCACGGAGAGGGTCGCGAAATCTTTGCGCGGTGCACACGGTTGAGAGTATGCTCAAGGTCACACGGCAATCGAACGGGGGATGAAAGATGACTGTCATTGACCTGCTCTTGTTGCTTCTCGTCGCGGGCGTATGCGGCTCGGTCGGTCGCGCTATCGGCGGCTACTCGCACGGCGGCTGTCTCGTCTCGGTGGCGCTCGGCTTCATCGGCGCGCTGATAGGGATGTGGGTCGCGCGGCACGCGGGGCTGCCCGAACCGCTCCCGGTCTTGGTGGGCGGCACGACCTTCCCCGTCGTCTGGTCAATCGTCGGCGCGGCTCTCTTCGTAGCTGTCATCGGACTCATCTCGCGCTCGCGCGCATAGGGGCAATTACACGTTCGAGGTTTTATGGCCGCCACCGCTCCAACTAAATCCGTCTACGCGTTCAGCGCCCCGCGCGGCGCGAGCGCGCCCGACCTCGCGCACTTCCGGCAGCGCTACCCGGAGACGGTCGCTTCACTGGGCGCTCTGCCGCGGCGCGAGGAGTGGCTGCGGCGCGTCTGGGAACTCGAAGCGCGCTGGCAGACGGTCTGGGCCGCGCGCGACGGCGGGACGGCTGAAGAAGTCGTCGTGCGCGGCGCTGCCCCGCAGGGGAGTTTTGTAGAAGGCGAGTTCGATGTGATCTACGCGGGCGGCGCGGCGGCGCTGCTGCACGCGGCGGCGCTCGCATGCGCGCACAATCGCCGCGTGCTCGTCTTCGGCGAGCGCGGCGCGGGCGGTGCGTGCGGCAACTGGAATCTTTCGGACGACGAGATGCGACGGCTCGAATCGGTCGGACTCTTCACGCGCGACGAGTTGAAGTCCGCGGTCGTGAACCGATACCGCGGCGGCTTTGTGAAGTTCCACGACGCCGCGTCGCGCGTAAAGGCCGAGCCGCTCTGGGTTGACGGCGCGTCGGACGTTGCCGTTGACGGCGAAAGGCTGGTCGCGCTCGCGACGGAGAAACTCCGCCGGTGCGTCGCGAAGGGCTGCGCGATTCTCGAAGGGCTGCGCTTCGTGCGCGCGCACGTCGAGTCGTCGCGCGTGATCGTCGAGGCAGAGGACGCGCGCGGCGCGCGACGGTTCTTCGCCGCGCGACTCTTCGCCGACGCGGGCGACGCGGACTCGCCCGTCGCGCGACAACTCAACGGCGGGCGCGCGCCCTCGCACGTCTGCCCTGTGGTCGGCACGATAGCGCGAGGCTTCGCGCGCGGCGAGTCGAATGACGCGGCGGACTTCGGAGTCGGCGAGATACTCGTCAGCACGGAGGACGCGTCGGCGCACAGGCAGCTTTTCTGGGAGGGCTTCGCAGGAAGCAAGGCGCGCGGCGAGTACGCGACCCGTCTCTTCTTCTACGACTCGGTTGACTCGCGCGCCGACAAGTCTCTGCTCGCACTGTTCGAGCGCTACTTCGAGTCGCTGCCCGCGTACAAGCGCCGGGGCGCGGGCTGGCGCGTCGAGCTTCCACTGTTCGGCTACGCGCCCGCGGCGCGGCAGGGATGGCGTAGCCGAAGACGCACGGCGTCGGAGCGTGTGATGCTGCTCGGCGACGCGGCGGGCGGCTCGTCCGCGCTCGCGCCGCGCGGCGTCGGCGCGGTCGCGCGCGATCTGAAACGTGTCGCGCGGCTCGTGCATCTCGCGCTCGAAGCCGACATCTCGGACGCGGAGTCGCTCGCGTCGATCTGCGACGGCGGGCCTCGCGTCGCGAGCGCCGTCGGACTCTCCGAGTTCATGCGCCCCGCGCCGAAGGGTGCGCCGTCGTCGGTCAACGAGACGCTCAACGCCTTCGTGGCCGCGCTCGCCGGTCTGGACGAGCGCGTGCGGCGGGAGTTGTTCGAGGGGCGCATGACGGCGGGCGCGCTCCGTCGTCTGGTCGCGCGGACGGTGCGTCTCTACCCGCGCATCTTCGCGCGCGTGCGCGAGCGCTTCGGCGCACGCGGCACGCTTTGGTGGCTCGCGGGCGTCGGCGAAGCGCTCTGGAGCGAGAGGCGCAGTCGCCGTGTCGCCGCGCAGGATGCGGACGCGGCGCGCGTCGAAGATCCTGCGCGCGAGTTCGAGCGCTTCGCGGCCGGGCACGGAGACACCGGCTTGCGTTCCGACGGATGAGCGCGCGAGAAGTTCGCCGCCTTCGGGGCGGACTCAGACGAAAGTCGTCGCGTGGAAATAGAAAGCGGCGAGCGCGGCCCGACAATTGGGCCGCGCTCGCCGCTTTCTGCTCGCAGCGCGACAGCAGTCGCGTCGTCCGTCAGTCGCCGTAGTAAATCTTGATCGTGACCTTCGGATCGTTAACGTCGTGGTTGATGTTGAGGCCGTCGCCGGTCACCTCGATGCGCTTGATCTTCTTATCGGGATGATGGTGACGGCCCGATGCGCCCTTTAGTTGGCCGGAATCGAACTCGACTGTGACCGAGCCTCCGGTGATGATGATCGGGGGGTCTACTGGTGCTGCCATAAATTTTCTCCTTAAGGTTGAGGACGAGTGGAGCGGTCAACGAACCGAGGCGACTGCCAACGCGTCGCCGAGTTCGCCGCGGAGCCGCCGCACATCCGTGCGCGAAAGGTAGCCGGGTGCGTCTGCGCCGAGACTCTGTTCGAGTTTTGAGAGCAGAGCACCAGCGCGCGAAAGGTACTCGCGCGCCGCTGCCTCGTCGCCCGCACGACGGCAGGCTATTCCCGCCACAGCCAGCGCGCGCCAGTCTGATTCGGCGCGCCCCGAATGGGCGAAAAATTCTTCGGCGCTCAGCGCATGGTCGCGCGCGCCCTGCGCGTCGCCGCCTTCGAGCGCAGCCTCCGCTTCGGTCATTCGCGCGTCGGCGACCAAAGAAGGCTCGCCGATTTCGTCGGCCACGCGCGACGCTTCATCACACGACGCATTCCCGCGCGCGGCGGTGCCGGAGTAGGCTTCGGCTAGGCAGAGGGCGAGGTCGGCGTCGAAGGCGGCCGATTTTGCCGACGCGCCGACCGCCCGCGCGAGCGCAAGCGTCTGCGCGGCCTTCGCCTTCGCGTCGGCGTAGCGCCCCTGACTGAGCAGCATGAATGCCTCGGTCGAGTACGAGTCGGCGACGAGGACTTTGTTCTGATTAGAGGGCTGGCTCGTGATGTCGGCGATCTCTTTGAGCACGTCGCGCGCCGCGTCGTAGCGCGCCAGAGGCCAGAGCGTCTTGGCTTCGCCGGCGAGCACGTATAAAAGGAGCGAAGGACTTCGGAGAGAGCGCGCGGCGGCGACCGCCTCTCCGAAATGGGAGAAGGCTTCCGGGTATCGCTCCTGTTCGAGCAGGGCGACACCGTACTCGCGCTCAACGTTGCATAGCTGCATCTTGTCGCCGGACTGGCGCGCGCCCACAAGCAACTCGTCGAACGTCTGCAACGCGCCCTCGTAGTCGCCTCCCTGTCGCTTGATGCGACCGATGAGCAACTTCGCCTGATCGGCCTCCTTGCGATAGTTGCCCTGCACGTAGAAGTCGAACGCCTGTTTAACGAGCGGCATCGCCTCGCCCAGACGATTCAGTTGGCTGAGCAGGCTCGCGAGGTGGAAGTCCGCGAGAGCTTCGAGCCGCCGAACCTTGTAGCTGCGCGCGAAGTCGAGCGCGCGGTGGAGTTCCTTCTCAGTCCCGTCGTAGTCGCTCTGCGTGAGCAGCAGCGTTGCGAGCCTGATGTGGCCGAGCGCGGCGAGGTTCGGCATCCCTGCCGACTCGGCTATCCCGATTGCCTCGCGCGCGTTCTCTTGCGCCCGCACGGCGTCCTGCTGGGCGTAGAGAAGTTGGAGGAGCGCCTGCACCTGCTGGTACTGGTTGTTCGACGCGCGCGCGATTTCGAGCGAGCGGTCGAGTTCGGCGCGCGCGTCCTCGTTCTTGCCCAGATTGACGAAGAGGCGACCGCGCTGATAGTGGACTTCCGCCTCGCCCTCGTGGTTGCCGGAGGAAGTGTATAGCTGTTCGGCGCGCGCTAACGCGTCGGTCGCGGCGGGCAGATTCCCCTGCCGCGCGTGGAGCGCGCCGAGGCTGATGAAGGCCGCCGCGTATGAAGTATCGCGCGCCGCCGCGTCGGTGAACGCGCGGACGGCCTTCTCTGTCTCGTAGTTCTTGTCGTAGGCGCGGCCCAAATCAACGTATGCCCGCTGGCTCTCCGGGTGGAGCCGCACGATCTCTTCGTATGTCTTGACGGCTTCGTCGTACTTGCGCTGCGCGGTCGCGCTGACGGCGTCGAGATAGAGCGCGTCCTCGCGTTCGAGCGCGGCGCGCTCCGGCACGAGCGAGTTCGCCGCGAGCAGTTCGTCCTTCGCGCGGTCGAGGAAGTCGAGTTCAGTCCAAGCCTCTGCAAGACGCGCGTGCGAGAGCGCGAACTGGTTGTCGTGTTCGATTGACTCCGCCAGCAGTCCGCTCGCCTTGTAGTACGCGCCCTCGCGCATCGCCTCCACTCCGCGCTCGTAGAGCGCGAGCGCTTCTCGTGTGGGCTTGTGGACGGTCGGGCGCGTCAGGTAGATGACGACGAAGACGACGGCGAGCACGGCGGCCAGAGCGCCCGCGAGCGCGAGCGGCGAGAACCGTGGGCGTCGAAGTTTCTCGGCCATCGTGATGAACGCGCTCGAACGAACGAGGTGCTCGGCGGACGAGAGGCGGCGCGTGCGCGTCGTGTCCGAATCGGACAAGCGCGAGCGGACGCGCGCGAGTTCCGATGCGAACTCCGCGGCGCTCTGGAAACGGTCTTCGGGTTTTTTTGCGAGCGCCTTGAGCGTCAGTCGGTCGAGTTCCGCAGGGACGCGCGGATTGAAGCGCGAGGGCGGCGGCGGGTCGAAGTGCAGAACCTGCGCGCCGATCTCGATGACGTTCGAGCCTGAGAAGGCCGGGCGGCCCGCGATGCACTCGTAGAGCAGCGCGCCCAAAGCGAAGAGATCGCTGCGCCCGTCAACCTCCGCGCCGCGCGCCTGTTCGGGTGAAAGATAGAGCGGCGTCCCGATAACAACGTCGGAGCGCGTGCGCGCGGCAAGCAGCGCGCGAACGTCGGACGTGGAAGAGTTCGCCTCCTCGTCGAGTTGTTTGGCGAGTCCGAAGTCGAGGACTTTCACCTCGCCGCGCTCGTCGACGATGACGTTCGAGGGTTTCACGTCGCGGTGGACGATGCCGCGTTTGTGCGCCTCGGCGAGCGCGTCTGCTACCTCGCGCATGACCTCGACGGCGCGCGCGATGCTCAGCCCCGGCCCCGCGAGCATCTCGCCGAGCGTCTGGCCCGATACCAACTCCATGACGATGTAGGGCTGGCCGTCTTCGGTCTCGCCGAGGTCGTGGACTGCCGCGATGTTCTTGTGGCTGAGGTTCGAGACGGCGCGCGCCTCTCTGAGAAAGCGCGCGCGGTAGTGCTGCTCGTCGCGCCCTGCGTGCGGGATTTTGATCGCGACTCGGCGTCCGAGCAGAAGGTCTTCGGCGACGTAAACGACGCCCATGCCCCCTTCGCCGACCTGGCCGAGAATACGGTAGTGCGAGATGGTCTTGCCGATCATTATGAGTCCGAAATTTTTGCGGCTTTCGGAGGCGCGAATGTGAAGGGTCGAAAACTAGCCGGGACTTGCCGCGCGCGCTTTTAACTAGAGCCTGCCGTCGCGCGGGTATTCTCCCTTAAAGCCGGCGGCTTTTCAAGGACGGCGGCGGAAGGCTTCCGGGCAAGGGCGGCGCTGTGATTTTCAGTTGCGCGCGCGCTTCGGCGTGCGGCATACTCTGAAGCCATCATGCTCCTGCTCTCGCGCGTTCGGAGGCGAACGCGCCTGCCCGCGACTTCGGAGGCGACGGTGTTCGGCTGAAAGAGAGTGAGGTCGGTAAGTGGGTTTGAAGCCGCTCTCGAAGTTTAGAGCACCGGGTCGCCGCCGCCAGTCGCCGCGAGAGTGCCAGCCGCATTCGTCTCCCACGTTCTGACTCCTCGACGCGACAAGCAAGGGCCCGCGCTTCACTTGAAAAGGATGAGATGAGAGATGAGCACGAGACTTTACGTCGGCAACCTTAACTTCCGCACGACCGGCGACGAACTGCGAGACCTTTTCTCGCAGGCGGGCGAGGTCGAGAACGCGTCCGTGGTCGAAGATCGCGACACGGGGCGCTCGCGCGGCTTCGGCTTCGTCGAGATGGCGACAGCCGAGGGCGCGGCGGCGGCCATCGAGCAGTTCAACGGCAAGGAGTTCGGCGGTCGCACGCTGACCGTCAACGAAGCGCGCCCCCGCGTTGACAGGGGCGGCGGAGGCGGAGGCGGCGGCTACGGCGGGGGAGGCGGTCGCGGAGGCTACGGCGGAGGCGGCGGGGGCCGCGAGCCGCGGTGGTAAGGCGATAAGGCAAAAGTAAAAAGGCAAAAGAGAAGAAGATGGCGAGTGCCTCTGTCTTCTCTTTTGCCTTTTTACTTTTACCTTTTTACTTGCTCTTTACTTTCTTACGGCTGGCGTTATCTTCAGCGTGAGCCGCTGGCCGTCGCGCACGACCTCGACCTCGTACTCCTGTCCCGCCTTCATCTCGGATAGCGCCTGCGTGTAGTCGTAAACGTTCCGTACGTCGTGCCCCGCGAGCCTCACGACACGGTCGCCCGCCTTGAGTCCCGCGGCTTCGGCGGGCGAGCCTTCCTTCACGCCGTCGAGCTTGAGTCCGTCCGAAGAGTCTGCGTAAGAGGGGATGGTTCCGAGATAGACCCGGAAGCCGGTCGAGCGCGAGTTCGCATCCGACTTCGCGACCGTGAAGGCCGGGCGATTGTCGCTCGACTGCAAGGCGTAAACTATATCGCGCACGAACTGTAGCACGCTCGCCTCGCCCTCGTAGTTTATCTTGTCCGCCGTGTCCGAAGGCTTGTGATAGTCCTCGTGCGCGCCGGTGAAGAAGAAGAGGACGGGAATCTTCTTCGAGTAGAACGAAGAGTGGTCGCTCGGCCCGTAGCCGTCTTCGTTAAGCCGCAGCGTGAAGAGCGCGACGGGCGTCGCGGTCGCGACCGTGCGACCGTCTGTGCCAGTGATGACGACGGTTGCGGATGCGTCCTTCGTCTTCTGCGACTGCGCGGAGTGTTGCGACTGCTCCGGCGAATCTTGTGCAGCGCCCCGTTCGCGCGTCGTGCCGTCGGCGTCCGTGTGCGACGACTGCGCCCCGCCGACCACGGACGGATTGAGCGTGACCTTGTAGCCTTCGTTCGCCTTCGCAATCCACCCGCGCCACTCCGGCGACGTGCCGACGCCGCCGACCGTGAGCGCGCCGTCCTTCAAACGACCAACCATGTCCATGTTAATCATCGCGACGGTCTGCGCGAGCGGTCGCGACGGATGCTCGACGTAATAACTCGAACCGATGAGGCCCTCTTCTTCGCCGCCGAACGCGACGAACAGAATCGTTCGACGCATCAACTCTCTCTCCTGCGAGAAGAGCCGCGCGAGTTCGAGAAGCCCCGCCGTGCCCGAAGCGTTGTCGTCCGCGCCGTGATGAATCTCTCCCTCGCGCGGCGCGAGACTCCCCTCGCCGCCTCGCCCCAAGTGGTCGTAGTGCGCGCCGATGACGATAACTTCATCCTTCAACTTCGGGTCTGAGCCTTCCAGAACGCCGACGACGTTCGCCGCGGGCGCGTTCTTGCGAACGATGTCGGTCGTGATGCTGAGCGCAACGCTCTTCGGGACTTCGCAGAGAGGTAGAGTTCCATATGAATGGAGGGCTTGCCGATTCGACATGGAGTAGCCGTAAGATTCGATGTTGACGCCCGGATGCTCTGCTGCATATTTTGATATCGCCTCTGCCATCTTGTTGGCCCAGTCGCTCAAAAACTTTTCGACATCCGTGAGTGAGGTCGAGCCGCCCAAACCGAGAATCTTCGCAGCCACCTGCCTTGACACGGCAACTACGGGCAAACCCGCGTCGCCGCCCGCGTTGTCGTACTTGAGCGCCGTCAGCTTGTCGTCCTTGAAATTTTCATCTCTGGCGATGATGACGAGCACCTTCGCTCCGGCGGCGCGCGCGGCTGCGGCCTTGAAGCGAGGCTCGCCCGAACGCGTGAAGCGAGAGTGCGGGTTGTCGCCGTCGGGCGTGCCTGAGAAGGCGAGCGCGATCTTGTCTCGCACGTCCGCGCCTTTGTAGTCGTCGTAATTCTGTTCGGCGTCTGCGATGCCGTAGCCGACGAAGACGACCGGCGCGTTCTCGACGCTCGCACCGGCGCTGAAGCCGAGCGGCATCCAGTCTTCGCCGACTCGCAGGTCGAGCGTCGCGGGCGCGGTTTGCGTCGAGCCGTCCGTCCCGCGCATCGAGAGCGTCATCGCGTTGCCCTTGCCGAGTTCGACGCCCGCGACGTAGGGGAACATTTGAAAGTAATCCGGTATCTCGCCTTCCGCACGTCTCTGTCCCGACTGAAAAACGACCGGACTCTTAACGCCGGGCGCGATGCCGAGGCGCTTGAACTCTTCGGCGACGTAGCGCGCGGCATCTTCAGCGCCGGGCGTGCCCGTGCGTCGGCCTTCGAGCTTATCGGAGGCGAGATACGTGATGTGCGCGCGCAGTCGCTCAACGTCGGGCACGCTTCGGTCGCTCGTCTTCTGCTGCGCGAGCGCGGATGAGAAGACGAGTGAGAAAGCGACGAGCGGGAGAAGGAACTTGCGGAATGAGCAGGTCGAGATTTTTGACAACATAAAAGTCATCCTTACTTTTAGCGCGGCGCGGCGGTGGGCACAACAAATGAGGGACTCCCGATTGGCCCCGGCCCAAGAACGGCGTCAAACATCTGCGCGGCCCCTTGACCGATTCGCACGTCCTTTTTGGTGAAACGGCTGAAGCCCGGCGAGTCTACGATGACCCGATAGACATCCGCGGGCAGCCTGACGGCGACGACGCCTTCAGAGTTTGTCTCGAAGATTTGCTTAAGACCTTCGCCCTCGATTGTGACTCTGGCCTTGGGCACCACGCCCCGGTTCATGTCATAGACGGTGACTTTCAGGTGGCCGCTCGGCACTTCCACCCAGTCAGCGATGAAGACGTTTGTGTCGCCCCTCACACGGTCGTGTCGGTTCGAGGCGAACGCCAGTTTCCTTCCGTCGGGCGAGAACATCGGGAAGCCGTCGAAGGTCGGGTTGAAAGTTATCTGTTCGAGTCCCGTGCCGTCTGTGTTGACGGCGAAGAGGTTGAAGTCGCGGCTGCGTATGTCTGGATAGTTTGAAGAGAAGATGATGCGCTTGCCGTCGGGGAAGAAGTAAGGCGCGAAGCTTGCGACGCCGAGGTGCGTGACCTGCCGCTTGTTCGAGCCGTCGGAATTCATCACCCAGATTTCGAGCGCGTTCGGTTCGATGAGATTCTCGGCGAGCAACTTTTTGTAGCGCGCAATCTCTTCGGGCGTCTTCGGGTGGTTGGCGCGATAGACGATCTGCTTGCCATCGCGCGAGAAGAACGGGCCGCCGTCGTAGCCGAGTTCGTTCGTCAGGCGCTTAACATTCCGTCCGTCGGCGTCCATCGTGTAGATGTCGAGGTCGCCGTCGCGCATCGAAGTGAAGACTATCTTCCTGCCGTCAACCGAGAATGTTGATTCGGCGTCGTAGCCCGGCGTGGCGGTTAACTGCTTCAGGTCTGTGCCGTCCGGGTTCGCCGTGAAGATGTCGTAGCCGGGATAGATCGCCCAGACGTAGCCGTGCGAGTAATCGGGCGGCGGCGGGCAGTCGGGCGAGGCGAGGTGCGTCGAAGAAAATAATATTCGCTTCCCCGAAGGGAAGAAGTAAGAACAGGTCGTGCGCCCCTTGCCGGTCGAGACCATTCGGACGTTTGTGCCGTCCGTGTTCATCTCGTAAATCTGATCGCACGGGCGAGAGTCGCGCTTCGACTGGAAGATGAGTTGACGACCGTCGCCCGAAAAGTAAGCCTCCGCGTTCTCGCCGCCGTCGGTCAACTGCCGGACGTTGCGAAGATGTTTTTCCGAAGGCAGTTCGACGGCGGACTGCGCATCCGTCGTCTGGTCTTGCTTAGCCTGTGTGCCCGTGTTTGTCTGCGCGAAGGCGAACGAAGCGACGAAGAGAAAAATCGAGGCGATCAATGCGAAGAGTTTTGCAGGGGATTTCATACGAACTCCGTTGACGTGTGACAAGCGGTTGTGACGACCGGATGCGAAAGTTTATCTCTTCGCGCGCCGCTTGTCACACGTCGAAACGAAGTCGCCTCAGCCGTTCGTGCGCTCGAACTCTTTCATGAACGCGACGAGCGCGTCCACGCCTTCCAACGGAAAAGCGTTGTAGATGGAGGCGCGTATGCCGCCGACCGAGCGATGTCCCTTCAAGCCGTCGAGTCCCGCGGCGGTCGCCTCTGCTGTGAACTTCTTTTCGAGTTCTTCCGAAGGCAAACGGAACGTCACGTTCATCAACGAGCGCGCCTCGCGCGCGGCGTGACCACGATAAAAATCGGTCGCGTCAATCGCGTCGTAAATCTTGCGCGCCTTCTCTTCGTTGCGTTTGTGAATCGCATCCAGCCCGCCCTGCTCCTTCATCCATTCGCACACGAGATTGAGAATGTATATGCCCCAAGTGTTCGGCGTATTGTAGAGCGAGTCGTTCTCGGCGTGCGTGCGGTAGTCGAGCATCGTATCGAGGCCGCCGGGAATTTTTTGAAGCAGGTCGTCGCGAAGTATGACGAGCGTCACGCCCGAAGGGCCTAGATTCTTCTGCGCGCCCGCGTAGATGAGCGCATACTTTGAAACGTCAACGGGGCGCGAGCAGATGTCTGAGGACGCATCGCAGACGAGCGGCACGTCGCCCGTCTGCGGGTCTTCCATCCACTCAGTGCCCTCAATCGTCTCGTTCGACGTGACGTGAACGTAGGCCGCGTTTGGATCAAGCTTCAACTCGTCCTGCGCCGGCACGCGGTTGTAGTGGCTGTCGGCCATGTCTGCGGCGATGCTCACCGCGCCGTGCTTCTTCGCCTCCTTGACCGCCTTCTTGCCCCAACTGCCCGTCAGGATGTAGTCGGCGCTCCCGCCGTTCAGGAAATTCAGAGGCACCATCGAGAACTGAAGGCTCGCGCCGCCCTGAAGAAAAAGCAGATGGTAGCCATCGGGTATGCCGAACAACTCCTTCAAGCCAGCCTTCGCGCCCTGATGAATCGCGTCGAAAATCTTCGAGCGATGGCTTATCTCCATCACGCTCATCCCGACGCCGGGCAAGCTCAACATCTCATCGCGTGCACGTTCCAGAACAGGCACAGGCAGCACCGCCGGCCCCGCACTGAAGTTAAAGATTCTCTCCGTCATTGTTTTCTCCTGATAACTTGATTTCATGCGGAAGGCCACCACTCGACAGTCGTTCCGAGCGAATTTAGAATCCGCTTCAATTCCTTCTTGTTACGCTCGATCAGTTCAGCCTCTTCTTGTCCGCCTGACCGAATACCTATCTCCGAGACGACGATGACATTGCCATACGGCCACGCGGAAAGGGGAAGCGACGTAAGAGTCTTTTTCAAATCGCCGATTGGAATGATTCTTTCCTCGCTCATAGAGATGGCGCGGACTCGAATGCCGACGCCGTTAGGCCGAATGGTTAGGAAGGGATTCCGCCAGTCCTTTGCATCTGTAATGGACTTGTACTTGCTCGCGTCAGCAGGCATTTTTCTGAAATCCCGTGCGACGTTCTTCGATGTTTGACTAGCGGCTCCGACCTCAGAGTTATCTTTATTCCTCCCGTCGCGGGAACAGGTAAACAGTAAGAGCGTCGTTAATAGAATACAGACGGTCTTCATTTGCGAACCCCAAGACAAGCAGAACTTCGGGCTTTAACGAATCTCAAGCAGACTGAGTTCGATGATGTCTGCGTTCGACGCCTTCAAACGTTCGAGCACGCCCGAAGGCGGCGCTGATTCGAGATTGATGCGTGCGACCGCCGCCTCCGAGCCGTCGAAGATTATGTTCTCCATCTCCTGCACGTTGATTGCGACGCCGCGAATCGCGTCCAGAACGGAGGCGAGCACGCCGGGGCGGTCGCGGTGTCGGACGACGAGCGTGTGGGTTGCGGGCGTGCGGCGCGCGAGGTTGACGACGTTGGGCACGCGGCCCGTCTCTTTAAAAATTCGGATGATGCGGACGGTCTCGGCGGCGATGGCTTCCTGCGCCTGATCGGTCGAAGCGCCGATGTGGTGTGTGCCGTAGAGGTTCGGCTCTCGCGCGATGTCGTCGGTGAAGTCGCCCGTGGCGGAAGTCGGTTCGTTAGCGTAAACGTCGAGTCCGGCGCGTATGCCCTTCTCGTGCATCGCGCGGCGGAGCGCATCCTGATCGACGACCTCGCCGCGCGAAGTGTTGACGAAGTACGCGCCGTCGCGCATCGCGCCGAAGAAGTCGGAATTGATGAGTCCGCGTGTTTCCGGCTTCAGGGCGACGTGGACGCTTACGATGTCTGAGTCGCGCGCGACATCGAGTAGACTCGCGCGGCGTTCGACGCCGAGTTCCGCCGCCGACTCGTCGGTGAGACTCCGGCTCCATGCGACGACGTTCATACCGAAAGCTTGCGCGCGCGCTGCGACCTCGCGCCCGATCTGGCCCGTGCCGACGAGTCCGAGCGTGTGACCGAAGAGGCCGCGCGCTTTTGAAAACTCCTTCTTGTTCCAACGGCCCGCGCGGAGTTCGATGACGTTATCGGCGATGCGGCGGTCGAGCGCGAGTACGAGCGCGAAGGCGAGTTCGGCGACGGCGACGGAGTTCTTGCCGGGGCAGTTCGAGACGTACACGCCGCGGCGCGAAGCAGCCGCCACGTCAATCGTGTTGTAGCCGGCGCCCGCACGCACGATCAGCTTCAAAGCGCCCGCGTCGAGCATCGCCTCCGTCACCTTCGTCGAGCGCACGACGAGCGCGTCGGGCAGGTACGCGCCGATAGCCTCGACCAGACTCTCGTCCTTAACGTCGGGCTGGTAGGAGAACTCGCAGCCCGCGGCGTCGAGGCCGTCTCGCCCCGACTGTTCAAATTTATCGGCGATGAGTACGCGCATTGTTTTAGCTCTCGGCGCTTCGGCGGTTCGGCACTCGGCTTCTGTGTGACGAAACAGACAGCTTTCAAATTCAAGGGACTGCCCGGCGAAGGGCGCAGAAGCTCAAAAGCTGTGTGCCGAACCGCTCGAATGCTTCAAATCAAGTGAATCAAAATTCCGTCGCGCAGCTTAGGCTCGAACCACGTTGACTTGGGCGGCATGACGCCGCCCGCGTCCGAGACGCGCAGAAGGTCTGCGACCGAAGTCGGATAGAGCGCGAAGGCTACGGCGGCGCGCCCCTCGTCAACGAGCCGTTCGAGTTCGCGCGTGCCGCGTATGCCGCCGACGAAGTCTATACGCTTGTCTGTGCGCGGGTCTTCGACGCCGAGCACGGGCGCGAGCAGGTTGTTCTGTAGAAGACTCACGTCGAGCGAGCCGGTCGGGTCGTCGGAGAGCGTGAGCGCCGCGTCGTCGCGTAGATTCAGCCCGTACCACTTGCCCGCAAGATACATGTGCCAGTGGCCGGCCTTGCCGGGGCCGCGCGGGTTCGCGTCGTCGGCGACGTTGAAGTGTTTGCGAACCTCGTCGATGAACTCTTCCACGGAGCGGCCGTTCAGATCACGAACTACTCGGTGATATGGAAGAATCTGCATCTGCTCGTCCGGGAAGGCGACGGCGAGGAAGCGTTTGTACTCTTCGTCGCCCGCGTGGTTCGCATCTCTCTCTTCGAGCGCGACGCGCGCGCGCGAGGCGCTGGCGGCGCGATGGTGTCCGTCGGCGATGTAGAGCAGAGGGACTTCGGCGAAGCGGCGCACGATCTGCTCGGTCGCACGTGCGTGCCAGACCTCGTGTCGCACGCCGTCTTCGGCGGTCAGGTCGTAGAGCGGTTCTCTCTTCGTCTCGGCCTCGACGAGCGCGTCAACCCTCCGGTCGGCGCGGTAGGTCAGGAAGACCGGGCCGGTCTGCGCGCGGAGTTCGACGATGTGGCGCGTGCGGTCGTCTTCCTTGTCGCGGCGCGTGCGCTCGTGCTTGCGTATGGCGTCCTGATCGTACTCGTCAATAGAGAAACATGCGGCGACGCCTACTTGCGTATGCTCGCCCATCGTGAGGCGATAGACGTAGATGCAAGGCTCGTCCTCCTCTTCGAGCGGGCACTCGCGTCTGAGCTTCTCAAAGTTCTCCCTCGCCTTCGCGTAAACCTCGTCCGAGTAAACCGGCGTGTCTTCGGGCAGGTCGATTTCGGGGCGCGAGACGTGCAGAAAGCTCAGAGGGTTTCCGGCGGCGAGCGCGCGGGCCTCTTCTGTGTTGACAACGTCGTAGGGAACTGCGGCGACTTCGGCTACACGGTCGCTTGGCGGACGCAGGGCGCGGAAAGGATAGATGGCGGCCACTTGTTGCCTCTCCTCCGAATCAAAACTTTTGAATGCGGAACTTTTGAAACCTAAGACTATCCGCAACGCGGCCTTTGGGCAAGTCGCGGCGGCGTGTAGAATCTTCGGGCCGAAGCGTTCCGGGCCGCACATCTTCAGACGCGCGACGCGGGACGTTAAAACTTCGACGGAGAGCTTTATGACGGAGAGTCTTTCGAGCCGACACTGCGTTCCCTGCCACGGCGGCGTGCCGCGTCTGACGGGCGAAGAGATCGCGCCGCTGCTCGGCCAACTCGACGGCTGGCGAGTCGTCGAAGAGCATCACCTCTTGAAAGATTACAAGTTCGCGAACTTCGCCGAAGCGCTCGCGCTCGTCAATCGCGCCGGCGAGGTAGCCGAGCGCGAAGGCCATCACCCGGACATCTCTTTCGGCTGGGGCTACGCGCAGATAAAAATCTACACGCACGCCATCGACGGACTCAGCGAGAGCGACTTCATCCTCGCCTCGAAGATTGACGCGGCCTGAAGGGCGACGCCGAATCGAGATAAATGTCGAGGGCGAGCGGAGATTCCAGAATCTCCGCTCGCCCTCGACATTTTCTAGCGCGTCGTCAGTTTTCAGTGACGGCGGCGTCAGTTGTTTTTTTGTATCGCCAGTATGCTCGATCTCTTCGGTCGAGCGCCGTCCGCGTCGTCGCCCGCGGGCGCTGGCGGCGTCGCGACGTTCGAGCGTCCCGGCTTCGAGGCGCTCGCGCTCCCCTGCATCGAGGGCGGCGTACGCCCCGGCATCGGGACGGGCGTGCGCCGTGTCGTCGGGTCATCCGCGTACCCGTGCGCGGCCGGAGGCGGCGCGTTCGAGGGCATCGCCAGAGGCTTCTTCAAAGTCTTCTTGCTCCGCGAGCCGGAGGGAGTGACGAACGCTCCGGGCTTCGTCCCGATCAAGCGACGCGGCGCGGCGGGACTCAGCACAGTTTTACCGGCTGTCGCCTTTCCGTTTATCGATCTGGAATGCGCGACGGCGGACGACGACGGCGGCACTTCGGACGGGAACGCCTCGACGTACAGGAAGAAGCGGTAGTTGCCCGCGTGCACGACGTTGAGCAGGAATTGAACGTCAACCGTCTCGCCCGGCAGGATCAACTCCTCGGGGCCGAGGTTGACTTGGACTGTGGAGTTGAGTCCGCCGCCGTTCGGCTGCGCTGGCTCCGTGTCGGCATCCGGGTCGAATTCGAGAATCGTGCCGCGGATTGTGACCTTCCGCCCGTCGCCGTTCGTGAACGTCTCGGCGTCCGGCGAGGTGACGAGTCGCAACTCCGCCTGACCGCTGATGGTCTGAGGGCTGTTGAGCGTCGGGATTTCTATCACGCGGAAGCTGATGTAGTCGAACGCCTGATCGGTGTTGTTCGTGACGGTGCGCCGTATCGAGAGCGTGCCGGAGTCGCCGCTGCCCGTCCGAACGCGGTTGGGCGAAGTCTGCGGCGACGCGTCAGGCTCGACGAGCGAGTCCGGGAACTGCGTCTTGTCGTAGGTCGGGGGCGAATCAAGTCCCTGTGGCCCCGGCGCGCCGAGCACCGGCGGCGCGGTGATGCCGGGGTGCGCCGCGCCCGTCACGGAGACCAGCACGAAGTCTTCGGCGTTGTTGTCCGTGTCCTGCGGCAGCCCATTGGTCGCCATCGTCCTCTTGCGGACGTAAGAGTATTGGTCGGCGGGCCGCGCATCGGTCGCGGGTTGCAAGCCGGTTCCCTCGATGTACGTCGAGGCGTTTCCGCCCCCGATGAACCCGACCGAGTCGATAACGGTTTCCTCGTCGTCGGCGAGCAACTGTAAGCCCTCGTTATCGATGAAGAAATCAAAGCCGGAACTCACGTCGAAATCCAGCGTCGCGTAATCGGGGAGGCTGTACTGTGAACTGTCGCCGACGAGCAGATACTGCCGCGCAGGGATTACGGTATCGTCCGGGAAAGAGACCGTGAAGTCGCCGAAGCTTGGATCGTGCGCCTGTATGACGAAGTTGCTGATGTCGCAGTCTGTGTCGCGGTTGCAGTAGAACTCTATGAACTCGTCCGAGTCGCCGCCCGGCCCCGACAGTCGAAACTCGCTGATGAGAACGTCGTGCGGGGCGACGGCCTGCGCTCTGGCTTCCTGTGCGGAGAATAGGCCGACGACTAAGAGCGCGGCGGCCACCACGAAGCAGGGCCGAAAGATGGGACGCATGATTGATCCTCCTTACTTGGCTGACGGCACGAAGCGGCGCTGACGACCGCGGCACTCGAAGAGCCAGCCGCGAGGGTGTCCAGAGCGTACGCGACAAAAGACCGCCGGGAAATTCCGAAGAGGCTAACACACGCGCGGCGCTGCAAACAATACGCTCGCCCGCCGAGCCGCCGGATTCATCAAGAAGATTTCCGGCGGCGCGCGCGTCAACGCATGCGTCGTCCGAACGGGTCGGCGTCGCGCATGGCTTCGAGCATCGCGCGCACGCGTTCGGACACGTCTCGCCACGCCGTATCTTTGTTCGGCCAATTACGCACGGGCCTACCGTCTTTGGGAACGGCTTTGAGTCTAGACAGTTCGGGAATCACTTTCCAGTCAACGTCACGGATGATGACGGGCACGACGCTCGCCTTGTTGTTAGCGTGACGTTCGAGCGCGCGAGCCATCTCTTTTTGGTAACAGTAATTCGAGGCGATGAAATCCGCGCTGACGAGCAGGAGGATGATGTCGGCGCTGTCAATGTTTTCGTTTATCTTCTGGCCGAAGTCTTCGCCCGCGACAATCCGCCGGTCGTACCACGTCTCGATGAGCTTCAGGCGTTCCAGCGGGCTGAGGTGCGTTTTCAGTTCGTTGAGTTGCCGCTCGTCTTTGTGCGAATAGCTGACGAAGACGCGAGCGGCTCGTCCGCGTTCGATGTCATGCGACGAGCGCACGCCGCGCACGCCGCTCGTGCTCGCACGTTCGCCTTCGATCTCCAAGCCGTTGAGAAGTTGCTGCACGTTCAGAGTAACGATATCTCCGTCCACGACCTTCTCAAACTCTTCTTTCCCGCTCTCTTCCCACGCGAGCAGTTCGACGTAAGGGACGTAGGCGGCGGGCTGTTCGGGCAGCGGGACGATCTCGACTGGCTTGAGGTTTTTGATGCTCGCGTGTATGCGGTCGAAGTTCGCGCGGATGATTGAAAGAAGACGGCGGCGGCCCGAGACGGGGCCTTTGATGTTGATGAGGACGCGGCGTTCCTGCGCGTCTGCACGGACGAGCGCGAGGTTGTCTTCGAGTTTGAGGATGACGCCCGTGCGCCAGCGATGCGTGTCGTCGATTAAGACGTGCGTGCGGACGACGAAGCGCGGCAGCAAGCCTTCGGGAAGCACGGGGTAGTGATACTGGAAGTTCAGACACTCCGCCGGGTCGAACTCATTTGCTTCAATCGGCTGCTGCTTGTCGAGAAGTTCCGGTATGAGATAGACGCCGTCCCTGCCTTCGAGATCGAAGCACAACTCGAACTTCTTCATCAGGTCGAGCAGGAAGCCGTGCATCTCCTTCGGATATTCGCGCGCGTCGAGTATTGCGGGCAGGTCTTTGAGACTTATCTCTCCCTTCGGCTTTTCGAGCCGGTTCGCGTTGAGAATTTTGTAGATGCCGCTCGTCACCCAATGCGGGTTCAGTACGTGCGTGTCCTTGAGGCGCTCGTCCTTCCCGTAATTGAGCGCAATGCCGAGGCTGTGCAGATAGAAGGCCAGCGAATTCTGCGCTTCCGGGTCGCGTTCGCCAAGCTCCGCGCACTCATCTCTGTACTCTTCAAAGCTCAGGTAGTTACGACGCATCCCGGCCAGCTTATCTTTTATCGAGAACCAACTCGCCGGGAAAGCGTCGCGCAGGTGTTCGAGTTTGTCCGTCTCGCGCTCGACCGTGCGGCGCAACTCTTCGATGCCGGTCGCGTCCTCGCAATCGGTCTTGACGAAGTCGCGTATGAACGGGTATTTGCGAAGTAGGTCGTTGCGGTTAACGTCGAACGGGTGCTCATTGATTTTGTTGAGGACGACGATAACGGGCGAGTTGCCGCCGAAGCTTTGAATAAGCTTGAGCCAGTATTCCGCGTCCGCATCTTCGATGCCCTCGCGCCCGCTAAGCACGAGAAGATACAGGCTGCGCTCGGTGAGGAAGAACTGGTGCGTGGCGTGCATTATCTCCTGCCCGCCGAAGTCCCAGACGTTCAATCGCACGCGGTCTTTCTTCTCGCCGACCGTGAGAGGCCACTCGGTAATCTGTATGCCTTCGGTCTTTTTCACTTTGTCGAACGTGTCGTGAATTAGACGATTGACGATTGAAGTCTTGCCCGCTGCTCCGCGCCCGACGAGTATGAGCTTCGCTTCGTTGAGCGGACGCCGCTCGCCGCCCCGCGTGCGAAAGTAATAATCGAGAATCGCGGCAGCCTTTGCAGGCGTTTCTTTAAACTCAGTCCACGAAGGCCCCAGAACTTCCGCCGGTATGCCGAGGGATTCATTCCTGTGGAGATAAAGCCTCTCTAAACCTTTAAGCTCACGTAATGACTCAGGCAGTGTCGTCAGTTGATTGTTGTCGAGGGACAGCCTCTGAAGCCGCGAGAGTCGAGTGATAGACTCAGGCAGCGTCGTCAGTTGATTGTCGTCGAGGGACAGCATCTGAAGCTGCGAGAGTTGAGTGATGGACTCTGGCAGTTCGGTTAAGTTCATGCCGGACAAATCCAGTGAGGTGGCATGATTTCTGCGCGCTTCCTGAATGCGTGCTTCGGCAGGCGACATAGGGTCTGTCGCCTTTCCTGTCAGGCGGCGGAATATGTTGGACATATTATCTGCTCCTCAAGTGAGAATCGGTTGCCGTCGGACGCCTGTTTATGCCAAAGGTTTAAGGACGGCGCGGGCGTCGGCTGCGCGGTTGTCAGTTTCGCCGGGGGAATGTTATATCTCCAAGTCTCTCAAGGGAAGATGATTTGTCGCTTCTGGCGCGCGCTTGTGAGAAGCGCCGCGGCAAGTCTTCCGTCAAAATCAAATGAAGAGGCTCATCTGGAATCATGGCTAACACACCCGTAACAATCGCGCGCGGCGACGGCATCGGGCCGGAGATCATGGACGCGACGCTTCGCATACTAGAAGGCGCGGGCGCGCGGCTCGACATCGAAGAGATAGAGATCGGCGAGCGAGTCTATCTCGCCGGGAATCCGGCGGGCGTCGCGCCCGAAGCGTTCGATAGTCTTCGCCGCACGCGAGTGTTTCTGAAAGCGCCGATCACGACACCGCAGGGCGGTGGCTACAAGAGTCTGAACGTGACGGTGCGAAAGACGTTCGGGCTTTACGCGAACGTGCGCCCTTGCGTCTCGTATCATCCGTTCGTCGAGACGAAGCATCCCGTGATGGATGTCGTCATCGTCCGCGAGAACGAAGAGGACGTGTACGGCGGAATCGAGTATCGTCAGACGAATCAGGTTACGCAGTGTTTGAAACTCATCTCGCGACCGGGCACGGAGAAGATCGTTCGGTACGCGTTCGAGTACGCGCGGCGCAACAATCGCCGGAAGGTGACGTGCTTCACGAAAGACAACATCATGAAGATCACCGACGGCCTCTTCCACAAAATCTTCGACGAGATAGCGCCCGAATATCCAGACATCGAGAACGAGCACTGGATCGTCGACATCGGCGCGGCGAAGCTTGCCGACGCGCCGGAGAACTTCGACGTGCTCGTGCTTCCGAACCTCTACGGCGACGTGCTCTCCGACGTTGCCGCTCAGATTGCGGGTTCAGTCGGTCTGGCGGGTTCGGCCAACATCGGCGAATCAATCGCCATGTTCGAGGCCATACACGGCAGCGCGCCGCGCCGCGCCGGACAGAATCTCGCGAACCCTTCGGGACTTTTCCTCGGCGCTGTGTTGATGCTCGTGCACACGGGGCAGACCGACGTTGCCGAGCGCGCGCACAACGCGTGGCTTCGGACGATGGAAGACGGCGTACACACATACGACATCTACAAAGAGGGAGTTAGTAAAGAGAAGGTCGGCACGCGCGAGTTTGCGGAATCGGTCGTCGCGCGCATGGGTCAGAGGCCGGAGCAGTTGAAGGCCGTCAGTTACAAAGCGGGCGGCGAAGGCTCGTTCGTTGGAAACAAAGCGAGCGCGAGTTCTGCGGCGAACAAAGAGACGGTCGGCGTTGACGTTTACCTCGACTGGTCGAATGGGACGGCGAACGACCTCGGCGGTGTCGTCGCAAAGCTCGACGGCGACGGTTTGAAGTTGACGGCGATTGCGAACCGCGGCGTCAAAGTCTTCCCCGGCGGCGCGACCGAAACCTTCTGCTCGGATCACTGGCGCTGCCGCTTTGTCTCGGAGGCGGAAGGCGGGAAAGTCTCGCACGCGCAGATCGCGCAGCTTCTCTCGCGCTTCGCCGAAGCGGGTCTGGACTTCATCAAGGCGGAGAACCTCTGCGACTTCGACGGCAAGCCCGGCTACTCGCACGTTCAGGAATGAGAAAGTAAACGAGCACGTCGAGAGTGAGAAAGGAAACGGATTATGTCTGCAACGGCACCCGCGCGACCTTCGGAGAACGAATACGCGGCTTATTACGGGAAGTACATTGCGCTCGTCGAGGGCGGCGACATCGTCGAGACGCTTGAGCGTCAAAGCGTAGACACGCTCGCTCTGCTTCGAGGCATCAAGGAGGAGCGAGAGAGCTTTCGATACGAACCCGGCAAGTGGAGCATCAAAGAGGTCGCCGGCCACCTGATTGACGCCGAGCGAATCTTCGCCTATCGCGCGCTTGCGATAGCGCGCGGCGAGCAAAAACCACTGCCCGGCATGGAGCAGGACGAGTACATGGCCCACGCCGACTTCGACTCGCGCACGCTCGCAGACCTCGCGGAAGAGTTCGAGCACGTGCGACGCTCGAACGTCCTCATGTTCCGAAATCTCGATGCCGAAGCATGGTCGCGCCGCGGCACGGCGAGCGACAACGAAGTGTCTGTGCGCGCCCTCGCCTACATCATCGCGGGCCACGAGGCGCACCACATCCGCATACTCCGCGAGCGATATCTTTGAGGGCGTCGGCGCTCTCGTGCTTTGGGGTCAAGAGCGACATGAAAACTCTTAAGCGTTTGATGCTCGCCGCCTTCGCCGTCTCGCTCTGCGCGTCGGCGGCCCCGGCGCAGCGCGCGCCCACGTGGGTTGCCGTCTCGCCCAAAGGCGAAGGCTTCGTGGCGTGGATGCCGAAGCAGCCTCCGCCGCAGCCGCAGCAGGTCGTGGCGGATGGGACTCTGGTATCCGGGCGACGCTACGAGGTCGCGGGCGACGACCAGAGCACTTACATCGTCTGGTCTCTGAACGATTCGAGCAACGTGGGCGAGCGCCTCAGCCGCGTGGAGTACGTAAGCGCGGTTTTCCACGGCGAGGCGCTCTACCTCGACCTCATCGCCAAGTTCGCGTGGAACATGCTCGTCACGCCAGAGATAGAGCGGCTCAAGAAGGAGAAGCCCGCAAAGGATTGGGGAGTTAATCCGGGGATGGAGTACAAGCGCGAGTTTGCGTTGGCCGGACGCCCCGCGCGCGAGTATTTCGTCAGACTCGAAAAGGCGAGCGGCCCCTTGTACGTCTGTGCCGACGGGCCGCGTATCTACATCGTCGTCGCGCTCGGCGCAGACTCGCAGTCTCCGCTGTTGAGACAGTTCGTCGAGTCGTTCGGCTTCAACGGAGTCATGAGAGCGTCGCGCCTGCCCGGCCCCGCGACAATCGATCTTGACCCGGCGCTGATCAAACCCGACCAGCGCGAACGTCCTTACAGTCTGCCGAACTCTTCGGCGAACGCGCCGACCTACGGGCAGGGCAGCGGCAGCGGCAACGCGGGCGGCGCGTCCGTCGATAACAACAGGCCGTTAAAGCCTTCAGAGGTGACGCGCAAGGCGACCATAACCTTCAAGCCTGAGCCAGCGTTCACAGAGGACGCGCGAAACTTCAACGTCACGGGGGTCATCCGCATCCGTGCGGTTCTCAACTGGACGGGCAAAATCACAGGCATCTCCGTCGTCAAGGGGCTGCCGCACGGGCTGACGTGGCAGGCGCTCGACGCGTTGAAGAGAATCAGGTTCGAGCCGGCGCAGAAGGACGGGCACGCCGTTTCGCAGTACGCCACTTTCGAGTACAACTTCAACATCTACTGACGCGGCGCGCGCCGTAAAGCCCGAACATGGATTCTGAAGACAAAGTGATGGCGGAGACTTCGGCGGGCGCGAGTTCCGACGCGCCGCTCGTCGCCGTCGTCATGGGCAGCACGTCCGACTGGGAGACGATGCGGCACGCCGGCGAAGTTCTCAAGCAGTTCGGCGTGCCGCACGAATGCCTCGTCGTGTCGGCGCACCGCACGCCCGCATGGATGGCAGAGTTCGCATCCAGTGCCGAGTCGCGCGGCCTCGAAGTCATCATCGCGGGCGCTGGCGGCGCGGCGCACCTCCCCGGAATGGTCGCGGCGCAGACCGTCGTGCCGGTCTTCGGCGTACCCGTCGAGAGCAAGGCTCTGAAGGGCATAGACTCTCTGCTCTCAATCGTGCAGATGCCCGCAGGCGTTCCCGTCGGCACGCTTGCAATCGGCGCAAGCGGCGCAAGGAACGCGGCGCTTCTGGCCGTCGCCGTGCTCGCGAACACGCGGGCCGAGTTGAGAGAGAAGCTTCGACGCTTCCGCGAAGATCAAACCGCGAAGGTGCGCGCGTCCGTCCTGCCGTCATGAAAGCGATACTGCCCGGAGCGACCGTCGGCGTGCTTGGCAGCGGCCAACTCGGTCGTATGTTCGCAATCGCCGCGCGGCAGATGGGCTATCGCGTCCACACCTTCTCGCCCGATTCGGACACTCCGACGGGACAGATTTCAGACAAAGAATACCAGCGGCCTTACGAAGACCTCGACGCCATACGCGAGTTCGCGCGCGGCGTCTCGGTCGTCACCTTCGAGTTCGAGAACGTGCCCGCCGAAGCGGGCGAGGCCGCCGCCCAATTCGCGCCCGTGCGCCCGTCCGGCGCGGTTCTGCACACGACGCAGAATCGCCTGCGCGAAAAAACTTTTCTATCGACTCAGGGCTTTCCCGTCACACGCTTCCGCCGCGTCAACTCGCACGAATCTTTGCGCGCCGCGCTCGAAGAAACGGGCTTCCCCGCCGTCCTGAAGACCGCGGGCTTCGGCTACGACGGCAAGGGTCAGGTTAAGATCGACTGCGTTGCCGACGTTGATGCGGTCGCGGCCGCTCTGAACGGTCGCGAGTGGGTGCTCGAAGCCTTCGCTGACTTCGAGCGCGAAGTCTCGGTCGTCGGCGCGCGCACCTCTGCCGGAGAGTTCAGGCACTACGGAGTCATCGAGAACCGGCATCGCCGGCACATACTCGACCTCTCGACAGCGCCCGCCGAAGTCTCCGACGCGACGGCGCGCGAGGCGGTCGAGATTGCGCGAGCATTGATGGAGACGCTCGACGTTGTCGGCGTCATGTGCGTCGAATTTTTCCTTACGCGCGAAGGCCGTCTTCTCGTCAACGAACTCGCGCCGCGCCCTCATAACTCCGGCCACCTGACGGTGGACGCCTGCGTGACGAGCCAGTTCGAGCAGCAACTTCGAGCCGTCTGCGGCCTGCCGCTCGGCTCGACCGAGTTTGTGCGGGCCGCCGCGATGACGAACCTGCTCGGCGACCTGTGGAGCGCGGGCGAGCCGGACTGGCGCGCGGCGCTCGCGAGCCGGAACGTCAAGCTGCACCTCTACGGAAAGACTGAGGCGCGCATGGGGCGAAAGATGGGACACCTGACCGCGCTCGCCCCGACGCCGGAAGAGGCTGCGCGCGTCGCCCTCGCCGCGCGCGACGCGCTCACGCCGCGCCCCGCAGACGTTCGAGGAAGCGCCTGAGCACGTCGCACATTTCGTCGAACGAATCGGCGCAGAACAGGCGCGGCTGAAATCGCGTCGGGTCGTACTCAGTCCGCATGGCCTCTTCAGGGTCGAGCGGTCTGAGTTCCGCGCCGCCCATCGCCTCAAGCTCGCCCGCCGAGGAGAGCAGCCCCGTTCCGTAAGCTTTGACTTCCCCTCTCTCGCGCACGACGCCGAACTCGATGGTGAACCAGTAAACCCTCGACAGCCTTTCTAACTCTTCAGCCGAAGTCGCGCGTCGCACAGCCTCGCCGAACAGGCGGTTGAGTTCTGCCAGTCGCGGACTCGCGAGCGTCAGCGCGTGGCCCAGCACCTCGTGAACAACGTCCGGCTCCGGCGTGTAGAAAGGCGTCGAATGATGCCTGATGTATTGCGTGCAGAGAAACGTGCCGTCGGCCAGCGATTCTAAAAAGACGCGCGGCGCGACGAGTCCTGCGACGGGTTCGAGACGAAAGCCGCTTATTTTTTTAACGCGCTCTGAGACTTCGCCGAGTTGCGGTATCGAGTCGCGCGGAAGGTCTAAGCGCCGCGCGGCTTCGAGGTATTCGGCGCAGGCGTATGCGCGGTGCGCGGGTTCGAGCGCGTCGCGAATCGTGCGCCAGAGCGCGTGCTCTTCGGCGGTGTAGGGCGCGTCGGGCACGGTCGCGCCCGGTTCGTACCCGAGCGCGATTTCGGCGATGCGGTTGCGACGCGCGCGATACTCCGCATCGCGGAAGCCCGGATGGTCAGGGTCTAATCGGACAATTGCGTTGCGGTCTGCGACCTGCTCATTCGACTCGCCCGTCCCGGCTGCGACCATGCGTGCGTCAACGTGGTCGAGTAGTAACTGGCTGCTCTCCTTAGTTCTCATTTGAACCTCCACTCGCGCGCCCTTTGAAGACGCGCACAAAAAAACCGGCCACCGAATCCTTCAACGTCGGAAGGTTCGGTGGCCGGTAAACTTTTTGGCCTGTCTTCGGCGCTCGCTCTAGGTGACGACGGAGCGCCCGCAGCCTTTACCGCCCAGTCCCTCCGCGCGAAGCGAAGAGCCGTAATAATAATAATAGCGATAGAGGTTCTGCTGACCGTTCATCGTTTCACCGTTCGCGCCGCAACCCTCGGCGGCGCTTGAGCCAAGACTAGCGCCCACCGGCGCGCGCTGTCAACGCCCGCGGCGTTTGTCAACGCGAACGCGATGTGGGGCGACTCCGAGCGACTCTACGTCGAGGTCGAGTTGATTCTCGACAAAGACTCCTGACGCGCAGCCGGTCATTGAAGCACGCATTCAATCATTCGTGAACGTGCGAAGACGTTGTCGCTTTGCCATCGAAAGCGTTGTCGCTTCGCCGTGCAAGATTACGTCGAAGGCGCGTCCATCCAAATGCACACGATCTCGCATCCAAGCGGCAAAAGGGAGAGGCCGCGGACGAACTTCCGGTGCACGTACTCAACGCGCGCCGGACTTCGGAGAGTTGCGCGACCGAAGCCTTTAAGTAAGCCGTCCCATTCGACGCCGGGCCTTAAAGCGTCAGACAACGAAACACCGTACTCGACGCCGGAATCGAAAGGCGTCGCAAAACTAAGAGGCCGTTGACCGATGAGACTCAAGACCCCGCTCTCGTTCACGTTGACCTTTGCAATCCTTCTGACGCTCGCGCCTCAGCCCACTCGCGCCGCTACAACTCAAGGCGACGAGAAGACTGACGACGCGTCGAAGGGCGGCCTTCGATTTCGCCTGAGCGAAGCGAGCGAGAAGGCCGCGCGCCCGACGCCGACGCCGAACCCGGTCGCCACGGCTGCGCCCTTGTCCGAGGCCGAAACGGAAAGGCTGCTCGCGAGGCTTCCGCCCATCGCGCGCGATGCGGGCGACGCTGTGGACTTCCGCTTACGCGAGAGTTCGCAGCCCCCGCCGCGCGCGGGAAGAACCATTCGAGCCGCTTTCGCCGAGCCGGAGTCGAACTCGCGCCCGCGTCCTCCGAGAACGGACGCGCCGCTGGAAGTTCTACGCTTCGAGCCGCAGGGCGATGTCGAACTCGCGCCCGCGCTAAGCGTCACCTTCTCGCAGCCGATGGTCGCGATCTCTTCGCAGGAAGAGGCCGCGGGCATCGTGCCTTTGAAACTCACGCCGCAGCCCGCGGGACGCTGGCGCTGGCTGAGCGCGCAGACGCTCGTCTTCCAGCCCGAGGCGGAAGGCGGGCGTATGCCGATGGCGACGAGCTACGAGGTCAGCGTTCCAGCGGGCACGAAGTCGGCGCTCGGAAACTCGCTCGCCGAAGCGAAGACTTATAACTTCTCGACGCCGCCGCCCGCGCTCCAAAACTCTTACCCGAGCGGCGAGAGCGTACAGCGCGACGCGCTTATGTTCCTTCAGTTCGACCAGCGCATTGACGCCGCGCGCGTGCTCGAACACCTGAAGGTCGAATCAGCCGGGGACGTGCGTCTGCGGCTCGCGACGCCGGAAGAGATCGCCGCCGACAAGGAGTTGAGCGAACTCGTCAAACAGTCGCAGACGGGTCGCTGGCTCGTCGTCCGCGCGGTGAACACGGACGGGACGACGAAGGACGCGCTGCCGCCGGACGCGACGATTAAGATCGTCATCCCCGCGGGCACGCCTTCGTCGGAAGGCCCACGCGTGACGACGAATGAAGAGAGTTTTTCGTTCAAGACCTTCGGCGCGCTCCGCGTCACCGAGACGCGATGCGGCGCAGGCTATCGAGACTCAGATAAAGCTTGCTCGCCCTTCGATCAATTTAGTCTCAAGCTCAGCAATCAACTTGCCCCGATGAGCTTCGGCCCGTCGCAGGTGAAAATCTCGCCCGAAATCCCCGACGCGAAAATCACTCTCGTCAACGACTCGATACGGATCGAGGGCGACAAGCGGAGCAACACGACCTACACGGTCACGCTCGACC
The DNA here is from genome assembly GCA_035474235.1 of Pyrinomonadaceae bacterium. Classification (GTDB taxonomy): domain Bacteria; phylum Acidobacteriota; class Blastocatellia; order Pyrinomonadales; family Pyrinomonadaceae; genus QHXN01. The sequence goes on from DATINM010000058.1 coordinate 44,730, forward strand.
GCACGCTCAAAGACGTGTTCGGCCAGACGCTCGCGGGCGAAAACAGTTTCATGTTCAAGGTCACGACAGTCGAGCCGGGACTCTTCGCCGAAGGCAACGGCTTCGTCGTGCTCGATCCGGCGGTCGGGCACGCGTTCGGCGTTTACAGCGTCAACTACCCGAGGCTGAAAGTATTGCTCTACAAGGTCACGCCCGAAGACTGGGAGCACTTCCATTCGTACCGCGCGCTCCGCTACGGCAACACGCTCACGAAGAAGGCGACGGAAGAGTTGAAGCCGCCCGGCCAACTCGTCTTCGAGAAAGTAATCGAGGTGAAGGCCGCGCCCGACGAATCGGTCGAGACGCTGATTGACCTCGCGCCCGCGCTGAGGAACGGCCACGGTCAAGTGTTCGTCAAAGTCCGGCCCGCAGACGAGCCGGACGACCCCGTGCGCGTTTACGCATATCGCCCCGCGGACGGGAGCGTCGAGTCATGGGTCGAAGCGACCGACATCGGACTCGATGCTTTCGCAGACAAGGGCGCGCTCGTCGCGTGGGCGAACTCGCTGAAGGACGGTTCGCCGCTCGCGGGGGTTCAGGTGTCGGTCGCGCCCGAAGGCTTGAGCGCGACGACGAGCGCGGAGGGCCTCGCGCGCTTCGAGTTGAAGCCGCGCGGCGCGAGCGGCGACGGCCTGCTCGTCGCGCGGCGCGGCGACGACGTTGCGATATTGCCACAGACGTATCCGGTGTACGGCAACGGCGCGAAAGGCGGCTGGCGTCGGACGGACGATCAAGAATCCACACACGCTTGGTACGTCTTCGACGACCGCAAGCTCTACCGGCCCGGCGAAGAGGTGAGCGTCAAGGGATGGATTCGCAGCGTCAAGCTCACGCCGGACGGCGACACGGAGTTGTTCGCCGCCGCGCGTCGCACGCTCGCCTACGTCGTGAAGGACTCGGGCGGCAATGAGTTTGCGCGCGGCAGCGTGCGCCTGAACGCGCTCGCGGGCTTCGATTTGAAACTGAAACTCCCGCCGACGATCCAACTCGGACAAGCGCGCATCGAGTTCACGCTTGGAGGCGGCGACAGGAAAGTCTCGGACGACGACTCGGACAGAGACTCGGACGACGGCAGCGATTTCACACACCGCTTTCAAGTGCAGGAGTTCCGGCGGCCCGAGTTCGAGATAGACGCGCGCACGTCCGAAGCGCCGCACTTCGTCGGCACATCGGCGACCGCGACGGTCGAGGCGAAATACTACGCGGGCGGCGGCCTGCCCGGCGCGGAAGTCTCGTGGAACGTCGAGGCGAAGCCGACGAATTACACGCCGCCCAACCGCGACGAATACACGTTCGGCAAGTTCGTGCCGTGGTGGGAGGACGAAGACGAAGAGGACGAATCACGTGAGCAGACGTTCAAAGGCCACACGGACTCGGAGGGCCGGCACACGCTCCGAATGGATTTCGATTCGGTAAGCCCTGCGCGCCCTTCGACGGTCGTGGCAGAGGCGAGCGTGCAGGACTTGAACCGGCAGACGCTCGCCGCGCGCGTCGAGATGCTCGTGCATCCTTCGGACGTGTACGTCGGACTCAAGCCATCGCGAACCTTCGTGCAGAAGGGCGAGCCGTTCGACCTCTCCGTCGTCGTCACGGACATTGACGGCCACGCGCTCGCGGGCCGCGATGTTTCGCTCAGGCTCGTTCGGCTCGAAGACGTTTACGAGGGCGGCGAGTGGAAAGAGAAGGAGACGGACGCGCAGGAGCAGTCGGTCAGAAGCGGCGCGGACGCCGTTGACTTGAAGCTTCCGACGAAGGGCGGCGGCTCGTACCGTCTGACCGCGCGCGTGAAAGATGAGCGCGAGCGCCCGAACGAGACGGAACTGACTTTGTGGGTCGCGGGCGGCAAGCTCACGCCGAAGCGCGATGTCGCGCAGGAGGACGCCCAACTCATCCCCGACCGGAAGAATTACAAGGGCGGCGACGTTGCAGAGATTTTAGTCCGCTCGCCGTTCGCGCCCGCCGAGGGCGTCCTAACGCTCAGGCGTTCGGGGCTGCTACGCACCGAGCGCTTCACGATGAGCGAAAACTCTTACACGCTGCGCGTCCCCGTTGACGAGGCGATGACGCCGAACGTTCACGTGCAGGTTGACCTTGTCGGCGCTACGGCGCGCGTTGACGACGAAGGCAAGGAGCGCGCGAACCTTGCGAAGCGGCCCGCATACGCTTCGGGCGAGATCAACCTTGAAGTGCCGCCCGACGCGCGCCGCCTGAGCGTCAAGGCCACGCCGCGCGCGGCAGTGCTCGAACCGGGCAAGGAGACGTTCGTTGACGTGGAGGTGCGCGACGCGCAGGGCCGACCCGTCGAGGGCACGGACACCGCGGTCGTCGTCGTTGACGAGTCGGTGCTCGCGCTCACGCGCTACAGGCTCGGCGACCCGCTCGGCATCTTCTACCCGCAGCGCGACGCGGACACGAGCGATTATCACCTGCGCGAGAGAGTGAAGCTGGCGAGCACAAACGACCTTGAACAAATGGCCCTCATGAATAAGGCCGAGGGCGGCGGCGGCAACTTTGGAAACACGTTCGATACAAGGCAGATCACGGAACTGCCGATCAACGGCCGGTCTTATTTAAACTTCACCCTGATGACCCCCGGAATGGTTGACACCACGAACGCCTCGGCGTCGGGAATGGTGATGGTGACGGGCGAAGCGAGCGTGGGCGAATCGCCGATTGAGCTTCGTAAGAACTTCAACGCGCTCGCGGTCTTCGCCGCGTCGCTGCCGACGGACGCGGGCGGGCACGCGCAGGTGAAGATAAGACTGCCCGACAACCTGACGCGTTACCACGTCGCAGCGATCTCGGTCGCGGGCGGAAGGCTCGCAGGCTTCGGCGAGTCGGTCATCACCGCGCGTCTGCCGCTCATGGCTCGCCCGAGCGCGCCGCGCTTCCTCAACTTCGGCGACCGCGCGGAGATTCCCGTCGTCGTGCAGAACCAGACCGACCGCGAGATAAGCGTCAGCGTCGCCGTGCGCGCGACGAACGCCGTGTTGACCGAAGGCGCGGGCCTCCGCGTCACAGTCCCTGCGCAGAACCGCGTAGAGGTGCGCTTCCCCGTCGCCGCGTCCAAACCCGGCACGGCGCGTTTTCAAGTCGCCGCGGCGGCGGGTGAGGAAGCGGACGCGGCGGAGGTTTCGCTCCCGGTTTACACACCTGCGACGACCGAAGCCTTCGCGACCTACGGCGTCGTTGACGAGGGCGCAATCGCGCAAACAGTCAAAGCCCCGGCCGACGCCATCAAAGAGTTCGGCGGACTCGAAGTCCAGACCTCCTCGACGCAGTTGCAGGAACTCACCGATGCCTTCATCTACATCTACGACTACCCGTTCGAATGCAGCGAGCAACTCGCCTCGCGCGTCATCTCGGTCGCCGCGCTCAAGGACGTGCTCGCCGCCTTCCGCGTCAAAGACCTGCCCGCGCCCGCGAGCATGCGCGCGGCGGTCGCCGCGGACATCAAGCGGCTTCAGTCGTTGCAGAACGACGACGGCGGATTCGACTTCTGGCAGCAGGGACGGCCGTCCGTGCCTTTCGTCTCGGTACACGTCGCGCACGCGCTCGTCCGCGCGAAGGCCAAAGGCTTCGACGTGCCCGAAGAGACTTTGAAGAATGCGCTCGGCTACCTGCAAGACACCGACTCGAAGATTCCGGGCGAGTACGGCCCCAATGCGCGGCGCTCGATTCAGGCTTACGCTCTCTACGTCCGTGCGCTTGCGAACGAGCGCGACACGGCGGGCGCGCGCAAATTGATCGCGGACGCGGGCGGAGTGGAGCACCTCTCGCCCGAATCGCTCGGCTGGCTTCTGCCCGTTCTCTCCGGCGACGCCGCTTCGTCGAAAGAGACGGAGGCGATACGCCTTCATCTCAATAACCGCGTCACGGAGACGGCAGACGCGGCGCACTTCGCCGACTCGTACAGCGACGGCGCTTACACTACCTTGCAATCAGACCGGCGCGCCGACGGCGTGATACTCGACGCGCTCATCACAGACCAGCCCGCGAGCGATCTCATACCGAAGCTCGTGCGCGGCCTTCTCGGCGGGCGTCGCGGCGGTCGTTGGTCGAACACACAGGAGAACGTCTTTATTCTTCTCGCGCTCGACCGCTACTTTCAGACCTACGAGCGCGCGACGCCAAACTTCGTCGCGCGCGTATGGCTCGGCGACTCGCTCGCGGGCGAACAAACATTCAAGGGACGCGCGGCTGATCGCCAGCAACTCGAACTTCCGATGCGCGCGCTCGTCGAGCGCACGGCGAGCGCGCCCGCAGACCTCACAATCGAGAAGCAGGGCGCTGGCCGCCTCTACTTCCGCGTCGGCACGCGCTATGCGCCGTCGAATTTGAAGCTCGAAGCGGCTGACTACGGCTTCCGCGTCGAACGCGCTTACGAGGCGGTTGACGATGCCAGAGACGTGAGTCGCGACGCCGAAGGCGTCTGGCACATACGTGCCGGCGCGCGCGTCCGCGTCCGCGTGCGCCTTTTGAATCCGGCGCGGCGTTACCACGTCGCGCTTGTTGACCCTCTGCCCGCCGGACTCGAAGCCCTGAACCCCGAACTCGCAGGCGTCGGGAGTCTGCCAGACGAGGCGGGCGAGGCGGGCGTCGCGCGCGGAGGCCGCGGCGTCATCGATTACTACTGGCTGCGGCTCGGCACATGGTACGAGCATCAGAACCTTCGCGACGACCGCGCAGAGGCTTTCACGTCGCTTCTGTGGGAGGGCGAGCACGAGTACAGCTACTTTGCGCGCGCGACGACTCCGGGGCTGTTCGTCGTCCCGCCGTCGAAGGCCGAGGAGATGTACGCGCCGGAGACTTTCGGTCGCGGGCAGACAGACCGTGTGCGAGTTGAATGAGTGTTCTTTGTTGCTCGCAGGCGAGTAGAAGTGTGATGACGATTGCATTCGCCGCTCGCCCTCCGGTTGTCAACTGTTGACGCGGGCGCGGAGGGCGTTCGACGTTACCTGACGCGGCTCTTCTTGCGCTTCAGAAAATCTATAAGGACGAACTGCGTGAGGTTGCCGGGCGTCGCAAAGTACGCCTTGCCCTGCGTCATCGCCGACATCTGCTTGACGAACTCGACGAGATAGTAGTCCGAAGCGAGCATGAAGGTGTTAATCATTATGCCGGCCTTGCGACAGGCTTGGACTTCGCGCAGCGTCGCCGCCATCACCACAGGGTCTCCGCCCATCGAGTTCTTGTAAAGCCTACGGCCTCCCTGAAACTCTCCATAGGCCCAAGCGGAGGAAGCGCGCGTGCCCGCAACCAATTCTTTCGATTCGAGAAAGCACGCGGTCGGCTTCCCGTCCGTCACCATCACGATCTGCTTCATCTCTTTGCGCTGCGCCTGAAGAAGTCTGCGCGCGAGCTTTAGACCTTCGGCTGTGTTCGTGTGGTAGGGGCCGACCTGCGTCGTCGCGAGTCGCGCGAGCGGCAACTCTTCCGCGTCGTCGTGGAAGAGTACGACCTTCAGAGAGTCGCCCGGATACTGCGTGCGAATCAGGTGCGCGAGCGCGAGCGCGACCTTCTTGGCGGGCGTGAATCGGTCTTCACCGTAGAGGATCATCGAGTGCGAGCAGTCGAGCATGACGACCGTCGCGCAAGAGGATTGATAATCCTGCTGGTGGACGTGCAGGTCTCTGTATTCGAGGTTCAAGGGCACGTTCAAACCCTCGCGCTTGATCGCCGAGAGCAAAGTCGTGTTCACGTCGAGGTTTATCGTGTCGCCAAATTCGTAAGGCTTCGACGCCTGCGCGGCCTCGACCCCCGTCGAAAGGTGCGGCGTGTCGTGGCGACCGACGGAGCTTTTGCCGAAGCTGCCCAAGAGACTGCGAAGCGTCTTGTAACCTAGAAAATCCAGCCCCTTCTCCGTCACCTCGAACTTTACGTTTCGCGGCGTCGGCTCTCCCGTCTCGCCCGGCCCTTGACGGCCCTGTCTTCGTCGCTCGTCCGCGGACGCCTGTTCCTCGCTCAACTTCAAGTAGCCTTCCTCGACCAGACGCTCGATTAGTTGATTCAGCAACTCTTCCAACTGCGAGCCACGGAACTGCCCCTTGTTTTCGGCGAGCATCTCCTCAACGTCGCGCTCCGAAATCTCGCCCATCTCAAGAAGCGCCTGAAGGAGCGCCTGCCTCAGCGCGTCGAGCGAGTTGTCGGCCTCGTGCCGCTGCCTCGTCCAGTAGTAATCGTCATCGAAGCCCGAATCCAAAAGCGAGTCCTGAAGCAAATCCATCAGGTCGCCCAAGCTCAAGCCCGATACGTCGAAGCCCTTGAATCTTGAATAGCGTATGAACTTCATTACTAGACCCCTTGCTTCAGCCTAATCTTTAGAGGACGAGGCACACCTAAACACTTCGCTATCTGCTCAAATCCTTCTTCGCCCTTGTACTGCTCGATTTCATCTCTCAGGCGCTTTAACCGAACCTTTTGCCACGACGAACTTTTGTTGTGGTTACTTTTTACGAAATCTCTGGGAAGGGTATAAAACACTGGCTCCATCTGACCTTGAGAGCCATCGTTTTTCCCATAGAACTTCCCGATATTCAGGAGAACGAAAATTAAAAAATCGAACGCGTCCAACGAAGATTCTTTGAGAGGAAATCCCAAGTCATTATCTGTGGCATAACGACTTTTCACCTGAATCCGCACTTGGGCTTTTTCATTTTGCTTAGGCTTATATCGCGAGTCAGGATGGATGCAAATTAAATCATAACCTTCATGGTTTTCAGGGGCCTTGTATGTCAGAATGTTACGACGCATTAGATAGCCCATCACAAGATACTCCGCCCCGGCAGATACAACGGGAAGTCTCAGCCAGTCCCTTCTCTCATCCATAAGTGTGCCCTCCTTCTCTGAGCAAGTAGAAGGCATGACTTCAACTGTATCTCCCCGACTCCGTCAGGTCGTCGTAGATCATCCCGCGGCGGTCTTTGCGAGCTTTGGTCGCGGCGGTGTAGCCGCCCTCTTCGTTGCGGCTGATCTTGTTCTGCGCGTAGAGACCTTCGAGGACGAACTCGCAGGCCGAGACGAGCATCGAGTCGTCGGAGCGCTTGAAGTCGAACGGCACTTGCGCGTTGTCAATCAGGTCTGGGACGGCTTCAAGAAGTTGGATGCACTCGTCCGCGGGCGCTGTGTCGGAGAGTTTGAGGTTGTTGCCTGAGTCGAACCAGCGCACCGTGTTCGAGAAGTCGAAGCCGACGAAGTAGCCCTCGAAGACTTCGCCCGCGGCGCGCTTGATGAGGTCGCGCGCAATCTTCGCAGCGCCGACCTGCTCGCCCTCGTATTCGAGTTCCATCTTGCCGGTCATCGAAGGCACGGCGGCGTAAACGTCCGAGATGCGCGGAACGATCTCTTTCTCTTCCGTCAGGAGCGCGCGGCGCTCGGCGTTTGAGACGACGGACTCGGTCACAGTTATCGGAAGGCGCTGCGAGACGCCGCTGCGCTTGTCTATGCGCTGGTCGTCGCGCGCCTCGAAGGCTATCTGCTCGACGAGTTCGCGTATGAAGTCGGGCACGCGCAAAGTTCCTTCGAGTCCTTCGCGCTCAGTCCAAGCCTCCTGCTTCGTTATCTCGACGCCGAGTTGAAGCTCCGACGGGTAGTGCGTCGTGACCTCGGAGCCGATGCGGTCTTTCAGGGGAGTGATGATCTTGCCGCGCGCGGTGTAGTCTTCGGGGTTGGCGCTGAAGACGAGCATCACGTCGAGCGCGAGGCGCACGGGGTAGCCCTTAATCTGCACGTCGCCCTCCTGCATGATGTTGAAGAGTCCGACCTGAATCTTTCCGGCGAGGTCGGGCAGTTCGTTTATGGCGAAGATGCCCCGGTTGGCGCGAGGCAGGAGGCCGTAGTGAATCGTCAACTCGTCCGACAGAAGGTGTCCGCCGCGCGCGGCCTTTATCGGGTCAACGTCGCCGATGATGTCTGCGACGGTCACGTCGGGCGTGGCGAGCTTTTCGACGAAGCGCGTCTCCGCAGAAACCCATGCAATCGGCGTCTGGTCGCCCTCGCGCTCGACCGTCTGGCGGCCGTAGGCAGAGATGGGTCTGAGCGGGTCGTCGTTGACCTCCGATCCGGCGATGACCGGAATCCTCTCGTCGAGCAGTCCGACGAGTTGACGGATGATTCGACTCTTGGCCTGACCGCGCAGCCCCAGAAGGATGATGTTGTGGCGCGCGAGCACCGCGTTCACAATCTGCGGGATGACCGTTTCGTCGTAGCCGACGATGCCGGGGAAGATGCGCTCGCCGCGCCGCAGTTTGTCCAGAAGATTAGCGCGCATCTCGTCCTTGACCGAGCGCGAGCGGAAGCCCTGCTGTTTTAGTTCGCCGAGTGTCTTTGGAAATGCCATGTGTTTGATGATGCCCCTGAAGTTCGCCTGCCGTTGTATTCGATGAAAGCCCTACGGGTTCGTTTACCGTCTCGCGCCGATGAGCGCGGCGAGCGCCTGTGCGAGCGTTCGGAACGTCCGAAGCCCGCGCATGTCCAGTCCGAGTCCGACGAGCGTCTGCGCGACCTGCGAGCCGACGCCTGTGATAAAGGCATCCGCGCCGACGAGTTTCAACGCATGCACGAGGTTCGTAAGGTTCGCGACGGCGTGCGAGTCAACCATGCGCGCGCCCGTGATGTCTATGATGCAGACGCGCGCGCCCTGTTGCGTCACCTCTGTGAGCGCGGCGCGCGTCGCGCGCTCGGTACGAACGGAGTCGAGCGAGCCGATGAGCGGGAGCACGAGCACGCCTTCGAGCACGGGCACGACGGGCGTCGAGATTTCTTCGAGCGCCCGCTCGCGCTCGCGCATGAGCGCGGCCAGCGCCTCGTCCGCCCGACGCCGCTCGATGCCCTGCGCGATTGTGTTGGCGACCGAGGCGAGCGCGTCGAGCGTGTCTTCGCTCAACTCCTCGCGCGAGAACATAGCCAACACGCCTACGAGCCTGTCTTCGACGACGAGCGGGTAGCCCGCGAACGAAACCATCCCTTCGCGCCTTGCCCACTCCTGATCGCCGACGCGCGGGTCGCCGACGACCGCGTTCGTCAGGTGCGCCTTGCGTTCCTCGGCGATGAGTCCGATCTTGAACTTGCCGACGGGCACGCGCCCGTGCGCGCCGTCTGTGTGTGTGTACATTCCGGCGCTCGCCTGAAGTTCGAGCACGTCCTCTTCGCGGTTGAGCGTCCAGACGCGCGCGAACGCCGCGCCGAGGTGGCGAACGACCGCCTCCGCGCAGTGTTGCAGGACGCGCCGGAGCGACTCGCCGCCGCGCGCGAGCGCGACGCCAACGTCCGCGCCGAGCGCGGCCTGACGCACGCGCCTGTCGAGTTCGTCCTCGGCACGCTTGCGCGCCGAGATGTCCAACGTCACGCCGCGCATCCCCGCGGGACTTCCCTCTTCGTCGAGTATGACGACCGACTGCGCCTCAACCGGCACGACGCGCCCGTCCTTCGTGATCCAGCGAAACTCCGTGGTGCCGCCGCGCCCGCCCTCGAACTTTTTGCGCGTCTCGTGCGCCGCGCGCTCGCGGTCTTCGGGGTGAACGATCTGAAGCCAGAAGTTCGGCGTCGCCAGCCACTCTTCGACCGTGTAGCCGAGCATGCGCTCGACGTAATCGCTGACGAAGTTGATTCGCTGCGCCGAATCGTCGGGCGCTCCCCAAGCCTCCCACACGACGCCCGGCACGCTCGCGATCAACTCGCGCAGACGCTTACTCTCCGCCTCGACTTGCGCCGCGAGTTTCGTGTGCGCGTCCGCGTCGGACTGCGCGCCGCTCTTGTTCTGTTTCGTCGTCATGTTCGGTTAGACCGAGTGCCGCGCGGCGTGCGCGCAACGATTATTCAAACTTCGTCAGACTTTCCGTTCGCGGCGAAAGTTTCGCCGCCCGTCCGGCGCACACGCCCGTCCTCTTCGAGCTTTTCGAGGTGCGCGACGACCGCGCGCGCGGCGAGCGAGCGCATCTTCAAGGGCACATCCGCGTATGCGCGCTCGACGACCTCCGTGGGCGTCGAAGCGCCGGCCCGGACGGCTGCGAGTATGTCACGCTCGCGCTTCAAACGGTGCTCGACGTACTCTTCAATCTTCGCGCGCGGACTTCCGACGGCGGGGCCGTGGCCGCCGAACAGCGCGACGAGACGCGGCAGCGCCCTGTAGCGTTCGAGCGTCGCGAGGTAGTCGCGGACGTTGCCTTCGGGCGGGTCGATGAGCACGGAGCCTGTGCCGACGATGTTGTCGCCCGTCAGGAGCGCGCCCGTCCTCTCTTCATAAAAAGAGAGGTGGCCGCGCGTGTGCCCCGGCGTGTGCATCGCACGCAACGTGATGTTCGGCTCGCCGCCGAGTTCTATCGTGTCGCCGTCTTCGATGAAGCGTTCGACGCGCACGCCGTCTCCGAGCGCTTCGGCGGTCAGGCGGTGCGCGGCGACCGCTCCGCCGCCGAGTCGTTCGCGCAAACGCTCGACGCCGCCGACGTGATCGGGGTGGTGATGCGTCAGAACTATCTCGCGCAAGTCTCGCCCTTCGTCAATCAATCCTTCGACGTACACGGCGAGCGCGGCCTGCTCGTCTTCGTAGGGCGAGCCGGGGTCAACGACGATGAAGTCACGCGAGCCGACGACGTAGCAGTTGGTCGTCGTCGCGGGCGGTTTCGTCGGCGTGCGCACGGGGAAGCAGACGAAGCCGGGCAGGAACTCGATTGCGCGAACGGGTTCGCGTCGTGCCTGCGGCACGCTCAAAAATCTTTCGTAGAGGTCGTCTGTGATTCCGCCCGCGAGCGTCCGAAGGGCGTGGACGACGGGCGGCGCGGCCATCAGTTCGTACCCGCGCCAGCTATCGTATGCGTCGCGCGCGCTCGTCCAGCCGCCCGTGTCGAACTCCGCGGTCATGACGCGCGGCTCCTGCTTGCGCGGGCAGTTGACGACGAAGAAGAGTGTGTCGAAGCGACGTGGACTGAACGGCGGCGTCACCCACCGCCCGGCGAATTTGAAATCGCCCGCGTCGAGCCGTAGGCCGTAGTGAGTGAGCATTTCGGCGAACGTCATACGGCCTGAAGTCAGATCATCGAGGAGCGAAGTGTGTTGGCCTTTCGTCAAACTCTCCGAGCCGCGCGCGACGAGCACGCCCGTCTCCTCGAACAACTCGCGCGCCGCGCACGCGATCATCCGTGCAGTCTCGGCGTCCATCGCGCCTTCAACTCCGACTTGCGCGTCCGACTCGTCGCGCTGCCCGCCGGGGAAGGCGTAGAAGCCGGGCATGAAAGCCATTCGCTCCGAGCGACGCGCCCAGAACACCGTGGGGTCGCGCGAATCCGAGTCTTCGCGCAGAAGTATGACCGCCGCCGCGTCCTTCGGCACGACCGCTGAAGTAGGTTTGGAGTCCTGAATTGTTTTTGTATTTGTGAGAGTTGAATCGCTCACTTTTTACTCTCGTACTATTCGCCTCAAAAGCTAATATGCGTCGCCCTTCGTGACACGTTCATTCTCGTCGGGGCATTTCACTTAATTTACTCGTCGCCCTGCCAGCGAAAGCGCTCGCCGTCCTGCCCCGCCCAGGGGTTGCCGCGCATGTGGTAGCCGCCCTCTTCCCAGAAGCCCGCGCGGTCTTCGGCTGTGAACTCGACGCCCTTGACCCACTTCGCAGACTTCCACGCGTAGAGTTGCGGCACGACGAGGCGGACGGGGCCGCCGTGTTCGGGCGGGATGGGCTGCCCGTCGTTCGACCAAGCGAAGAGCGAGTCTTCGGCGAGGAAGTATTCGACGGGCAGGTTCGTCGTCCAGCCGTAGTCCTCGCCTTCGGCGACTACGAACTTCGCATCGGTACGGACGCCGGCCATTTCAGCAATCGTGCGCGTCGAGACGCCGCCCCAAAGATTGTCGAGCCGCGACCAACGCGTGACGCAGTGAAAGTCCGCGTAAACTTTGACGGCGGGCAGTTGCAGGAATTCGTCGAGCGACCACTTCAAAGGTTTCTCGACGAGACCGCCGACCTCGAACCGCCAAGCTTCGAGGTCAATGCGCGGCGTGCCGTGCGCGTCGAGCACAGGCCACTTGCGCGTGCGCGTCTGTCCGGGCGGGACGCGCCTCGCACGCCTTGTGTCGGGGCTGACGATAACGCCGCCGCCCTCGAACTCTTCAGCGCGCCGCGGCTCGCCTTCCTGCCGGAACGGGTCTTTAAAAAGGTTGTCGAGAAAACTCATTTTGAAAATACCGTGAACCGTGACAAGTTAGAACTGTCTTCGTCTCGTCATGGTTCGCGGCTTACGGCTTTCTTTCGTCACGGTTTACGGTTTTACGGCTTTTCTGCTCCGCGAGCCGCATCAACTCTTCGGGCATCCACTTGTCCAGACCTTTTTGGAGCGCGTCTTCGATGCCGACGGTGCGGTCGTGCCAATCGTCCGCGTGGCCGAGCGTGCCGCGCTCGCGCTCGTAGCGCTGCGTCTGTTCGAGGCTGAGCGCGATGCCGTCAACTATGTCGCGCCAGTCGTCCTGCTGTATGCCGCGGCGGACGAGCGACAGCCCGGCACTCCAATCTTCTTCGGGAGCGCGCGCGTCCTGCTCCGGTATGGTCAGGTTATGGAGCGGCGGCATCGGCGACCCCTTGAACTCGTCGTAGAGTCTGCGCCGCAAGTCCTTTAGAGAAATCCCTTCGTTCTCCCGCGCGAGCGCCTGCGCGCGCCGGAACAGGTCGGGCACGGTCGTCTGCTCTTTTGGCATCGCTTCTTCGGCCTCTCGGTTCGTGCTTTTCTGTTTTACGCCTGCGTCTAATTTATAACATTTGAGAGCGGGAGGCGACCGGCGACGCCGACGCAGCCGCCCGGCCTTGCGTCGGCGTCGGCTCGACCTGCATGATAGTCGGAAAAATTTTCAAAGGGTGAACCGATGTCCGATATGATTTCCGCCGAAGTTCCGTCGCCGCAGCACTCCGACGTGCCCGCGGGCCGGCCCGCATGCCCCGTCTGCCAGCGCGAAGCATCCGAGGGACTCGCGTCCTTCGACCAACTGCCGGACGAGTTGAAGCGGCTCGTCGCCGCGAACTCTCCGGGCGAGGTCGCGGCTGTGTGCGTGCGTTGTCTGGAGTTGTTCGAGCGCGCGCGCGTGCAGTTGGAGAAGTACGCCGCCGTCTTCGAGCAAGGGCGTTACGTCCTCCCGACGTGGCTCCGCTTAGGCGCGGACGAGCGCTTCACGGGGCGCGGCGTCACGATAGCGTTCCTCGACTCAGGCTTTTATCAACACCCGGATTTGACGACGCCTGAGAGCCGAATACTCGCCTACCACAACGTCATCCCGAAGGGCACGGGCACGCTCGATTCGGTCGAACCGGCGAGTTGGCACGGCATGATGACTTCAGTGGTCGCGGTGGGCAACGGCTCTCTTTCGGGCGGCTTCTTCCGCGGACTCGCGCCGGACGCAAGCGTCGTGCTCGTCAAAGTCAGCAAGTCGGGCCACATCCCTGAAAAGAACATCGAGCGCGGACTCAAGTGGGTGATCGAAAACCGCGAGCGGTATCGTATACGCGTCGTCAACATCTCGGCGGGCGGCGACGGCGAACAGTCGTATCTGGAAAACAGCCTGTGCGGGATGGTCGAGCGCGCGGTGCGCGCCGGCCTCGTCGTCGTCTGCGCTGTCGGCAACGCCGGGATGGAGCCGGGACATCCGGTCTTGCCGCCCGCGTCCTCGCCATCTTCGATTGCCGTCGGCGGACTCGACGACCAGAACTCGCTCGACCGCGCGCGGCGTGGGATGTACCGCTCGTCCTACGGGCCGACGTTCGACGGACTTCAGAAGCCGGACGTGATCGCGCCCGGTATATGGGTTCCAGCGCCGATTCTGCCGCACACGCCGACGGCTGCGGAGGCGGAGCTTTACGCGAAGCTTGACCGCGCACCGGACGAAGAACTGCGCCCGATCATCGAAGAGAACAGAGGCGTTGACCGCGACATCAGCGACGCCCTCACGCTGCCGACTTATCTCATACGCCAACTCATCTCGGTCAAGCTTCACGAGGCCGACGTGATAAGCGAGCACTACAAGTTCGTTGACGGAACTTCGTTCGCCGCGCCCGTCGTCTCCTCGACGGTCGCCTGCATGATCGAGGCCAATCCCTCGCTCACGCCGCAACAGGTCAAGCGCATACTCATCGACACCGCCGAGCGCCTGCCCGACGTTGAGATCGACCGGCAGGGTTGGGGCGTCGTCGCGCCGCGCCGCGCCGTCGAGTTCGCGCTCTCGCTCAAGCCGCACGGCGATTAAGAGCGATTGCCGCCCGCCCCTCGGTGAAGTGCTTCTCCGTGTGACGCGCTTCGTTCGCGCGACGAGCCAACTGAAAGTTTTTTCCTGCATGAACAGGTAGAGTCCGAGCGGCGCGTCCGGCGTCTTTCGCCCGCCGCTCGCCGCAATCCGGAAGCGCAACGTGCGCGGCCCGCGCTTTGCATTTCGAGCGACGACCCCGAATCTTCGGGCCGGAGTTTTTGAGATGCAGAGAGAAGAACAGGCTTTGGCGACAAAGGCGAGTTCGTCGCTTTTGTCGCCGCTCGAACGCCGCATGGCGCGGCGCGTTCTGCCGCACGTACCGCGCTGGCTTGAGACTTATCACCTGACGATGCTGACGCTCGCATGGTGCCTGGGACTGGTCTTCTTCGGGCGGCTCGCGGCGCAAGACATTCGCTGGCTGTGGGCGTCGTCGCTGATGGTCTTGATGCATTACGTGACCGATCACTTCGACGGCAAGGTCGGGAAGTTCCGCGGCACAGGACTCGTGCGCTGGGGCTTCTACATGGATCACCTGCTCGACTTCTTTTTTCTGTGTGCGCTCGTCGCCGGGTACTCGTTCGTGCTGCCCGCGTCGTCGCACCTCAATCTGCTTCTGGTTCTATCGGTCTTCGGCGGCTTCTTCGCCAACTCTTTCCTCGCGTTCACGGCGACGGGAGAGTTGCACATCAGCCACGCCAAACTCGGGCCCACTGAATTCCGCGTCGCCGTCGTCGTCATCAACACGCTTCTGATTTTTCACGGCACGCGGCAGATGGCGAAGTCGCTTCCTTACGTTGCCGCGTGCGGACTCGCTGTGCTCTGCGTCGTAGTCTTCCGAACGCAGCGCGAACTCTGGCGGCGCGACATGGAGCACAAGCGGCAGCAGGAGCGTGCCGCGCTCGTCGCACGGAAGGAAGCGGCGTAGGCGAAGGAAGAGTTTTGGGTGCTGGGTGTTGGGAGATTGAATGCCGCCAGCATCCAGCATCTAAAAACCAGCACCCAACACCTAAAACCCGACATCCTTCCTCTGCCTTTTGCCTTTTTACTTTTGCCTGATTACAATCCTCGCAGCAAACCAAACTCAAAAATTCTGAGCACAGTCTGGAGAGTGACGAACATGGCAGAGAACGAGAACGCCGCGCCCGCAGCCGAAGCCGCAGGTGAGGCGAACGTCGCGGCGGCGCAGCAACAGCAGGAGGCCGCGCCCGCCGAAGAGATCACGTACCACGCCGTCGAGAAGGACGGGCAGGTCACGGCCATCTGGGAGATGCAGGGTCGCAAGCACCTCCGCACGATTGACCCGCGCTCGCGGCAGGGTGAGGAAATCCTGCGGCTCTACACGGCGGAGCACGGAGAATAAGTCAGGAGTCTCGGAGTCTTTAAGTATGGAGTCGAAGGCCGACGGGTTTTGACTCCATACTTAAAGACTCCGAGACTCCTGACATTTACGAAAGAATGCTTTAACCTTCCCGATGAGCCGTTCGGCGAGCGCCTACGGTGCGCCGACGGTTACACGCACACTCAAAGCCTTCGAGCCGCGCGAGCCGAATCGCGCCGCGCCTTCCTGCGCCACGTCGAGGTCGAGAACGTAGTCGCCGGGCGCGTCCGGCGCAGCGACTTGCAGCGCCAGCCCGACCGCGTCGCCGGGTTCCATGTCGTAGAGGATTCGAGCCTCGCCGTCCTCGCTGACTGCGACCGAGCCGTCGGCTCGCAGCCAGCGGTCGCGCAATACGACGGCGCAACGCCCGCCTTCCCCGCCGACCGCGGGCCACGCCGCGCCGCCGACGTTCTTGACGATGACGTTCAGAATCCTTCGCTCGCCGGAGTTGAGCGCGCGCGGCAGTTCGTTCGACGTGACGACCGCGCGCAACGCTTCGGGCCGTAGAGGCGAGACGTTCGCGCGCAAGTCCGTCGGCGGCACGGCGTAGAGGATGTAGTTGATCGAGCGGGCGAGCAGGCGGCAGTTCGAGCAGCCGTCTTCGGTGCTGATGACGAGCGCGCCGGGCGGAGGCGCATCATTGGACGCGAGTCGCGCGAAGTGTGAAGCGCCGACGCCTTCGAGCGCGCCGTGCCAGAGCGCCTGAACGTAGCCGGAGCGGCCCGGCGGGTCGTAGAGATAGACGGTCTGACGGGTCGCCAGCGCGGGCGCGAGAATCGTCCGCGCGAATCTCGCGTCGAAGACGTACCAGCGATCCTGCGCTCGACTATGAAAGAGCCATTGGAAGTAAGCGCCCTGAAGAAGCATGGCCGCGACGAGCGCATAGATGATCGCGCGCCTTCCCTTCTGCGTTCGCGGCTGTGCGCGCTCATCATCCGACGCTTCGCGCGGCTCGTCATGCAAGCCCTCGTCACTGGCAGCGCGCAAGCGCGCAACGTCGCGTTCGCCGCCGAGCAGCCACGCGACCGAAGGGATCGTGAGCGCGTTTAGAAAGACCGGGAAGGCTATGAGGCGTAGTTGCGGAAAGTCGTCGGTCGTAAGCGCGGCGGGCACGACCGAGACGGCGAGCGCGTAGAGAAGAAAGCGCCAAAAGGACTCTCTACGATGCTTGCGCAGGACGAGAAAGAGTCCGCACGCCGCGAGCGCGACGGTCGGCGCGAGCAGAGTGCCCGCGCCCCATACGTGGTCGCGCACGTTCCACTCGCCCGTCGCGAGCCAGCGCCAAGGATTTATGTCCGCGAGATAATGCCGTGCGAACTCCGTCGCGTCCGCGGCGAGTGTGCTTTGCGGCGTGACGTATGTCAGAAGCTTGAATCTTCCGGTCAGCGCGCCGGGGTTGCGGCGGTCGAAGACGAGAAGCGGCGTGAGCGCGAGCGCGAAGGCGGCCCACGTCTGCAAGATGCGCGCGAGGTTACGGCGCGTGAAGAAGAAGGCGAGTCCGGCGGCCAGAAGCGGGGCGAGAAGCCTGCCGACCGAGTACGAGTAAGTTAAAAGCGCGAGCGTCGCGGCGAGCGCGAGAACGTCCGAACCAGACCAACGCTCCTTCACAGACGCGCGCCACACCGCCAGAAGAAAGAGCGCAGCGGCGGGCGGGTAGATCGCCGCCTCGAACGCGAGACGGCTGCCCTCGTAGAGCCACGGCGTGAGCAGCGCCGAGAGCGCGACGACCGCGAACGCCTCCCTTCGCACGCTCACTCGCGCCGCGAGGAGTCCGAGGAGGAGCGCGGCCAGCGCGCCGAGCGAAGCGCTGAGGAGCCGTGCGACAAAGATGCTCGGCCCCGTCAGGCGAAAGAGCGCGGCGAGCAGGTAGATAAAGACAGGATTTTTATATTCGCCGAAGGCTCGAAAGTAGAGCGGCCAACGTGTGCCGTACTCGTCCGCGCCGGTCTGCGCGATCAAGTGGGCGTTGTACGCGATTGAAGACTCGTCGATGTAGAAGCCGGGCGGGTCGCGCGGCACGCCCGCCGCGTAGAGCGAGAAGGCGAGCGCGCAGGCCGCGACGACGAAAAGAAGGCGGCCCGCCGTCGTCCTGCGTTCGACTCCCGTCATTTCGCTGCAAGCCCGTTCTTCCCGACGGCCCGGCGTGCCACATGAATCTCAAGAGCGGAGTTGTATGTTGTAGGTCTTGATCTTCGAGTTGAGCGTCGTCGCGTTCATGCCCAGAAGGCGCGCGGCGCGCGACTGGTGGCCGCCCGTGCGGTCAAGCGCGCGGCGTATGAGGTCAACCTCGAAGCGCCGCACCTCGTCGTAGAAGTTGACGCCGTGGCTCACGTCGAGTGCGCCCGCGGCTGACGAGAGCGGCGCGGCGCTCGCGGCCTTCGACGGGTCTGCGATCTCCGCGGGCAGGCAATCGCGCGTGATCTCCGGCCCCGGCGCGATGACGACGGCGCGCTCGACGACGTTCTCAAGCTCGCGCACGTTGCCGGGCCATGTGTACTGTTCAAGGAGCGCGAGCACTTCGGGCATGAACTGGTCTGTCACTTCGCGCGCGTTCTCTTCGTTGTACTTTCGTATGAAGTGCTGCGCGAGCGGCAGAATGTCCTCGCGCCGCTCGCGCAGCGGCGGAAGCTCTATCGGCACGACCGCGAGACGATAGTACAGGTCTTCGCGAAAGCTGCCCTGCCTCACGGCCTCTTTCAAATCAATGTTCGTCGCGGCGACGATTCGCACGTCAACCTTGCGCGGCGTCGTATCGCCCAGAGGCGTGAACTCGCGCTCTTGCAGCACGCGCAGCAGACGCGCCTGCGTCTCCGGCGGGATGTCGCCGATCTCATCCAGAAAGAGCGAGCCGCCGTCTGCGACCTCGAAGAGTCCCTTCTTCGCCGCGATTGCGCCCGTGAACGCGCCGCGCGTGTGGCCGAAGAGTTCCGACTCCAAAAGCTCCGAAGGAATGTTCGACGAGTTGACCGTGACGAACGCTTTTGCGGCGCGCGTGCTCTGCTCGTGAATCGCCTTCGCGATGAGTTCCTTGCCCGTGCCCGACTCGCCCGTAATCAGCACGGTCGAGCGCGCGGGCGCGACCTGATCAACGAGCGAGAAGATGGCCTGCATCTTCTCGGAGCGACCGATTATCTGCCCGCGCTCGACGCTGCGGCTCATCGCGCGCCTCAAGGTCTGCCGCTCTTCTTCCTTGCGGCGGCGCTTGATGCCGGAGGCGACTGTCGAGATGATCTGCTCGTTTTGAAACGGCTTGCGTATGCAGTTGGCCGCGCCGCGCTCCCACGCGCCGATTGCGGTGTCGAACGTGGCATAGGCGGTGATGATTATGACGACGGCGTCGGCGTCAACCTTTAAGATCTCTTCGAGCGCACGAAGCCCGCCCATGCCCGGCATCGAAACGTCCATCAGCACAACGTCGTATGCGCGTCGACCGTAAGACTCCAAACCCTCCTCGCCCGTCTTCGCAAGGTCAACGCGATAGCCTTCCGCCGAGAGCAGAGTCTCAAGAACGTCGCGCATGATCTCCTCGTCGTCAACGACGAGGACAGAGCCTTTCTTCGCCATCCGAAAACCTCGAAAAAAAGTGATGAGTGATGAGTGATGAGCGACGAGCCAAGGCGACTTGCTTTCGACTCGTCACTCGTCAACTATTTTATAACGGGAGGCGACGCGTTGACGAACGCGGCCTTCGGTCGGGCGAGTCTCGCGCGCTCACTTGACGAGGTAGCTGGCGTTCCTCGGCGCGAGCACGTGGCGGGGCGAAGGCGAAGGGGCCGGGCGTTGCTGCTCCGCTGTGACGAAGAGCGTGTAGTCGTCGGAGTCGAAGCCCGCGACGCGGACGTAAACCTCCGCCGTGTTGATCGCCTCGTCGGCGGGCAGACTCCCCATGTAAACGATGCGACCGTCGGGGAAGACTCCCCAGAGCACGTAAACGTTCGCGCCCAAAGCCGTCGGGAGCGGCACGCCGCGGAAGTTCGCGCGGACGTATGCGCTGCCGCGCCGCAGCGTCGCGCGCGCCGCACCGCTCGCTCGCGGCGCAGCCGAGTCGCCTTTGAGTTCGATGACGCGGCCCCCGCCGTTCGAGATCAGCGCGTCGTCAACCTCCGTGTAGAAGTCGCCAGCGGCGGCCCGTCGCGCGCGTCTGCGTTCGCTCAAGTCAGGCACGGGCGGAGGCGCGGCGTCCGACTTCGTGTGGCCGTCCGGCGGAAGCGTTGCGGCGGAGCGATTCGTGTCCGCGTCGGCATCGCTCTTCGAGTCGTCCACTGTCGGCGCGTTTTCCCTCTTCGCCGGGTAGAGCGCCGCGGCCTCGTCGGCGCGAGTCGTCAGCACAGGGTCGGAGGGGCGCGCGGCGTCGGCGCTCGATTCCGCCGTGACGATGACGCCGTAGCGGTCGAAACCTTCGGGGCGGTCGAAAGCAAGACCACCGTTGCCGCGCGCGTCGCGCCGCAACTCGCCGAGGCGAAGGATGCGACCGCCGCTGACGGCCCAGACGACGTATGCGTTCGCGCCCGCGACGATGGTCTGAGGGTCGGGCAGGTTCATCGCCGTCAGACGCGCGCGCCCGCCGCTCTCGCTCGACTCGATTGTGAGCTTGCCCCGCGCGCGCGTCGTCAGCGAGCGCAAGGGTATGTCAACGCGTCGCACCCGGTCGTCGCCCTGCGTCGCCGCGGCGTGTGCTGCGCGCTTCGCACGCGACGACGACGCGCGCGGCACGAAGAGAGTTGTTGCGACGAAGGCCAGACCGAGTGACGCCGCGCACACGAAGACGCGCGCGCACGCCGACCGCGTTTGATTGCGCTTTGACATGACGGGGATGAACCTGTCTTCCGAATTATTACCGCGAGAGAGCGTCGAGAGATTAGCACCGGCGTGGATAAAAGCAAATGAATTTTCGCGGCGGGACGGACGCAGGCGTGCGCAAAGGATAAAAGCCGCGGTTCCTGAGCTTCTAGGGAGAAGTAAAGAGCGACGCGAACCGCGGAAAGTTTTTCAGTCGCTCGCGGCTTGCAGGCGGGCGCGCGCGCCCACGGTCGGGAGCGTGATGCGGAAGGTCGTGCCGCGACCGGGCGCGCTCTCGACCGAGATGTGGCCGGAGTGCTCCTGCACGATGCCGTAAGAGACGGCGAGGCCGAGTCCGGTGCCGCGCCCGACGCCTTTGGTCGTGAAGAACGGATCGTAGATGCGCGCGACGTTTTCGGGCGCGATGCCGATGCCTGTGTCCGCGACCTCGACGGTGATAGTGTCGCGCCCTTCGGAGCGCGTGCGCAGTGCGATGCGCCCGCCGTCGGGGATGGCGTCGCGCGCGTTTAAGAGAAGGTTCGTAAAGACCTGCTGAAGTTTACCCGCGTTTCCGTAAACGCGCGGCAACTCGTCGTCGTACTCGCGCGCGAGTTCGATGCGGCTCTGCCGAAATTGCGGTTCGAGAAGTTGAAGCGTGTCGTCGAGCACGCGGTTCAACTCGACTTCGGCGAACTCGGTGACGCCGCCCGTGCGCGAGAAGTTCAAAAGGTTATTGACTATCCCCGTCGCGCGCTCCGTCTGGCGTCGAATCTTTTGCAGGAGCGCGTGCTTCGGGTCGGCCTCGGCGAGCATGCCGAGAAGCATCTGCGTGTAGCTTGAGACGCCTGTGAGCGGCGTGTTTATCTCGTGCGCGACTCCGGCGGCCAGAAGGCCGATTGACGAAAGCTTCTCGCGTTGCTGCAACTGCTCTTCGAGCCGGACGCGCGCGGTCACGTCTTCGAGGACGACGAGGACGCCGGTGTGCGCCTCGGAGTCGGCGCGCTTCAAGGGCGCGAGCGCGATGTTTATGATGAGCGTGCGCCCGCGCCGCGTCGCCGTGTGCAGCTTGTAGATGTTGCGAAGCTCCGACAACTCCCAACCGCCCGCGCCCAGAACCTGTCGCAAGGTCTCTGCGAAATCCTCGGAGAAGAGGTCTTCGACGCTCTGCCCCGTCGCCTCGTCGCGCCGGAGTCCGAGCATCTCTTCGAGCGCGGAGTTGCAAGCCGTGACGCGGCCTGCGGAGTCGGCTGCGAGAATGCCGACGTTGATTGATTCGACGATGGACTCGTTGAACTCTTTGAGAAGCGCGAGTTCTTCCGTTCGCTCCTTCTGCTCCTGATAGAGCAGGCTGTTCTCGATGGCGACGGCGACGTAGCCGGAAACCGTTCGGAGGATTTCAAGGTCTTCCGACGAGAGCAGCGCGCCGCCCGTCGAACGTCCCAAACCGATGACCGCGACCATGCGACCGCGCACGACGCAGGGGACGTAGTAGTGGAGCGTGCGGCGCACGAAGCCGTTGGTCTCGGGCGGCATGTCGAGTCCGTCGGCGCGCACTATGCCGTCCTCGGCGGAGCGCGAGCGGATCATCTCGCGAAAGTCGGGCGGGACGATCACGTCGTTCGAGAGTCCGACGGTGCGCGCGACTCGATAGCCGCTCGCCGCTCGCGCGTCCTCGATGAAGATGGCTATGCGTTCGACGCCAAGGACTTGTTGCAGCCGCCCCGCGAGCGCGTCGAGCAGCGGTTCGAGCGACGTGGTCGCCGAAAGCGTGCGACCGAAGTCGAGCAGGCTGGCGCGCATGTCGTAGCGCTCGCCGTAGAAGAAGCGGTCTGTTCGCTCCTGCAAGAAGTTCTTGAGCGGTGCCGCTGTCATCACGATCACGGCCATCGCCGCAACCGCGATGATGACGCGCAACGAGATGACTCCGGGCGAGATGACCTCGCCGCCGAACGCGTAGAGTCCCGCGACGTAAACCACCGAGCCTATCATCAACGAGATCGCGAGCGTCGTCAGAACGTAGACGGCTGTGCGCCGCACGACCATGTCAACGTCCATCAGGCGATAGCGCACGACCGAGTTTCCGAACGTGAGCGGGATGAGCACGAGCGGAAGTACTGCCGCGTCCGTCACCCAGCGCTGCGTCGTCTCGGAGAGAAACGAGTTTGCGACTCCGCCGCCGAAGACGTACCCGGCGGCGTAGAGCAGAGTGAAGGGCGCTATTGCGAGCGCCGAACCCCAAACGACCCACTTGAGTTGCTGGCGCACGATAGCCGACTCGCTCTTGACGAACCGGCGCACGAGAATACAAGCGCCCGCGACGAGCGCGACCGTCAGGCACGCTGTCTCGGCGACGGCGAGCCGCGCGGCGAAGTCTTCGGGCAGACGCAGGTAGAGCGAGTAGAAGAACGAATAGACGGCGGAGTGCGGCCAGCGGCTGTGGAGCGCCGCAGTGAAATCGAAGAACGCCGTCAGCGCGATAAGCAATGCGGCGGGCGCGTAGAGAAGATAGACGAGCCGGGGCCTTCTCTCCGACAGACGATAGCGCACGGGATAGATCGCGCAGAAGTGCAGAAAGATGGGCGCAAAGAGCGCGAACGCCGCGTCGTCGAGAAAGGAGACCGCGAGGTCAAGGTCTTCGTAAGCGCCGTAAGCCTTGTAGAAGTGGAAGACGAAGGCGACGAGGCAGAGCGTCGCGAAGTGCAAAGAGAACGGCGCGCGCCCGCCCTGCTTGAAGAAGACGAAGAAGCCGACGAGCAGATAGACGATGCCGATAAGATTGATGTAGATGTCGTGGGTCGTCAGCGTCGAGGGCGGCGTCAGGTTGTAGAGGTCAATGTACCTGCCGGGTATCAATTTCGGGTCGTCCGAGGGCCGCACTATGATATAGCGGACGTGCCCCCCGACGCCCGCCTCTTCGAGGTAGATTTGTATGTCGGAGGTCGTGATGACCTGCTGGTTTTCCTTCTCGTCGAGGCTGATGCCGATGAGTCGGTCGCCGGGGAATATACCGAAGACGCCCTTGCGCCCGGCGGCGAAGTCGGACTTGATCGAGCTTGCGACGATGCCCTGCGGCGTCTGCACCCAATCGACGCCGTCGGTCGGTGGTGCTGTGTGCGTGAGGCGCTGCGCGAAGTTGAGCGTGCCTGCTGCGACGAGCACCGCCGCCACGATCAGCAGCGCCCAGCCCTTCGTCGTCAGCACGGAACTCTTCATCGTCTCACACGCGACCCTTTTTCAACCGTCTTCATGAGGGGCGAGGATGCACGCGCGCCCCCTCGCCCGTCGAGCTTGCAGGGTTTGCAAAGGCAAGCCCTATGTAAATCAAAAGTTTTGAAGCAAGCAGTATTCCAACTTCCGGCGCGAGCGCGCGCTCGAACCCACGCCCCGACGCGAGCACGCGAATCGCTTGCGCTTTTCCCGCCGTACACAATCGCACTCGCGACTGTGTACGGCGGCACTTGTCGAATCCACGCCGGCGCGATTCAGATTTTCGTATAGCCTACGAAAATTCGGATAGCGGCTCGATACACAAAAGCCCCGCGTTTTCGCTTCGGCGAACTAGCGCGGGACTTCCGCTTTTGAAAGTCGGCGGCACTCGAAACGCGCGCGCGCGAGCCGACCGGGACTCAGAACCTGACGGAGATGCCGCCGCGCAACGAACGTCGCAGCGCGCCGAGCGTGAGTTGATTGCCGTCGCTGTCCTCGACTCCCGTCAGAACGCCGAGCAGGTTGCGCGCGTCAATCGTCGCCTGCGCGCGCAGCGGCAGGCCGAAGTTCGGAAGCTCCTGCGTGACGAGGATGCTCAAGCTAGGATCGTAAACGGCGAGGCGTCCGGCGAACGGGTCGATGGCGAAGACCGAGGCGCGCGGCGAGAAGCGAAGGATCGTTCGCACGGTCGTCCCCTCTGCGACGCTCGTGTCGAGTTGCGCGGCGGCGGTCTGGAAGAATGTGTTTTGGAAAAGCCGGTCTGGACTCGCGAGACCTTCAGGCGAAAGCCTCTGTCCCCGCCCGAAGGCGTATGCGGCGGAAGCCTTGATGTGCTGGCCGACGCGGCGCGTGTAAACGACGCGAAGCCCTTGCGCGCCGCCCTGCTGGTTCGCGATGTCGAGAAGCGCGGCGCTGCCCGCGCCGTTCAGCCCTTCGATTGGAGTGCTCAGGAGTCCGACGCCGCGACCGTTGACCGTATCGAAGAAGGCCGACGCGTCAACCGTCGAGCTTCCATCGAGCACGCGCTCGACGCCGAACTCAAGCCGGTGGCTGCGCTCCAACACGGCCTGCCCGTCAACGAGCGCGACGGCTTGGCCCGCGTTCTCGTTGAAGACGACCTGCCCGTCCTCGAACTCTACGCCGTCGGAGCGCACGCCCGCGTCCGTGCCCTGCGCGAGCGAGGCGTGCAGGCGCGTGCGCGCGTCGGCGTCGAAGGCGAAGCCGAGCCGCGGCGTCAAAGAGTGCGCGTCGCCCGCGCCGAAGAAGCGCGAATAGTCAAGTCCGACGACGACCACGATGCCGTCGCGCACGACCCACTCGTCAACGGCGCGCACAGACATCTGCCCGAGCCGGCTGTCGCCGCGCGCGGTGCCGAATCCGAGACGAGCGCGCGCCGCGTCCGAATCATTTTTCGCCGCGAGCGGAAGACTCGCGCCCCCGACGGTCGCGCTCAGGCGATGGCGAGCGCCGGCGCGTATGCGCGCGGTCGCCTCGACGCGGTCGAACTCTCCGGCCTGCCCTGCGAAGACGAGATCAACCTGACGGTTGACCGGCGTCTCGACTGCGAAGTTGACGCCCGCGTATGAACCCACGCCCGGAACTTCCGAGTCGGCGAAGAACGTCTCGACGTAGCCTTGCGTCCGAGTCCGACCGGCGCGGTGTTCGTCGGTCGAGGCCACAGTGTCGGCGGACGCCATCATCTCGTCGTCGCCGCTCTCCTCGGCGCTCTGCTCTTCGGCTGCGATCTGGTCGATGACTTTGTTGACGGTCGCGTCGTCGGCGTCGCCGGCGTTGAAGATGGAGCGGCGCACCTGTGCGGCGCGGATGCGGAACTTTGGGTCGTTGCGGTCGGCGCGGAGTTCGGGCGCGGTGTGGCCTTCGCCCGCGGGCTGTAGGTTGAAACGATAGACGAGTTCGGTCGCGGGCGTGACCTGAACTGAAGTGAAGGTGGCGGGCGCGAATCCGTCTGCGAGCGCGCGGACGAGGTAGCGTCCGGGCGTTACACGCGCGGCGAAAGTCCCGTCGGTCGCGCTCTTCGTCTCCTTGACGACCTCGTTGAATCCGTCGCGGAGGATTTTCACGAGCGCGCCCGAAACCGGATTGCCCTGACTGTCAAGGACTGTTCCGCTGATGCGGCCAAGACCGCTGCGGCGCTCCCCGACGGTCGTCGCGCGCGTCTGCATCGCGCCCGCGCACAGAAACGCCAGTGTTGCGAACAGCACGGGGAGCGTGCGCCAGTTTGAATTTCTCATCGACGCAAAACCTCCGGGCGCTTCAAGCCGTCCGCGCGCGCGCGCGACGAACCGTTGAAGACGGCCCTTTCAACTCTCACTCTGTCCATGGCGGCGTCCGGTCGAGGGGCGAAGCTGTCCGGGTTTTGCGGCTTCGGAATTCCCGGCGTCACGACGAGCGACACTCTCAGCAGGCGAAACCCTTGCGTGTTCTGACCGCTTTCGGCGGAGTCGCCATTTTCCGTCAACCGCGCGGAGAGTGTCAAGCACCTCGGCCCCGAAAAATGTGCGCGCGTAACGGCTGAGATGCACTCTCAACAGCCGTTGGTTTGCCCGCCCCCGACGCGCGTGCTACGATGCAGGGTCAAGAATTCAAGGCTCAAAAACGAGTCACCAGCCGAAAGGTTTTCCGAAAAGCTTTCCCAAGTAATGATCGAACAGGTTCAGTTTGAGAGGTTGCCGAACGGTCTGACCGTGCTGACGGAACACATGCCGGGCTTGCGCTCGGCGACGGTCGGCGTCTGGGTCAGGCGCGGCTCGCGCCACGAGACGGCCGAGTGGAACGGCATCTGCCACTTCATCGAGCACGCTGTCTTCAAAGGCACCGAGCGTCGCACGGCGCTCGACATCGCCGTCGAGTCAGACCGCCTCGGCGGCCACTTCGACGCCTACACTACTCACGAGATGACGGGCTTCGCCATGAAGGTCGTCGATACGGCGCTCGCGCAGGCGTTCGACCTTCTATCCGACATGCTCGCGCGGCCCCGATTCGACGAGGAGGAGTTGCGGCGCGAGCAGCGCGTTATCATCGAGGAGATGAAGATGGTCGAGGACACTCCCGACGAGTTCCTCGCCGAAATCTTCAACGCCGCATACTTCCCGGAACACCCGCTCGGTCGGCCCATCGAAGGGACAGCCGATACGGTCTCGACCTTCGGCCACGGGCGCACGGCTGAGTTTCACGCACGCGCATACGCGCCGCGTAACCTCGTCGTCGCAGCCGCCGGAAACGTCGAGCACGCGCGGATGGTCGAAATGGCCGCGCGCGCCTTCGACCGCGACGGCGGCGCGGCAGCGCACGCCGACGGCGAGCCGCCGCGCGCGGCAGCGCCCATACTCGTCCAGCGGAAAAAGGAACTCGAACAGGCGCATTTGATTCTCGCCTCGCCTTTCCCCTCGGCGCGCGACGAAGACCGCTACGCGGCGACGCTCCTGAGTTCGGTAATCGGCGGCGGCACTTCGTCGAGGCTCTGGCAGCAGGTGCGAGAGGAGCGCGGACTCGCCTATTCGGTCGGCGCAGCCGGGAGCCACTTCACCGACGCGGGCATCTTCCAAATCTACGCTGGCACTTCGCCGGAATATCTGGACGAGGTACTAGACCTCTCGCTCGCGGAGTTGCGTCGAACCTTGCGCGAAAGCGTCGGCGAAGATGAGTTGCGGCTCGTCAAGGATCAGGCCGTCGCGTCAATCCTGCTCGGACTCGAATCGACGAGCGCACGTGCGGGCACGCTCGCGCGTCAGGAGATCGTGCACGGTCGCCGCATCCCGCCCGACGAGATCATCGAACGCATCGAACGTGTGACGCCCGAAGACCTTTTGCGTGTCGCGTCCGAGTTCTTCCGCACGGACGCGCTCGCCGTCGCCGCGCTCGGCGACCTGAACGGCTTCAAGGTTGACCGCGCGCGGCTGGAAGTTTGAAGAGTCGCGGACGGCGAGTTCCGAAGCGAAGACCGGGCGGCGAGTCGCGCACGCGCCTCGACCGTTTACGGTTTTCGCGAATCCGTCTGCGCCGCGAAGTTTGATGATGAGAGCAACGCTGAATGCCGTGTTCCTGCTCTGCGCGCTCGCGGCGCTCGCGGCGGCGCAAACGGCGGACGACAAGCAATTGCCATCGGGCGTCGAGGTCAAGAGCTTCGACTGGAAGTACGACGGCTACGCGCCGGTCGAGGTCGTCCGAAGCGACAAGACCGGCGTCGTGTTCAGCGTGAAGCGGACGACGGGCTACGTCTTCAAGTACGCGGCGCGCGCGACGGTCAAAAACACGAGCGCGAAGGCGATCAAGTCAATCGAGTGGGAGTACGTCTTCTTCGACCCGGACGGCGGGAAGGAGTTGAAGCGCTACAAGCTTCAGTCGAAGCAGCAGGTCGAGCCGGGCGCGACCGCCGCGCTCGTCAAAGAGGTCGCCATCAGTCCCGACGAGAACACGCATCACATCACGGCGGGCAGGCAGAGAGTCGAGATCACGCGCGTCGAGTTCGCCGACGGAACGGTCTGGCGGCGCGAGGAAGAGAAGAAGCCTTGAATGGTAAATGGCGAATGGTAAATCGTGAATGGTAACTGCCCTTCGCCAAGCTTGCGGGCTGGCGCTCAAGTCAGATAACTCTCAACCACGATTTACCATTCACGATTGACGACGATGAGGCTCACCGTTTTGGGAAGCGGCTCGACCGGAAACTCCGTGCTCATCTGCGCGGGGCGAACGCGCGTGCTGGTGGACGCGGGACTGAGCGCGAAGGAGACTGCGCGAAGGCTCGCGCTCGTCGGCGAAGACGCCGCGCAACTCGACGGCGTCGTCATCACGCACGAGCACGGCGACCACGCGGGCGGGCTTCGCGTGCTCCTGAAGTCGCTCTCGTGCCCCGTCTATGTCTCAGGCGCGACGCGCGACGCATACATAAGCGAGAAGTCGCGCAACACGGACGAGCCGCGCAAGCGCGCCGAATCCTTGCGCGACCGCACGGTCGAGATTTCTTCGAGCGAGGACTTTCAGATAGGCGAGATTGACTTTCACCCGTTCACAGTCCCGCACGACGCCGCCGACAATTTCGGCTTCGTCGCCACACACGAGGGCGTGCGCGTCGCAACACTGATGGACTTCGGGCATGTCACGACGCTCGTGGCGGAACGTCTGCGCGGCTGCGCGGCGATAGTCATCGAGTCGAACCACAGCCGCGACATGCTCAAGGCGTGTGACGTTTACCCTTGGGAGTTGAAGCAGCGGATACTCTCGCGCAACGGCCACCTCTCGAACGAGGACGTGGCCGCGTGGCTTCGCGAAGACTTCGACGGCACAGCCTCCCACATCATCCTCGCGCACCTCTCACAACGCGCAAACAACCCAGACCTCGCGAAGTTCAACGCCGAGTCGGCGCTGCGCGAGCGCGGCGGACTCTTCCAGACGACTACAACGATCACGCTCTCGCATCACAAAGAGCCGACGCCGTGGATAGAACTGTGAAGGCAAAAGGCAAAAGTAAAAAGGCAAAAGAATCGGACGCACTTCGCGCGCACAACCGCTTTCCGCCTCTTCGCACGCATAACCGCTTTCCGCCTCTTCGCACGCTTTCTTTCTCTTTTGCCTTTTGCCTTTTTACTTTTGCCTTTCTCACGGCCTGTGCCGTTGACGAGCGGCGCGACATCCCCGCGGACGCGCAGGCGACCGTCGAACGCGTGACCGAAGACATAGAGGCGGGGCGCGACGCGAAGGTTTACGCAGAGGCCGCCGACGAGTGGCGCGCGGCTGTGAGCGCCGACGAGAACGGCAAGATTCTGAGCCGCGTGCGCGAGCGCCTTGGCCGCGTCGAGAGTCGCACGCTGCACACGGGACGCGAGCAGCAGAGCGCAGACCCGCCGCTCTCGGGCCACGCGCTCGAACTCGTCTATCAGACGAGCTTCGAGCGCGGCTCGGCTATGGAGCGGTTCACGCTGCTCGAACACGGCGGCCGGTGGATGCTCGCGGGCTACACGGTCACATCAGACCTTCTGAAGTGAACGCGCCCGCTGCGGTCTTGAAGGATCGAAGATGAGAAATGTCATGCGCGCAATCTTCATCGGAGTTGCCCTCGCTCTCGCCTGCGCCGCCGCACACGCGCAGCCCGCCACCACGCAGCCAGCGCACTCAGATTCGGAGCGCGACGCGCGCTGCCGCGAGGCTGCGTCGAAGTACATACACCCTTCGCCCAACAAGGAACATCTGACGGTGGAGGCGGAGGACGCATACGAATACCAGCAGGAGAAGATGTACCTGCGTCTGTGCGGCGACTCGGACGACGCCCTCACGCGCCGGGTCAAAGAATCCGTTGAGTCGCACGAGGCCGCGCAGACCCTCGCGCGACTTCTCCCCGCCGCGCGCAAGGCCGGCAGCCCCGAGTCGAAAGACCCGAACACCTACGCCGCCATCGCC
The DNA here is from genome assembly GCA_035474235.1 of Pyrinomonadaceae bacterium. GTDB lineage: Bacteria > Acidobacteriota > Blastocatellia > Pyrinomonadales > Pyrinomonadaceae > QHXN01. Next base: position 74,767 of record DATINM010000058.1, read on the forward strand.
GCAGCCTACGAGTTCCAACTCGTACTTCTGTACAGGTGGAATAAGACCGTCGCCAACACCGCCGGAGGCGCTAAGGAATTCACCGTAGCGATTGATAGGCAGACCGACCTTTTAATAGACGCATACGCGCGTGCCGTCGCGGCCTGCGGCACGCGCGCCGACTGCCAGCCGCAGAAGGATGCGTGGATGCAGAAGCTCACGGGCCTTTACAGATCGCGACACGGCGGCTCGGACGCGGGGCTTGAGGAATTTATCCGGGGCGCGCTCGACAGGCCGTTCCCCAATCCATAAAGAGATGATCGAACGCTACACGCTGCCCGAAATGGGCGCGCTCTGGTCAGAGCAAAATAAGTTTCGGAAGTGGCTCGACGTTGAGATCGCCGTGTGCGAAGTCCACGCCGAGATGGGCACGATCCCGCGCGAGGCGGTCGAAGAGATAAAACGCAAGGCGAGTTTTACAGTCGAGCGCATACGCGAGATCGAGCGGACGACAGACCACGACGTTATCGCCTTCACGACGGCGCTCGCCGAGTCAATCGGCGAGGCCGCGCGCTTCGTGCACTACGGTCTCACGTCGTCAGACGTTGTTGACACGGCGAACGCGCTTCTGCTGCGCGACTCGTGCGACCTTCTGCTCGAAAAAGTCGTCGCGCTCGCGGAAGTCCTCAAGCGACGCGCCTTCGAGTTCAAAGACACGCCGCAGGTCGGACGCACGCACGGCGTCCACGCCGAACCGACTTCGTTCGGCATGACCTTCGCGCTCTGGTACGACGAGACGCGGCGCAACCGCGCGCGTTTGGAGCGAGCGCGCGAAGCCGTGGCGACGGGCAAGATCAGCGGCGCGGTCGGCGCGTTCGCGCACCTCGACCCGGAAGTTGAGGAAAGGGTGTGTGCTCGTCTCGGCCTGAAGCCCGCGCCCGTCTCGACGCAGGTCATACAGCGCGACATCTACGCCGAATACCTGACGACGATTGCCGTCGTCGCATCGTCGCTCGACAAGTTCGCGCTTCAGGTTCGCCACTGGCAGAGGACGGAAGTGCGCGAGGCCGAGGAGCGATTCAAGAAGGGACAGAAAGGTTCTTCGGCGATGCCGCACAAGCGCAATCCAATCTTGTCGGAGCGCATCTGCGGCATGGCGCGTCTGCTTCGCGGCTACGCCGTCGTCGGGCTTGAGAACGTCGCGCTCTGGCACGAGCGCGACATCTCGCACTCGTCCTCGGAGCGCGTCGTGCTGCCCGACGCCTCAATCGCGCTCGACTACATTCTCGCGAAGACCGCCTCGCTCATCGAAACGCTCGTCGTCTATCCCGAACGGATGCTTGAGAATTTGAATGCGACGTGCGGCCTCGTCTTCAGCGGACAACTCCTGCTCGCTCTGACGCGCGCGGGCGTCGCGCGCGAGCGTGCTTACGAGTGGGTGCAGCGCAACGCGATGAAGACTTGGGACGAGGGCGGAGAGTTTCGAGAGCACGTCCTCGCCGACGCCGACATCACAGCGCACATCTCGCGCGATACGGTCGAGCGAGCGTTCTCGGTCGAAGGCTACTTGAGAAACGTTGACGCGGTCTTCGCGCGCGTATTCAAGGACGATGTCGGCGCGATGAGTCCGTAGAGTTTGTATAGTCCGACACTGCGCATTCGTATTGCGAGCGAACCTCTGTTCTAATGTGAGAGGGCCGAAAGAATTTGCGGAGAGGATGAAGCGAAGTTGAAAGCAAAAGTTTACGTCACACTGAAACAGGGCGTGCTCGATCCGCAGGGCAAGGCCATACAGCACTCGGTCGAGCTTCTCGGATACGAAGGGATCGCGGACGTGCGACAGGGCAAGTATTTCGAGATCGCGCTCGAAGGCTCTTTGGACGAAGCGCGCGCGCGCGAGTTGGCCGAGCGCATG
>DATINM010000059.1:0-25174 GCA_035474235.1 Pyrinomonadaceae bacterium
GATTGACGAGATGCTGGACGAGGCGTGCGTTGCGAACGGGCTGGCCGGCGAATCGGGACAAGCGCCTCGTGGCCCCTCGGAGTTCAAGCCGTTCTTCCGAAAGTTCCGCGAGGCTTTTCCGAACATCGATGTCTCGGTCGAAGACGTTGTGGCGGAGGGCGACCGTGTAGCGGCGCGGTGCAGCGTGCGCGGGCATCACCGCGGCGACTCGCTCGGCTTCGCGGCCACCGAGCAGCCCGTCGAGTTCACGGGCATGACAATCGTGCGCGTCCGCGACGGAAAGATCGTCGAAGCGTGGAACAACTTCGACTTCATGACGATGTTCCAACAACTCGGCGCGCTGCAACTCGCGGCGAACGCCGTTGGCGAAGAGTCGCGGGTTGATTACGAATAAGCCGGACTCATGCTAGTTGCCGGGGCCCGCGGCCTGAGACTTCTCGATACCCTGCACGGACTGAAACCATGTCAGCCGCCACGACGGACACGACGGACGAGACTCTGATCATCGAGACGCCGGAGCGCGTGCCGCTTCACTTCGCGCTGGCGTCAATCGGCAATCGCTTCCTCGCGTGCGCCTTCGACCACTTCCTGCAAATAGTCGCCATTATTGCCATCTACCTTTTTGTCATCTGGTGGGTAGGCTTCTCGGAGTTCAACCAATGGGCGAAGGACGCGCCGAAGTGGGTGATCGCCCTCCGCGTCATCGCGGTCTTCGTCCTCTGGTCGAGCTACTTTATACTCTTCGAGTGGGCTTGGAACGGGCAGACGCCGGGCAAGCGTTGGCTGAAGCTGCGCGTGATTCGCGAGGACGGGCGGCCAATCACTTTCTGGGAGGCCGCGGCGAGAAATATCGTCCGGCTCTTCGACATGGAGCCGGGCATCTTCTACTCGGTCGGGCTGATCTCGGTCTTCGTCAGCAGCCGCGATCAACGTGTCGGCGACATGGTTGCCGGTACGGTCGTCGTTCGCGAGCGCGAGGTGCAAGCGCCGTCGTTCGATCAGGTCTTCTCCGCGCCGACGAGCGACGCGGCGCTGCGACGCTCGTTCAAGCCCGTGCCCTTCAACGCGAACACGGGCGTGCTCGTCGAATCTGAGATCGAAGTCGTCGAGGCGTTCCTACGCCGCCGGTGGGACTTGGACGACGCGCCGCGACAATGGATGGCATGGCGCGTCGCCACTCCGATACTCCACAAGCTGCGGCCCGAGTACGACCCGGCGCAGTTTACATACGAAGGCTTCCTCGAAGAACTCCTCCACCGCTACCGCGCCTCGCACCGATTCACCGATTAGGCCGATTTCAGTTCGACGCCTTTTTACTCTTGGAGCCGAAAAGGATGCCCGCCTTCTCGGGCGTCAGTTCGACGCCGGCGAGCGCGGCGGCGCGCGCCATGACCGGGTCGCGCCGCGCGCTGATGTCTTCGACCGACGGCAGCAGCAACTCGTCGGGCGCGACGCCGCAGCCTTCGAGACTCTTGCCGTCGGTCATCACGAGGTCTGCGTCGGTGATGCTCATGCCGTAGATGACGGGATCGTACTGCGAGCCGCCCAACAGGTCGTAGCGTCTGCCCTCCATGACGCTGCCGGACGTGTGGTCGCCGAGGACGACGCCACGCTTCTCGATCTGCACGAGGCGGGCGAAGATTTCTGCCGCCGAGGCCGATTGGCCGTCAACGAGCACGATCAGCTTGCCGCCGAAGACGTTCGTCTTGCTCGGCTTGGCCTTCATCTCCTTCGCCTCCTTGCGCTCCTTCAGGTCGGCGATCTTGACCTCGTGGTCGAAGAAGTACCCGGCGAAGCGTTCAAGCGAGACGACGAAACCGCCGGGGTTCCCGCGCAGGTCGAGGACGAGCGCCTTGTGCCCGCCAACCTTCTTCATCATCTTGTCAACGTCGGACGGGTCTATCTCGAACGAAGGCAGGCGGCAGACGACCAAGTCAGGGCCGAACTCCTCGTAACGCGGCCCCGTCCCCTCGTCGTCTTCCATGTCGGGGCTGTAGGTCTTAACGTCAATCCAACCGGACTCGACGCGCACGGTTATCTTGTGCACCTGCGTCAGCACTTCGGCCTCGCGCGCCTCGCCCGCGGGCGTGCGGAAGGCGACGCGGATGCGCGACTTCGGGCGGAGCGCGTAGTAGTAGTAATACATCTTCCACATCGTGTCGCGCGTCGGCTCGTTACCGTCGAGCGCGAGCACTTGGTCGCCGGCCTTCAATCCCTTTGCCTCGGCGTCGCTGCCGGGCGCGACCGCGGTCACGTAGCATGCGTCGCCGATCATCTTCATGCGCCAGCCGTAAACGGCGACCTCGCCGTGCGCCGGGGGTATGAACATCGTGTGCGAGTCGTTCAGGTCGAGCACCGCCTGCGCGATGATGCCGAAGACCTGACCGCCCGTCGTGGCCTGCCCCATCTTCTCCGCAGCGAGTTGGAATCGCGCGTCGAGGTCGAGGCCGTGAAACGTCGGGTCATAGTAATGCTCCTTGAGCGCGGACTTGATGTCCTTGAGCATTTTGAGGCCGTTCCTGCGGCTCTCGCCGATATTCTTTTCGGCCTGCTGCGCGAGCACCGTGACAGCGCAGGCGGCGAGCAACAGCATGGCGCAAAACAGGCGGGGGATGATTCTCATCGGTCTTTCCTTCTTCTGATGTGATTGGATTTTGTCGCCCGACGGGTCGAGGCCGCGGGCGAGTCATCGCGCCATCGGCCAAGCGGGACGGCGATGACGGCAACGCGCTTATGATAAAGCAGCGCGGCGACTAAAACAAACGCCGCGCGCATCAAATGTTCAGGGTGCGGCACGCGGCTTGGCCGTTAAATTGACGCTGCCGGAGGCGTCTGCTAGTCTCGCTTGTTCGCACCCACGCGGAATACTTAACCGAGAGGCCGAAGGAAATTTTATGGCTCAAGACATTTTCATACTCGGCGGCAGGCGGACGCCGATGACGGAGTACGTCGGCGCACTGAAGGACGTAAAGGCCATCGATCTGGCCGCGACCGCCGCGCGCGGCGCGCTCGAAGCGACGGGCGTGGCGGCAGAAGAGATTGACCACACGGTCGTCGGAAACGCACTTCAAACTTCGGGCGACGCCATCTACGGCGCGCGCCACGTCGCGCTGAAGGCGGGCGTGCCGGCGGACAGGCCCGCGCTCACGGTCAATCGCCTGTGCGGCAGCGGCATTCAGTCGATCATCAGCGGAGCGCAGATGATCATGCTCGGCGAGGCGCGCAACTGTCTTGTCGGCGGCATGGAATCAATGTCTATGGCTCCGCACGTCATCTACGGCGCGCGCTCAGGCTTCGCCCTCGGACAGGGCAAGCTCGAAGACTCTCTGATGGTCGCGCTCCTCGACACCTACTGCAACACGACGATGGCGGGCACCGCCGAGAATCTGGCGCGCAAGTACGAAATCTCGCGCGACGAGCAGGACAGGTACGCGCTGCGCTCGCAAACAGAGGCGAAGCGAGCGCAGGACGCCGGAGTCTTCGCCGAAGAGATCGTGCCCGTCGAAGTGAAAACAAGGAAGGGCGTCAAGGTCGTCGATAAGGATGATCACCTGCGACCCGACACCACTCTCGAAGTGCTCGCCAAACTCCCGACCGCTTTCAGCCGTGAAGGATTCGTCACCGCCGGCAACGCTTCCGGCATCGTTGACGGCGCGGCGATGCTCGTCGTCGCGGGCGAGGACTACTTGAAGGAAAAAGATTTGAAGCCCGCGGGGAGAATCGTATCTTGGGCCTACGCGGGCGTCGAGCCGGACTTGATGGGCATCGGCCCCGTGCCCGCGATTCGCAAGGCGCTTGAGAAGGCGGGGATGAAGCTCGAACAGATTGACCTCGTCGAAGTCAACGAGGCGTTCGCCGCGCAGTATCTGGCCGTCGAGAAGGAGTTGGGACTCGACCGCTCGAAGACGAACGTCAATGGCGGCGCGATTGCGCTCGGCCACCCGCTCGCGGCGTCGGGCACGCGGCTGGTTCTGACGGCGCTCAATGAACTCAAGCGCCGCGGCGGTCGCTACGGCCTCGCCTCGGCCTGCATCGGCGGCGGACAAGGCATCGCGATAATCTTCGAGCGCGTCTGAGTCGGCGCTTTAAGCGGTGCTTTAATAAGGCTGCAACAACACGCTAACAGCGACGTAACCGCGCGCTGTTAGCGTGTTCTGTTTCCCGCGCGAAATCACCGACGAGTTTTTGCCGGTGCGGTGTGTAAGCGCGCTTGACGGCGCGACGCCATATCGGATAAAAACTTTGCGCCGCAATTTTACAACGCGCGTCCCTCAAAGAGGACGATGCCCCCGGAATTCATCAAGCCAAGGAAAGGATTAACCCACGTGTCCACTTCGCCCACTCGCGGACGGCGACCCGTCTCCGCGCGCCGCCAACTGCTCGCGGTCGTCACAGTCGCAATCGTCATCGTCCCCGTTCTCTTCGCGCTGCACGCCGCCGCGCAGAGAAGACAAGTTCCCACGCCGCTTCCCGCCAGAGTGATCGGGCCGCCGCTCGACACCGGCACGGGAAGCGTCTCGCTGAACACGCTGGGCGCAGCGGCCACGGAGAACTTCGACACGCTCTCGAACACCGCGGGAAGCACGACGAACACGGCGCTCCCCACAGGCTGGTACATCACAGAGGGGGGCGGCGGCGCGCGCGACAACGAGCAGTACGCGGTGGACACAGGCGGCAGCACCACGGGCGACACCTACAGCTACGGCGCTGCGGGCAGCACAGAGCGCGCGCTTGGTGAACTGCGGAGCGGCACGCTCATACCTCTCTTCGGCGCGAAGTTCACCAACAACACGGGCGCGACCATTACCTCGCTCAACATCAGCTACAACGGCGAGCAGTGGCGTTTCGGCGGGGTTCACTCCACTGTTGCCGACCGACTGGACTTTCAGTACAGCACTAATGCGACGGACTTATCGACGGGGACGTACTTAGACGCAGACGCCCTCGACTTCAATCCGCCCGTGACAGCGGGCACTGCCGGTGCGCTCAACGGCAACGCCGCCGCCGACCGCACGGCCATCTCTTCGAGTATCACCGGCCTGAGCATCCCCGCAGGCGCGACCTTCTTCATTCGCTTCAATGACGTTGATGCCACGGGCGCGGACGACGGCCTCGCCGTCGATGACTTTTCGATTACGCCGCAGGGCGCGTCCGCGACTCCGACTCCCTCGCTCTCGATTGGCGACGTGACGCAGGCCGAAGGCGATTCGGGCACGACCAACTTCAACTTCACAGTCAGCCTCTCGCAGCCTGCGGATGTCGGCGGCGTCACGTTCACAGTTAACACCGCCGACGGCACGGCCACGGCGGGCAGCGACTACGTTGCAATCGTCAACGGTTCGGGAAGCATCACTCAGGGCAACACCTCGACGACCGTTACCGTGCAGGTCAACGGCGACACGACCATCGAGGCGAACGAGACATTCTTCGTCAACATCTCGAACGTCACCGGCGCGGGAGTCACCGACGCTCAGGGACTCGGCACTATAACGAACGACGACGTGACTCTGACGGGCATCTGCCAGATTCAGGGATCGGGCACGACCTCGCCCGTCGTCGGCCAGAGCGTCACCACACGCGGCATAGTCACAGGCATCAAGGTGGGTTCCGGCTTCTACATTCAGGACGACTCGTGCGACGCTGACCCGAACACGTCGAACGGCGTCTTCGTCTTCACGGGAGCGACCATCCCCGCGGCGGCGGTCGTCGGCAATCAGGTACAGGTCGGGGGCAAGGTGCAGGAGTTCATCCCATCGGCTGACCCGAACCAGAAACCCTCGACCGAGATCGCAGGCTCGCCCACGGTCTCTGTGCTCTCGACCGGCAACACGCTCCCCACGCCCATCGTCATCACGGCGGCAGACACGCAGGCACCCGGTCTGGAAAACCTCGAACGCTTCGAGGGGATGCGCGTGCAGGTCAACTCGCTCACCGCGATATCGGGGACGCAGGGCACGATCACCGAGAACTCGGCGACCGTCTCGTCGAACGGCGTCTTCTACGGCGTCGTCACGGGGGTCGCGCGCCCGTTCCGCGAGCCGGGAATCAACATCAGCGACCCTGTGCCCGCGCCGACTCCCGGTGCGACTCCGCCGCCCAACGTCCCGCGTTTCGACGAGAACCCGGAGCGACTCCGCGTTGACAGCAACGCCGAGCCGGGCACGACGGCCGTCGATATCTCGACCGGCGCGGTCTTCACGAACGTCGTCGGCGAGATGGACTACGACTTCCGCACATGGACGATACTGCCGGAGACGACGCTCACGCCCGCGACGAACAGCGGCGCGACGCCCGTGCCGACGCCGCGCACAGACGAGTTCACGGTCGCCTCCTTCAACATGGAGCGCTTCTTCGACACGGTCGCCGACGGCGGCGAGTCGGGCGCGCCGACGCTTACGGCGACGGCCTTCGCCAACCGGCTCAACAAGGCGTCGCTCATCGTCCGCACCGTCCAGCGCTACCCGGACGTAATCGGCGTCGAGGAGATGGAGAACCTCTCGACGCTTCAGCAGGTCGCCGCCAAGATCAACAGCGACGCGCAGACGGTTGACGGCCTCTCGAACCCGAACTATCAGGCTTACCTTGTCGAAGGCAACGACGTTGGCGGCATTGACGTGGGCTTCCTCGTCAAGACGACCAGCCAGTTGGACGGCACGCCGCGCGTCTCGGTCGTTGACGTGACACAGGTTGGCAAAACTACGGTCTTCACCAACCCGGACAACTCGACCGCGCTGCTCAACGACCGACCGCCGCTCGTCCTGCGCGCGACCGTGGCGCGCTCGGCGGCGCTCGGCGGCGGCAGCGTTCCCTTCACGGTCATCGTCAACCACCTGCGCTCGCTCACGGGCGTTGACGATACGACCGCCGGCTCGAATGGCTGGGCGACCGAGGGCGACCGCGTTCGCAACAAGCGGCGCGCGCAGGCCGAGTTCTTAGCCAACCTAATCCAGTCGCGGCAGGCGGCAGACCCGACCGAGAAGATCATCACCGTCGGCGACATGAATGCGTTCCGCATCAACGACGGCTACGTTGATGTTATCGGCACAGTGCTCGGCACGCCCGCGCCGCCGGATCAGGTCGTGCTCCCCTCTTCCGATCTCGTCAACCCCGACCAGACCGACCTCGTTGACACGCTTCCGCCCGACCAGCAGTATTCCTACAGCTTCGACGGCAACGCGCAGGTTCTCGATCACGTCATCCTCAACCCGCCCGCGCTCGCAATACTCGACCGCTTCGCATACGCACGCGAAGATGCCGACCAGCCCGTCAAGGACTACGAGAACGGCACGATCCCCGACCGCATCTCCGACCACGACCAGCCGGTAGCGTACTTCTCGCTCACCTCTACGGGGCAGCCGCAGCCCACAGGCTCAATCGTCATCAGCGAGTTCCGTTTCCGCGGCCCCGGCCCGAGCGCGCCCCCGCCCGTCGAAAGCCCCGTCGCGGGCGGCAAGTTCGGTGTGCGCGCTCATCCGGTCTCGACCAGCGTCGGGCCGAACGTGTCGGCTGCGCCGACCGCGCAGGACAACGACGAGTTCATCGAGCTTTATAACAACACGGACTCGGACATCACCGTCTCGACGACCGACGGCTCGCACGGCTGGGCGCTCGTTGCGTCTGACGCACAGGTGCGCTTTATAATCCCGAACGGCACGGTCATCCCCGCGCGCGGACACTTCCTCGCCACCAACACGGGCTACTCGCTCTCCGGCTACGCAACGCCCGATACGGTTCTGCTCCCCGACGGAGTGACTTCCGTCAGCGCATACGAGACGGACATCCCCGACGGTTCAGGCATCGCGCTTTTCAACACGTCGAACCCCGCGAACTTTACGCTCGCGCAGAGGCTCGACGCAGCGGGCTACGCCGCGGTTGATCCGCTCTACCGCGAAGGCGCGGGATTCCCGGCGGGCGGCGGCGAGACGACGAGCAACCTCGAATACAGCTTCGTCCGAAAGATGACGCGCGTCACCGCGGGACTTCCGCAGGACACGGGCGACAACCTCTCGGACTTCCAGATCGTGAACACGACGGGCGCGTCCACCGGCATGGGCCAACTGCTCGGAGCGCCGGGGCCCGAGAACTTGTCATCGCCCGTCCAGCGCAACGGGCAGTTCGCGGGGACGCTGCTCGACACGTCCGTGAGCAGTTCGTCGCCGCCTAACCGCGTGCGCGACTTCAACCCGGACTCGGGCAGCCCTAGCGTCTCGCAACTCGGCACGCTCTCGATACGCCGCACGTTCACGAATCAAACCGGCTCGCCCGTCACGCAGTTGCGCTTCCGCATCATCGAGGTCACGTCGTTCCCGTCGCCCGGCGCGGGCACGGCTGACCTGCGCGCGATTGATTCGAGTGATGTCGCTGCCACCGTCAACGGCAACCCCGTCACCGTGCACGGCACGACCATTGAGCAACCGCCGGCGCAACCCGACGGCGGCGCTTGGAACACGACGATGAACGTCGGCTTCGTCAACCTCGACGCACCGCTCGCCGACGGCGACTCCGTGAGCGTGCAGTTCCTGCTCGGCATTCAGCAGACGGGCAACTTCCGCTTCTTCATCAACGTCGAGGCCGCGACGGGCGGCGTAGCTTCAGCCCCCATCGTCGGGACGCCGAAGTAGCGCGCGGCCACTTGAGTCCGCGCCTTCGCTTCAGAGACGAGGGCCGAGCGAGTCAATTCAACAGTCTCGCTCGGCCCTCGGCGCGCAACAACTTTCGAGTGACAACGGCGGGCTGCTGCCGAGTGTAAGACGCGGGGCAAGATAATTTTTCGCCCCGCGTCTTTTGCTAAAAAAAGGTTCATGATGCTGGCATACTATTTGTTGCTTCTGATCGCATGAGTCCATGCTTTTAATTTGACGAATGACGTGGTTGATACTCGGCCTGTAGAAGTTATTTCCGGTCTTCTAGTTATCAAAGAAAAATCTCCGCGCCCGACTGAAATCAAATGCCCGTAACATCCGAGTTTTTGGAATATCGGTTCAGTTTTTCGGACGAAAGACTCTCCGGCGCGCGCCGACTACAGTCGCGCATTGGGGACTCGCTCGCGCGGTTCGTAAATGCCGCGCGAATCGCGGGCGTTCGCCGGAAATTTCCGAGCACTTTTACCCTTGCGCGCGCGCCCCGAATGTAGTATTTAACATCCCGTTTTCATCGACGTAAGACCGGCGAAAACGTCATCCCTTAAGGTTGCAGTTTGGTTCACATTCTAACCGCCATTCAATCAAACAGGTTCACAGCAGCTTCCGACAAATGTGGGAATGATGAAAGCCCGCTTTCGGATCACCGCAACAGACTTCTAAGAAAAGGAAGAACTATGTCGAAACGTAACCTACGCAAGTCAGCCTGCGCGCTCGCCTTGCTGCTATTTTGCCTCGCCTTCGGCTTTGGCTCGGCCTCGGCTCAGTCAACCACCTTCGGCGCAATCGGCGGCGTCGTCAAAGACCCGCAAGGTGCAATCGTTCAGAACGCGAACGTCGCCGTCAAGAACGAAGAGACTAACAAGGAGATGTCGGGCACGACCGACAGCGAAGGCCGCTTCCGCATCCCCCAACTCGATCCCGGCAACTACACGGTGACGATCAACGCGACGGGCTTCTCCGCCTTCACGCAGCAGAAGGTCGTCGTCGAGGTCGGGCGCATCACGCCGCTCGACGTTAATCTCACGGTCGGCGGCGCGACGGAAACCGTGCAGGTGACGAGCGAAGCGCCCGTCATCAACACGCAGCAGCAGGACTTCTCGACGAACGTCAACCAGACCTCGATCAACGAGCTACCGATCAACGGCCGCCGCTGGTCGAACTTCGCGCTGCTCACGCCCGGCTCCGTCCCCGACGGCAACTTCGGTCTCATATCGTTCCGCGGCATCTCCGGTCTTCTGAACAACAACACGATTGACGGCGGCGACAACAATCAGGCGTTCTTCTCCGAAGAGCGCGGGCGCACGCGCATCAGCTACTCGATCAGCCAGTCGGCGATTCGCGAGTTTCAGGTCAACACCTCGAACTTCTCCGCCGAGTACGGTCGCGCGGCTGGCGGCGTGACCAACGCCGTTACCAAGAGCGGCACAAACGAGTTCCACGGGCAGGCGTTCTACTACAACCGTAACAATCGCTTCGGCGCGCGCAACCCGCTCGGCACGCTGACGACCTTCAACGCGGCGACGGGCCAGTTCAGCGTCGTCGGACTCAAGCCGGAGGACGTTCGACACCAGTTCGGCGGCAACATCGGCGGGCGCATCATCAAGGACAAGCTCTTCTTCTTCTTCAACTACGACCAGCAGAAGCGCAACTTCCCCGGCATCGCACGCTTCACCAACTCGAACTACCTGACGACGGTGAACTCGACGCTGCTGGCGAGCCGCGGCATCACGACTTCGGACATCAATTCTTCTCTGGCGTTTCTCACGAACGAGACCGGCCCGACGCCGCGCCGCGGCGACCAGAAGCTCTACCTTCCGAAGATAGACTGGAACATAAACTCGAAGAACACTTTTACCGCGACCTACAATCGCCTGCGCTGGGCATCGCCGAACGGCATCCAGACGCAGCCGACCAACACGTTCGCGCGCAGCAGCTTCGGCAACGACTTCGTCAACCTCGACTCGCTGAACCTTCGTCTGGCCTCGACGATCACCAACACGTTCCTCAACGAGTTCCGCTTCCAGTACGGTCGCGACAACGAGTTCGAGTTCAGCACGCCGCCGCTTCCGGGCGAGCCTACGACCTCGCTCAACGGTCGCTCGCCGGACGTGTTCCTGACGGGCGGCATCGAGTTCGGCGCGCCGACCTTCCTTGAGCGCGCGGCCTTCCCCGACGAGAAGCGCTGGCAGTACGCCGACACGATGACGTGGACGCGCGGCAACCACACCTTCAAGTTCGGTGCGGACATCAACCACGTCAACGACCTTCAGGACAACTTGCGCAACGAGTTCGGCGCGTACTCCTACTCGAACATCAACGACTTCATCGTTGACTACGTCAACTTCGCCGTCCGCCCGCTTCCCGCCTCCACGGCCTGCGCCACCGGCGCGGGCAAGTTCCGCGGCAAGTGCTACACAAGCAACTACGCGCAGGGCTTCGGCCCGACGCGCTTTGATTTCACGACGAACGACTACAGCTTCTTCTTTCAGGACGACTACCGCGTCACGCCGCGCCTGACCTTGAACCTCGGTCTGCGCTACGAGTACGAGCAGATGCCCAAGCCGTTCCTTACAAACCCGCTGCTGCCGCAGTCGACCCAACTGCCGAACGACAAGAACAACTTTGGCCCGCGCGTCGGCTTCGCATACGCGCTGACCTCAGACAACAAGACCTCGTTCCGCGGCGGCTACGGCATCTACTACGGCCGCATCGAGAACTCGACGATCCTGAACGCGCTGACGAACACCGGCAACACCGGCGGCCAGAATCAGGTCTCGGTTTCGCCGACGAGTTCAGCCGCGCCGGTCTTCCCGAACATCCTTGCGAGCGCGCCTGCGGGCACGACCGCCGTACAGTTCTTCCGTCCTGGCTATCAGGCCCCGATGATTCACGAGGCAGACCTCGTCATCGAGCGCCAGGTCTCGCGCAACACGGCCGTCTCGGCCTCGTTCCTCGTCAGCGTCGGCAAGCACTTGCCGTACTTCATCGACACGAACCTGAACGCGCCGACTTCGACGCGCACCTACACGATTGTTGACGGCCCGTTCGCCGGTCAGGCTTACACCGTCCCGTACTTCACGGGCGCGCGCCCCGATCCGAACTTCGCGGCGAAGACTGTCATCACCGACACGGTTGACTCGAAGTACTTCGGCTTCGTCGTTCAGGCAAACCGACGCCTGACCAGCGGGCTTCAGTTCCAGACGAGCTACACGCTATCGAGCGCCCGCGACAACGGCCAGTCTTCAACGACGTTCACGACGACCAACCTACCCTTCAACTCCTTCGACCAGTCGGGCGAGTGGGGGCCCTCGAACTTCGACCGCCGGCACAAGTTCGTCGCCAGCGTCGTCTATAACCCGAAGCTCTTCGGCGACGGCGACAGCAAAGTCGGGCGCACGATCTTTAACGGCTTCACCATCGCGCCGATTGTCACCGCCTACTCCGGCCAGCCCGTGACGGCTGTTCAGAGCGGCAGCGCTTCGACTTCGGCTCCGCCGGCGGGCTTCGGCGCGAACACGGCGGGCGGCGTCAACGGATCGGGCGGCGCGACGCGCTTCGCGCTCACCGAGCGCAACGCCTTCCAGATGCCGCGCATCATCAACACAGACCTGCGAGTCTCGCGTCGCTTCCGCCTGAAAGAGTCGATGAACCTTGAGGCTCTGGTCGAGGGCTTCAACATCTTCAACCGCACTCAGGTAACGAACGTTGACTCGACGATCTACCGCGCGAGCGGCACGTCTCTGATCTTCAACCCGAACTTCCTGACGACGACCGAGGCGGGCGGCACGCTCTTCCGCGAGCGTCAGATTCAGTTCGCCCTTCGCTTCGAGTTCTAAATCGAACTCGAACTCTCGACCCTTCGCGGGCGCGCTCTTTCAAAAAGAGCGCGCCCGTTTTTTTGTCCACGAATTTTTGTCCGAAGACAGACCGCCGTGCGTACTAAAACTGACTCGACCGCGGCGCGCATCGAAAGGGCCCGCGGGACGCAAAAGCCGCCCGATCTTTACTCCCTTCAACGGCTTTCGCCTCCGCCCGCGACGCTGGCATGAACGTTGCCCTTCATCTCCGGCGTGAGTGTTGGAAGTCAGCTTACTGTCACTTCAAATTAACAGGAGGTTTGAAGATCATGGGTGCACCGAACAGGGACGAATTGGAAGGCAAGTTCGATCAGGCAAAGGGTTCGATTAAGCAGGGCCTCGGCAATCTAACGGGCGATGACGAGATGCGCTCGGAGGGCGCAGCCGACAAGCTCAAGGGCGACATAAAGGAAGGCTGGGGCGGAACCAAGCGTAAGGTCGGCGATATGCTCAAGGACGCGGGCGACGCCGTCAACAAATAATCTCGACGCGTCTAAAAACGTCCGGGCCGCGGTTGACTAGAATGGTCAACCGCGGCCCGGACGTTTTTCTTTCCGACTTTAACTGAAGACGTGCGGCGTTGCGCGTGCCGCGAACGCTTCGCTCGCCGACTCTTCAACTATTCCTGTCGCACGTGTTCGCCGCCGAGATCCGCGAGCAGTTCTTCGAGTTTGTCTGCCTCCTCGTCCGTCTTCGACTCGACGCCGATCAGTATCCCGCCCGCGCGCAGAGACGCATCGTAAACTTTCGCCCTGTGCTCCGGTATCCCTGCGCCGACAAGCGCGCCTATCAAACCACCCGCCGCGCCGCCAGCGCCAGCGCCCGCCAGCGCCGCAGCCAGAGGCCCGGCGACTATGAGTCCGATGCCCGGCAGGACGATGTTCGTGCCGACTGCGGCAATCGCCGCAAGCACCGCGCCGACCGCGCCGCCTACCGCCGCGCCGTAGCCGAGTCCTTCGCCCGCGCGCGTGCCGGTCTCGATGGCGAACTCTTTGGACTTCGTTGCGTCGGACATCAGCACGCTGATGTCGTCGCGCGTGTAGCCGCGCTTTAGGATCACGTCAACCGCGGCCTCCGCGGCCACGCGCGTCTTGAAAACTCCGGTCACAAGTTTTGCCATAAAATTTTGCTCCTCGACTTTCCAGCCTCTTCGACGAGCCGCGTCATCTCTCAAACGTTTCGCCCGATGCGAAGAGACTTTTCCGTGAAGACCCTGCGGCAAGCACCGTGCCGACAGGACGCGCCGCGCGCGGCTTCAACGGCGTCCGCGAATCAAAGGCGAGATAGAACCAATTGCGCGACAGGCGACCATCCACACACCGGCACACGCCGTACCAAAGCGGAACGAGCATGTGACGTGCGCTGTTCTGTTCGGCGTCATCGCGACGCGCGCGACCTCTTCCATTGCCGGTCTGCCGGGGCGGCTCCGACGCTGGTATAATGCATGCATTAGCGCGTTCTGAAATTCAATCTTCGGTTCGGAGAAGTGAAGTTGATCGAGGCCGTAATTTTCGACGTTGACGGGACGCTCGTCGATTCAGTTGACCTGCACGCGCAAGCGTGGCAGGAGGCGTTCGCACGCTTCGGCAAACAGATTCCTTACGAGAGGGTGCGCTCGCAGATAGGCAAGGGCGGCGACCAACTGATGCCCGTCTTCCTCTCGAAAGAAGAACTCGAAGAGTTCGGCGAACGGCTTGAGAAATACCGCGGCGAACTCTTCAAGCGCGAGTACATGTTGCACGTGCGATCTTTCCCCAAAGTTCGCGAACTGTTTGAGCGTATCCGGCGCGACGGCAAACGCATCGCGCTCGCGTCGTCGGCGAAGGGCGACGAGCTTGCGACCTACGAAAAGATCGCGCGTATCACAGACCTCGTCGAAGAAGAGACATCGAAGGATGACGCCGACAAGTCGAAGCCGCACCCCGACATCTTCGAGGCCGCGCTCGCGCGTCTCGGCGACCCGCCGAAGTCGAAGACAGTCGTAGTCGGCGACACGCCCTACGACGCGGAGGCCGCGGGCAAGGCCGGCCTTCGTACAATCGGCTTCCTCTGCGGCGGCTTCCCCGAAGCGGACTTGCGCGCCGCCGGATGCTTTCAAATTTACAAAGACCCGGCAGACCTCCTCGCTCGCTACGACTCGTCACCGCTCGCGGCGCAAGCGTCCGACGCGACGGGACGGGAATGAGAATTCTGCAAGTCAGTTCCGCGCGCTCGTTCGGCGGCGGCGAAAGACATCTCGCGGACTTGTCGCGCGGACTCGTCGTGCGCGGACATAAACTGTTCTTCGCACTCTCCGGCGGCTCGCCGCTCCTAGCCGAACTCGACTTCGTACCGCAGGAAAATTTATTCACGCTCGCGCCGCGCAACGCGCTCGACATCGGCGGCGCGTTGAGGCTCGCCCGCGTCGCACGCGAGAAAAAAGTTGACGTGATACACGCGCACGTGGCGCGCGACTATTTGCCCGCCGCGTTCGCCACCCGTCGCGCGCGCGCGGCTCGGCTCGTCGTCACGCGCCACGTACTCTTTCCTCTGAGCCGGATACATCGCCGCTCGCTCTCGAACGTCTCGCGCGTCATCGCCGTGTCCGGCGCGGTCGAGCGCGCTCTCCGCGAGCAAGACATCTTCGACCAAAAAAAAATTCGCGTCGTCGCGAACGGAGTTGACGTTGCGCGCTTCGCCGGGGCGAGATGCGAGTCCGAGCAAGCGCGACGCGAGTTCGAGCGAGCGCGACGCGAGCCGGGGCGCGACGCAACAGGCAAAACTTTTCGCGTCGGCATCGTCGGCGAGTTGAGTGAAGTCAAGGGTCAGGAAGTTTTCGTGCGTGCCGCGTCGCTCGTCTATGAAAAGTTCGGCGCGAGCGTCGAGTTCGTCATCGCAGGCGAAGACGACGCGAACGCTGGCCGGTATCGCGCTCGCGTCGAACGGCTTATCACCGAACTCGGTTTGGAGAGTCGCGTGCATCTGAAGGGTCGTTGCGACGACGTTGCACGCATGCTCGCGTCGCTCGACGTTTTCGTCTCGGCCTCGCGCACGGAATCTTTCGGCATGGCGATGGCCGAGGCTCTGGCTTGCGGCGTTCCCGTCGTCGCGACCGCGACCGAGGGCGCGCGCGAAGTAGTCGAAGACGGAAGCACGGGTTTGATAGTACCAATCGGCGACGCGGCGGCGATTGCCGCGGCGGTCGTCTCGCTGCTCGAAGACGAAGCGCGGAGGCTCGCGTTCGCGGCGCGCGCATCCTCTTCAGCGCGCGAGCGCTTCGCACTTGAACGAATGGTCGAAGAAACCGAGCGCGTTTACGCTGAGGCCGTCGGGCGCTGAGTCCGCGCTGCCCGGCGGACGCGAAAGGAATTAACGACGTGGCGGAATTTCAAAAATACAGGATCGAGGAGCGGGTGCGCTGGGGCGACGTTGACGCCGCGCGAATCATTTTTTACGGCGCTTACATACGGTTCTTCGAGATCGCGGAGACCGAGTTGTTCCGCGCCGCCGGCCTGCCCTACGGCGTCATGTTCGACGAGTCGGACATCTGGCTTCCGCGCGCGCACCTCGAATGCGACTTCCGCAGCGCGGCGCGTCTCGATGACCTTCTCGAAGTCTCTGCATACGTCGGTCACGTCGGCACGAAGTCGCTCCGGCTCGACTTCGAGGTGCGGCGCAAGGGCGAAGACCAGTTGGTCGCTGAAGCACACTTCGTCCTCGTCGCCGTCCGCCGCAGCACCTTCGAGTCAGTCCCCATCCCCGAAGAACTCAAGCGCCGGCTCGCGCCCTACACGCGCCCGTCTGCGACCGAAGGCGACGGCGAAAGCAGCGACTCATAAACACGAGTCGTTCGACCGCCGACAAACCGCTCAGCGAAGAAACTCTAAACAAGATTCTCCCGCGACCGGAAGTTTCGACTGAGGGTTTTGCTTTCTATTTTTACGAGAATTCAGAAGGGAAGAAGTGCGCGGCGCGCGAGCGTGCGCTTGAGGTCGAGGTAGCCCTGATCGCCCGCGACGAGTTCGCGCAGCGTGCGGCGGATGCCGGAGTGCAGGCGCGCGAACTTTATCATCCTGTCCGTGAACGGCCCGCCCCAGAACTCGCCATAGAATCTCCGCCGCATGCGCGATGCGCGTCGAAGCTCGCGCCCGAAGTCTGCGCGCCATTTCGCTTCGTAACCGGCAACGTCGCCGGCGAGGAAGGCTTCGGCGAAAAGCTCCGACGAGCGGAGCGCGTAGTGAATCCCCTCTCCTGTCACGGGGTCTGCGAAGCCCGCCGCGTCGCCGAGCAAGGCCCAGTCCGCGCCAGCCGCGCGCCGTCTGTCGAATGTCTCCGGCGCGAGGCCGGGTATGCGCGCCGCGTAACGCCCCGCGACTTCGCGAAGCCTCGCTTCTATTTCGCGGTTGCGTTCGTCTTTATTCTTTCCGCTTCCGTCGCGCTCGCCGTTTCGCCTCGCGTCGCGCGAGCCGTCTTCGCGGTCGCGGTAGTAGCCGACCATGAAGTCCCAGAGCATTCGGTCGAGCGCCTTGTGGTCGAAGGCATCCTGCGCGGTCGCGATGCCGAACGAGATGTGGTCGAGGCGCGGGAACGCCCAGGCGTAGCCGGCCCAGCCGGGCAGGAATGCGATGACCGTCGGCGCTTCGTCCGCCCCGTCGAGCGGCGTGCGATAGCCGAAGGCGACTTCCATCTCGGAGTTCGGGAGCGCGCCCGCGAGCTTTCGAGCAATCGCGCTGTTCGCGCCGTCCGCGGCGACTAACACGTCGCCCGTCCAACTCTCGCCGCTCTTCGCGCGGAGTATCCAACGGCCTTGCCCGTCCTTCTCAGTCGAAGCCGAGACGCGACACTCGAAGACGCGCGCGCCCGCGCGCCGCGCACGCTCGACCATGTAAGAGTCGAGGGCGCAGCGCGAGTAGATTGCGAACGGCTCGGCGAGTTCGAGACGGACGCGGTCGCCCGAAGGCGAAAGCATCTCGACCTCAGTGACGGCGCGGCCCCCTGCTTCGAGAAGGAACGGCCAAGCCTTGAGTGCCTTCGACGTGACGCCGCCGCCGCAAGCCTTCGCCTCGCCCGCGGGCCGGCCGTCGAAGAGCGCGACGCGAGCGCCGCCGCGAGCGAGTTTCTCCGCCGCGAAAGAACCGGCGGGGCCCGCGCCTACGACGAGCGCGTCAAATTTTTCTTCAGCCTTCACAAAGATTCTCTTCGCACGTCGTCTCTCGCCGCACGCGACCTCGTTTGCGTCTTTTCATAACTCGAACGCGCGTCCGGCTTTCTCCTTAAACTTTATCCCGCGCCTTGCATTAGAAAACTTCAGTTGTGATAGAATCCGCCCGAACCCCTACAAGCCGCGGTCTTTTTTAACTCGCTTCGGAAAACGAAGCCGCTTCCCCTTTTCAAAACTTCCGGGCGAAAGACTTGCTCGCGGCACGCACAAGATTATGAACAGCAGCGCCATCGTCTTCGTCGGCATCGCACCGCACCCGCCGGTGATGGTGCCGGAAGTCGGCGGCGCGATGGCGGAAGAGGTGCGCGCGTCAATCGAGGCGATGCGCGACTTCGCCGAACGCATCAAGTCGAGCGGCGCGCAGTCGGTCGTCATCGTGTCGCCGCACGCGCCGCTCGAAGAGCGAGCGTTTGTCGCCTACGGCGGCACTGTGCTTCGCGGCGATTTTGCCAACTTCCGCGCCCCGCAGGCAACCGCCGCCGCGCCGCTCGACGCCGAACTCCTCGACGCCGTTCGCGAGACGGCAGCCGAAGAAGGCTACCCCGTCGTGAATCTCGGCGCGCGCGAACTCGACCACGGCACGGCAGTCCCGCTCTATTTCCTACAGCGCAACGGCTGGACGGGAAGCGTCGTCGCGCTCGGCTACTGCTTCCTCTCCGACGACGACCACATGCGCTTCGGCGCGTGCGTTGGGCGCGCAATCGAAAAGACGGGCCGCCCCGCGGCGTTCGTCGCGAGCGGAGATCTGAGCCACCGGCTCATGCGCGGCGCGCCCGCAGGCTTTCACCCCGAAGCGCACAGGTTCGACGAAGAGGTCGTCGAGGCCGTCCGCGAAAACGCGCCCCGAAGAATCATCGAGATTGACCCCGGCTTGCGCCGGCTCGCGGGCGAGTGCGGCTATCGCTCGATGCTCGTCGCGCTCGGCGTCTCTTCGGAAGGCGCGAACGCTTGCGAAGTCTTAAACTACGAAGCACCTTTCGGCGTCGGCTACCTCGTCGCGCAACTCTCGCGCGCGGCGGGCGCGGACGCGCAAACTTAAGATCATGACAACGAAAGCTAAGCCAGACGAAACAGTTTCCGGGCCGCAGACTGAGACGGCAAGCGTCGCCGGCGCCTCGACAGCATCCGCGACAGGCGACGCAGACTCTCCGGTCACGGACGCAGACTCTTCGGTCACGTCTGAAGACGAGAGCGCGGTGCCCGCGCTTGCGCGGCTCGCGGTCGAGTCTTTCGTCTCGCGGCGGCTCATCGTCGAGCCGACGCACGTTCCTCCTTCGTCAATCCTGAATCAAAGTTTGGCCTGCTTCGTTACCATCAAGACAAACGGCAGCGAACTCCGCGGCTGCATCGGGACGGTCGAGCCTGAGTACGACGCTCTGGCTTCGGAGATCATCTCGAACGCCGTCAAGGCGGCGACCAGCGACCCTCGATTCCTTCCAGTCTCCGAGGCCGAGCTTCCCTTTCTGCGTTACTCGGTTGACGTGCTCGAACCGCCGGAGCCTGCACAGTTCGACGACTTAGATCCTTCGACGTTCGGCGTGGTGGTCGCCGACGAGCGCGGGCGCAGGCGTGGCTTGCTGCTCCCCGCAATCGAGGGCGTCGAGACGCCGCGGCAGCAGGTTATGATCGCCGCGCGCAAGGCGGGCATCGCCCCCGGCGAGCCGCTGACACTCTACCGTTTCCGCACGCGACGATTCCGCGAGCGCCGTCAGGCGTCGGCGTGAGACGCGACGGCGATGCCCCGGCGGCTCACTCCGCGATCAGCTTGCCGCGGTACATATTCATGCCGCAGGTGAATTCGTACTCGCCCGGCTCGGCGGGCACGACTTCGACCGAGACGGTTTCGTCCTGCGGCAGATGCGCGCGTTTGCCGAACGAAGGCAGGACGACCTCCTCGCCGCACGTCGAAGCCTCGCGCCGCGTGAAGTTTAACCTGACGGGCCGCCCGGCCCTGACCATAATCGAGGCCGGCTGATAGCCGCCCTTCACCGTCACGTCAACCACCTGCGCGCCTCTGCCTTCGGCCTGAGCTTTAACAGTCTCGCCTTTCCAAAACCAAAAATACCGGACGATCCATGCGACGACCGCAAGTCCCGCGATGGTGACGGCGAGTTGCGCAGCGTTCATCGCTTCACCTCTTCCGCCTTCGACGGCTCGAAGAACCGCAGGCGGTTCGCGTTCGTCACGACCGTCACGGATGATGCGGCCATCGCCGCGCCCGCGATGACCGGAGAGAGCAGAAGGCCGAAGACCGGATAGAGTATGCCGGCGGCGACGGGTATGCCGAGCGCGTTGTAGATGAACGCGCCGAACAGATTTTGCTTGATGTTTCGGAGCGTCGCTCGCGAGACTTCGACGGCGCTCGCGACGCCGCGAAGGCTTCCGCCGACGAGCGTTATGTCAGCCGCCTCGATTGCCACGTCAGTCCCCGTGCCGATTGCGAAGCCCACGTCCGCCTGCGCAAGAGCGGGCGCGTCGTTGATGCCGTCGCCGACCATGCCGACGAGTCGCGCGCCTCTCCTTTTTCGACCTGCGTTTTTCTTTCGACCGTCGCTCTTCTCACTCGCCGCGTCGCACGCTCTTTGAAGAAGCTCGACCTGTCGAGCCTTCTCTTCGGGCGGCACGTCGGCCAGCACGCGAGTGATGCCGACCTGACGCGCTATGCTGCGGGCCGTGCGCTCGTTGTCGCCGGTTATCATCAAGACCTCGACGCCCATCTTCTGAAGCGCGCGGACTGCCGCAGCCGAATCTTCCTTGACCGCATCGGCGACCGCAAGGACTCCCGCCGCGTGACCGTCAACCGCGACGAACATCGCTGTCTTTCCATCGTCGGCGTAGCGCGACGCGCGCGCCTCGGACTCCGGCGACGAAACCTTCTCTCTCGACATCAGCCTCGCGTTCCCGACGACGACGCGCCTGCCTTCGATCCTCGCCTCGACGCCGTGGCCGGGAATCGCTTTGAACTCTTCCGGCTCGCCTATCTCGACGTTGCGTGCGCGCGCTCCGCGGACGATTGCCTCGGCCAGCGGGTGTTCGCTCCGCCTGTCTGCGACCGCGGCGAGCCGTAGCAAGTCGGCTTCGGAAAAGTCGCCGAGCGCGGACACGTCCGTCAGTTCCGGCCTTCCCTTCGTGATCGTGCCGGTCTTGTCGAGCACGACCACGTTGAGACGAGAAGCCGTTTCGAGCGCCTCGCCGTTGCGAATCAGCACGCCGAACTCCGCGGCCTTGCCGACGCCGACCATGAGGCTGATCGGAGTCGCCAGACCCAGAGCGCACGGGCACGCGATGACGAGCACGGCGAGCATCGCGACTATCGAGTAGTTCAGGACGGGCTGCGGCCCGAAGTCGAACCAGACGACGAACGTCAGCACGGCTGCGATCATCACCGAAGGCACGAAGTAGGACGAAACCGCGTCAACCAAACGACCGATTGGCGGCTTTGAACTCTGCGCGCGCCGAACCATCTCGACGATGCGCGCGAGCGCCGTGTCGCCGCCGACCTTCGTAGCACGGAAGGTGAACGCGCCCGTCCTGTTCACGCTCGAACCGATGACCTGATCGCCCGGCCTCTTGTCCGCGGGGACGGACTCGCCCGTGACCACCGACTCGTCAACGGCGGATTCGCCTTCGAGGATCACTCCGTCAACCGGAACTCTCTCGCCCGGCCTGACGAGAACGGTGTCGCCGACGAAGACATCTTCGACAGGGACATCTCTCTCGACGCCTCGACGGATGACGCGCGCAGTCCTCGACTGCAACTCCGACAACTTCCTGATGGCCGCGCCTGAACGGCTCTTCGCGCGCGACTCAAGCGCCTGACCTAAAACGACCAGAGCGACGACAATCACCGACACGTCGAAGTACATCCCGCGCGTGCCTTCCGGGAAGAATCGCGTCGCAAGCGCGACGACCGTCGAGTAGCCCCACGCCGAACCCGTGCCGAGCGCGACGAGCGTGTCCATGTTCGCGTTGTGATTGCGGAAGTTGTTCCAAGCGCCCGCGAAGAACTGGCCGCCCGACCAAACGAGCACCGGGAGCGTCAAGACCGCCGACGCGAAGCCGATCAACTGCTGCCGGCGCATCAACGGTTCACGTAGAGACGGGACGTACTCTGCGAGCATCAACAGGAGCACCGGCACGGCGACCGCCGCGGCGAACACGAACTTTCGCATCATCATGCGATACTCGCGCGCCTGCGCCTCGTCCCGCGAAGCGTTCGCGAGCGGCGAAGCATTCGCGACCGGCGACGGGCGCGCGATGCGTTGAATGCCGACGAGGTTTTGAGTCGCGGGCATCGGGCGAGCGGAGACGCGAGCGCGTTCATCTGAACTTTCTACGGCGGCGAAACGCGAGGGTTCCGCGTCGAACCTCTGTTTGCAGCCCGCGCAGCAGAAGTAAACTGTCTCGCCCGCGAACTCGCTCCGCGCAGCCGCGGACGCAGGAGCGACACTCATCCCGCACACCGGGTCAACATGCTTTTTCGTCGTCGCCGCTTCCATCAAACGCATCCTTCCGAACTTCGACGAGACATTCGATGCGCCAAGTATAAACCCTTCGGTCGTGTAAAGAGTCAAGGCGTCGCCGCGTCCTCCGCTCTCGCATCATTCGATGCGTTCGGGTTCAAAGAAGAATCAAGACCGTCGCTCGAATCGTGAGCGTCGCCGTGCATCATGCTCGTGCCCATGCCCGTCTTGCCCGGACGGACGCGCAAGAAGAGTCTCCAAGCGACGGGCCGCCGCCCGTAAATGAGGTCGAGTGCCGCAGGCTTCGAGTAGATCGTCGCGTCGCCGCCGACGGCGAACGAGACTTTGTCCGTATCCCACAGGTCGCGCGCGAAGCCCGCGGTGTAAGCGCCGATTCGGAACGACGGATGATCGCTCGTGATGCCGAGCAGTGCGCGATCATTCGCGCGCAGCAGTTCGTCTCTGTCAACGAGTTCGAGCCGCGTGTAGATGTAATTTCGGTCGAAGAAATTGACCGTTGACTCGAAGGTGTAAGCGTTCAGGTTGCGCGTCGCGCCGCGGTCGCTCACGTGGTTGCGCCCCCATACGAATGTGCTCGCAAGGTTGCCGCGGGCGAACCGCCTGTTGTACTGCACCGACGCGGTCGCCCGCCTGATGTCCGCGTCAGGCTCCTGCGCTTCGGGGCTGCGTAGCAGTCCGTAGGAGATTTGCGCCGCCCAGTTCCGGTTCGGCATGAACGAGAGGCGGGCGGAGCGCGAGTCCCACTTGTGCGAGTCGAAGTCGTAGCGATTCTCGTCCGGCTCTCTGCCGTTGAAAAGCGAGCCTTCGAGTTTGAAGCGGCGGTAAGTGAAGCCCGTCGTCACGACGCCGAAAGAGATGTGAGTCGAATCTTCGAGATGGTGCGCGAGCGGAGCCGAAGGATTCTCCGACGCCGACGCGCGGTGCATGAAGGCGTCGGGCCCGAGCGCAGGCTCGCCGGGGTAGCCGAAGTATGCGAACCACGTCGCGCGCTCGCTCAGCGCGTGCGTGTACTGCGCCGATAACTCTATGAAGAGATCGTGCGGGTGCTGTCGATCAACCAAGGGGCGGCCCTTGTACGTCTCGCCCGTCTGGAACAGGAGCGGCGAGCCGCCGGGCGGAAACGTGAACGGCTCGGCGCTCAACATCGCGCGCAGTTGCAGAGTGCCGCGACCGAGCTTGTGAAAGGCCATCGGCATGAACCAATTCTGCGAGTCGAAATCGGTCGCGCCGCGCGGCCCGCCCTGATGGTTGACGCCAGCCGTGAGGTTGAAGTGAAACATCACGAGCCAGTCGCCCGCGACCTTGTAGTACATTTGCATCGGCCCCGAAGCCGGCTGCCATGAAGTGCCCGAACCCATCGCGCCCATCGGCATCAGATTCGTTCGGCTCGACCCGATGCGGACGCTCATGTCGTCCGCCGTCATCACCATCATCGGCCCCATCTCCATCGAACCCACGCCCGACGTGTCCGCGCCGCTTGCTTCATGCGCCTCGCCTTGGCCTTCGTGATTCATCCCCGGCATATTCATGTCGCCCGCACCTCCCGAAGTTTCAGGAGTCGCTGCCGGCGACGCGGCTTCCTGCTTGTCGTTACCCTTCGTGGTCTGCTGTTGACCTTTTTGCTTTGCGGTCGTCTTCGTTCGCTGCTTCGCCTTCGGCTTTGCCTTGTGATCGCCCGCGCTCATGCCCGGCATATTCTGCATGTCCTGCCTTCGGTCGCGAGCCGGCGCGTCGTGCGTCGCGAGCGCGAGAATGACAGAGGCCATAATTAACGCGCGCAGTCGGGCGCGTTTCGGATGAGACCAGATCATGACTCCTCCTGAAAACGTTGCATCGGCGCGAGACGCTGCGAGCGCGCAGAACATCTCGTAGAGTTCTGCGCGGCCCCTTCGTCGCGGCCTTTCGATTGTCGTGATAAAGAGACGCGCGTGTGCTTCGACTCCCACTGCGAAAGTCGAAGACGTTTCTTCGGAGGTGTTAAATGCGGAAGAGGCTGACGAGGACGTGCCGTGCGGTCGAAGTCACCGGCGGACTGTTGCTCTTGGAAAGGATGGAAGGGAGATAAGACTGCGTCAACTCAGAGGGACTTGTCGCGGCGGCGTGCGGCGCGAGTTCGGAGTTCCGATTCTTAGCTTTGGGCAAGCTCAAGACGGCGGCCAGAGACGGCTCCGACGAATGGCTCGCACAGTGGTCGCAAACTTCTGTGACTTCGCCGTCTGAGCCTCCAGCGGCGGCGAGGACTTTTGCGCCTTGACCTGATTCCGCTGCGGGCGTCATCCGCATTCCGCTCGACATTTCGTGCGACGCGCCGCACGCCTTCTCGTGCCGTTCGCGACTGTGAACGGCCCGCGCGCGGCAGCAACCGTAATCCTGCCGCACGCGCGGGCACACCGACGCGGCAAACACCTGCGCCCACGCGCTCAAGAAGAGCGCAGCGACAAGAGAGAAGACGGAAAGTTGACGACGCCGCATTGAATTGAAACCTGAGTCGAAAACTCGGATGCCTTCCGAGACCGCCCGGCTGCTCAATATATCACAGACCAACCGACGCCGAACGCAAGCCGTATGCGCCGGACTCGCGCGGCGTCTCTCGAATCACGCGCGGCGCGGGTTTGAATCACGCCGGGTTTGTCATATGGTTAAGAGTTTCTTGTCTGTGCAGCGCGGCTTGAAATTACTCAGACGTTGATATTTCAAGTCGGGCTGGCTATCGTAGAAGTCGCAGGCTAACAGGTAGAGTTGTATGAGTTCGTGTTCCACAAACCGATTCTACAACTATCGGTTAGCTTGCTTTTTCTACTCTTGATTCGCATGAAATGTGTTAATTTACTGCCGCCTATCAGACCCCAAGATAAATAAGGTAGATAAGAATGGCAAAGATTATCGCGGTGGCTAACCAGAAGGGAGGAGTTGGTAAAACTACTACCTCCGTTAATTTATCTGCTGCTTTTGCATTAGCCAACAATAGAGTCTTGTTAATCGACGCAGACC
>DATINM010000060.1:0-35479 GCA_035474235.1 Pyrinomonadaceae bacterium
TCGATGTCCGCGAAGACGCGCCCGCGGAACTCTTCGCGCGACAGGTCGGCTGCCGCCGCGAGCCAGAAGCGCGCGCGCATCTCCGCGTCGAGCGTGCGTTGGCCGCCCTGTTCGGACGGTCGGAAGGTGACGATGAGAGGAGTTTCAGGACTTTGAAGAGAAGCGCGCGGAAGCTCATCCATTTGAAGAGGCGAGCGCGAAAGCCCTTCGAGAAGTTCTCCGAGTCGGGGTCGCGAAGGGTCGAGTTGGTCTTCGTCGAGACAGTCGAGCCGCAGTTCGATGATGTCCGCGACTCCGGTCGCGCGAGCGAAAGACTCACGCAGTTCGTCCACACGCCGCGCGCAGACGGGCACACAAATGCGTGCGTTTCTCGCCTTACTCATCTCGCAAAGCCACCCGCGGATGACCAAACACTTCGGTCGCACGGTGAGGCACGTCGGGCGCGGGACTTGACGTTCATCTGTCGTCGCGCGCGCGTTCGGCGGGCACGTTGTCGAGCAGGCGCGTCGTACCTTCGGTGACGCTCGGCGGCGGGACGATCTCGCCCGTGTTGCGCGGCGGAAGCACGCTCGCGCGTTGAGGCGTCGGAGGGATAGCCGTCGGCTGCGGGACGTAAGCGGGCGGCGCGCGCCTCTTTTTCTCTTCCGCGAGGCGTATGTAAGTCGAGACGCCTTCGCCGAGCATGCTCGCAGCCGGAATGAGCATCCAGAACCACCAAATGTGCCCGGCGGGTGCCCACTCCCACGCCGCGAACGCGACGAAGATGAACGCCAGACCCATCATGAAACTCCTGACCGCGCGCTCAATCGTCGGCTTGCCGCGCTTTCGACCGCGACGCCCGCGGCGCGTGTAGTCATCATCCTCTTCGTCGAGTCGCGTGGCGAGTTGACCCGTGACGGCCTGCGGCACGAGGCTGATGTCTGTGCCGCACGCGCGGCAGAATCTTGCGTCGTCGGCGTTGTTCGCCGCGCACCTCGGACAAAACATCTGCTGCACCTCCGAAGGAGTGATGAGGGATGAGTAATGAGTGATGAGTAAAAAGCTGTCTGCCGTTCTTTCTCATCCCTCATCACTCATTACTCATCCCTCATCACTCATTACTCATCACTCATTACTCATCATTCCGGCGTTCATTGTACGCACCGGCCCGGCGCGCGGTTCTCTGCCGCACGGCCTCGTAAAGAATGATGCCTGCGGCGACCGAGACGTTAAGCGATTCGATTTTGCCGAGCAGGGGAATCGAGACGAGTGCGTCGCAACGCTCGCGCACGAGCCGGCGAAGCCCCTCGCCCTCGCCGCCGAGCAGGAGCGCGCAAGGCTGCGTCCAGTCCCATTCGGTGTACGTGGTCGCGGCGTCCGAAGCCGTGCCGACCGCCCAAAGCCCTCGTCCCTTCAAATCTTCGACGAGCCGCGCGAGGTTGACTGCGCGTGCGACCGGCACGTATTCGAGCGCGCCCGCCGCGGCCTTCGCGACCGTCTCGGTCAAGCCCGACGCGCGCCGTTCGGGGACGAAGACACCGTGCGCGCCGGCGCATTCAACCGTGCGTATGACCGCGCCGAGGTTGCGCGGGTCTTCCACCCCGTCGAGCACGACGGCGAGCGGCGGCTCGTCTGTGCCGACGCGCGCGGCGAGCGCTTCGAGCAAAACGTCTGCGGACGTGTACCGCGCGGCGGAGATCGTCGCGACGACGCCCTGATGATTCACGCCCGGCGCGATGCGTTGAAGCTCTGCGCGCGGTGCGCGACGCACAGGCACGCCCGCGCCGCGTGCAAGCTCGATGATTTCGTGCAGGCGCGACTCGTGCGCGCCCTCCGCGACCGTGACGCGCTCGACTGGCCGCGCGCGCGCGCGCAGAGCTTCCAGCACCGGCTGGACGCCGAAGACGTGCGCGCCGTCTCCGGTCGCGGAAGAGAATGTCGAAGGCGAATTGGACGCGAGTGAAGACTGCGAAGCCGGACTCCTCTTCGTGCGCTCGTCTCGATCATCCGTGCTCGCCTTTCGCTCCGGCCTCCCGCCCGACGCGAACGCGCGCGCGACGCGCTCGCCCGGAGACTGGCGCGAGTGCTCACTCTTTGCGCGTGCGTGGCGATCTTTCGCGCGCCCGTGTTCATCCTGCGCGCGACCGCCTTTCGCAAGTCCGCGCACGTCCTGCGCGCGGACGCTCTCGTCGCGTCCGCGCGCTTCGTCGCGCTCGCCCCCGACTCGTGGACGCGCGTCGCGCACGCCCGCGCGCTCGTCCCATTTGGCGGGCCGCCAAGGGTTCTGATTGTTTCCCCCGCGTCGCTTCATTAATCCTTCTCGCGTGCGCGCAGCGCGAGTTGCAGGCGCAGGCGCGCGTAGCGCGTGAACTGCGTCTCGTTGCTGACGGTCGTCACTGACTCCGTGTTGAAGCGTCCCGTCCGCTCGCGCCGAAGGCCCGACGAACCCTTGCGCTCGGCGGGCGGCCATGCGGCGGAGAGCAGCGTGCGAAGACGCACGTACTCTTCGTCGAAGACGGCAGACGGCGCGCGCACGCGCAGTGCCGCGGCGAGCGCGTCGAAATTCTCCCTCGCGAGCAGGCGCTTGCCCGCGTCGAGGCAAGAATAGTCGAACCCTTCGGCCATGACGCGGAAGCCGTCGCCGCCTTGCGTGTAGATGTCGAGCACGGCCTCGTCCGCGGTCAATTCTCGCGTGTCAACGACGCGGCTCCGGCTGCCTAGCTTCGTCTGCCGCTGTTCGACTTCGACGCGGCGCGTCACGATGCGACCGACGACCAGAAACGCGACCTCGGCCCAACCGAGACGGCGCGGCTCTTTGTCGGGGCTAGTCCAGCAGACGAGCGAGTCTTCATTCAATGCGAGCGCGCGAACGCGCTCGGGCTGACTTTCGAGAATCTCGTCGGCGAAGACTTCCGTTTTGATTCCGAGCGCGCCGAGCCGCTTCGCGAACAGCGCGGCGTCCTCGTCCGAGGTCGCGCGCACGAGCGGCATCGCGCGGTGCGACGCGACTATCTCGCCGAGCCGCTCGGCGTCGAGCCGCAGAAGCGCCGCCGCGTCCGCGATCTCCTCCGGCGACAACTTCTCGCCGCCCGCCGGCAGCATCACGACGCTGAAGCCCTGCTCCCATTCTTCGAGTTTCTTCAGCGCCGGTCGTCGCAGAGATGCGCTTCGCTCCGTGATCGGCAGAGGCTCGCCGCAGTACATGCAGTTCACACGCGTCGGCGCGTTCGAGCGAGCGCAACTGTCGCACGCGACCAACTCGTCCGCAGTGAAGCGTCGCAGAGGCTCTCTCGCCTCCGCCGACCCGCCCGCGCGTGCGAAAGTGTCGAAGTCTCCGAACTCGTCTTCGCGCGACAACTCTTCTTGTGTCCTCCCTCTAAAACTTCAAGACGCGGGCGAGGCCGATTGCCCTCCGTCCGTTCTTGAGTATAATCCTTCCCGACCGTTTCCCCTTCATCAATTTTAGAACGATGCACGGCAGACTCATCAAGAGAACACTTCGCGCCGCGCCCTTCATCTTTGTCGCGGCGCTCGCGCCGCTGCTCTGCGCGTGCGCCGCGATGACGCGACCCGCGGGCGCTGGCACACCGGGCGCGAGCGAAGGGCGGAAGTTCGCCACGCTCGAAGCGAGCGACGAGCGACGCAAAGCCGCTCTCGCAAATTGGAGAGAGATCACCGGCCAGCCTGCCGCGACGACAACTGCGACGACAACTGCGACGACGGCCCCGACGCCTGAGCTTCAGCCCGTGACTGCGACACTCAAGACACTGCCGGCGAATCTACAGACGCAGCCGCGTATGCCACTCGTCACGATCAACGACAAGGCCGCGAGGAAGAACAACAGCGACAAAGCCGCGAAGAATACAGACGAGGAGACGCGCGAGTCGCTGCGCCGCTTCATGTCGTCGGCTGCGCCGCTCGTCGGCGTTGAACTGAGCGAACTCTCGCTCGTCGAGATCGTTGACGCGCCGGACGGGGCGAAGACCGCGCGCTACGTCCAGAACTCTTTTCCTTATCCTTTGCGGAGCGGCTACGGCGATGTCGCGGTCACGTTCACGCCCGACCTTCGCGTCACGATGCTCTCAAGCACGGCCATACCCGACGCCGAATCCCTGCGCCGCTCGCTCGCCGCCGTCACGCAGACCGTTGCAGCCGACAAGGCAACTGCCTCGCTCGCGAACAGCACAGTTACCTACACGGACAACGCCGGCAACCGCCAGACGCGCGCCATCACGCAGTCGGACGCGCTCACTTCGCGCGCGCTCGTCCTCTTCCCCGTCCGCCGCGACGGCGACCCGCAGACGCTTGAGCTTCACGTCGCATGGGAGATCGCGGTCGGCAGCCCCGCGTCGCCGCTGCTTGTCTATGTTGACGCCGCCACGGGCCAACAGATCGGCGCGTCGCAAGGAACTTAAACTACTCGCGGGCCGAAAGTCCGTGCGCGTTTCCTGTCGGCAAGCGCTCGCCTTCGCGCCTGCCCGAAGTTGTGGCGCCGTCGAACTTCGTGGTTAAATGAATCGCCGCCCGACGAATCGCGATGCTGCGCGCACAAGCGAGGCCGGATGTTTTGACGAGTTCAAGTTCTCTTTTTCTTCGCGAGGGCGGCTGTCGGTCACAGCCTTTCTGATGTTTGAAATTTCGCGAATCTAAACTTTCGGACGGAGTGTTTATCAGATGCATTATGATCCCACTAACAACATCTCATGGCAGTTCGGTTACAGAGGACGAGTAGCGGTTTTCATTGATGGCAACAATCTTTTCCACGCGGCGCGGTTCCACAACATAGACATAGACTACAACAAGCTCCTGCGCGTTCTTCTGGGCGACGGGAGGCTTCTGCGCGCCTTCTTCTACACGGGCGTGGACGTAGGAGCGGAGCGCCAGCAGGGATTCCTTCTCTGGATGCGCCGCAACGGCTTCCGCGTCATCCACAAAGAGCTTAAGACTTTTTACGACGGCACGCGCAAGGCGAACCTCGACGTTGAGATCGCCGTTGACATGCTCTCGCTCGCCGGTCGCTACGACACGGCGGTGCTCGTCTCAGGCGACGAGGATTTCGTTTACGCCGTCAACGCCGTCGCGTACAAGGGCTGCCGCGTCGAGGTTGCGGGCTTCCGCTCGAACACTGCGCCGAAGCTGATTGACGTGGCCGACTACTTCATAGACCTCGGCGAGATCGCGGACAAGGTTCGCAAGGAGCCGAACCACACGCACCGCTTCTACGAGAATCACGCGCACGACTCGCAGCCCGCCGCAAACTCTTTCGCGAACCACAACGCTGCGCAGCAAGGCTCGGGCGAAGAGATAATTTCGCACGTCAGCGAGGTTCTGATCTGCGAAGAGGACGAGGCGGTCGCGAACGTTCGGCGCGCGGAAGAGTTCGACGAGGCGTCATCGCGGCTCCTCGACGGGCGCGAGGACGGCGGCGAAGGTGGACAGCCCTCCGATGGCTCGGACTTTATCCGCGTCACGGACGATCAGTAAAAACAGTGATGAGTGATGAGTGATAAATGATAAGAAAGACAGTATGGCTTTTTCTTGTCACTCATCACTTATCACTCATCACTCATCACTTTCTTATGAAGCTTTTCACAGTCGAGGAAGCGAACGCGCTGCTGCCGACCGTGCGCGGGATCGTCGCAAGGATTCGGCACTCGTACTCGCGCGTTTCGGGCGCGCAGGAAGCGGCGCGCGCCGCAGCCGCTTGCGCGCAACTCGGCGGCGGAGGCATGAAGGACGGCCCGGCATACGTCGCTGCGCTGACCGAGCTTGCCGAGTCGGCGGGACAACTCGAAGCACTGGGCGTGCAGCTAAAAGATTTCGAGCGCGGGCTGATTGACTTCCCCTCGATGCGCGACGGGCGCGTCGTTCTGCTCTGCTGGCAGTCGGGCGAAGGCGAAAGCGTCGAGTGGTGGCACGACATCGAGGCGGGCTTCGCGGGCCGCCAGCCTCTCTGACGAACTTTCAGGTCTGAATTATCGAAAGGCGCTTTCGCGGTGGCGACGACTCTGGAGAAGAAAGAAGAGCAGGCTGAAGGCGTGGACGAGTCCGTGCCGGTGGACGGTGAAAGGCAGACTGTAGGCCCCCCGCGTGGGCTTCTGCGCGAGTACCTCGAAGCCGGCGCGGTCGTGCTCGTCATGGCCGTCTTCTTCATGACCTTCGTCGCGCAGTCGGCAGTCGTCCCTTCGGCCTCGATGGAGAACACGATCTACGTCGGCGACCACTTCCTCGTAAACAAGTTCATCTTCGCGCCGGGGCCGCACGTGCCCTTCCTTCCGCAGCGCGACGTGCGGCGCGGCGACATCATCGTCTTCAAATACCCCGCCCAGTCCGATCCCAAAGAAAAAATCGTCCAGTACAAAACGCTCTTTATCAAGCGCGTCATCGCGCTGTCCGGAGAGACCGTCGAGGTTCGCGGCGCGGACGTGCTCATTAACGGAAAGGTTCTGCCGGAAAACCGCGTCATCGCCTCCGACCAAAATCTCGGCAGCGATAACGCCGAGCTAAAACAACTAAAACCCTCGGTCAACAAACCCGACGCGCCCTACACCGTCTATTACACTTCAAGCCCACGCGCGGCGGGATTCAACTTCGCCGTCAACCACCCCTACCACGTCCCCGAAGGTTTCTACTTCGTCATGGGCGACAACCGCGACAACAGCGCCGACAGCCGCGTGTGGGGACTCGTCCCGCGCGACCTGATCGTCGGTCGCGCCATGTTCGTCATCTGGTCTTACGACGAGCACGCGTCGCACAGCCGCGCGCCCTTCCCCTTCAACTTCCTCGCCGACTTCATCAACAACACTCGATGGAGTCGCACCGGCACGCTCCTTCGATAGACGCGCAAACTAACCCCCCGGGTCACTACGTCATCTCGGCCCGCCGAAAGCTTTGGCGGCCTCGCGGTGCTAAATATTGTAGCCGCCCGCGCCTCAAACACAGCGCATTGTGTTTTTTCTGGTTGACGACTTAAAGTAATTTCTGATAGCATCCGCCGCGACTCCGCAGTGGGCATGGATTTAAACGGCGTCTGCCCGTCGCCCATCGAACAGATTTTTTAAGCGACGGGGAGACTCCCAACGATCCGATGCGAAGTGCCGCGCGTGACTGTAGTATCGTCCGAAAGCACTCGACGCTGGGCCACGCTGCCGGAAATCGCAGCCGAAACAACCCCCCCGTTCACGAAATCAGTCCGGCACGAACAGCCGCACTAAGCAAAGGCTTCTGCTCACGCTATGACCGATAACTCGAACGGAATGAACACAACGTCACAAGGGACGAACAACTCGACACTTCTCGAATTCCCCGGCGTCAATCGCAACCGGCCCGCATGGCGCAAGGAGTTGAGCGAGCGCTTCCGCGAAATCCAGCAGCGCCGTGCGCGCGAGGCCGCGGTCGAAACAGAAGAGTCGCCAGCCCACGTCGTCGGGACAGGCGAAGCGGAACACGAGCGCGCAGCCCCGCCCGCAAAAGCGAAACCGACGGAGCCTGCGAAACAACTCGGCCTCGTTCCTCTGCCCGACGAACCGGAGATGAATCCGCTCGTCGCCGCCGCGCTCCGCCGCATCGAGCGAGCGCGGACGCAGACGCAGACTCATTCGCGCCAAGGCTCGGTACGCGGTCAGGCCGCCACGGCAGCCGCGCGCGTCGTCGAAGAGCAGCCGGAGCAACTCGCCGCTCAACTCTCCGCGCCCGCGCCAGCCAGCAATCACGACGAGTCGCCGAACGCGCATCCGAAACGCGCGTCGCGTCGCGCCGAAAAAGCAGACGCGAACGCGAAGGCGGACGAGGCTCAGCCGCGCACTCCTGCGCTCGCCGTCGTTCCTCCGAAGCATTCAACCGAAGCCGCGGCCGGCGTCGAATCAAAATCTGCTACGGTCGAAGCGAAGACCGCCACGGAGGTCGAAGCAAAAGCCGTCGTCGAAGCGCCGGCTCGCGCCGTCGCGACCGTCGAAGTCGAAAAGCAAGTCGAGGGGCCGCCTCTCGTCGCGACTCAAGCGAGCGCCGGGGCGCAGCCCGCCGTCGCGCGAACACAGACCGACGCGGCGCAGACGCAAGTCGCCGCGCGACAGCCGCGAAAAATCGAAGGCGTGCTCGACGAGTTCTGGCTCGAACGTCAAGGTCTCGACTCGCTGCCCAAAGTCTCGACGCCGGATTTGACTTACGACGACCGCGCGCCGCGCGCGAAGCGAATCGCCGCCGCAATCGTTGACCTGATCGCAGTCGTCTTCCTGTGCGCGCCCTTCGCGGCGGCAATCGAGTTGACCATCGGCAACTGGAACGATCCGCGCGTGTACGGCTCGATGGCGGGCATCGTCGTCGCCGTGATGTTTCTATACCACACTTGCTCCGTCGCGCTCGCCGGCCACACTTGGGGCATGTCTCTCTGCTCGCTCCGCGCGGTTGACTCGCGTACGGCGCTCGTGCCGACAACGGGTCAGTGCGCTCGACGCGCACTCGCATACATCTTCTCGCTGGCGGCGCTCGGTCTCGGCATCATCTACTCGATCTTCGACGCCGAAGGGCGAACGGCGCACGACCTTCTCTCCGGCACGGTCGTCGTCAAACAGTAACGCACGCTTCAAAGATGAGAGGCGCGGTCATGTTTGGCCGCGCCTCTCTTTTTGTCTTCGCGCGGAAGTCTGTTAGCCTTTCGTGCGAAGACTTTCAGAGCATCGCAACGCTCGTCCCGTCGGCACGAATGAACGAACAACTCATCGGCGATGTAGTCGAAGAACTGAGGCTGGCGCTCGTCGGTCGCGCTTGGGGAAAAGTCTTCCAACTCTCGAACGCTTCGCTCGCCGTTGACTTCCGCACGCAGGGCGGTCGCTATCTATTCGTCTCGGTCGAGCCGGGCCGGCCTCGAATACACTTGATCTCACGTTCGGTGCGCGAACTCGAAAAGTCTTCGCTACCGCCGTCGCAGTTCACGCTCATACTTCGCAAGTCGCTCGGCGGCGCGACGCTTCGCGCGCTCAGGAAGGATTGTGGCGAGCGCGTCGTCCGCTTCAACTTCGACGTGGCCGACGCGGTCGGGCGAGAGCACGCGGCGTCTCTCGTCGCGCAACTCACGGGGCGCACGGCAAATCTTTTCCTGCTCGACGCGAAAGACCGGATCGTCGCCGCGATGCGCCCGTCGCGCGGCGAGGGACAGGTCGAGGGCGAAGTTTATAGTCCGCCTCAGACGCGAGCCGCTCAGCCAATCGCGCCGCGGGAGGCTCTTGGAGTCTCGCGCGCCGGGTTCGCTTCAATCTCCGAAGCTCTCGACGCGCACTATCGACGGCTCGAAACCGAGCGCGCCTTCGACCAGCGCGCGGGCGCGGCGTCGGCGCGAATCAGACAGGGCATCGCGAAGCTTGAGAAGCTTCGCGACAATCTCGCACGCGACATCGAGGCGCACGGCGACGCCGAAGGGCACAAGCGCGCGGGCGAACTCCTGCTCGCGAACGTCGGAACGGCCGTGCGAAGCGGGCGAACGGTTCGCGTCACTGATTTTTTCGCCGAAGGATTGCCCGCCGTCGAGTTTGAGATTGACGAGAACAAAAGTTTACAGGAGGAAGCCGCGCGCAGGTTCGCGCTCTACGGCAAGGCGAAGCGCGCGGCGCAGGAGATCGCCGAGCGTCTGAAGAACGTCGGCGCTGAACTCGCCGCGCTCGAAACACGTCGAGATGAATTGGAACGAATCATCTCAACACGCGACCGGGACGCGCTCGCGGCATTCACGGGCACGCCGGCGGGCACGGTCAAGTCAAAGACTACGCGTCGCTCGAAGAAGGATGAGAAGAACACGGGCGAGAATCTCCGGGGCATCAGGCGCTATCGCTCTTCGGACGGGTACGAAATCCTCGTCGGTCGCGGCTCGCGCGAGAACGACCAACTGACGTTCCGCATCGCGCGCTCGCTCGACACGTGGATGCACGCGGCAGACTATCCCGGCTCGCACGTCGTCGTCCGTGCGCGCAGTCGCGATGAACAGGTGCCGCACCGCACCGTGATCGAGGCCGCGCAACTCGCCGCGCACTTCAGCAAGGCTGGCAAGGACTCGAAGGTCGCGGTCAACTACACGCAGCGCAAGTTCGTTTCGAAGCCGAAGGGCGCAGTGCCCGGCCTCGTCTATCTCTCGTCCTTCCGCACGCTCCTTGTCGAGCCGCGCGAAGAGTTGGAGCGAATCATTTGAACGCGTTCGTCGAATCTCTGCACGCCGAATCGTTTTGCCTTCGACACCACTTTGCTTTTAGCATGAAGCCATGAGCCGAACGAAGAAAGATAGACAGCGAAGCTCGGAAGAGTTGTTCGCGCGCGCCGTCGAGTTGATGCCGGGCGGTGTGAACTCGCCCGTGCGCGCGTTTCGCGGAGTCGGCGGAACGCCGCGTTTCATCGAGCGAGCGAGCGGCGCGACGATGACAGACGTTGACGGTCGCACGTACATCGACTACGTAGGCTCGTGGGGGCCTATGATTCTCGGCCACGCCGACGCGGAAGTCATCGAGGCTTTGCGCACGGCCTTGCAGCGCGGGACGAGTTACGGTGCTCCGACCGAACTCGAAGTCGAGATGGCCGAGGAAATAATTGACGCCGTGCCCTCGGTCGAGATGGTTCGGATGGTCAACAGCGGGACGGAGGCCACGATGTCCGCGCTTCGGCTCGCGCGAGGATTCACGGGGCGCGACAAGATCGTCAAGTTCGAGGGCTGCTACCACGGACACGGCGACAGCCTTCTCGTCAAAGCCGGTTCGGGCGTCGCGACTCTCGGACTCCCCGACAGCCCCGGCGTCACCGCTTCGGTGGCGCAGAACACGATCACCGCGCCCTTCAACGACGCCGCCGCGCTCGAACAAATCTTCGCGGAGCACGGCGCTTGGATAGCCGCCGTCATCGTCGAACCCGTCGTCGGCAACATGGGCTGCGTCCCGCCGCGCGAAGGCTACCTTCAGGCCATGCGCGACATCACGACGCGGCACGGCTCGATTCTAATATTCGACGAAGTGATGACGGGCTTCCGACTCGCGCGTGGCGGCGCGCAGGAGCTTTACGAGGTCAGGCCCGACCTCACGACGCTCGGCAAGATTATCGGCGGCGGCCTCCCCGTCGGCGCATACGGAGGCCGCCGCGACATCATGGAGCAGATCGCGCCCGCGGGCCCCGTCTATCAGGCGGGCACGCTCTCCGGCAATCCGCTCGCGATGACCGCGGGACTTGCGACGCTCCGGCGTCTGCGCGACCGCGCCGTCTATGAAAGGTTGGAAGAGGCAGGCCGTCGGCTCACAGAAGGTTTATCGGAGGCGGCGCGCGAGGCCGGAGTCGAGACTGCGACGAACCGCGTCGGCTCGATGTTCACGA
This sequence comes from Pyrinomonadaceae bacterium, assembly GCA_035474235.1. Lineage (GTDB taxonomy): Bacteria > Acidobacteriota > Blastocatellia > Pyrinomonadales > Pyrinomonadaceae > QHXN01. Next base: position 11,320 of record DATINM010000060.1, read on the forward strand.
CCTTCTTCACGGATTCGCCCGTCGAGGACTGGCCCACGGCTGCGAAGTCCGACCGCGAGCGATACGGCAAGTTCTTCCACTCGATGCTCGAAGAGGGCGTCTATCTCGCGCCCTCGCAATTCGAGGCAGCCTTCATCGGCGTCGCGCACACAGACGATCTACTCGAAAGAACAATCGAGGCAGCGCGCCGCGCTTTCCGCCTGGTTTCTCGCCGATTCTGAGAGTCAATCGGCCTTCCCTGCGGCAGAAATGCCGGGGGAACTTTACCGAGTATGCAAGGATATTATGCGGATTGATTTCGCAATACGTTATCATGTAACTGCACGAAGGACTTGAATCATTATGTCAGTCCAAATTGCCAGACGACATTTTAATGTTACCGAATATTACCGGATGGCGGCGGCGGGTATCTTCTCGGAAGACGACCGTGTTGAGTTGATCGAAGGCGAGGTTATCGAGATGAATCCGATTAGCAGCCGCCATGCGGCCTGTGTGGGTAGGCTGACCAAGTTTCTTGAGCGGTTGGTTGGTGAACGTGTAATCGTTTGGGTGCAGAACCCTGTGCAGCTTAGTGATTACTCTGAGCCGTTGCCCGATGTTGCTTTGCTGAAATCGCGAGATGATTTTTATGCTTAGGCCAAGCCTCAGCCGGCGGACGTACTGCTTCATAGAAGTGGCCGGCAGTTCAGTCGAATATGACCGCGATATAAAGCTTCCTCTTTACGCACAGGCTGGCATCCCTGAAACGTGGCTGGTAATTTGCCGCAGGAGGCAGTTGAAATCTACAGCGGGCCGCTTGCCGACAAGTATCACGAAATCCGTTTGGTGAAGCGTGGCGAGTCGCTGACGGCGAAGTCCATTCCTAATCTCACAATCGACGCAGACGTTATCCTCGGCTAAGCACGGCATCCGTGTCTCGCCGGTTTCAAAGGTTCAATTCATGCGGCGTCGGGCGAGAGCGGGAGTTCGACGGTGAAGCGTGTGCCCTCATTAGGGCGGCTTTCGACGCGGATCGTGCCGTCGTGCTGCTCGACTATCTGCTTGGCGATTGCAAGGCCGAGGCCGGTGCCCTTCTTCTTCGTGGTGAAGAACGGCTCGAAGATGCGCGCGCGTGTCTCTTCGTTCATGCCCTGCCCGCGGTCTTCGATGCGGACGCGAGCGCCCGCGACTTGCTTGCCGCCCTCGCCGTTGCGACCGATTCCGATTGCGACCGTCGTGCGCTCGGTCGAGATGTTGACGATGCTTTCGGCGGGCCCGGCGTCAACGGCGTTGGCGATGAGGTTGACGAAGACCTGCCGGAGTTGATCCTCGTCCCAGTGGCCGCGCACGGGTTCCGTGGTGAAGTTCTTTTCGACGGGCGTGCGCTTCTCGCTGATTTTTTCGGCGACGAGATCGAGGCTTTCGACCAGAAGGTCGTTTAAGTCAACGTCGGCGAGCGCGAGCTTACTGCGGCGCGAGAACTGGGTCACGTCGAGCGTAAGCTTTGAGAGGTGCTCGATGCCTCGCTCGACGAGGTCAATCGTGTTGATGGCCTCGCGGTCGCGCGTCATGTCGCGGAGCATCGCGACGCCGAGGCGTATGCTGCCCAAAGGATTTTTTATCTCGTGCGCGACCTGCGCCGCAGCCTGCCCGACCGCCGCGAGAGCCTCGCCGCGCCTCAACTCCTGCTCGGCCTCCGCAGCCTCCGTCACGTCAACCAGAGTCAGAAGCTGGCCGCGCTCGCCCTCGATTTCGAGCGGCGAGGAGTAAACGTCGAAGGCTCGGTCGCGCCCGCCGCCGTCGCCCGCGAGCCGGAAGCGACCGCGATAGACCGTGCGCTCGACGCGCGTCGAGGTCGCGGAGGCCAAAAGCTTTAGACCTTCGGGAGTCGTGAACTTGTCGTGGATGGACGCGCCGACCGACGCGCCGGGGAATACGTCGAAGAAGGCCACGTTGGCCGAGCGTATCCGGTCGCGCTGGTCAATTGCGGCGACGGCGCTCGGCAACCCTTCGAGCATCTGCGCGCTGAACTGCCGCTCGCGTCGGAGTGCTGCGAAGTTCCGGCGCATCTGTCGGAAGCGACGCCACACTTCCAGAAACGTGACGGCGGCGACGACGAGCGCCGTCACTGCGGCGAGCCACATCAAAAGCCGTAGCTTGCGCTGAGCTTGCCTGAGCGCCTCGTCGCGCTGCCCTTCGATTGTGTAGCGCTCGTCGTCAACGCCCTTCATCAGCGAGCGCAACAGTTCGTCGAGGTCGCGGAAGTCCGCGTAGCCGCCGAGCGAATAGGAGCGTAGGTCTGTCGTGTCTGCGACGTACTTGTCGAGAAGTTGGCGTGCTCGCTGCTTAGCTTCCGCGTCGCGGAGCGGCAGCGTGTCGAACTCCGGCAGGAGTTTGACGACCGCGTCGCGCTCGTTCCGAAGGCGAAGGTCTGTCGGCGGCAGCATCACACCCTGCGTGCCCGCCTCGATGCGACCGCGTATGCGCGCCTCTGTGTCGAGACGGCTCAGTTCGAGGCGGAGGTTGAGAAGGTAGCTCTGCGTCTCGCCGAGCCTGCGCTCCTCGCGCTGCGTCGAGAATCGCACGTCCTCCAACTCGCCCGCGCTCCTGTAGCCGAGTCCGAAGACGAGTCCGACCAGCAGCGCGAACCCGACGAAGAGCGGCAGCAGCGTCCGCCAGAGCGAATCGTGCATGAGCGCCGACGCGAACTCGCCCGCGCCCTCCGCCAGCGCGCTCGCAAAGCCGTCGCCTTCCGCCTCTGCGCGGCGGCTGTAGACGACTCGCCCGTCCTCCTTCTTCTCGTCCTCCGGCATGACGGATTCAAGTAGTTCAAAGTTCAAGGTTCAAGGTTTGAAGACAAGTCCTCAACCTTGAACTTTGAACTTTGAACTACTTCTTCACCTCCATCCAGTTGCCGCCCGTGCCGACCTCGACTTCGAGCGGCACGTCGAGTTCCACCGCCGTCTCCATCTCGCGCTTCAGAATCTCGGCGACCTGCTTCGCCTCCTGTTTCGGCGCTTCGACGAGCAACTCGTCGTGAACCTGCATGACCATCTGCGCACTCAGCCCCGCAGAGCGCAGCGCCTCGTCAACCTTGAGCATCGCGATCTTTACGATGTCGCTCGCCGTGCCTTGAATCGGCATGTTGATAGCTTCGCGCTCGGCTCGCGCGCGAATCGTACCGTTGCGGTCGTTAACCGCCGGGACGGGCCGAATGCGTCCGTAGATCGAGCGCACCACTCCCGACTCGCGCGCCTGTTCGGGAATCCCATCCATGTAGCGACGCACGCCCGCGTATGTTCGATAGTAGTCTTCGATCACCTGCTTCGCTTCTTTACGCGAGATGCCGACGCGCTGCGAGAGTCCGAACGGCTCGACGGCGTATGCAATTGCGAAGTTGACGATCTTTGCGAAGCGTCGGCGCTCCTTCAATTCCTCCTTCGTCTTCGCGCCGAAGACGAGGCGCGCCGTTCTCTCGTGTATGTCTTCGCCCTTCTGGAAGGCGTCGAGCATCTGCGGGTCTTTCGTGATGTGCGCGAGCAGGCGCAGTTCCAACTGAGAGTAGTCAGCCGCGACGAAGACGTTTCCCTGCTCCGGCACGAACGCGCGGCGTATGCGGCGACCGAGTTCGGTGCGAATCGGAATGTTCTGAAGGTTCGGCGAACTTGAACTGAGCCGGCCCGTCGCCGTCACCGTCTGGTTCAACTCCGAGTGAATCCGACCGTCGGGGCCGATGAGCGGCGGCAGAGCGTCCGTGTAGGTCGCCTTAAGCTTGTCGAGTTCGCGGAACTCGATGAGGAGTCGAGGAAGCTCGAAGCCTTGCGCGGCCAACTCGTCGAGCACGGCGCGGCTCGTCGAGACTTGTCCCGTCGCGGTCTTGCGATTCGTGCTGATGTTGAGTTGTTCGAGGACTTCGCCGACCTGCTTCGGCGAGTTGATCTTGAACTCGTGCCCGGCGAGCTTGTAAATCTCTGCGGTCAACTTCTCAAGCTCGGCGCCGAAAAGCGTCGAGAGTTCTCCGAGCACGGACGTATCGACGCGAAGCCCCGCACGCTCTATTCGGTGGAGCAGCGGCGCAATCGGCAACTCGATCTCGCTGTAGATTGATTCGAGTCCCTGCTCCAACACGCGCCCGTGCAGTGCGTCCGCGACCTGCGCCGTGAAGTCCGCCGCCTCCGCCGCGCGCCACTCGTCCGCCGTCCAGCTTTCGCCGGGCGCTTCAGTCCAGCCTTCAGAGCCTGCGAACTCGCGCGCGAGGTCGCCGAGGTCGTAGCGACTCCGCACGGGGTCGAGCAGGTAGGCCGCGAGCAGCGTGTCGTCCTCGACGCCTTCGACTTCGACGCCCGCGTTCGAGAGCAGAGCGACGGCGCGCTTCAGGTCGTGGACGGATTTCGAGAGAAGGCCGTTCGACAGAACGTCTCGAAGCATTGGGACGGCCTGTTCTCTTCCGCCCTCGAACTCTTCAAAGCTGATGAAGTGGGCCGTGTTCGGAGCAAAAGAGATCGCGAGTCCGGCGGGCGGCTCGTCGCCGCGCACGCTCGTCTGCTGGCCCGCGCCCGCGGGCGAAGCGTCCGCGATTGAGAACGCCCAGTGCTCAACGTCCCAGAGCTTCCGCACGAGCGTTTCGAGTTCAGCGATCTTCGTGACCCGGCTGTAAGTCTTCGACGCCGTGCCGCCTTCGATTTCAGTCGCGGCGTCGGCGAACTCGCGCATGAGATGTTGAAACTCAAGCTCGCGGAAAAGTTTGTACGCCGCCGCGCGGTCGGGCGCTTTGCAGCGTAGACGTTCGAGGTCAAGCTTGATGTTAACGTCCGTCTTTATCGTCGCAAGCTCTTTCGACTGAAGTATGAGTTCGCGGTTGTCGCGCAGAGACTCTCGATAGGTCTTTCGCTTGACCTCCTCCCAGTGTTCGAGCGCGTTCTCAATCGAGCCAAACTCATTGATGATCTCGACCGCGCCCTTCGGGCCGATGCCGGGCGCGCCGGGGATGTTGTCAACCGCGTCGCCCATCAGCCCCAGAAGGTCAACGATCTTCTCTGCGGGCACGCCGAACTTGTTCAAGACCCAAGCCTCGTCGCACCACTCGACGGGCGGCACGGGTTCTTTGCGCTTCACGTTCTGCGAGTTGTGTCTCATGCACACGACGAAGGGATCGCGCACGAGTTGCGTCATGTCCTTGTCGTTCGAGACGACGACCGATTGCAAGCCTCGTTCGGCGGCCTGCACGGCGAGCGTGCCGATAACGTCGTCGGCCTCGAAGCCGGGCGCGTTAAGTATTGGGATGTTGTAAGCCTCGCAGACTCGGATGATGTAGGGAATCTGCGTCTGCAACTCTTCGGGCGCTTCGGTGCGGTTCGCCTTGTAGCCCGCGTGCATCTCGTGCCGGAAAGTGGGCACGCCCGACTCGAAGACCGCGGCGATGTAGTGCGGTCGCTCGTCGGCGAGGAGTTTGCGAAGCATGTTCGTGAAGACAAAGACGGCCTGCGTCACCTGCCCCCGGCTATTCGTCAGAGGCTCTGTGCGCGCGCCCATCGGCGCGAAGAACGCGCGGAAGATGTGCGAGAACGAATCTATGAGAAAGACCCGCTCGGTCGGCTCTTTCGGCTTCGCTTTTTTCGATGGCATTTGTTTGATGATAAGAAAAGCCGCGTCGCGTGACAAGCATGAAAACCTCAGCGCCGCTTGTTGCGCGCAAGCCACAGGTGATTCAGGCAAGCGTCGCGCTCTCGCAACAACCTTCGCGCGCGCCGCGCGGCGACGACACAGGAGTCTGGACTTTTTCCACTCGCGCCGTCGGCACGTGCATTGCACTTTATTTATGCGTTCAAATTATTTCACGCGCGCTCTCGTGCGCGCGAAGCGTGAAGGGGCTTCCGTTTTGGCTTTAATAAAACAGACGACTATCGCCGCGCCCGTCGAGGCGAGCGGACTCGGACTCCACACAGCCGTGCCCGTGCATTTGCGTCTGCGGCCCGCGCCGCCCGACACGGGGTACGTCTTCGTCCGAACAGACCTTGACGACTTCGAGATTCCCGCGTCGGTCGAGGCCGTCGCTCACTGCTCTTACGCGACAACACTGATGCGAACGGGCGTCATGCTCTCGACCGTGGAACACCTTCTATCGGCGCTTCGCGGAGTCGGCGTCGATAACGCTTACGTCGAGGTTGACAACCTTGAGATGCCGATCATGGACGGCTCGGCGGACGAGTTCGCGGGGATGATTCTACGCGCGGGCATTGTCGAGCAGCCCGCCGCGCGCTGCGCTCTGAGCGTGAGAAAGCGCGTCGAAGTCGAACAGGGGAACCGCCGCATCTCGGTCGAGCCGCACGAGACTTGGGAGATAGACTGTACTATCGACTTCCCTCACCCGCTCATCGGCGTCCAACATTTTCGATTCGACGCGCTCGACCCCGAAAGCTACCTGCGCGAGATTTCTTCCGCCCGCACCTTCGGCTTTACCGAAGAGATCGAAGCGCTCAGACGCGCGAACCTCATCCGCGGCGGCTCGCTTGAGAACGCGATTGTGCTGACGCCGACGGGGATGCTGAACGAAACCCCTCTGCGCCGCCCGGACGAGTTCGTCCGTCACAAAATCCTCGACATCGTCGGCGACCTCGCGCTTCTGGGGATGCCGCTGCTCGGCCTCGTTCGGGCCGAGCGAAGCGGCCACGTCCTGCACGCCGCGCTCATACGGAAGCTTCTGCGCGACGAGTCGGCGTGGGAGATCGTCGATATGCACGTCGGCGCAAGCCTCGCTGTGGCGAACTGACAGAGACGCGAGCATTGGCCGACGCCCGCGTCTCTGTTCTTCAACCCTACTGCACGATCTCGTAAACGATGTGGAGGCGAAGCTCCTTGCCGACGACTTCTTGGCGAACCTCGCGCGCACGCAGGCGCAGGCTGCCGCCGCGCATGACGGGCACGCCGAGTTGTTCGGCGCGGAGGATTTCCAAGGGGTTGACGCGCGCGTCAATCGCGTCCTGCACGAGTCCGGTCAGGCCGGGGCCGACGAGCGAGGCGGGGATGTTCCTGAGCTTTAGGTCGCGCACGGTGACGCGCGCGTCGAGCGCTTGTTTCGACTGGTCGAACTGCAAATCGAAGGCCGTGTCGGCCCAGCCCTCGAAGTTGAGGCAGCCGACGAGCGGCGCTTCGTAGGAGCCTCGGAAGGCGAGCGGCGCGGTGATGCGACCGTCAACGAAGCGCACCGACGTTCGCACGCCCGAAGACTCGCCGACGAGTTGAATCCGGCTTGCGCACTTTTTGTTCGAGTCGTCGTCTTTCGACAGTGGAAAGCTCGGCGGGTCGGGCTGCGACGCGACGGCCTCGACCAGCGAGTTCAAAAACTCCTCGCTCAAGACGACGACCACTTCGCCCGCCGGACTCACGCGCTCCGCACGCGTCGCCGGCCCGCTTTCTGCGCGAGCCGGCACGGGCGACGACGATGCAAGCGCCAGCGCAATAACCAACACAAAAGAATAAGCTCTCATTCCATTCACAGCGGCGTCTCTGGAAAGCAACGACGAAGACGGAAGTGAAAGCAGCTTTGACTTCACTTCCGTCTTCATCCTTCCGCCTTCATCCTTTCACAGCCCGCTGCGAACGATGTCGTGCAGGCGCAGAAGGCCGACGCAGCGGCCTTCGCCTTCGACGACGGGAAGGACGGCGATCTGCGAGGGGCGGTTCTCCATCAGTTGAAGCGCGGCGTGCGCGAGCATTTCGGGCGCGGCGACGACAGGCTCGCGCGTCATAACGTCTGCGGCCTTCAGCGCGTGCAGGTCTTCGAGTCCGGCCTCCTGAAGCGTCCGCCGCACGTCGCCATCGGTGACGATGCCTGCGAGTCGGCCCGCCGCGTCAACGACGTTGACTGCGCCGAGTCCGCCACGGCTTATCGCCTGCACGACTTCGAGGAGCGTCGCTTCCGTAGTTACGGTCGGGTTCTCGCCGCCGCCGTGCATCAGGTCTGAAACCTTTATCGTGAGCCGCTTCCCCAAACGCCCGCCCGGATGGTTCATCGCGAAGTCTTCCGGCGTCAGACGCTTCACTCGCATCAGCGTCATCGCCAGCGCGTCGCCAACCGCGAGCGCAACGGTCGTGCTCGTCGTCGGCGCGAGGTTCAGAGGGCAAGCCTCCTGCTCGACCGACGCGTCGAGCACAACGTCCGCGCGCCGCGCCAGCGTCGAGGCGAGGTTTCCGACGACGGCGACGACGACGGCGCGCCTGTGCTGCATGTACGGCAACAGTTCCAGAATCTCCGCCGTCTCGCCGCTGTTGCTGATGATGACGATAACGTCGTCGCGGCCAACAAGCCCTATGCCGCCGTGCAGCGCGTCCGAAGGATGCAGAAAGACGGCGGGCGTGCCCGTGCTCGTCAAAGTCGCCGCGAACTTCTGCGCGACGTGGCCCGACTTCCCCGTGCCGACCGTGACGACCTTGCCGCGACACGCCGCGAGCAGGGCGACGGCGCGCTCGACCTCGCCGCGCGAAAGTCGCGTCGCAGTCAGCTTGATCGCGTCCGCCTCCATGCGGAGCAGCGCGACGACCTGATCGAAATGTGTCTCTTGCATCCGTGCGACCCGAACCCGCAAAGAAGCAGGCACCGGCAATTCCGGCGTCGAGCATACGACGAACGCGCGGCGGTGGACAACCCGACCGGGCCGGGCGAAATTAACTTCGGCGTAACAACGCAGTCATAGACAACACGCGGGGCTTCGACTATATTTCTCGCTCTCTTATTACTTCGGCACGGCGCGGAGAAGAATCCCTTTATGGCACGCTTCAGCCTGATCCCAAAGGAGGAGCAATACTTCTCGCTCTTCCGGCAGATGACCTCGTACATTTACGACGCCGCGAGCCGCCTCGTCGAGATGCTATCGGAGAAGGACGGCGATTACGTTGCACACCTCAAGCACATCAAGTCTATCGAGCACGCATGCGACGAGTTGACGCACACGGTTTCGACCAAGCTGAACTCGTCCTTCATCACGCCCTTCGACCGCGAGGACATCTACATGCTTTCGGGCGCGCTCGACGACATCGTCGATCTGATAGACGACTCGGCGCGCTCGATGGTGATGTACAACGTCAGCGAGGCGACCGACTACGCGCGGCAGTTCGCCGACGTGATACAGCGCATGGCCGTTCAACTCCACGAGGTAGTCTCCGTTCTTGAGCGGCCCGCGGGCATCAACCCGCGTCTCGTCGAAATCCACCGGCTCGAAAACGAGGGCGACGACCTCTACAACGAGGCTCTCGCCGAACTGTTCAAAGGAACGCCCGACCCGCTCAACGTCATCAAGTGGAAAGAGATTTACGAGAACCTCGAAACCGCCGTTGACCGCTGCGAGCGCGCCGCCAACATCATCGAAAGCATCATCATCAAGCACGCATGAGAGAGCAAGTGATGAGTGATGAGTGATGAGTGATGAGTCGGAAGCAGCCTGCCTTTGACTCATCACTCATCACTCATCACTCATCACTCATCACTTCTATGACTGCCACACTGACCTTCGTCATCGTCATCATCTTCATCGCGCTGGTCTTCGACTACAGCAACGGGTTTCACGACGCAGCGAACTCTATCGCGACCGTCGTCTCGACGCGCGTTCTGTCGCCCGGCGTGGCGGTCGTGTGGGCGGCCTTCTTCAACTTCGTCGCATTCCTCATCTACGGGACGCGTGTGGCGAAGGCCATCGGCGACGGCATACACATGGACAAGATCGCGACGGACGACCGGCTCTATGTGCTGCTCGCCGCGCTGATCGGCGCGATAGCATGGAACATCACGACATGGTATCTGGGGCTGCCGACCTCAAGCTCGCACGCGCTTCTGGGCGGCTACGCGGGCGCGGGAATGGCGGCTTATGGCGGATTTTCGGGGCTTTTGAACGTTGAGGTGTGGGAGAAGACCGTTCTCTTTATCGTGCTGTCGCCGCTCATCGGGCTTGTGCTCGGACTGACGTTGATGGTCGCCGTCTACTGGCTCTTTCGCAAGTGGTCGCCGCACCGCGTTGACCGTCTGTTCCGCAGAGGCCAGTTGATCTCCGCCGCGGCCTTCTCGCTCGGCCACGGCGGCAACGACGCGCAGAAGACGATGGGCATCATCACGGCCGTGCTCGCCGCCGGAGGTCTTGTCGCTTACGGCCCCAACCAGACGCTGCCTCCGATTCCTCTATGGGTCGTCCTGTGCGCACACGCCGCCATCGGACTCGGCACGCTCTCAGGCGGATGGCGCATCGTGAAGACGATGGGCACGCGCATTACGAAGCTCAAGCCCGTGGGCGGCTTCTGCGCCGAAACCGGAGCGGCTCTGACGCTCGCATACGTGACGCTGACGGGCGTGCCCGTCTCGACGACGCACACGATCACGGGCGCAATCGTCGGCGTCGGCGCGACGCGCAGGCTCTCGGCGGTGAAGTGGGGCGTCGCGGGGCGCATCGTCTGGGCGTGGATACTCACTATCCCGCTCGCGGGCCTCATGGCCGCGCTCTCGTTCCTCGTCATAAAAGCCTTCAGACACTTCTAGCTTCACCTTCAAAAGAAAACAAAAAAACTGAGAGGGCAGCGGACGATGCCCCTGCCCTCCCGGATTCGTTCGTCAACCGCCGCTTACTTTTCGTCGAGCGTTCTGCCGGCGTTGAGGCTGTCGAAGTTGAGTATGGCGTTGAAGACGAGGAAGTAGCTTCCGTGCGTCTCGCCGCGCCAGACCGGGTTGTTCGAGAAGAGGAGTACGTGGCCGCTCCCCGAAGGCACGTCGATGACTGCGGCGTGCTGCGCGATCTCGCCGCCGCCGTCGAGCAGGCCGGAGACGAACAGGTCGCGCGAGTCGGCGTAGCGAAGGATCACGCGAGGGCGCTGCGCGGGCGGGATGACGTAAGGGTTATCTCGCAACTGCTCATCGGTGAGCGGCATCGCCTGCCAGACTTCGGCGCGCGGCTGTTCCGGCACTTCCGTTGGCGGTCGGCCCTGAACAACGTCCGGGTCGTCGGGCGTGCCGCGCCCCGTCTCGCGCTCTTCCGGCGCGCGGCGACCGCCGCGGCCTCCCGCCGTGTTGCTGAGGTTGAAGATGTAGCCGTCGTCCTCGTAAACCGCGAGCGAGTCGCCGTAGCCGTATGCTACGGGGCTTGTCGCGTCAACGAGCCGCGCTCGAAGTATGCTTCCGACAACCTTCATGCGCTGCGGTCGCTGGAACGAGACGCCCTGCGCGAGTCCGAAGGTGATTGCGAGATCGGACGTGTCCATCGCGGTGATGAGCAGGCCGCCGCGGCGCGTGAAGCTTTGAAGATTCGCAATGCCTGTGAGTCCGAGTCCGGGCCTCATGTCGTCGGTCGAGTCAATCGTGAGGTTGGGCGTCTGCTCGGTCTTCTTCCAAGGCAGAGGGTTGCCGTACATCGGAATGCCCGCGACCACGGCCTGCGGGTCGCGCCCGACGGGAGCGAAGACGATCACGTCGTACTTCGCGTTCAGGTTCGAGTCGCGCGCGGCCGTCTGCACGCTGATGTAGTCGTATGGGATTTGCAGCTTGTCGAAAGCCTCGCGCCACCAGCCCTCGTTCTGCGTCGAGAGCCACGAGTGCATCAGCGCGACGCGCGCGGCACGCACCGGATGCGCCTTCACCGTCGGCGCGGACTGAGTCGCGTAGGCGCGAACGCCCAGATCGCTCGCCGCGCGATTCAACTCGTCCGCCGAGACTTTGCTGATGATGAAGGAGCCGCGATTGAAGTTGCGCCCCGCCGCGCTGAAAGGCTCTTCCGCCGCTTCGATGTTTGCATTCTTCAGACGATAGCGAAGCGTAACGAGAGCTTCGTCGCCGTTGTGGTTGACGGCGTAGACACTGCCGCTGCCTTCGACGCCGCCGGGCGCGCGGACTGGGACGGAGACTCGCTCCATCGCAGCGTCGAGCACGGAGGCGTCGGTGACGCGCGTGACCTGAACGTTGTAAAGCTCGCCGAACGTCCAAGCGGTGTCGTCGTAGGGCTGCTGCTGCGGGTCTTGCGGACTCCAGTATTGGTAGTCGAGCAGAGCGTCGGCGATGCGGCTGTAGGGCTGATCCATTCGGACGATGTAGCTGCCCGCGGGGAACTGTCGCGTCTCTGTCGCTTTGTTTTCGCTCGCCTGCCCCGAAGGAGCGGACACGTTCGCGTTCGACTGCGCCGCTTCCCTCTTCTGGTTGTTCGGGATCGCCTGCTGCTCTGCGCGCGCGACCGCGCCGCCTGACTGCGTTGACGTTGCGGGCGTCGGCGCGACGGCCTTCTTCTTCGACTTGAGCGTGATGGTGAAGGGCGCGGTGGCGCGAGAGATTTCGCAGCCCTGAAGTTGGAGCACCTTCAACAACTCGGCCTGCGCGCCGGGGCGCGGGTCGTCAGCCGTCAGGACGTAGGCCGCGGGGCCTTCGTTCTTCGGCTTCTCGATTGAACGCTTGCTCTTCAGGTAAAAGTTTTTGAGAAAGAGCTTGCCGTTGCTGGCGAAGTATTGGAGTGCGGTCAAAAGGCCCGTCTCTTCGTAGTTGTTGTTGTTGCGCTGCGACCAACGCACGCGCGGCAGCGGAGGGTTCTGCCTGTACCACGTACGCGAATACTCTTCGGGCGAGGTCGTGCGCACTTCGGTGTCCGCGCCGCCGTTGCCGAACGTCTCGTAAAGCCGGCTGATGCCGTTGTGAGTGGCAGCGATGAACATCAGGTAGCCGGGCGACCAAGTGTCGAACGTGCCGTGCGCGAAGACGCCGGGCATCCCGAACTTCGTCATCTCCGAGACGTTGTTCCAACCGATCATCTGCCACTCGTCCGTGAGAATCGGGTCGAGCCATGCGTTGTAAGGCCCGTCGCCGATTGTGTTGTCGTAGAGATACGGCACGGACTCGTGCAGGTCGTGGAGCACTTGCGCGTGCCAGTTCACATAGGTATTCAGGACGTTCTGCGTGAGCTTGAGTGTCATCCCCATCGCGTCGCGATTGTTGTCGTGCGCGACGTAGTGCCCCCAGTAGACGAGCGGCGGATAGTTATCCTTCGGGTGCGCGAGGTGCCAGTTGTAGATGTCAACCATACGGTCGCGCCCGTCCACTTCGACGACGGGTGTGATGAGCGTGATGAGGTTGTCGCGAATGTTTCGGACGTAAGGACTCTCGTCAACGGCGAGGCGATAGGCCAACTCCATCAGCGCCGTCGGCGCGCCCGTCTCCGGCGAGTGAATCGTGCCTGTGATGTAATAGACGGGCGTTGACTGAGCAACGAGAGCGTCGGCCTGAGAGTCGTCGAGATTGATCGTGCGCGGGTCTGCGAGCTTTGCGAGTCGCGCGCGGTTCTCGTCAAGTTGCGCGATGAGTTTTTCGGACGCGACGGCGACGGCAATCATCTCGCGCCCTTCTTCGGTCGTGCCGATTGAAAAGACCCGGACGCGCGGGCTGGCCTTCTCAAGCATACGCATGTATTTGTACACGTCCTCTGCGTAAGGGAGTTTCCCCGGCGCACCGGCCACGTCGCCGAGCACGACCTTCGGCGTCGGCACACTCTGAGAGGCGGGCAGGTAGTCAACGAGCGGCGAGAGAAAGTACGGCTCGGTCGTGTACTCGCGAATCTTTCGCGTGTAGTCCTCGTCAACAGGCTGATTGGGATCGCGCTCCGGCTTGATCTGCGCGGCGGCGCTTGTCGTCGCGACGATAAGAAGTAAAGCGCAAAGGATGAGTCGCTGAAGACGGAAGTTTCTTTTCATCATGCTCCTCGGCAGAAGGATGTTTTCACTGCTTACGACCAGCGTCACGCCCTCGCGCGTCCGCCACGCGGAGCGACTGGAAATTAGGGATGGTTTGTGCGCTGAAAAGTTGAAGCGACCGAGTTGAAATACGCCCGGTAGGAGTCGAACCTACGGCCTCTTGCTCCGGAGGCAAGCGCTCTATCCACTGAGCTACGGGCGCGCTTGTGTTTTCGAGCGATAAAATAGCACGACTGAGCGTGGCCTTTCCAGCGTTAATAGTCCCGACATTGACTCAATGTATTTCGCATCAGCCTTCTCTGTCGTGGCTGGCAAACGAGGCCACAGCGGTTTATCATCGCAATCGTCACCCACATCAGGCAGCATTCAAGTTCAAACGGAGGAATCATGCGCAGACTGAATTTGACCGGCCTCTTGCTGGTCGTATTGTTACTCTCGCTCACTCTGCAAGCGCCTTACGCGCAGCAGTCGAGCGTCAGGACGGCGGCTACGGCAGCCGCTCCCTCGACATACTTCAGTGCGGAGCGTTCGGCGGCTAACCGCATCACCGCCGACGAGATGAAAGAGATTCTCTACTACATCGCTTCCGACAAGATGCTCGGACGCGACACGCCTTCGGCTGGACTCGACGCGACGGCGAAGTACATCGCCGACCGGCTCGCCAAGCTCAAGTACAAGCCGATGGGCGATGACGGCACGTACTTTCAGCACATCGCTCTCTCGAAGACAGAGGTTGACCGCGAGAACACGAGGGCGCAGTTCGGCGACAAGACCTTCAAGGTCGGCGACGACATGCTGCCAGCCGGGCGCGTGAGCGGCGACGCCGAAGGCCAACTCGTTTACGTCGGTCAGGGCTGGGTCGTCAACTCGAAAAACATCAATCCGTATGCTGGACTCGACGTGCGAGACAAGATCGTCGTCGTCTCAGGCAACGGCGTGGCTCTGCCGCCGGGAGTCTCTGTAGAGAACCTTCCCGCGAGCGACTGGGAAAGCCCCATCAGCTACGCGCAGAAGCACGGCGCGAAGGCTCTCGTCCTGATACCGCGAAACTTCGACCGCGTATGGCAGTTCGGCTCGCGCTTCCTCTCGCGCGCCAACTACTCCGTGACGCGCTTTCAGGACATGGCGGCGGGCGGAGGCTCGACGCCCGGCACGCTCGTCGAGATCGTCCCGTCGCGCGCGATGCTCGACGCTCTGTTCGCGGGCGAGCAGACGGACGGCGCAAGCGTGCTGAAAGCCTCGACAGCGGGCGAAGACCTCAAAGGTTTCGCGCTCTCGCCGTCGAAGCGCCTGCGCGTGAGCGTCAAGCTGGCGGTGAACGAGGCGAGCACGCAGAACGTCGTCGCGGTGCTCGAAGGCAAAGACCCCGTGCTCAGGAACGAGTACGTCGCTTTGGGCGCGCACTACGACCACGTCGGGACGAACAACCCCGGCTGCCGCCCCGTCGGAGACGACAACATCTGCAACGGCGCTGACGACGACGGATCGGGGACGACCTCGCTCATCACGATGGCCGAGGCGTTTGCGAAGGGGCCGCGCCCACGTCGCTCGATTCTCTTCGTCTGGCACGCCGGAGAGGAAAAGGGCTTGTGGGGTTCCGAGTATTTCACGCGCTTCCCGACCATTCCGTTGAAGCAGGTCGTAGCCCAACTCAACATTGACATGATCGGGCGCAGCAAGAAGCCGGGCGATACGAACCCCGCGAACAAGATGCTCACGGGCCCCGATGAGATTTACGTCATCGGCTCGCGCATGATGAGCGACGAGCTTGCGGAGAAGAACGAGGCGGTCAACAACGCCTACCTCAACATCAAGTACAACTACCACTACGACGAGCCGAACGATCCCGAAAGACTCTTCTTCCGCAGCGACCACTTCAACTACGCCAAGCACGGCATACCCATCATCTTTTTCTTCGACGGCGTGCACGAAGACTATCATCGCCCGACCGACTCGCCCGACAAGATCGACTACGAAAAGATGCAATCGGTCGCGCGCACGATCTTCATACTCGCCTCGGAACTCGCCAACGCGCCGGCACGCCCCGTCGTTGACAAGCAGATTCCGGCGGATCGCCTCAACGACTAAGGCCGCGAAGGAGGAGCGAGCGGAAGTCTTCCGAGACTTCCGCTCGCTCCTTTCCGCACCGCCGTTTGACATCGCCACCCCGCCACGTATAATTTTCCGTTCACGGGCCGGTAGCTCAGTTGGTAGAGCAGCTGACTCTCAAACGGGAGCCTCGTTTCGGAAACGGGCGAGTGAAAAGGCGTCAAAGTCGGGGAACCCTTCCGCCTGCGGGCGTTGGCAATCCCGAACCAAGCCTCGGTAAAACGAGGAAGGCGTAGAGACTAGATGGCGTCCACCTAAATCCTGAGAAGGACACGGTGAAGGGATAGTCCAGACCACGAACCCTTCGGGGGCGGCGAAAGTCGAGGTGGTAAGTAATCAGCGGGTCACAGGTTCGATCCCTGTCCGGCTCATCAAAAGGCGAGAAAAGGGCATCTTAACTGATGCCCTTTTTTCTTGGAGGAGTTTTAAATGCAGCAAACGAAATTCTGCCCAACCTGCTTGACTCTGAAAAATGTTTCAGACTTTAACGGGGACAAAGCACGTCCCGACGGCTTACAATCTCAGTGTAAAGAGTGTAAGCGAATTGTGCAGAAGAATTGGTACATCAAAAATAAGGCACGCCACATCGCTAACGTCGCCCGCCACCGCCGCGCCGCCGAAACTGAAATCATCAAGCTCATACTCTCATACCTACATCAACACCCATGCGTTGACTGCGGCGAGACGAACCCGGTTCTACTTGAGTTCGATCATGTGCGTGGGAGGAAGTTGAACTCCGTCTGTAATCTCATCCGGTGCGGTTTTAGCTGGGAGAAGATTTCCGCAGAGATAGATAAATGTGACGTGCGCTGTTGCAAGTGTCATCGGTTGAAGACTGCGAAGCAATTCGGCTCCCGCAAAATGCTTCTTTCCTCCGTTTGATTTCTTTCACTCGAATTGAAGAGTCTTCGTGTCGGCTTACCAAAACAGGGTTCTGCTGTTATCATTCATTCATTCCAAGGCATCCCCCGGAGCAGTCACGGAAAATTTTGTGAGGAGTCAACAGCCATGAAATCTCAGAGGTTTCGGTGTGTCATGGCCTTGTGCGCGTGCGCCGCGTTCGCGGCGCTCGTGTGCACAACGGGACGCGCCGTGTTCAGTCAGAAGAATTCCAGGACGCAGTCGCAGGCCGCCGTGAAATCGTCGGACACGCTCCGCGGTTTCGACCTCGCGAGCATTGATCGCAGCGTCTCTGCATGTCAGGACTTCAACCAGTTCGCCAACGGCGGGTGGGTCGCGAAGAACCCGATCCCCGCCGCGTACTCCCGCTGGGGCCGCTTCGAGCAGTTGAGCGACTCCAACACGGAGCAGCTACATCAGATTCTCGAAGGACTCGCCGCGCAGAAGAACTTGAAGGCGGGCACAAACGAGCAGAAGCTTGCAGACTTCTACGAGAGTTGCATGGACGAGCCTTCGATAGAGAAGGCCGGCTACACGCCGCTCCAGCCCGAGCTTGACCGCATCGCCGCCGTCAAAGACCTCGCCGGACTCGAAGCCGAGGTCGCGCGCTTCCACACGCACCGCATCCCTGCGGTCTTCGGCTTCGGCGCGGGACAGGACTTCAAAGACTCGCGCTCGGTGATCGCGCAGGTCGGGCAGGGCGGCCTCGGACTCCCCGACCGCGACTACTACACGAACTCGGACGACAAGTCGAAGCAGACGCGCGACGAATATCAGAAGCACGTTGCGCGCACCTTCCAACTGCTCGGCGACGACCCCGACCGCGCGGCCTCCGAAGCCAACACGGTCATGAGCATCGAGACGAAGCTCGCCGAAAACTCGCTGACGCGTGTGCAGCGCCGCAACCCGGAGGCCAACTACCACCCGATGAACAAGGCGCAGCTCATCGCCTTGACGCCCGACTTCGACTGGGGCACTTACTTCCGAAACATCAACCTGCCTGAGACGGACAAGATCAACGTCGGCCAGCCCGACTTCCTGAAGGCCGCCGACAAGCTCCTGACCACGATTCCCGTTGACGACTGGAAGACGTACCTGCGCTGGCATCTCGTCAACGCCGCGTCGGCGACGCTCTCGTCGAAGTTCGTCGAAGAGAACTTCAACTTCAACGGGAAGTACATGACCGGCGCTCAGGAGATACAGCCGCGTTGGAAGCGCTGCGTCGGCTCGACCGACCGCGCTCTGGGCGAGGCGCTCGGGCAGATTTACGTCCAAAAGACTTTTACGCCAGCGGCACGCGCGCGCGCTCAGGAGATGGTCAAGAACTTGATCGCGGCACTGCGCGACGACCTCTCGACGCTCTCGTGGATGAGCGACGCGACGCGCCAGCGCGCAATCGCGAAGCTCGACGCCTTCGTCCGAAAGATCGGCTACCCGGACAAGTGGCGCAGCTACGACGCCGTTCAGATCGCGCGCGGCCCGTACTACAACAACCTCGTCAACGCCAGCACGTTCGAGGTCACGCGCAACCTCGGCAAGATCGGCAAGCCGGTTGACAAGACCGAGTGGGGCATGACTCCGCCGACGGTCAACGCTTACTACAATCCCTCGATCAACGAGATCGTCTTCCCCGCCGGCATTCTTCAGCCGCCGTTCTACGACCCCGCAGCGGACGACGCCTTCAACTACGGCGGCATCGGCGCGGTCATCGGCCACGAGATGACGCACGGCTTCGACGATCAGGGCGCAAAGTTCGACGCCGACGGCAACCTCGCGCAGTGGTGGACGGACGAGGACTACAAGAAGTTCAACACACGCACAGACTGCGTGGTGAAGCAGTTCGACGCCTTCGAGGTCGAGCCGGGTCTGCACGAGACGGGCAAGCTCGTCGTCGGCGAATCGGTCGCCGACTTGGGCGGGCTGACGGTCGCGTACAAGGCTTACCAGAAGTCTCTCGAAGGCAAGCCTCGCCCGCCCGTCATCGCGGGCTTCACGCCTGAGCAGCGATTCTTCCTCGGCTGGGCGCAGGTCTGGGCCGGGAGCATACGCCCGGAGGCCGCGCGCCTTCGCGTGAAGACCGACCCGCATCCGCTCGACCGCTTCCGCGTCAACGCTCCGCTCTCGAACACGCCCGCGTTTGCGGAGGCGTTCCAGTGCAAGGTCGGCGACGCGATGGTTCGCACGCCCGAAGAGCGCTGCCAGATTTGGTAGGCTGTGACGTGCAAGGCGGAAGATAAAGGAAGAGTAATCGAAAGCGGCGCGGCTCTTCATCCTTTGAAGGATGAAGAGCCGCTTTCTTTCTCTGTCGCGCCGTTTGCTTTGCTCTTTCGCCCTTGTGCACGCGCTCCGCCGTCGAATCAAACGGACGTACTGATGCGAAACTAAACACGCGCGAACTCGCGTGCTAGGTATCGATACATTCCGAAGCGGCTTCGTCGCCACGCCAACTCACCTTCACGCGCGCCTCTTTTCAATTAAACCGCACTCTTCAAGACGGTTACTCGACTTCGACTCGCGCCCGCATGTGAGATGGCATGAGCGTTGCCACTATCCAAAACGACCGGAGGGTTGGGTTTCAAAATACGGACTTCAGGATCAAAGGGAGGGTTGAGGGATGCTTTGGACAATACTTGTGATTCTTCTCGTGCTCTGGCTGCTCGGGTTAGTCGCACACATCGGTGGCGGGCTGATTCACCTTCTGCTTGTCGTGGCGCTCGTCATCTTCGTCATTAATCTTTTGACGGGACGCCGAACCGTTTAGCGACCGCGCGAACTATTCGCGCAAACGACCAGAACACGTCCGAGGTGAAGCGCCGCTCCTTCCGGCGAGGGAGCGGCGCTTCCCTATTCTTCGATTTCTTCGACACCGAATTCTTCGACTTCTTAGACACCGACGTTTTTTTGTCCTCGCCGATTCAAGCCGTCAGCGATTGACAGTCTTCATCGCCTGTTCCGGGTAACGCTCGCCCGCGACCTTCTCTTCGCGCAGAAGCTCTTCGATGCGTCCGAGGTCTTCATTCGTCAACTCGACATCGGCAGCGCCCGCGTTCTCTTCGACGTACTCGCGACGCTTTGTTCCGGGTATCGGCACGATGTCAAGACCCTGCGCCAGAACCCATGCGAGCGCCAACTGCGACGGCTTGCAACCTTTCTCGTCCGCTATCTCACGGACGCGCTCGACGAGTCTCATGTTCCGACGAAAGTTCTCTTCCTGAAAGCGCGGGAACTGCTTGCGCCGGTCGTCTTCAGAAAGGTCTTCGGGCTTCTCGAACCGCCCCGTCAGAAATCCACGACCGAGCGGGCTGTAGGCGACGAAGCCAATGCCGAGTTCGCGGCAGGTCGGAAGGATTTCCGCTTCAACGTCGCGAGTCCACAGCGAATACTCGCTCTGGAGCGCGGCAATCGGGTGTACGGCCTGCGCACGTCTTATCGTCTCGGCGGAAGCCTCCGAGAGTCCGAGGTATCGAACCTTCCCCTGCTCGACCAGACGCGCCATCGCGCCGACCGTATCTTCAATCGGCGTCTGCGGGTCAACGCGGTGCTGGTAGTACAAATCGATTACTTCGACGCCGAGCCGACGCAGGGAGGCGTCGCACGCCGAGCCGACGTATTCGGGCCGACCGTTGACGCCGAGAAAGCTCCCGTCCTCGCCGCGCACGTTGCCGAACTTCGTCGCGAGCACAACCGGCCCGCGCCTATCGCGTATCGCGCGCCCGACTAATTCCTCGTTGCGGCCCACGCCGTACATATCCGCCGTGTCGAGGAAGTTGATGCCGAGTTCGAGCGCGCGTTGAATCGTCGCGACCGATTCGTCGTCGTCTCGCTCGCCGTAGAACTCCGACATCCCCATGCAGCCAAGGCCGAGCGCGGAAACTTTCAGCCCGCTCTTTCCTAGTTCTCTCTGCTCCATCGTCGCCCCCTTTGAATTTCGATTTAAGAGTTTCGCAGATTATACGCCCGCGCCTGAGCGTCGGCACGCGGCGTCCGGGTTACACCGGGCGAGCCGATGAGTTACTATCTCGCCGGACGGCTTCAGACTTGGTTTATGGAAAAGCGCGACCGTCGAGACTTCATACGCGCGTCCGCGATGGGCGAATACCTTTTCTGCGCGCGCGCCTGGTGGCTGCGGCGCGAGGGAGTCAAGCCGACGCGCGGCGGCGAGGCGCGCGAGGCCGGAAGACTCTGGCACGAGCGGCACGGGCGGACGGTCGAACGCGCGGGACGGCTGCGAACGTTCTCGGCGCTCTGCCTCTACCTCGCGCTGGCCGTGGCCGTCATGATTCTTCTGCTCTGGTGGCGAGGATGATCTGGCTCGCAACGCTGCTCTGCGCGCTCGTCGTCATAGCCGCGCTCGCGCGCGTTGCGGCTTTGCGCGAGTCGAAGCGTTCGGGGCTGCCCGAAGGCTCGCTCATCTACAGCGATACGGGCAAGCCCGTCGGTCGCATCGCGCCCGCGGAGGTCGGCAAGGAAGGAATCAGGCAGGAGAAGCCGCTCGTCTCCGGGGCACTCGAACTCGTCGGCAGGCCCGACTACCTTATCGAATCGGACGACGGAGTCGTCCCCGTCGAAGTGAAATCCGCCGCGTGCCCTTCGGACGGTCGCCCGCGCGACTCGCACGTCGCGCAACTCGCCGCGTACTGTCTGCTCGTTGAAGACGTGCTCGGCGCGCGAGTGCCTTTCGGAGTCATCAAGTACCGCGACCGCGACGTGCGCGTCGAGTACACCGAAGAATTGAAAGACTGGGCGCTCGCGCTTGTGGAAGAGATGCGCGGCGCGACCTGCGAAGACGAAGTACACCGCAGCCACGAAGACCCTCGGCGCTGCGCCGGCTGCTCTCTGCGCGACGTTTGCACGGAGTCGCTTGCCTAAAGCGTTTCGTCCGGCGACGAAATTAAAACTAAACAAGATTCTTCAGACAAATTACCTTCAGAGGATTCGACAGATGAGAAACTTTATCGTCCCTTCCCTTGCTTTTCTCGGCATGACGGCCGGACTCCTGCTCGGCCACGCGCGCGCGCAGGAGCCTCAGAAGCCGAAGCTTCCAGAAACGACAAACACAGCCCCGAAGACGTTCACGCCAAGAGCCGCCGACGTGAGTTCGGTTGACAACATTCTCGCGGCGCTCTACGACGTAATCTCAGGCCCGGCGGGCAAGGCGCGCGACTGGGACAGGATGCGCTCGCTCTTCATTCCGGGCGCTCGACTGATGCCGACCTCGCCCGTCCGGCCCGCGGGCACGAAGCCCGACGCGCCGTTGACCGGACGGGAGGACTACGCCACGCACGTCATCGACGTTGAAGGCTACGTCGAGCGCGCGAGCAAGTTTTTCGCGACCGAAGGCTTCTACGAGAAAGAGGTCGCGCGCCGCACCGAATCCTACGGCCACATCGTCCACGCATGGAGCACATACGAGAGCCGGCACAAGACGGACGACGCGACGCCGTTCGCGCGCGGCATCAACAGTATTCAGTTAATGTATGACGGCAAGCGCTGGTGGGTCGTCGGCATCCTCTGGGAAGGCGAGACGCCGAAGACGCCTCTGCCCGCGCAATACCTTTCCGGCGGGCAGAAGTAGTTTGCGGTCTGTTACGGACTCACTTCAAAGTCCAACGTCTGCTGGATGATCTTTTTCGAGCGCGAATCTTTGACGCTCAGACGCAGTGTGTAAACGCCCGGCGGCAGCGTCACTTTGAATTGGCCGCCCGCCTCGACGCCGCGGCTATCGTTCCCGACGGCGCGCGAAGAGAGCGGCTGCCATTCGCCGGAGTAGACGGTCGTGTCGCCCTGCGTGACCTCTATTTTCAATTCGCCGTCGGCCCCGGCGACGTTGTAAACGACGAAACGGTACGAGACGACATCGCCGTTCTTAAAAGCCGTCTGCCCCGCCGTCGGTTTAAGCCGCGCGGCCTGCTTGCCGTCTGAGCCGAGCGCGTCAGCCTCGCGCCCGTGACCGATGAAAAGTCCGCTCATGGCGGGCTTCTTGTTGCCGAGGTCGGGCACTTCGAGCCAAGAGTTCGCCGTACCCAAAAGTCCGCTGCCCGCCTCGCGCACGCCGACGCGCACTTGATAAAGACCGGGCTTGAGGCTCAGGCGCTTGTCGTAGCGGAAGCCGTTTCGACGCGCCGATTCAAACTGCGCGGGCGTGAACATCGCCTTTATCTGTTCGCTCGAACTGTCCGCGATCTTCCCCTGCCGGTCGAAGACGGCCACGGCCAACTCGCATTCGAGCAAGTGATTCTCACCCTGAGCCGGATACTCGAACGAATCGCCGCCGATGTGAATTTGCAGCGTGGCCTGCGCGTCGTCGCCAGCGCGGACGAGGAAGTTTGCGGACGCCGTAACATCGATGCCGGTGGCGGGCAGCGGCGCGACCATCGCGTCAAACAGAGCCTGCTGCGGCGTCGCCGCCGTCTTCTCCGTCTGCTCCTCGGCGGGCTGGTAGCCCGCCTGCACGCGGACTGTGTACTCCGGATGATTCTTCACCTGCACTTTTATCTTTCGGAACTTCTTCTTGTCCTTGTCGTCCTCCGGGTAGTACGCGAGCGAATAGTACATGCGGTTCTCTTCGAGCATGTCGCCGAGCATGCCGTGCAGGTCGTTCCTGTTCAGGAAAGCGCGCGCGCCCGTCTCGTCGGCGATGACTCTCAGGACATCCTTCTGGTCGTTCTCAGACCTGTTCATGTAGTCGATAAGATCAATCGCGTTCAGAGGAATTTGTGAAGACGCCTGCGACTCGACGGGCGTGCTCAGGCCCTTCGCGTTGAACGTGTAGATGAGCACGCCTGCGCGCGAGGCGCGGCTCGTCGCCGCGCGAAGGTCTTGAGTGTCCGCGCCGCCGCCGCCGTCGTAGAGCGTGAAGCCGTCGGAGACGTAGGCGATCATGCGCTGCCCCTTCAGCGCGGCGAGTCGTTCGCCGACGGCCTTGAGCGTCAGAAGGCTCGCGCGCCGATAGTTCTCCTCCTCGCCGAGAATCTCTCGCGCGCGTGCCATCGCGTAATTCTGCGCGGCCTCCGGGCTGATGGCCTGATAATTCTCTTCGACGCTGAGAATCTGTAAGGCCACGCCGAGCGCCTTCGGGTCGTTGCTCAAAACCTGCGCGGCAAGGTAGGGCGTAAACAGGCTCGACTTCGGCTGAAACGGCGTGATCTTGTCAATCGCATACTTGAGCCGCGCGCGGTCGCGCATGAACTGCTGAAGGATGCCGAGCGAGCCGGTCGGAGTGACGACGGCGGCCATGTCTTCATCCGTCAGTTGCTCGTCCACGAACTGCCGCAACTGCTGCTTCGAGCGCATGAGGCTCGCGGTCGAGAGGTGAAGCGTGTCAACGAAGAGAACGACCGTCCGCGCGGGCGCGGCGCGACGCGACGCTGGCGCGGAGGTGACTGGCGAGGCGGCGTTGCCGGCTGTCTTCGCAGGGGCCGCGCGTCTGCTCGGAACGTTTTCGAGCGCCCGCTGCGCACCGGACTGG
>DATINM010000061.1:0-13437 GCA_035474235.1 Pyrinomonadaceae bacterium
AGCAGTTGAAGCTCCGCGCCCTGCTCGCTTATCTCGACGCGCATGATGTCGCGCATCGAGAGCATCCCGACGAACTTGTCGCCGTCGACGACGGGCAGGTGTCGGCTCCCGACCATCTCCATCCGTTCGAGCGCGTCGTGCGGCGAGTCTTCGCACTCGATGACGGCGCGCGGCTCGCTCATCACGTCGCGTATCGGTGTGCCCGCGGGGTCTAGCTTGTGGACGACGACGCGTTTGAGCAGGTCGCGTTCGGAGAAGATGCCGCAGAGTTTTTCCTCGCCGTCGAGGACGCAGACCGCGCCTATGTTGCGGCTCGCCATGTACTCCGCCGCGTCCAGAGCCGTCGCCGTGTCCGGCACGAAATACGGCTCGCGATCACATACCACGCGCCTGATGGTTATCATCACTTTTCCTCCCGGCTGTTTGTGGCTTGCGAAGCGCGTGTATTATAGCGGCACTCGCGCCGCCGTTAGAAGAAATTTGAGAGTGGGCGTTTGTCCCTCTTTTCTCATTCGATAAGAACAGAGCCGCAAGCAGTAACGAGAGGGACATCGCCTCATTCAAACAATTAATCAACATCGATGGACAGGATGAACAGGATTAAGAACTCAGGATTAAGAATTTCAGATTTCAAATTTTGAGATTTTTGAAATTTCAAATCTTTCACCCTATCCTGTCCATCCACGTTAATTTCTTCTGCTTAACTCACACACGCTCGCCACTGCTCGCGGTTCTGACTTACTCGAACAACAACCCTTGCGCCGACGGCCTTCGGAAAGTGGCGGCGCGGGTTTCGTAGGCGCGGGCTTCGTCGCGGTTGAAGCCGAGGCGCGCGCAGTGGACTTGAAAGCTTCGCTCGACGTGTTGCCAATAGACGCCGCGCCCGCGCATGCGCTCGCCGAACTCCGCGACGTTGAGCCGTCCGCCCTTCACTTCGCGCAGGCGTCTGAGAATTTTGTCGGCCTTCGCCGGCAGGCGCTCGCGCAGGCGCTGCTCGAAGTACGGCGCGACGCTTCCGGGCAGGCGAAGTATATTCATGTAAGCCCGTCGCGCGCCCGCCTCCTTCGCTCGCTTGAGGAGTTCGGGGATGTGCGAGTCGCTGAGGCCGGGGACGAGCGGCGCGATGAGCAGTCCGACCGGCACGCCCGCTTCCGAGAGTTCGGCCATCGCGCGGAAGCGCGCCGCCGGGAGCGGTGCGGCTGGTTCGAGCGCCTTCGCCGTCTCGTCGTCGGCGAAAGGTATCGAGAAGAAAACGGACGCAGCGGCGTCGCGCGCGAGCGCGGCGAGCAAGTCCCTGTCTCGCCGGACGAGCGCGGACTTCGTGACGACGCCGACCGGGTTTCGGAATTCAAGACAGACTTCGAGACAGCGGCGCGTCAGCTTGTAACTCGCTTCGAGTGGAACGTATGGGTCGGAAGTGAACGAGAAGACGAGCGTGTGTCCCTTCCAACCCGGTCGCATGAACTCCGCGCGCAGGAGTTCGGGCGCGCGAACCTTTGCGACGATCTTCGTCTCGAAGTCTGTGCCCGCGCCGAAGCCCAGATACTCGTGCGTCGGTCGGCTGAAGCAGTAAGTGCAGGCGTGCGTGCAGCCGCGATAGCAGTTGACCGAATAATCGAAGCCAACGTCGGGGCTGTCGTTGTGCGTAATGATCGAGCGCGTCTCTGTCTCCTCGAAGACCTCGACGCTCGCGGCGGGCGGCTCGCCGATCCATTCGACGCTCGTAGAGAGCCAGGGGTTCGGCGGGTTGGCGACGTGGCGCATGGAACACTCCCGTGCGATTTGCGAATCGCTTTTAGTCGCTTCTCGACTTTCGAGTTTGAAACGCGCCGTTCGGGAGTGTGGCCGGTGCGTTTGTGCAGCAAGGAGAAATCTTGTGTGGATTGTATAGGCCCCGCTTCAATCGGCCAAGCCGATGTCGGTTTCTTCGCCGTCGCTCGTAAGGTATGGGCCATCAGAGAACCATTTGACGAAAAAAATTCTATACCCGTTCGGGTCAACGGTCGCGAAGAAGCGCCCGCCCCACGAGGCGTCTTCGGGCGGGTCATAAGTCTCTATTCCGCCCGCGACGAGAAATTCGTAGAACTCGTCAACGTCTTCGACCGTGATGAAAAAATATATTCCGCGCCCGCGCTTCGACATCGGACTCGGCCTCTGCGCGAGCGATAGCCGGAGCCGGCCCGCGCGCAACGTCGCCATCGGTGGTTCCGCTTCGGGCTTGTGCTGGTCAACCTTGAAGCCGAGTCCGGTCGAATAGAATTCGAGCGACTCTTCGAGATTGTCAACTTCGAGGAAGAGCATTTCGAGCGCCTTGATGCCTGTGCTCATACGGCCTCCAGCATGAGGTAAACGGCGAAGCCGCCGCCCGCGACGCACGACCAGAAGATGACCTCCTGCGCCCAGACGAGACGCCGCATCGGGTGCGTCGCCGCGACCTGCCCGCGCGCGAACGCGAGCGCGCCGTGCGCCATCAGTATTCCGAACGCGACGACGGCGAACGCGAGCAACGCGAGCGGCCAAAGGAAGACGACGTACTGAGCCTTTACGAGAAAGAGCAGGACGAGTCCGACGAATACGCACAGCGCCGCGCCGACGATGCGACCGCTCAGAGGGTCTGCGTGCGCGGCGGGCGACGAGACGGGAACGTGCTGCCCGTAAACTTCGCGCGGCTGCTTGCGCGTGCGCACGGCGTCGTAGTCGCGTCGCGCGTGTGCGTCTCCGAGCACGCGCCAAGCCTCGTTGATTGACTTCATCTCTTCCTCGTCGCCGCCGCGGTCGGGGTGATGTCGTCGCGCGAGCCGCTTGTAACGGCGCTCGATCTCCTCGCGGGCCTCGCGCTCGCCCGCGCCTAAGATGGAGTAGTAATCCCTGCCCGCCTCAGAGTCTTTCATCCCGCTAACCGCCGAGGTTACTTGAGTCCTACGCATATTAAACCCGACTCCGCGACTCGTCCATACTTTCGGTGTCCGCGCCGTCGCACTGATTCGAGCCTGACTCTTTTTTTGTGCCGCGGAGCGTTGCGCGGCGGCGCTCGTGTGCTAAGCTTCAGGAAAATTCAGAACGGAGTTGAAGGGCAGGAGTTCATGGCGCTGACGTTCGCACCCGGCGACGACCTCGTCTTTCAGGTCGAGAGCGGCTTCGGATTGATTCGCGTGCTCGCGGTCGAAGGCGAAGGGCGCGAGAAGGTCTGGCACGTGCTCGTCTATCAGGATTTCTATCCCGACGTTGAATCTGCCGAAGCCGCGCTCGCCGCGGGTCGCAGGCTAGACGTGCGCGAGCCGCACATCGCTCTCACCGAACACGCCTTCGAGAAGACTCCCGCCGCGCGCCTCGGCAACCGTCCCGTCGTCGAAGACGAACTCGCAACGTTTCGACGCTGGCAGCAGACCGGCGGCGAGGTGCATGACCGCTCAGTCCTGCTCATGCTCGGTATGCGCTGAGCAAAACCGCAGCTATCAACTTCGCAGGAAAGGAGAATTAACATGGATGGATAGGATAGGCAGGATTAAGAATTTCAGATTTGAGATTCCAAATCCGTCTTTCTGTTTTTATCCTGTCCATCCATGTTAATTTCTTTTGTCTAACTGGCCTTGCACAAATATTCAGCGGAAGTTGCATAATAAACCTTTGCCATTCATTTATGCATTGTTTATTCGCTCAGCCTGAATATCTGTGCAAAGCTTGTCTAACTCTCACCCGCTCGCTACCGCACGCGGCTCCGCTCATTAATCACGGCCCGAAACGTTTTCTGTATTCGGTCGAAGAGATGAAGGCTCTGACCATCTCGGCCTGCACGAAGTCGCCGTTAAATTGATTCAGCTTCGCGAGCCAGAAGTTGTAGCCGCTCAAGTCCGAGTCGGGCGGGTCGTCAGGGTTTCGGCGCAGGTAGCCGAAGTATTCCATCAAAACAAAAGCGGGGTTGAACTCCTTCTGCACGAACGCGGCGTCGCCGGCAACGTCGAGCAGCACGCGCGAACGCGTCTTCGCATTTGTGTCGAGCGCGGCGACGAGCGCGGCACTCTCAGATGCCTGCGGCGTGACGCCCGCGTTTGCATAGAGCGCGTTCACGAAGTCTTGATTCGACATGGCGTCGAACGCGCTCTTGAACGCGGGGCGCGCGACCCACTCGTCGGCGAACGCCTGCTTGTTCGCATCGAGTTGCTGCTGCCAGTTCCCTTGCCCGACGACGACTCCGCGCTCGACCTCTTGCGTGTCGGGGACGAACTCGTCGTAGCGTGGCCGGCGCGCGAACGACTCTTTGTAGAGACGCTCGACGAGGTAGCCCGTCTGCTGGAACTCAATCGAGAGGAAGAACGCTGCCGAGACGTTGACGCGCTTGACGGCGACGCAAGCCGCGTCCGGGCCGCAGGACGTGATCTCGTTCGTCCAGAACTGGAAGCCGGACGCGTCAGGCTCGCGGTTTAGAAAGTCGTGGTAGTGCTGGCGGACGAAGAACTGCGCGTCGTCAATCGGATTGGTCGCCGGCTGCGCCGTGTCGTTGTCAAGGATTGAGATCGCGAGGCTCGAAGGCGTGTTGAGCGAAGCATTGGTCGGGTTCGAGAGCGTGACCGTGAAGCCCTCAGCAGGCTCGACCAGATCGTCGTCGGTGACGAGAACGTCGAACGACTTTTGCGTCTCGCCCGGCGCGAAGCGGAGCGTGCCGCGCGCGGTCGTGTAGTCTGAGCGTTCCGTGGCCGTGCCGTCCGAAGTCGCGTAGTCAACGGTCGTCGTTAAAGAAGCATCGCCCAAACGGACGACGTTGACGGTCTTGAAGCCCGCGCCTTCCGAGACAGTCTGGTCGGCCACGTCGAACTGCACGACCGACGCTTGAGCCGCCGCGCCAAACTGCCCTCGAATCTCGCCCGCGGGGAACGCGGCGCTTCGGACGTTCAAATAGAAGAGTCCGGCCTTGAGGTCGCCGACCTGCTGCGGCGTGAGCGTGATCTGAAAGTTCGTGAAATTGCCGGTCGAAGGAAGATCAAACTCAGGCGAGGCGGTCTGACCGGTGGCCGCCGGGCCGTGAATCTTTGCGAACGTCTCAGTGCCGGTGAGATTTCTGAAACTCAAGGAGACGAGCGCCGTCGTCTCGTCCGGGTTGAGCAGAATCGTCGCCGTGCCGCGCGCGTTCGTCGAGACGGGCGGGACTTCCTGCGAGCCGTCGAGGTTGGCGACGAAGAGTTGCTGCTTCGGGAAGATTTGATAGACCGCGCCGTTCGAGAGCGAGACGACATAGACCGTCCCGTCGGGCGCGGTCTGAATGTCTGTGGTGATGCCGAAGTCTCGACCGATGACGAGGCTCTCGCTCTCGGTCACGTCGAACTTGTCGTTGTTGTCGGCAACATCGTCTGCGAGCCGCGAGTCCGTCGTCGCGAGCGACTTGCGGTCGGCGCTCAAGCGAAAGCGGAAGAGGTAGCCGCCGAGAAGAGTCGTCCGCGCCGCGCCGACGAAGAGGTTGTTCGCGTACTGCGAGCCGAGTCCGTTGCCTTTGACGAAGCCGATGGGCGAAGGCGCGACGACGTGCTTCCAACTGAACTGCGGCTCGGTGTAGTGCGAGCCGGCGAGGATAAAGAGTCGCGCGAGCGCGTCCGCGGGCGTGTCGGAGATGTTGGTCGCGGGCCAACGAACCTGTTGGAGTCCGTTGGCCGCGACCTCGATGGATTTGAAATCCGTGATGCGCGACGAAGGCCCTGCTATCTGAATCCAGCCTCCGTCGAATCCGGCCTCGACGCGGTTGATCTCGTCGAAAGCGTTGTCGCCGTTCTCCTCAGTCCAGAGCGAGCCACCCACGGGATCGAAGTCCATGCCGAAGCTGTTGCGAACGCCGTAGCCAAAAATCTTTTTGACGTTCGCGGCGGCCTGCCCCGAAAGATTCGTCTGCGCGTTGAAGAAAGGGTTATCGGTCGGCGTCGTGCCGTCGTCGTTGAGTCGGAGTATGACTCCGGTGAGGTGCGCGTCGTCGGGTTCGGGGCCGCCGTTCTGGTCATCCTGCACTTCGGGGCCGGGGCAAGTCGCGGTCGGGCCGCACGGAAGATTCTGAAGCATCCCGCGCCTGCCGTTGTCGCCGATGACGACGTAGAGCTTGCCGTCGGGGCCGAAGCGAAGGACGCCGCCGTTATGGTTGCCGCGCGACGGCTGATTCGCGTCCTGCTGCAAAGCGTGGAGGTGAATCAGGTTTCTATCAAACGTCAGCGTCGAGCCGTTCCAGACGTATCGGTCAACGCGATTGCCGAGCAGCGGCACTTCGTCAATCGCGGAGGTGTCAACGCCCGTCAAGCTCTCAGTCCAGTAAAGATAGACGAAGCCGTTTGTGGCGAAGTCCGGGTGCAGGGCTATCCCTAGCAGACCGCGCTCCGAAGCGTTGTTGACGGCGAGGTCGAGCACCGCGCCTTGCACGACTCCGTTCGTCACACGCAGCACGCGGCCCGTCGTCTTCTCAAGAATCAGAAAATCGTCCGCGCCGATGAAGGCCATGCTTGTCGGCTGGTTGAAGCCTGAGACGACCGTGCGGACGCCGAGGTTCGCGACGGTCATCGAGGGCGTGCCGCTCTGCGCGCTGACAGGGATGGCGGCTGCGACCGTGTTGTTTGAAGGGAAAGGGTCGTGCTCGTTTGCCGTCGCGGTCGCGTTCGTGTCGAGCGTCGTGGGCGAGGTCGGTTGAACCGTGAAGTCAATCGCGCTCGACTGCCCCGCGTTCAGGTCTGCGAACGAGCAGTCGTACTCGTACTGCGTCTGCCCCGTCGTGAGCGTGCAGTTGCCCGCGCCCTTTGTGAATGCGCCCGCGATTGTCGGGAGCGTGACCTTCAGCGTCGGCGTTGTCGCCTTCGCCGGGCCGTCGTTGGCGACGGCCAGCGTGAAGTGAAGTCCGAGTCCGACCTGACCGGGATTCGGCGACACAGACTGCGCGACGGACAAGTCCGCGTCGGTCGCTGCGACGACGTTCAAGGTCGCCTGCGCGGCGTGCGAGAGTTGGCCGCTCGTCGCGCCGATGTTGAGAGCGCCGCTGCCCGTTGTCGTGCCCGTCGTCGTCGAGACGTTGAGTGTTGACGTTTGCGGATTCGCGTCCGTGACGTTGATGGTCGCAGGTTGAAAGTTTGATGATGCGCCCGCCGGGAGTCCGTCTACGTTGAGCGCGACTTGGCCCGTGAAGCCGTCCGTCGGCGTGAGGGTGACGTTGTACGTCGCGACACCGCCCTGCGTGATGGTGCGCGACGCGGGCGTGACCGAGATCGAGAAGTCGGGCGCGGGCGGCTGGAACGTCGAGGACGCGAAGGTGAAGTAGATGTTGTCGCCTGAACTGTTGCCGTCGCCGTTGGCCTGATTGCCCGCGACGTAGAAGGTGATGGGGCCAACGTCGCCGTCGGGCGCAGTCCACTTGAACGTCCAGTGCGCGCCGTTCTGCTGTCCTGCGAACGTCCCCTTCTGCGTGTGCTCGATGTACTGGCGCGAAGGGAACGGGCCTTGATTGTTGACGACCTGAGTTAAATCATCAGTGGGCGCGAACGCGCCCGCCTTCTCGTCCGAAGTATCGAGCGCGGTCAACTCGAATCCCCACCGTATACGCGTCGGGTCGGCGGAGGCGTGCGTGACCGTGATGTCGTAGGTCTGCCCCGGCGTGTAGTGCTGCGGCGCGTCGAGCGTGAGCGTGCCGGTGCTCTGCGTCGGCGTCGTGTGGCATTCCGAGCAGGTCAGTTCGCCGGGCGCGTGTGTGTAGCCGGCGGGCGGCCCCGAAGAGAAAGCCCGCGCGCGCGGGTTCGCGGCGTTGTCGGTCATGAGCACCACGGCGACGAACGCTGCGAAGATGAGGACGACGACGAGTTTGAGCTTTAACATTTTTCGACCGCACGTGAAGACAGCCCGACGTTTTATGCGCCGGGCCGTTTCGCTCTCGACTTCATTTGAAACGCATCCCCTTGACCTTGCCTTAAAGCCTCAGCCGAGGAAGCCAAGGTTGTTTGGCGAGAAGTTTTCGAGCAGAGGAAAGACCGCCGGGAAGTCGCTCGAAGAAAGTCCGTACCAGGATGCGAGCGTCGCGGCATACTGGTCAACCGAGATGGTCGGAATCCAACGCCCGCGCGTGTCCGTGTCGTCGGGGCCGCCCAAGGCGAGCGTCGGATACTTTCCATAAAATTTTCCGCCGAGGACGGAGCCGCCCATGACGAAATGGTGGCTGCCCCAACCGTGGTCGGAACCTACGACGCCCGCGCCCGAACCCGAAGGCGAGAACGTTCGACCGAAGTCGGAGAGCGTAAATGTGGTGACGCCGTTCTGGACGCCGAGTTCGACCGTCGCGTCGTAAAAGGCTTTCATCGCCTGACTGAGTTGTGTGAGCAGTCCACCCTGACCGTTTATCTGGCCGCTGTGCGTGTCGAAGCCGCCGAGCGTGACGAAGAAAATCTGGCGACGCATGTTTATCCCGGCGTTCGGGTCTGTGCTCGCCTTGATGACGCGCGCGACTTGCAGGAGTTGGCGCGCGATTGAAGTGTTCGGAAAGACCGTGCCAATCGTAGGGCTGACGGAGGCGAGCGCGGCCTGCGTTTGCAGCGCGCTCGAACGAGTGTCGGACGAAGCCTTGACGAGCGTGAAGCCGAGGTCGAGCGAGCGCAGCGAGTCGAAGGCCGCGCGCCGCGCCGTGTTCTGCGCCGACGTGAAGCCGCTCGGATTGTTGAGCGGCAAGACGTTTGCGAGCGGCGTGTTCGAGTCGGCGATGGCGAGCGGGCGCGCGTTCGAGCCTGTGACGAAAAGACTGATGCCCGCAATCGTTATGATCTGCGGGAACGTGGCCGAGCCGTTGAGCGCGGCGGTCTTGTCCGCGGCGCGACCGCCCCAACCCGTCTGGCTCGCGTTGTTCGCAATCGAAGACTGCCAGAGGCCGACCTGGTCCGAGTGAGAGAAGAGTTGCAGAGGCTTCTTGCCCGTGCCGTTCTGGTAGGTCGTGCGCGTCAGAGGTTCGACGAGCGGGCCGACGTTTGCGACGACGGCGAGTTTGCCCGCAGTCCAAACGTCGAGCAAGCCCTTCGCCGCCCCCGGCGTGCCGACCTCCGGCGAGAGGCCCGGATGCAGGCCGTACGAGCCGCTCGGCGGCGAAATCGGAATGAGGCTTGACTGCGCGAGCGAGAGTCCCGAAGCGCCGCGGACGTTGCTGTAGCTCGTGAACTGGTTGATGTCAACGACCGTGTTGTTACAGTCGTTCCCGCCCGACATGAAGATGCAGACGAGCGCGCGGTAGTCCGAGGCGGCCTGCGCCTGCGCGTATGCGCTTACCAGCCCCAAGCTCTCGACCGTTGATGCGAGCGCGACGCCGCCGAGGGCACAGGCCGTGTTGCGTAGGAAGTCTCTGCGTGAATGGGCCATGATTCGTTTACCTCTGCACGTCGTACTGCGATGAAGTCACGACGAGATAGACCGCTGTCTGCGCGCGTCCGTGCGGATTGCTCGTCGGAATGCTCTGCAACGCCGTCATGATCGCGCTCCGCATCTGCGCGGACATCGTGCCGTGAAGCAGCAGCGCGTTCAACTGGTCAACGAGTTGTCCGCCCGTTCCGTCGCCCGCGGCGAGCGCGTCGAGCGAAGCGATGTTGAGTTGCGTGCCCGTGGGATTGTTCGCGCCCGTGCCGATGCCGGAGTAGATGAGCGTGTTGGCGACGTTCGCGCGCCTGAGAGTCGTCAGCGTCGAGAGAATCTGGAACTGCGGGCCGAGAACTTTCGTGCCGGGCACCTGATAGTCGGGCATGTAGTAGCTGAAGACGGTCGTCGGCTGGAAGACGGGTTGGTCGAGTTGGCCGGGGAGATCTCCGCCGCGCGACTGACTGCCGAGCACGCCGTCGCTCGTCGCGTTGAAGGCGCGCAGGATGTTGTTGATGTACTGCGCAGGCTCTCGGAGCTTGCCGTAGTTCGGATCTGTCTTCACGTCGCCGCGCGCCTCCGGGTCGAGCAAGATGTTTCGCACGACCGCTTTGAGGTTGCCGCGCGTGCCGCAGGGGCTTTCGGGGTAGAGTCCGTTGCAGTCGTTGTTGAAGACCGAAGCGACACGCTGGACGT
The DNA here is from genome assembly GCA_035474235.1 of Pyrinomonadaceae bacterium. Classification (GTDB taxonomy): domain Bacteria; phylum Acidobacteriota; class Blastocatellia; order Pyrinomonadales; family Pyrinomonadaceae; genus QHXN01. Next base: position 10,039 of record DATINM010000061.1, read on the forward strand.
ATGCGGGCGAAGGGTTGCTTGTGACCAGATGTTGGATGAGTTGCCTTGAGACGAACGGGCCGACGTTCGGGTGATTGAAGATCACGTCGAGCGCGGCGTTCAATTCGGTCTGCGCGCATTGCGCGTTCGTCGGGTTCGTGTTGTTGTTCGCGCCGGGGCATCCCGCGAGCACCGTGCCGTAAAGATTCTTCGAGCCTGTGTCGTGATTCGTCGAGCCGCGCGGCGTCATCGGGTCGCGATAGTTCGTGACGCCGTTCTGGAAAGCGGTTGCGAATCGCCAGCCGGTGAAGACGCGCGTGAATGCAGACACGTCGGTCTGCGTGTAGGTCGGGACGGGATTCCCTTGCGAGTCAAGAACGGGGCTACCGTCCACGTTGAGTTGGTTCACGCCGACCGAGAAGAGTTGATTCACCTCGCGCGCGAAGTTCTCGTTCGGGCTGGACGCCGTGCTCTGGTTCATGTTGAGGTAGTCGCCCATCGCGGGCGTCAGAGTCACGTCGCCGAGCAGCGTCCGGTAGCTGCCGAAGGCGTTGCGGTCGAGCGCCTGCAAGTAAGGTGTCATCCACGAAGGGCGGTTCTCGTCCAGCGCGGAGACGACGAGAATCTGGTGAAGCGCGAAGGCGACGCGTTGGCGCAACTGCGTCTGGCCCGCGAGCGCGTTCGAGAAAAACTGCTTCTGCAAAGGATAGACCGAGTAGTTGTCGCGCGTGCAGGCGGCCTGATTGTAGTTCGGGTCGGAGGGCTTCGTCGAAGGACAGCCGAAGTTCGCGTCGTTGATGTCGTCAGCCGGGAAGGTCAGGTCGGGCCAGTCCGAGCCTTTCGACGGGTTCGCGACGGGCGCGGCGAACTGCTCGTCGAGGAACGCGCGGATGCCGATCTGCTGCACGTGCGACACGTCGCTGCCGTCGCCCTTCGGCCCCCACGTCGCCTGCTCCAAGAGACGATGTATGTCGGCGACCGAAGCATCGCCGGGGCCGTAAGCCTTCGGCGTCGGCGTCGGCGTCGGCAAGGGCGGTGTCGCGGGCGCGGCGGCGATGATCTCGTTGGCGGCGTCGGTCGAAGGGCCGCCGCCCGTCTGGCCGATGGCGATACGGACGCGGTTGGAAGAGAGTCCGTGCAGGCTGATTCGCACGAGCACGTCGCCGAGCGCGTCCGTCATCGAGTCGTCGAGCCGGAGCACGACCGCGTAGAGCCATCCTTGCGGCGCGCCGCCAACGAGCGGGTTCGTCAGCGACTCGACCTTTAACGGATAGACCTTTCCCGCGGCGTCCTGTGCGTCGGCGGTCAGCGCGTTCGCGCCCTCGCCCGCGAGCAGGTTCAGGTTCATCGCGAACATCATCAAGCGCGTCTGCTGGTCGCGCGTGTTCGTCTTGTCGGCGTTCCAGTTGTACGGCGAGACGGAGGTAAACGGCTCGGCGCGGAACGTAATGGCGTCGTATGCGACGCCGCGTGTCGTCGTGCCCGTGCCTTCCGTCAGGAGCACGGGGCTGCCCGGCGCGACCTGCGCGGAAGCCACGAGGCACAGAAACGAGAGGACGACGCAGGCCGACAGCCACCGCGCATGAAGCGCGTAAACGCTGAAGTAACGATGATCTTTCATTAGGACTCCGCCTGAAGGTCTTTTCCGATGTGAGGTCTGTCAAGTTCAGTCGGGGCGGGATGTTCGCAGGTCTATAGCCTGTCTTTCGAGCCTAAAAAAATATACCACGCCGCGCCCCGGCGAAACAATTATTAACTCAAATCGTGGCCGGCATTCGGCGAGGGGCAAGTCTCCGGCTGGCAGATTTAGACGTGCGGGACTTTCTTTTGGCCGGAGATTTTTAACAGCGGTCTTCGGACGCGACCGCGACCTCTTAAAGATTATCCATGACTCGCAGTCGGCGGCGGCACTTCGCCCAAGTGCAATCCGGCCTTGAATCGGACATCCGGCATTGCTTCTCTTCGAGAGAAGAGTTGCCGTCTGGTTCGACTCAAGGCCGGATTTTACGTTCGCTAAGACGCCCCGGCCTTATCGCCGAAGGTCTTCGTCGGCAGTCTCCTCGTCGCCCTCGGCCTTGCCGGGCGTGCGTCCCGGATCGCCCGTCCGCTCTTTGTTGCCGCCGGGCGCTGTCGTGCTGTCGTGCCCGATCCGCTGATCAACTTTCTCCTTCTCGTCCGCCATCTCTCACTCCCTTGAAAAAATTTCCGTCCCGTTGACAAACTCTGCGCGGCATTCGCAAAGCCAAAGTCGGCGGGCGGTCGCTCTAATAAAGATTCTGAAATCTTAACTACACGATAGCGCCCGCCGACCGAATGCTGCCGGTCTGGCCCCTGCTCTCTACTTTCCCGCCGACGCGCCGCGACCCGAAGGCCGGTCTGTCGTCTCGGCATCGCCGGTCTCCATCAGTTGCTTGAAGCGCCCGATGTCTTCCTCGATCTGCTGCTCAGGGTTCTCGCCGAAGAGTCGCGCGACGAGCGCGCCGATCCTGCCGCCCGGCGGGTCGTACTTGAGCGTGACGCGAACGTTCGTGGAACGACCGCCCGAAGCAGGCTCGAAGCGGACGGAGCCTGCGCTCGCAACGTCCGAGCCTTCGAGCGTGCGCCACGCGATCAACTCGTTCTCCTTCTCGTTGTAGATTTCCGCATCCCACTCGACGCTCTTGCCTGCGGGCGCTTTCGCGACCCAGTGCGAGCGACCCTCGCGCGTCTCGCGCACGGATTCGAGATGATTCATGAAGCGCGGTAGGTTCTCGAAGTCGCGCCAAAAGCTGTAAAGCTCTTCGGGCGTGCGGTTGATCGTTACGCTCTTCTCTATCTTGATGCCGCGCTCGGCGGGCACGCTTACGTTCTCGCTGTTGCGCAGAGACGCGTCGCCCGCGCTGCTGTATCCAATCGCCTCGTACAGATTGCAGTGGCCCGAATAGCCGCGCTGTATGAGCGCCGCGCCGACCAGACCCAGCGCGATGCCGCCCAGACTCCCGCGCGTGATGCCGTAGAGCGCGAGCGCCCCGCCGCCTATCGCCGAAGCCCAGCGCTCGATCTCTCCGACGTTAACGCCCTGACCCGCCTTTGCATTCGTGTCGCCCGACTCGGCCTGCCGACCGACGTTGATTAAAGTCTCTTCACTCGCTGCCATCTCGTCTTCCCCCCTGCGAAAAATTGTTTTCGGACATCGCCGCCGCAAGGCGGAGTCCGCCCTGTCCTAAAACTGCTCGCTGACGCCGTTGTCTTGACACGAACAGACAAACCCCGTGCCTCTCTTTGAGAATAGGCGAAGAGATTAGAGGTTACGCAGTTGAAAAAGAAGTAGTACAAAAAGGCGCATGAATCCGCCGAAGTGCTCGGATGAAGACTACATCAACTTTCTGATTGCCAGCCCGCGCCAAGTCAGCGCGACTGAGGCGGCTAAAGTAGAAAGCG
>DATINM010000062.1:0-16762 GCA_035474235.1 Pyrinomonadaceae bacterium
GGCGCAGAGGCGCTGCGACCGAGCGAAGGACTACCTTGTGACGACGCGCGGGATAGATGCATCGCGAGTGGTGACAGTCGATGGCGGGTACAAGGAGGACTTGACGGTGGAGTTGTGGGTAGTGCCGAGTGGAGCGGCGCCACCGACGGCGTCACCGACGGTGCAACCGTCGGAGGTGCAGACGGGGCCGGCGCCGCGAAGAGGGAGAAGGCGCGGCCACGACGACGACGACGAGTAAACCTTAAATCCGGCCCGCGCCGTCGGAAGATGAGGGCGCGGCACTAACCGAAAGCGGGCGACGTATCTCGAAAGGGTGGCGTCGCCCGCTTCGCTTTTCAAAGCAAGGAAGCATCAAGGCGCGACGCGTGCCACATCGAATTTTTACGAGCGTCTGCCGCCTCGATTTCGTGAGTGCTTCCTTCGCCTTGTGTGACGCAGCTTCTCTATTCATAAGTTTTCTTTCAGGCCGCCTCGCTTGTTTAAAGTCCGGGGCGAGCTTCGGCATTTCGTACAACTGCCGATTTTTCTCAGGCATCCTATCGAGTTCCGCGTTTTCTGTCCGCGCTGGACTTTGCAAAGAAGCGTTTGATGAGGATAATAGCCGCGCGGTTCAAAACCTCCCGCCGCGAAGCTCGAAGAATTTGAATACCGTGGTGCTCCAGATGAAAATGAATCGCTCGTTGAAGAAGATACCTTCGGCTCTAGTTCTGTTCGCCCTTCTCTTTTCGCTCGCGCCGGCGACGTTGGCCGCGAGTGACAAAGACCCAGACGCTTCCGCGTCCCGACTTCTGAATTGGGAGGTGACGGGGCCGCTCGGCGGCGACGTGCGCTCGCTCGTCGTTGACCCGCGAGATCCTGAACGACTCTACTTCGGGACGATTGACGGGCAGATTTACACGACGACCGACGGCGGTCAGAACTGGTTGCGCCTCGAAGCCTTCAACCACCCCGGCCTCCTCGTTGACAACCTCATCATAGACCCGCGCGACTCGCAGACGATTTACGCCGCAGCGCAAAGGCACAAGGAGACGGGCGGCTTCTTCAAGACGACCGACGGCGGGAAGTCCTGGCGCGAGGCCGGGCAGTTAAAGGGCGTGGACATTCACGCGCTCACGCAGTCGTCGAAGAACCCGGACATCATGCTCGCGGGCACGAGCAAGGGCGTCTGGCGCTCGGACGACGCGGGCGAGACTTGGAGACAGCTTGACACCTCCGCGACGCCCGGACTGATTGACGTTGAATCGCTTGCCGTTGACCCGCGCAACACTGACGTTTTCTACGCGGGCACATGGTATCTGCCTTACAAGTCAACAGACGGCGGGCAGAGTTGGAAGATAACGAAGACCGGAATCATTGACGACTCGGACATCTTCGCCATCTCGATTGACGACCGCGACTCGAACCACGTCATCATGTCGGCATGCAGCGGCATCTACGAGACGCGCAACGCGGGCGAGACGTGGCGCAAGGTAAACGGCATCCCTTCGCAGTCGCGCCGCACGCGCTCGATTCTTCAGAACCCCGCGCGCCTCGACACGATCTACGCCGGCACGACCGAGGGCTTCTGGATGTCAACGAACGGTGGCGGCGACTGGAAAGTGACGACCAATCGACAGAGCTTCGAGGTCAATGCCATCGCCGTCCACCCGAAGAACCCCGATACGGTTTACATCGGCACGAACAATTACGGCGTGATGATCTCGCACGACGGGGGGCGCAACTTCGCTCCGTCGAACGGAGGCTATTCGGGCCGTCGCGCATACGCCATCCTCGCCGACCGCGAGAAGCCCGGACGAATCTACGCAACGACCATCAACACCGCGACCGGCGGCGGATACTTCTACGTCTCGAACGACGATGGCGAGACATGGCAACTCTCGGCGCGCAACATGCCGAGCCGCCTGATAGCCTACTCGATTCTGCAAGACGGCAAAGACGGAAACACGATCTACCTCGGCACGAACTACGGACTTTACCGCTCGACCGACCGCGGCGCTTCCTGGTCGCCCGTCACCGCGTCGAAGCCGCGCACGCCCGCTCGCGGCAGAACGCGTCGTGGCAGCACCGCGCACGCCGCGACAACCGTCGGCTCGACTGCCGGGGCGCGCGTCGCGTCGCATCATGGCACGGGCCGTCGCGTCGCGACACGCGGCAGCGCTGCGCGCACGGCTTCGCCGGAAGCGACGCACGCGGAAGAGAGCGCCGCGCCGCCGACTCCGACGCCGAGCGTCGCGGTCAGGCCGTCGTCGAACGAGACCGTGAAGCGCGCGCAGGCGGCGCTCAACCTCGCAGGCTACGACGTTGGCACGCCCGACGGAGTCGCCGGCACACGCACCGTCTCCGTACTCAGAAAATTTCAGGCCGACAAGAACATCCCCGTCACTGGCAAGTTCGACGCGCCGACTCTGGTCGCGCTCGGACTCGCGGGCGGAATGCAGGAGGCGGGCGCGGTCGCCGACGCGATGCAGAGCGCGCCGATCTTCCTGACGGATACGATCAACGCGCTCGCCTACGCGGGCGACGAGCAGGACGGCCACGCCGGGATGCTCGCGGCGACGAACGCCGGACTGTTCCGCAGCTACGACCTCGACAAGGGCTGGACGCGCGTGCCATACGGCCAGGGTCTCGACGCGCGCACGCTCTGCGTCTCGGCGAGCGCCGGAGACCCGCAGACGATCCTCGTCGGCACGTCGAACTCAGGCGTTCTGGTAACGCACGACGCGGGCAAGACCTGGGAGCAGGCGCGCGGCGTGCCCGCCGAAGCCCCCGTCAACGTCATCGAGCGCGACCCGAAGCGCCCCGACAATATTTACGCCGGGACGACGCAGACGCTCTACGTCTCGCACGACGGCGGGCAGCACTGGCTGCGTCGCGGAGGCGGCCTGCCGTTGGGCAGTTTCACGAGCGTGCTCGTCAACCCTGAGAACCCGGACGAGGTCTTCGTCGGCAACGCATACGAGCGCGGCGGTCGCGTCTTCAGCGAGGCCGAAGGCGGCGGCGTCTTCCGCTCGACGGACGCGGGCATGAGTTGGCAGCGGCTCGACCCGCCGCTACCGAGCCGCAGAGTCTGGGCGCTCGCCTTCGATCCGCGCGATACCGGAAAAATTTTCGTCGGCACGCACTCCGCCGGAGTCTATGTGGCGCGCCGCGGCTCGGACGCGGCGGCGACGAAGTAAAGGCAGGAGTAAAAAGGCAAAAGGCGAAAGAGCGAATGGCATCGTCATCTCTTCATCTTTCGCCTTTTTACTTTTACCTTCCTTCCGCCTTGACACTTCGTTGTCCGGCTGTGTAAATTGCTGACCTACCTGGCAGAATAGCTTGGTGATTGGCGGGTCACGCGGGTGATCCACGGGCATGAGGAAAAATTGAGACCACGTTTGCTTCTTTTTTTTCTGAATAAGCGGCTCGAATCTCCCGCCTCAGTAATCCTCTTCATCCGTCAATCAACTAAAGCTACTCTCGGCATTGATTCGGCGCTCGCTCGCAGGCTTTGACCGTCTTGATTTTTTATGCGTGCCGAATTTTGCCGCCGGGAGAGGCGCGGGAGGGATAGCGCGTTCGCGCCGGATTAATCGAGCAGGAGTCCGACAGGAGTTCATGTCAACCGAAAACGAAAAGCCCACGAACGGCGACAACCAGAACGAACAGACATCGCCCGCAGCCGCTTCAAACGAAGCGGGCGAGCGCGGCGACACAGCGGCGAGCGCGGCGGCGACGGCGACGGCTTCGACTGCCCCGGCCACGGCAGAGAATCAGACACAGGTGCCCGGCGAATCGAACGCGGCCCCGACCGAAGCAGCCTCGCCCGCGAACGCCGCGTCCGTCCCGATGAGAGACGCCGACGACGAAGAGCCGCGCGGCGGATCGTCAGACTTCGACTTCGGCGCGATGCTCGACCAGTACGAGCAAGAGCAGGCCGCTTTCCAAGAAGGCTCGGTCGTCAAGGGCATCGTCGTCGGCATCACGGAGCGGGGCGTCGTCATTGACTTCGGCTTCAAGTCGGAGGGCGCAGTCCCGATTGAAGAATTCACCGAGGGCGGCGAGCCGACGGTCAAGCGCGGCGACGAGGTCGAAGTGCTCATCAAGAGCATGGAGTCGCAGGAGGGCGTTCCCTTGCTCTCTCGCGCCGACGCCGTTCGCATGCGCGCCTGGGACGAGCTTGAGAAGGCATACCGCGAGGGTGCGCCGGTCAAGGGCAAGGTCGTCGAGCGCGTCAAGGGCGGACTGCGCGTTGACATTGACGGCGTCGCGGCCTTCCTGCCCGGCTCGCAGGTTGACATAAGGCCCATCCGCAACCTCGAAAGCTTGCGCAATCAGGAGATCGAGGCGAAGGTCATCAAGCTCAACCGCAAGCGCTCGAACGTCGTTCTATCGCGCAAGGCGATTCTCGAACAGGAGAACGAGGGCAAGAAGGGCGAGACGCTCAACAATCTCGAAGAGGGAATCATCGTCGAAGGCCAGATAAAGAACCTGACCGACTACGGCGCGTTCGTTGACCTCGGCGGCATCGATGGCCTGCTCCACGTCACCGACATGAGTTGGGGCCGCTTGCAGAATCCCGGCGATATGTTCCACGTCGGCGATAACGTTCAGGTCAAGGTCTTGAAGTTCGACAAGGAGCGCGAGCGCGTCTCTTTAGGCTACAAACAACTTCTGCCCGACCCTTGGGAGTCGGTCATCGAGCGTTTCCCGGCGGGCAGGCGCATGGAGGGCAAGATCGCCTCGGTCACAGACTACGGCGCGTTCATCGAGCTTGAGGCGGGCGTCGAGGGCCTCGTCCACGTCTCCGAGATGACATGGTCGAAGCGCATGAAGCATCCTTCAAAGCTCGTCCAGCCCGGTGAGACGGTCGAAGTCGAAGTCTTGGGCGTTGACCCGAAGAACCGGCGCATCAGCCTCGGCATGAAGCAGACGCAGCCGAACCCCTGGGAGACTTTGCAGGAGCGCTTCCACGTCGGCGACCGCGTCCGCGGGCGCATACGCAACCTGACAGACTTCGGCGCGTTCGTCGAGGTCGAGGACGGCGTTGACGGACTCGTCCACGTCTCAGACATCTCTTGGAACAAGCGCATCAAACATCCCGGCGAGATGCTCAAGAAGGGGCAGGAGATCGAGGCCGTCATCACGAACATTGACGTTGACAACCGACGCCTCTCGCTTTCTATCAAGGACACAGAGCCGAGCGCGTGGGACAAGTTCGTCAACGAGCACAAGCCCGGCGACATCGTGCACGGCAAGATCACGCGGTTTGCGAACTTCGGCGCGTTCGTCGAGTTGGCGGACGGACTCGAAGGGTTGTGCCACGTCTCGGAGTTGTCCGACGAGAGGGTCGAGCGCCCCGAGGACGCCGCGCAGATCGGACAAGAGATGGACTTCCGAATACTCCGCATCGAGTCTGAGTCGAAGAAGATCGGACTCTCGCACCGCGCGGCCAAGCACGACGAGCCTATCCTTGACGTGAAGAGCTACTCGACAGACGCGGGCGGCGGCATGGCTTCTTTGGGCGAGTTGGCCGACTTCTTCAACAAGCGTTCAGGCGGCGGCGACGCGGGCGGGGAAGAGAACCGCTAATCGCGGCCAATCGAGAGTGCGCGCCCCGCGCCGAAGTTTGCAAACTTCGGCGCGGGGCTTTTGCATTCTCTTCCTTTGCGCGGGGCCGGCTGGAACAACAGCCGGAAGCCGCGCTAAGGCTCCGGCGAGGACGCACGCTAAGTGCTTGGCTGCGCGGGCGTTTAGACCTTGTAGGCGTTCGCGATTTCTGCTAAGTTACCGCACAGGCTTTGAACTCCTAAACTCAAACTTGCCCGGAAATTTCGGCGGAAGCTTTCAACGGGAGCCTGAAGAGGTGGAGACCATGACGAAAGCAGAGTTGGTTGAAGACGTGGCGCGTGCGGCGGAGCTTACGAAAAAAGACGCCGAGCGGCTCGTAGAGATCGTCTTCGAGAGCATCATAGACACGCTGAATCAGGGCGAGAAGATCGAGCTTCGCGGCTTCGGCAGTTTCCGCGTGCGCGAGCGCGGCGCGCGTCGTGGCCGCAACCCGAAGACCGGCGACCCCGTTGACATCCCCGCCAAGCGAGTCCCTTACTTCAAGCCCGGCAAGGAACTAAAGGAACTCATCAACGAGGAGATCGGCGCGTCTTCGCAGCACGCCGCGGACGTTGGCGGCACCGCTCCGCAGCAAGCCGGCGGAGACGAGAGCGGAGGCAGCCAGACGCCCCCGCTGATGTGAATCGGTCGGACTTTGGATGCCGCTGGCAGGTGAGCGAGTGGACAGGCTCTACACACCTTGGCGCTACGACTACATCAAAGGTTCTAGCGGGGAGAAGACGGGCGCGGGCGAGGCGTGCGTCTTCTGCTCGATACCGGCGAGGGGGGACGACGAAAGCGCGTTTATACTCCACCGCGCGCGTCTGAACTTCGTCGTCCTGAACATCTATCCTTACACGAGCGGCCACCTCATGATCGTCCCCTTCGAGCACACAGCGGACTTCGCCGCGCTCGACAAAGAAACCTCGGACGAGATGATGGACTTGGCGAAGCGAGCGCAAGGACTTCTGCAAGAGGTTTACGGCGCGCACGGCTTCAACCTCGGGATGAATCTCGGAGTCGCGGCGGGCGCGGGCGTATCGGATCATCTACACCTTCACGTTCTGCCGCGCTGGAACGGCGACGCAAATTTTATGACCACCGTCGGCGAGACGCGCGTGCTGCCCGAAGATTTGCGTGCGACTTACGAAAAACTGCGCGGGCGATTCTGAACTCAGCGAGCCTGAATCTTTATCTCTTCCCTGACGACCTGACCGCCCTTCATCACGAACTCGACGTGTTCGACAGCGCCGATGTCTTTCGTCGGGTCGCCCGCGACGGCGATGATGTCTGCGAACTCGCCGGGTTTTATCTCGCCGACCTTCTCTTCGAGTCCGAGCAGGCGCGCGGCGTCAACGGTCGCTGCGCGCAGAGCTTCGGCGGGTGTGAGTCCGGCCTTGACGAGCCACTCGATTTCGCGTGCGTTGTGGCCGTGAACGCCGGCCACCGCGTCCGAGCCTGAGACGATGGTTATGCCTGCCTTTCTCGCGCGCCGAGTGTTTTCGAGGTTGCCGGCGCGAAGCCGCTCGAAGAAATCCCACGTCGAATCGTCGAAGGCGAACTTGTCCTTGTTTTCGAGGTAGTGGGTCGGAAGGTAGAGTGTAGGCACGAGCGTCGTGTGATTCTCGACCATCAGCTTGATTGCCTCTGAGTCGAGGAACGTCCCGTGCTCGATGGATGTGCAGCCGCCCTTGACCGCCGCCTTTATCGCCGCGGCCTCGTGCGCGTGGACGGCGACGCGCAGGTGCGCTCGCTGTGCCTCTTCGACCGCGGCGCGAATCTCCTCGGCGCTGAAGACGGCCTTCCCGTCTTCGTCAACGCCCTCGAAGATTTTTATCACGTCAACGCCCTCACCGATGCGCGCTTGTACGAAGTCGCGAATGCGTTTGACGCGCGCCGCCTCGTCTTCGAGTCCGCGCATCTCGTCCGAGGTAAGCGGCTCGCCGGAGACGAGCATCCTCGGCCCCTGCGCGTCGCCGTGATTTATCTCGTCGCGCAGACGAATGTCAACGCGCTCGCCCGCGCCGAGATTTCGCACGGTCGTAAAGCCGGCTTCGAGCGTGCGCCGGGCGTTCTCCTCCGCGTACTTCAGAGTGATGTCCGGCCCGGCATCCCACGTCAGTCCGAAATGGCCTGACTTGTCGAAGTGGTAAGTCATGTGCGTGTGCGCGTCGATGAGGCCGGGCAGCACGGTCACGTCGCCGAGGTCGATGACTTTCGCTTCACGCGGAATCGAAAGCCCCGCGCCGACAGCCGAGACTTTATCGCCTTCGACGATAATCACCGCGTCCTTCAAGGTCTGCCCGCTCGCCGGGTCGAACAGGCGCGACGCGCGGAGCGCGAGCAGAGCGACGCGCGGCTGTGTGTTGGCGTTCTGAGTGCGCGTGCAGGTCGGTAGCGTGAAGAGTAGGAGAAGCGCGAGAAAAAGATTTCTACAACGTCTGAACCACATTGACCTGAACCCCCTTGATAACTCAGACGGCAGCCGGTCTTGGTCGGTTTGAAAATCTGAGGCTCAAGCGGTCGCGGTTTTTTCCGCGGGCCGCCAGCGCAGGACGGGCTTGCGCGCGGCTGCGGCTTCGTCGAGTCGGCCAATGCGGGTCGTGTGCGGCGCGTTGAGAACCGTGTCCGGCTCCTCGACGGCTTCGCGCGCGATCTCCTTCATCGCCTCGACGAACTGCTGAAGCTCCGAGCGACCGACCGACTCGGTAGGCTCGATGAGCATCGCGCCCTGCACGATGAGCGGGAAGTAGATCGTCATCGGGTGGAAGCCGTAATCAATCAGGCGCTTCGCTATGTCGAGCGTGTGGACACCTTTTCGCGTCTGCCGCTTGTCGGTGAAGAGAACCTCGTGCATCGGCGGCGGGTCGAACGGCTTGTCGAAAGTGTCTGCGAGTCCGTGCGAGATGTAGCGCGCGTTTAAGACCGCTGCCTCGGTCGCCTCGCGCAACCCGTCGTTGCCGTGCGTCAAGATGTAGGCGAGCGCGCGCAGGTGCATGCCGAAGTTTCCGTAGAAGGCTTTGACGCGACCGACGGACTGCGGGCATTCGGAGTCGAGGCGAAAATCGTCGCCTTCCTTGACGACGCGCGGGACGGGAAGGAACGGTTCGAGTTCCTTCGTCGAGCAACAGGGGCCTGAGCCGGGGCCGCCTCCGCCGTGCGGTGTGGAAAAGGTCTTGTGAAGGTTCAGATGAATCACGTCAACGCCCATGTCGCCGGGGCGCGCGACGCCGACGAGCGCGTTCATGTTCGCGCCGTCCATGTAAACGAGTCCGCCCGCGTCGTGGATATCGCGGCAAATCTCACGGATGTTGCGCTCGAAGATGCCGCACGTGTTCGGGTTCGTCAGCATCAGTCCGGCTACGTCGCCCGATGCGCAAAGCTCGCGCAGGTGTTCGAGGTCTGTCAGACCTTCGGGCGTCGAGCGAATCGTCTTGACGTTGAAGCCCGAAAGATGCGCCGACGCAGGGTTAGTGCCGTGCGCCGAGTCCGGAATGAGCATCACGTTGCGTCGAGCCTCGCCCGCGTCGCCCGTTCCGTCGCGCGCGTCGAGGAAGGCGCGAATCATCATCACGCCCGTCATCTCGCCGTGCGCGCCGGCCGCGGGTTGGAGCGAGACGCCGGGCAGCCCCGTTATCTCGGCGAGGTGCTGCTGAAGCTCGTGCATCACTTCGAGCGCGCCCTGCGCGTCCTCTTCCGGCGTGAGCGGGTGAAGATTCGCGAAGCCCGCGATGCGCGCGACGCGTTCGTTCAAGCGCGAGTTGTACTTCATCGTGCACGAGCCGAGTGGGTAGAGGCCGAGGTCGATGTTGTAGTTCCACGTCGAGATGCGCGTGAAGTGGCGCACAACGTCAGGCTCGCTCAACTCCGGCACACCTTCAAGGTCGTCCTCGCGCCGCAGTTCCGCGGGCAGCAATTCGTCGAGCGGCGTCTCGTCAACGTCAAGCGCGGGCAGGCGGAATCCGCGCCTTCCGGTCTGCGAGCGCTCGAAGACCAGCGCCTCGTTCTGCGTGATGTGCGGCGTTGCTTTCAAAGCCATAGTTCAAAGTTTAAAGTTCGTTCACAGGCCAAGCACTGCTCAAGGTTCAATTCGGCTTCAACTTTGAATCTTGAGCTTTGAACTTTGAGTTTCCGTAAGCCCTTTGACGAGCGCGTCAATGTCGGCGCGCTTGTTCGTCTCTGTGACGCAGACGAGGAAGTCGTTGGGGCGTTCGGGGAAGTAGCGCGAAAGTTCGAGTCCGCCGGTGACGTTGTGCTCGTCGGCGAGTCTTCGCAGAAGCCCTTTCGCTTCGACGGGCGCGCGGACGACGAATTCGTTGAAGACGGGCGCGGAGTGCGGAAGCGTGAAGCCTCCGAGCGCGGCGATTGCCTTGCGCGCGTATGCGGCCTTCTGCGCGCACTGCGCCGCGACCTCTTGCAGTCCGGCGCGGCCCATCGTCGTCATGTAAATGGTTGCGGCCAGAGCGATGAGTCCCTCGTTCGTGCAGATGTTCGAGGTGGCCTTCTCGCGGCGTATGTGCTGCTCGCGCGTGGCGAGCGTGAGGACGAAGCCGCGGCGGCCCTCCTTGTCGTAAGCAAGCCCCGCAAGACGGCCCGGAATCTGTCGCGCGTACTGCTCGCGCGTGGCGAACAGCCCGACGTAAGGGCCGCCGAACGAGACGGGCACGCCGAAGGACTGTCCCTCCGCCACGACGATGTCAGCGCCGCACGCGCCGGGCGAGCGCAGGAGTCCGAACGAAGCGCTCTCGGTGACGACCGCGACGACGAGCGCGCCCGCGGCGTGAACTTTGTCGGCGAAGGATTTTAAGTCTTCAACGCAGCCGAAGAAGTTGGGCGATTGGATGATGACGGCAGCGACCGTCTTGTCGAGCGCCGCGTCGTCGAGCGTGGTGCGGCCTGTCGCCTCGTCGTAGTCGAGACGCCCAAGCTCGATGCCTGCGTGCGAGACGTAAGTCTCTGCAACCTTCAGGTATTCGGGATGCACCGCGCCGGAGACGAGGACGCGCGAGCGGCGCGTGACGCGCTCGGCCATCAAGACCGCCTCGGCCGTCGCGGTCGAGCCGTCGTACATCGAGGCATTGGCAACGTCCATGCCCGTGAGTTGGCAGACGAGCGTCTGAAACTCGAAGATGGCTTGCAGCGTGCCCTGCGAGATTTCCGGCTGGTACGGCGTGTAGGCGGTAAAGAATTCCGAGCGCTGGATGAGGCTGTCAACAATCGTCGGCGCGTAGTGCGTGTAAGCGCCCGCGCCGATGAAGTTCGGGCGGCGCGCGGCTGCGTTCTTCGCGGCCAGCGACTCGAAGCGTTCGAGGAGTTCGGTCTCGGAGAGCGCGGCGGGAGTCTTCAGCGGCTCGCGAAGGAGTATGTCGGCGGGAATCGAGTCGAAGAGTTCTTCCGCCGACGAGAGGCCGAGGCCGCGCAGCATCTCCTGACGCTCTTCCGGCGAGTTAGGGATGTAACGCACCGCTTACTACTCAGCCTCCGACTTGATGTAGTCCTCGTACTCGGCGGCGTTGAGCAGGCCGTCAACCTCGCCCGCGTTCGAGAGCCTGACGCGAGCCATCCAGCCGTCGCCGTAGGGGTCGCTGTTGACCTTCTCAGGCTCGTCGTTCAAAGACTCGTTGACCTCCGTGACTTCGCCCGCGACCGGGAGGAAGAGTTCCGAGACGGCCTTCACCGACTCGACCGAGCCGAACGTGTCGTGTGCCGAGAACGAGTCGCCGACCTTCGGCAGTTCGACGTAAACAACGTCGCCCAAAGACGACTGTGCGTGGTCGGTGATGCCGACCGTGGCCGAGTCGCGCTCGACCTTCAGCCACTCGTGATCCTTGCTGTAGTAAAGACCTTCCGGGACGTTTGCCATAATTCTCCTCAGTTTTCAGTTTTCGGTTTTCGGTTATTCGCCTTTGACTGAGCGCCGGCACTTTCTTTGCGACCTCAGAAGCGAGCGATTTGACTCTTCAATGCTGCAAGCTGAAAACCGAAAACTGAAAACTGCTCTCACTTCTTCTCTCGTTTGTAGAACGGCACGGGGACGATCTGCGCGCCGACCATTCGACCGCGCACGTCAATCTGAATCTCCTGACCCGTGTTCGCGTGCTCGAACGTGACGTAGGCCATGCCGATGTTCTTTTTAAGATATGGCGCGGGGCTGCCCGACGTGACGTAGCCGACTCGCTCGCCGCCCACGTAAACGTCCTGCCCGTCGCGCGCGATGCCGCGATCCGTGACCTCGAAGCCGACGAGCTTGCGCCGGAGTCCCTCTTCCTTCTGTCGTGCGAGCACGTCGCGCCCCGTGAAGTCGCCCTTGTTGAGTTTGGTTATCCAGCCGAGGTTGGCTTCCAGAAGCGTCGTCTCTTCCGTGATCTCGTGGCCGTAGAGTGCCATTGCTGATTCGAGCCGTAGAGTGTTTCGCGCGGCGAGTCCGCAGGGAAGGACGCCTTCGGGCGTGCCGTAGCGCCCGGCGTCGAGAATCTTCTGCCAGAGCCGTTCGGCTTCGTCCGCCGAGGCGTAAACCTCGAAGCCGTCTTCGCCCGTGTATCCTGTGCGCGAGATGATCGCGGGCACGCCGTCAACCTTCCCCTCGCGGAAGTGGTAATACTTGATCTCTTCGAGCGGAGTCTCGGTGAGCGTCTGAAGAATGCCGAGTGCATCGGGGCCTTGAATCGCAAGCTGGCAGAACTCCGCGCTTCGATTCGTGAGCGTGGCCTGCTCGTCGCGCTTGTGCGAAGTTATCCAGTCCCAATCCTTCTCGGTCGTCGAGGCGTTGACGACGAGAAGCAGGTGTTCGGGGCCGAAGCGATAGACGAGAAGGTCGTCAACGACCGTGCCCGCCGGAGTCGTGATCGCGGAGTATTGCGCCTGACCGTCAACGAGTTTCGACGCATCGTTCGAGCAGAGGCGGTTGACGAGCGCGATTGCATCGGCCCCGCGCACCTCCATCTCGCCCATGTGAGACACGTCGAAGAGTCCGGCGTGCGTGCGCGTCCGCAAGTGCTCTTCGACCGTGCCCGCAGGGTACTGCACGGGCATATCCCATCCGCCGAACTCGACCATGCGACCGCCCAGACGGCGGTGCGGCGCGTTCAGGGGCGTCTGCTTGAGTGCGGTCGCGCTCAAACCCTTCTCCTCGTCCGACTCGGCTGATTCACCGCTAAAATTTCTTTACGGAAGTTCAGGCACGAAACCTAACACGCCTCGCGAGAAGGCGTCAAGCGAGTGCCGCGACGGGTCGCGGCGCGTTGATGAAGTCGCCGCCAGCCTCGTCTTTTCGGCTGCGGAAGCGATGAACCGGGCACGTCCGGGCTGTAGCATTTAACCTTCCGCCGTCGCTGCGATAGTATTGAGGTCGTGCCTGAGTCGGACAGTTTGAAAGGGGCGGACTGACGGATGAAACGTGGCGTGAAATTTCTGTCGGCCTGCGCCTCGTCGCTCGCCTTCGCGCTGCTGTGCGCGGGCGCGGCGCGCGCGCAGGACGGCGACGTGACGAGCAGCGCGGGCGTCTTCATCAAACCCTCGCGAGCGAAGACGCGAGTACAGGCGAGCAACAGCAGCGCCGCATCGCGCAACTCGACTTCGCACCGGGGAACTTCGAGGACGGGCCCGACTCCGAGGACGCCTACCGCCGAGTCGCTCAACACGAAGGCCGCCGCCCTGATTGACGCGAAGCGCTACGCGGACGCAATCGAGCCTCTGCGTCAGGCCGTCAAGCTCAAGCCCGACTTCGCGGACGCGCAGTACAACCTCGGCTTCGCGCTCTATTCTCTCGACAAATACGGCGACGCGGTTGAGCCTCTTCAGCGCGCCGCCCATCTCGACGCGAAAGACGCCGACGCCTTTTACTATCTCGGCGCGTCGCTGGCGAAACAGGGAAGGCACGCGGAGGCCGCCGCCGCATACGAGCAGTCTTCGCGGCTCGACCCGAAGGATGCGCAGACGCTCGACTCGCTCGGCGGCGAGTACACCGCCGCAGGCGACGCCGACCACGCGATTGACGCATACAGGCGCGCGGCCGCCATCAACGCCGACGACCCCGACGCTCAACTCAACCTCGGCGAGGCGCTCTACGCGAAGGGACGATACGCGGAGGCCGCCGAAGCCTTCAAACAGGTCGTGCGCGTCGCGCCGCTGAACGGCGAGGCATTCGAGGGTCTGGGCGATTCAAGCTTCGCGCTCAACCGTTTCGCGGACGCTGCGGCTGCGTTCCGCGACGCCGCGCGGCTCAACGCGAACGACGAGGACTTGTACGAGAGGCTCGGATACTCTTTGGGGCGCGAGAAGCGCTGGCCGGACGCCGCCGACGCGCTGAAAACCGCGGTAAGGCTGCGGCCCGACGACACGGAGGCGAGCGTCAACCTCGCATGGGTTTACAACAACATGGGCCAGTACCGGCAGGCGATTGACACGCTGAATCCGATAGTCGCGAAGAAGTCGGACGTGGCCGCCGCGTATTTCAACCTCGGCACGGCACTCGGCCACCTCGCGCAGACGGGCGCGAAGAACGATGACGAGAGGAAGAGACTCTTCGCTCAAGCCGTTGACGTGTTCAATCAAGCGATACGACTCCGAGCCGACTGGCCCGAGGCTCACAACAATCTCGGCGTCGCGCTCGGCAGCCTCGGACGCTACAAGGAGGCCGTGGCCGAGCACGCCGAGGCCGTCCGTCTGAAGCCCGACTACGCGGGCGCGCTCTACAATCTCGCCGTCGCGTACCGCAAGAGCGGCGACAAGAAATCGGCGATGGCGGCATACCAGAAACTTCTGTCCGTCAACCCCTCGATGGCCGACGAGCTTTACACGCACATCAAGTGATAGGCCGGTTCGCGCCCGTATGAAGATGAAAGCCACGCCGTTTTCGATTCCGGCGTGGCTTTAGTTCGCGCGTCGTTCAGTCTTTGAAGTTAATAAGCACGGTCGGCGACGTTCATTTTTTGCAGGACGAAGACGACGCGCATAGTCTGCGGGCGGCGGTCGAGCGATGCGGGGACGAAGGCCGGATTCTCGCGGAGCGCGTTCTGAAGATCGTCGATCATGTGACGGTTGCGCGGCGGCGTGACGACGGCTGCGAGCGAGGCGCTGCCGTTGCCGTAAACGTCGGCGACGACGATCATGTCGTCGTCATCGGGCCGTCCCACGCTCGGCGGCGCGAGCGTAAGCGCCGCGAGCGCGCCGCGCGGGTTGAGCGTCGGCGACTCGTCGGTGAAGGGCGCGCGCGCGGCGACTGCGAGGCTCGGCGAGAGCGGGCGCGTCACGTCGTAGAGGCCGGGCGCATTCGACGCCGCCGCGCCGTCCGGCTGTGCGCTTTCGAGCGCAGCCGCATCGGCTAGATTGCTCAGAACCCGCAACTGCTGCCGCAGCGCGCCGAACACGGCCACGAAGAGAATCATCGAATAGATCGCGCCGACGCTGTAAGGCATAAGCCGCGTGTTCAGCCATCGCGCGGCCTGCTCGGCGAGCGTGAGCGGCGGACTGGCGACGCGCGCGGCGCGCTCGATGATCAGAGCGTCCTTGATTGAAGCCGAAAGATTTGGCGGCGTCGCGGGTCGCGCCAGCAGCGAGAGGGCGCGGACGACCGAGCGAGTCTCGTCGAGCCGTTGACGGCAGACGGGACACGCGTCGAGATGAAGACGCAGCGCGTCGCCCGCCGCGCGCGTCAACGCGCCGTCGAGGTACGGCGAAAACGCCTTCTGCGATTCCTCACAGGTAATCATAAAACGGGTGTTGGGGGTTGAGTGCCGGGTGTTAGGTAAAAACCAGAACCTAGCACCCGGCACCTAGAACCCTTCGATGCCGGATGGCTGGCCGACCCCGGCCGCTCCCTTTTAAGAAGGAAGCAGTTGTCACGCGTCTTGCCTGTCGTCGCGCGTTTGCCTTCGGGCCGCGCCGGGCGGTGATAGAAGAACGGGTGTTGCTGGCCGCGTTTTCAAAACCGCACGACGCGCCTTCCGACCGAACGCGCGCTGTTGGCGAGACCGCTCCCGCCGCTTCCTGACCCACCTGGCACCGGGGTGTTGGTTTGAGCCGGGGCGGGTCAGCCATCCGAGTGAACAGTTTTTCCGGTTTTCAGTTTTCAGCCTCTTGTTTGTCGGCTTGGTCGGTCGAAATCTGTCGCCCAAGATACGACACCATTAAACTGAAAACTGAAAACCGGAAACTGAAAACTAATTTACAAAGAGCCTTCGAGCCTTCTGCGAAGTTCGTCGCGGCCTCTCGACAACCGCGATTTAACAGTCCCGATGTTCAATTCGAGCGCCGTGGCAACTTCCTCGTAGCTCAAGCCCTCGATGTCCCTGAGCACGATGACTTCGCGGTACGTGCGCGAGAGCGTTCGGATGGCCGAGAGCAAAGCCGCTTCGCGCTCGCGCGCGAGCGCCTGCTGTTCGGGGTCGCGCGCGCCGTCGTCGCGAATGCCTGCCGAGAGCGGCGCGTCGCGTTCATCGCCCGCGGGCGCGTCGAGCGAGACGGTTCGGTCGCGTCGTCGTCGCTTCCACCAGCGCCAGCGGTTGCGCGCCTGATTGACGGCGATGCGGTAGAGCCACGTCCGAAGGTCTGCGTCGCCGCGGAAGCCCGCGATGTTTCGGAACGCTTGCAGGAAAGTCTCCTGCGTCAGGTCGCGCGCCTCTTCGGCGTCGTCCGTCAGGCGGCAGAGCAGCGCGTAGATGTCGCCGTGGCGGTCTTCGACGAGCCGGTTGAACGCCGCCGCATCGCCGCCTTTGAGCCTTTCAAGGAACTGCGCCTCCGCCGACGAATGCGAGCGGTCGTCCGCCGAGGCCGCCGCGTCGGCAGCCCTCTCCATTTCCGCTTGCACGCGGAGGGCGATTGGCTCTCCGAAGCTCACAGGCGTCCTCCGTCGAACCGGAAGCGACTGTCGAAGGGCGTCTTTCCCTTCAACAGTAACCTTCGACACCGCGCCGCCGCGAATTGTTCCCGAAATATTCTCATCCCGAATTTTTAGATGCGCCCGCCCCGATTTGAGGACGACAGCATAGCCCCGCTGCGTCGCGGCGACAATAGAAAAAGCGCGCCGACGGGTCGCACCGACCGCCTGCTTGACAACCCCCGAACCCGCCGCTAGAGTGAAGCCTTTGCCTCAAACTCCGTAATTTTGAACGCACATGACAGTGCGCTCTTGCACCGGGAAAAAGCATTGGCTCGAACCACAAAGAAACGCGCA
>DATINM010000063.1:0-27228 GCA_035474235.1 Pyrinomonadaceae bacterium
GCGTCACGGGAAAGTTCTTCGCGTCGGTAGCTCCCGTGACGTATGCGTTACCTGCGGAGTCCATCGCGATGGCGAAGCCGTTGTCCTGCTGCGACCCCGGATTGCCGCTCCCGCCGAGGTAGGTCGAGTAAACGAACGACGAGCCGCTCGCGCTCAACTTCGTCACGAAGGCATCGCTGCTGCCGCCGAGCGTTCCCTGAAATGCGTTTGCTACGGGGAAGTTGGTCGAGAGGGTTTGTCCCGCGACGTATGCATTGCCCGACGAATCAACCGCGATGCTCGCGCCGCTATCATTACTGCCGCCGAGGTAAGTCGAATAGACGAGCGCCGAGCCGGTAGCATTGAGCTTCGTGACGAAGGCATCGGTGATGCCGCCGAACGTTCCCTGAATCGCGTTTGCTACGGGGAAATTGTTCGAGAAGGTTTGCCCTGTAACGTATGCGTTGCTGGACGAGTCAACCGCGATGCCCGTGGCGCTGTCGTTGGCGCTGCCGCCGAGGTAAGTCGAATAAGCGAGCACCGGGTCGATGATGAGCGGTCTTTGAGTGTCGTAAGCGCCGAGCGTAAAGCCGACGCGGCCAACGCCTTTGAGTGAGTAGCCGCTCTCGACCTCTTGCCGCACGCCGTCCGTTTCCTGATAGACGAAGGGCTTCTGCTGTCTGATTGTTTGCCCGCCAATCTTCAACAGAAGATCGCCGGTTCCGGCCTCTACCTCCAACGAGTCAGCGCCGTCGAACGCAAGCGACACGCGAGAGGCGTCAGCGCCGGGCTTTACAACGAAGTCGTACTCAAGCTGACCCTGTTTGCCGTAGTAAACCATATCAACGCCCGGATAGATCTCGCCGTAGCTGACGCGCGAGAAGGTCGGGATTTCCGTGTGCCACTTCGACGGGTCGTTGCCGATGAAGTAGTTGAGACGCCCGGCAGCTTATCCGCGCCCACGGCCTCGGCCTGCTTGCTTGCGCCCTCAAGCCGCATCCGCAGCACGCTTGATTGCCGGTCGCAGGTTGCGGACTGCGAACTGCTTTCGGAGCTAAGTGCCGCGCTTTTTTGTGAGAGAGTCGCCGGGGCTTGACTCTGTGATTCGCAGACGGAAGACCGCAAAGCGAAGACGGCTTCGTTCGCCGTCAGAAAGAGCGTGTAACCCGCCCCGCGCGCGAGGAATCGAACCTGTTCGTCGGTCTGACCCTCGTTGGCCTCGAAGCTCAAACCCGTGTTCGCATAAACCTCTTGCGCATTTGCTTTCGCGCGGCCTTGCGCCTCGGCATCAAGTAGCCCGTTGTCATGTTTCACAGAGGCGCGCGTCGAAGACGCAGCCTGCGTCGAACGCGGCGGCGGCAGAAGCGGGAGCATCAAGAGAGCCAGCAAAAGAAAGGACGACAAAGTGCGACGCGGACTGTTCTGACGCAGCTTTAGTGACATCTTTATTTCTCCTTGCGGTCACTCGCGGGAATATTGGATAGACGACCGGGAAGGCCGGGCAGATAGGCAGGGAATTAAGCCGGCTGGAATTCAGAAACGACTGTCAGCGAAATTAACGCCCGCGAATTATATCCGAAACTCGCAAGGGAAAAAGCGTCGAAAAACAGAGCGCGGCGCGAAACTTTCACGCCGCGCCTCGCACATCATTTTAAGTTGGTTCAGGAGAGCTTCGCCCTGACGATCTCACTCACCGCGCGTCCGTCCGCAGACCCGCCGAGCTTTGCCTGCGCGGCCTTCATCACCGCGCCCATCTCCTTCATTGAAGAAGCGCCCGTCTCGGCGATTGCCTCGGTGACGGCGCGTTCGATCTCCTCGCGCGAAGCGGCCTTCGGCAAGTATTCTTCGATGACGGCGATCTCTGCGCGCTCCTTGTCGGCGAGTTCCGCGCGCCCGGCCTTCTCGTACTGCTCTACGGAGTCGCGCCGCTGCTTGACGAGCGACTGAAAGAGTTTCGTCAACTCTTCGTCCGTCAGCGGCTCGCCCTTCTCGATCTCGCGATTCTGCAAAGCGGCCTTGACCATCCGCAGCGTCGAGAGCCGCGCGGCCTCCTTCGACTTCATCGCGGCGGTCATGTCCTTGACGATTCTTTCCTTCAAACTCATCGTGTTGCTCCCCTCTCCGAAATTTGACCGTGGCCGTTCGAGCGTGCGAGGTGCGCTTTGAGGAAGCGCCCCGTGTGGGACTCAGGCGTGGCGATAATCTCTTCGGGCGTGCCTGTGGCGACGAGTTGGCCGCCCATGTCGCCGCCTTCGGGGCCGAGGTCGATGATGTAGTCGGCGGTCTTTATCACGTCAAGATTGTGCTCGATGACGAGGAGCGAGCCGCCCGCTTCGACCAGAGTTCGGAAGGCCGCGAGCAGTTTGTTGATGTCGTCGAAGTGGAGGCCGGTCGTCGGCTCGTCGAAGATGTAGAGAGTGCGCGCGCCTGTGCGTTTTGAAAGATAAGAGGCGAGCTTGACGCGCTGCGCCTCGCCGCCCGAAAGAGTTGTCGCCGACTGTCCGAGCCGTAGATAACCCAAACCAACGTCGTCGAGCACGCGCAGACGGTTCGCTATCTTCGAGACATCGCGGAAGAAGGTAATCGCCTCGCGCACAGTCATGTTGAGAACATCGTTGATGTTCTTGCCGCGATAGCGAACGTCCAGAACCTGCGGCTTGAAGCGCGTGCCCTTGCACTCTTCGCAGACGAGTTCAACGTCTGCGAGAAACTGCATCTCGACCGTCACGGTTCCGTCGCCCTCGCACACGTCGCAGCGCCCGCCGGGCACGTTGAAGGAGAAGTGCGAAGGATCGAAGCCTTTCGACTGCGCGTCGCGCGTCTGCGAAAAGACCTCGCGCACCGCGTCGTAAACTTTTATGTACGTGACAGGATTCGAGCGCGGCGTGCGTCCGATGGGCGACTGATCGACGAGTATCACGTCGTCGAGATCCTGCGCGCCCACCAACTCCCTGAACGCGCCGACGTGTCCCTGCCATTCGCCGCGCTGCTTCTTCATCCCGGCGTAGACGACATCGTGGACGAGCGTTGACTTGCCCGACCCGGAGACGCCCGTCACGCAGACGAGCATCTCTAAGGGTATGTCAACGTCGATGTTCTTTAGATTGTGCTCGCTCGCGCCGCGCACGGAGAGTCTCTTCTTCTTCTGTGGCGCGGCGCGACGGCTGACTTTGATCTCCGATTCGCCGCGAAGATACCTGCCCGTCAGCGTCGCCTTGTCTTTGAGCAGACCTTTGAAGTCGCCCTCGTAAATGACTTTGCCGCCGAGTTCGCCCGCCGCAGGGCCTATGTCGAGTATGTGGTCGGCGGCGCGCATCATCTCCTCGTCGTGCTCGACGACGAGCACCGTATTTCCGATGTCGCGCAGGTTGTGCAGAAGCTTGATGAGACGCTCCGAGTCGCGCGGGTGAAGTCCGATTGAAGGCTCGTCCAAAACGTAGAGCGCGCCAACGAGCGACGAGCCGAGATTGGTCGCGAGTTGTATGCGCTGCGCCTCGCCGCCCGAAAGCGTCGAGGCGAGGCGGTCGAGCGTCAAATAATCGAGTCCAACATCGACGAGGAACTTCAGGCGCCGGCGAATCTCGAAGAGAACCTTGTCGGCGATTGCTGTCTGCTCGGTCGTCAGTTGCAACTCGTCGAAGAAGCGGGCGGCTTCCTTGATCGAGAGCGAGCAGACTTGCGGCAGAGTCCGCCCTCCGACTAAAACGTCGCGCGCCTCTTGTCTGAGTCTTCCGCCGCCGCAGTCCGGGCAGAGCGTATAGCCGCGATAGCGCGCGAGAAAGACGCGGACGTGCAGCTTGTACTTCTTCGTCTCAAGCCACTCGAAGAATCCGCGCACGCCGCTGAAGTCGTTTCTGCCTTCGACGACGGCTTGCTGCTGTTGCTTTGTTAGCTCCTGAAACGGAACGTCGAACGGAATCTTTTCCTGCCGCGCGAAGCGTCGAAGCTCCGTGCGCGCCCACTCGTACTGCGGCTTCGTCCAAGGCTCAATCGCGCCCTCCGCGAGCGAAAGCTGCGGGTTCGGGATGACGAGATCGAGGTCGAGGCCAATCGTGTTGCCGAAGCCCTGACACGTCGGACACGCGCCGAAGGGATTGTTGAAGCTGAAGAGACGCGGTTCGGGCTGCGCGTAAACTGTCCCGTCGTACTTGCACTCGAAGCGTTCGGAGAATTTGAGCATGCGTGCTTCGTCGCCGACCGTCTCGACAAACGCCTGCCCGTGGCCTTCGACGAAGCAGGTCTCGAACGAATCGACAAGACGCTCGCGAACGTCCGCGCGCGCGACGAGCCGGTCAACGAGGACGAAGACGCCGTTGAAATCACCGCGCGTGAAGTCGTCGGGCGTGCGAAGCTCAAACACCTCGCCGTCCGCGAACAGGCGCGTGAAGCCGCGCTGCATCAAACTCATCACGTGCGCCGTCACCGCGCGCCTGTCGTGCTCGCCGCCCGAAGGCTTCGCCTTGCCGCGCTTCTTCGCCTTCGACACGGACGCGCCGCCTCCGTTCGACTCGACGCCAAGCCCCGCGTCGGCGGGGAAGAGAACGTAGAAGCGCGCTCCCTCGGCCAGCGCGCCGAGGACTTCTTGCGCGGCGGATTCGGGCGAGTCCTTGTGAACCTCGCGCCCGCAGACGCGGCAGAAGGTCGTCCCCACACGCGCGTACAGGAGTCGAAGGTAGTCGTAAACTTCCGTCTGCGTGCCCACGGTCGAGCGCGGATTGCGCGTCGAGTTCTTCTGGCGGATTGCGATTGCCGGCGGGATGCCCAAGACTTCGTCAACGTCCGGCTTGTCCATCCGTTCGAGAAACTGGCGCGCGTAGGCCGACAGCGACTCGACGTAGCGCCGCTGGCCTTCGGCGTAAATCGTGTCGAAGGCCAGAGAAGATTTGCCCGACCCCGACACGCCCGTCACGACCGTCAGCTTTTCGATTGGGATTGAGAACGAGACGTTCTTTAGATTGTTGACGCGCGCCCCGCGCACTCTGATTGCTTCTTCGTTCATAGCTCAAAAATGCACGCCGCCGCGCACGGTGAACTCCAAGGCCTCGCGGCGAACCCGCCATGATAACCTGTTTCTCGCCGGAGACGAAACGGAGGCGCGACGCTGTTTGGAAAAGGCCGCGAGTTGATGCAGACTGAGCGCATGAAGAAGTTTTTGCTGGCTTGCGTGATGCTCGCGGCGTGCGTCCCGGCGCTGACGTTTCAGCTACCGAAAGAGGCGACGCCGAAGCCGAGGGAAGAGTCCGCGTCGAAGCCGGACGCGTCGCGCATCACGTCGAAGGTCGTTGACGCAGGCCAACTTCTCGAAGACGTGCGCGTGCTCGCGGGCGATGCGATGGAGGGACGCGGCGCGGGCACGCACGGAGGCGCGTTGGCGCGGGCGTACATCATTCGCCGCTTCAATGATGCGGGCGTCGGGCCGCTCTGGTCTTCATTTGAGCAGCCGTTCGACCTGCCCGGCGTTCGCACCGGCGAGGCGCGCACGGGCGTCAACGTCGTCGGCGTCGTGCGCGGCAAATCTCACCCCGAACGCTTCGTCGTCGTCACGGCACACTACGACCATCTCGGAATCAGAAACGGTCAGATTTACAACGGCGCGGACGACAACGCTTCGGGCGTCGCTGCACTGCTGCAACTCGCCGCGCACTTCAACCGCGAGCGGCCCGAAAACTCGATGATCTTCGCCGCGCTCGACGCCGAAGAGATCGGACTCGTCGGTGCGTATGCGCTCGTCAGACAGTTTCAGGCCGAGCGTCGAGACGTTGCGCTCGACTTCAATCTCGACATGGTCAGCCACAACGACCGAGGCGAGCTTTACGCCGCGGGCGCTTACAGAACTCCCGCGCTCAAGACTTATCTCGAAGAGGTCGCGGCGCGCGCGCCCGTCAAACTCCTGCTCGGCCACGACCGGCCCGACCAGGGGCACGACGACTGGACGGATCAGTCCGACCAGTACGCCTTCCACAAGGCCGGTATCCCCTGGGTCTATTTCGGGGTCGAAGACCACAAGGACTACCACAAGCCCTCGGACAAGTTCGACACCATCACCCCCGTCTTCTTCGTCCGCGCTGCCGAGACTCTGCTCGACGCCTTGCAGCTTCTCGACCGCAATCTGGCGACGTTGGAGCAGCGGAGGGTTTGAGCGACGCGCGCCGGGTAAACAGTGCGCGCCGAACGAACAACGTGTGTGAAGAGGAATTGAAAGAGAGGCGGACTCATGAGCGAGTCCGCCTCTCTGAGTGTGACGGCGAACTGAGTTTAACGGCGAACTGAAAAGCGCGTGCCGCCTTTCAGTTCTGTCTCGCGTCAGGATCGTTAATGTCCGCGCGCTCTTCGAGCGGTTCGCCGTCCGTCGCGCCCTCTTTGGCGTGGACGTTGCCGCCCCTCGCGGGCGTGACTCTCGGTAACGTCTCGACGGCGGCGGCGGTTGTGACGGTTTCAAGGGCCGGCGCGTGCGTCGCGCCGGGCATCTCAGGCGGCCCGGCGGGGCCTTTGCCGCGCGCGTGCGCCGCACCGTTTGCGCCGTGGGATGGGCGGACGGAACTATCGCACGGAGCGGCGGCTGATTTCGCCAGCCCCTCGTACTTCTTCATGCTCCCCTCGCGCAGAAACCACTTGTCGAAGATGCTGAGGTGAATCTGCGCCACGACCGAACCGAGCAAGCCCACGCCACCGAATGCGATGCGGATGAGCGTTTCTCCTTTACGCTTCCTGCCGAAAAACCTGATGGCGAATATAGCGACGACGAGCAGAACCGCGACGATGGCAATGATCATGCCGACGCTGATCTTACCGTTCATCACAATATCGCGGGCGGTCGTCGTTGCGGCGCTGATGGTCGCCGAGATAGCGGGTTCAATCGGCACTCTATCGTAAATGAGCCGGGCCGCGTAAATGCCGAGAGCGATGATGACAGTCAGAGCGGCGAGAAAGACTAATGCCATTGCGATGGCGAGCACGAGCGCGGATTTTCTGAGCTTCAGGATTTTGAAGGCGAGCATATCGCTGACGCAGAGCAGCCGCTTGACGTGCTCGTAGAGCCTGCCCGCGCCCTTCATGCCGTCCTCGATGGCGAGGAAGTCCCAATTCTCGGTTTGATAATTCGCCTCGAAGCCCTCGACGCAGTCACCCTCCTCGAAGGCATACTCGGTCTGCCGGTAGGCGCTTGTCATTAGCGCGTAAGCCTCAACGTCGGAGAACGAGTCAAGGTCTGTGCGGACGCTTGCGAGACGCTGCTGTATATCTTTTGCGATGCCGTAGCGGGTGAGCTTGCCGCGGCGGCTGGCGGGCCGGAGGTCGTCGTCGTCCGTGTCCGAAGGGTCGAGACAGTCAACCCAATCGACGGGGTCAACGTCGAGGTCGTTCTTGAGGTGCACGAACATGAGGCCGCGCAGCAGGCGCGAGCGCCGGCGCGCACACAAGTCCTGATACTGCGCCTGGCGTATGCGTGATTGAAGAATCGAGGTCGAGCGCAGCGGGACGCCGAGCAGCCCGGGACTGGGGTCTTTCTCTGATTCCATCTGGCCGCTGCCGTCGCTGATAAGGATGACTGTGCAGTCCTGCTCAAGAAGGCCGCCGACGCCCTGGTTGTCGCACGTCCCGCCGTCAACGAGGCGAACGACGCGGTCGGGGTAGAGACCTTCGAGCGCGAGAGGCTCGAAGATATCCTGCACGCAGGCCGAGGCTGCGACGGCGTGGCCGAGCCGCACACACCTGTGACCCTCCGGCGCTTCGTCGTAGTACATTCGGCGCAGGCGGTCGTTGCCGTCAATCTGGCTGTCGATGCCCGCGGGCGGTTCGCCCATGTAGGTGGCCGTGAAGTGCCATGTGTGTCCCGTGTTGAGAGTCGCCGCGTTGAGGATGAGGATGGGAACCTTCGCCTCGCGCCGCCAGTTGCCCTGCTTGGGATTGAAGTTCTCTTTGTCGTCCGCGTCGAGCGGGTTGATGCGCAGGTCGCTCATCCAACGCGGGCGGTGGCCTTTGCCGTCCTTGACGCGGCTGAAGATTTCCGTCTCGTACAACTCGCCTGCGCGCATCGTGCGCGAGTAGCCGCCGAAGATCATCCGCAGATTTGTTAGCGGCTCGGCGGCGACGCGCGTGCGGACGTTGCGCTGCACGCCGGCGAGGAAGTCGCGCTCGACGCGCTTGACGATATCGATGTAGTCGCGGTAAGTGATCCAGTCGCGCTTGTCGGCAGGGCGCGTGTCGCGATATTCCTCCCTGGTTGTGGCCTCGCGTTTTGTTTCCAGCAGATGCTTTAACTCAAGGTAGTAGTGCGCCCCGATGATCGAGCCGCCGGAGACGCACGAGATGGCCTCGACGCGGCGCAGCACGTCAATCTCGGCGAGCTTGGCGAGCACGCCGATGTGGAAGAGCGAGGCTCGGAAGCCGCCCCCCGAAAGTCCGAGGCCGATCTTGCCGGTGAAGGCGCTGCGCACGGGGGCCGTCCGGCCCAGGAAAGCTTTGAGCGCCCGCCACGGCGGCTCGTCTTCGAGGTCTCCGCCCGAAACCCCGACCGGCGCTTGCAGACGTGCTATTGCGGCAAGCTGCCGCGCCGTTGACTCCTTCTCCCACTCCGGCACGTCGCCGCAATCAGTCTCGCCGCGCTTGAGCCACGCGACCGCGAGGTCATAGTTATTCGAGTCGTAAGAGCCGAGGCCGAAGTAGGCTTCGGCGACGGTGCTGTAAAACCACCACTTGCCTTGAAGCCAGTTCGTGTCGGGACTGTCCACGAGCGGCGCGACCTTCCCGGCGATCTCCTCGCGAATTTTTTTCGCCTGTTCGCGGCGCTCCACGATGCGCTCGCGCTCCGGGCTGTCGGCGGCGACCTGAGCTTTGACGGCCTCCTCCGCCTCTTGGTGCGCGAGCAGGTCGAGGATGTAGGCGGCGTTGATTCCGGTGTAGCCCTGATCGTACTCCGCTCCCTCCGCATAGCCGCGCAGGTAGTAGAAGAGCGAGCGCTCAAGCTGCGACCTCTGGTTATCAACCTCCCACTTGCGCTTGAAGATCGCGCCGGCCAGACCGAGCGTCTCCTGCTTGCGCGTCGTCGAAAGGTCTTCGACTTCGCGCAGGATCTCAAGCGCGCGGTCGAGCCGCGAGTCAGCGGGCAAGTCCGGGTCTTTGTAGGTGCAGAGCGCGGATTGCTGATGAATCTCAAGCCTCAGTCTCGTGTCGCCGTAGATGGCCGGATCATTGCGCGCGCGGGCGAGGATGCGGCGCGCGTAGCCGAACTTCTTATAGCCCTTCAACTTCTTCGCGAGTTTGAGGATTTCCAGGGGACGGCGGTACGTGCCGCGGAGAATATCTCTGGCCTGCGCCACGAGTGCGTCTTCCGTTTCGGCTGCCGACATAAGCTTTCCTCCGGCTGAGCGTGCGCTATGAAGTGCGAGACCACGGCTGAAAAAGGATCAGCCGCGAGCTTGAGTCGCGGTTGGCCCGCAGGGCACAGCGGCGAGCTTCGGGCTGCGGCGTTGTCGTGAGCGCGTGGACGAGATGGCGCGCGGCCTGCGCATCGCCTGTCTCGGCGCGTTGGCGTTGAACGCGTGGCTTATACACTTGACCGTGAGACACTGTCAATGAAATTCTGGGCGGGAGCAGACACGGCGGGCGCGCAATCCTTTCTGCCGGAGCGCGCTCCAACGAACATCAAGGGCCGGACGCCCTCTCGAAGAGTCAAACTGTGGAGAAACTTTTAAACGAACAGGAGGTGCGCGTCGTCGGCTCGCTCGTAGAGAAGCAGGTGACGACGCCTGACTACTACCCTCTGACGATGAACGCGCTCGTGCACGCGTGCAATCAGATTTCAAATCGCGAGCCTGTCATGCAACTCGACGAGCCGGCGGTGGCCGACGCGGTTGAGTCTCTGCGCGCGAAGAATCTCGTCTACATCTTCTACGGCGCGGACAGCCGTGTGGCGAAGTACAAGCACATGATGCGCGAGGTCTTCGACCTTTCGCCGCAGGAGTTGGCCGCCGTCTGTGTGCTGATGCTTCGAGGGCCGCAGACGGTCGGCGAGATTCGTAGCCGCACGGGCAGGCTCTACGAGTTCGCAGACCTCTCGGAAGCCGAGGCGACGCTCGAAGGACTCGCGCGCCGCGACGAGCCGCTCGTCATGAAGCTGCCACGGCAGGCGGGCCGCAAGGAGGCGCGATACGCGCACCTTCTTTCGGGACAGCCGGAGGTCGAAGAGGCGAATGAAGGTCAGGCGTCGCACGTCGCGACGCGCGCGCACGCTTCGCGCTCGAACGAAGGCGAGAGAGTCGCGCGTCTCGAATCGGAGGTCGAATCTTTGCGCGCCGAGTTGGCGGAACTGCGACGGCAGTTCGACGAGTTCCGACGCCAGTTTGAATAAAGCAGGCCGATTGAATAAAGCAGGCCGAAACAGAGCGAAAGCCTTTTGAATAAAGCGGACTGAAACAGAGCGAAAGCCTCTTGCGTCGCACGCCCAAACTCAAACGCGACTTCTACACGCGCGCCGATACGCTCGCGGTCGCGCGCGAGCTTCTCGGCAAGCGGCTGGTCGTGCCGGCGCAGGAGGGCGTGCGCGTCTCTGGCCGCATCGTCGAGGTCGAGGCTTACCTCGGCGTCGCGGACAAGGCGGCGCACTCCTTCGGCGGGCGGCGCACGCCGCGCACTGAGACGATGTACAAGACGGGCGGCACGGTTTACGTCTTCTTCGTCTACGGGATGCACAACCAGTTCAACGTCGTCACGGGCCCGGCTGAAGTGCCGCACGCGGTTCTCGTGCGCGCCCTCGAACCCGAAGAGGGCGTCGAGTTGATGCGACTGAGAAGACCCGTGAAGAATGAACGAGAGTTGACGAGCGGGCCGGGCAAGCTCTGTCAGGCGCTCGGCGTTGACCGGAGCTTCGACGGCGAAGACCTGACGGGCCGCCGCCTCTGGATCGAAGACGCGGGCGCGTTGATTAAATCAAACGACATCGCGAGCGGCCCGCGCATCGGCGTCGCCTACGCCGAAGAGGACGCGCTCAAGCCCTGGCGTTTCTGGCTCAAAGACAGCGCGTTCGTCAGCAGGAAAGACGGTCGGCAGGCGTGGAAGCAAACTTGAAATTTCAAATTTGAAATCATCGCCGACCGCTTATCACACTTCAAAATCGTGGGTGGAGCTTGCAGGTAACTTTTCTGGGAACGAGTGCGGGAGTGCCGACGCGCGCGCGAAACGTCTCGTGCGTCGCGTTGAGGCCGCCGCAGCGCGGCGAGGTCTGGCTCTTCGACTGCGGCGAGGGCACGCAGCACCAACTCCTGCGCAGCGACATAAGCATCAGCCAGATCACTCGCGTCTTCATCACGCACCTGCACGGCGACCACGTTTACGGTCTGATGGGAATGCTTGCGACCTGCGGGATGTCCGGCAATGCGCGCGGCATTACTCTCTACGGCCCGCGAGGACTCGCCGAGTACGTCGGCGACGCCAGCCGACGGACGCAGCTTCACACGTCGTACCCGCTCGAAGTAAAAACGGTCGAGGCGGGAAAGGTCTTCGAGGACGACGAGTACACAATCAACTGCGCGCCGCTCAAGCACAGGCTCACGGCCTTCGGCTTCCGCGTGACGGAGAAGGATCGCGCCGGGCACTTCGACGTTGAGAAGGCGAGGGAACTCGGCATCCCTTTCGGCCCGCTCTACGGAAAACTTAAACGCGGCGAGCGCATCACGCTCCCCGACGCTCGCACCTTCGACGGCGCGGACTTCTGCGGCCCGACCGAGCGTGGGCGCACAGTGGTTTACTGCACCGACACGACCTACTGCGCAAGCGCCGTCGAACTCGCACGCGACGCAGACCTGCTCATACACGAGGCGACGTTCGCCGACGCCGACGAAGCGCTCGCGATTCGCAGCACGCACTCGACCGCGCGGATGGCCGCGCGCGTCGCGTCGGAGGCGGGCGCGCGCAGACTCGTTCTAACGCACATAAGCCCTCGCTACTTCCCCGGAAACGAGACGGGGCCGCAGGAACTTCTGAACGAGGCGCGCGCGCTATTTCCAGCCGCCGAGTTGGCGCATGACTTTTTGAACATTGACGTTCGCAGGCGCGTGGGGTAAATCTTGCGGCCACGCTTCACGAACGAATGGCTTTCGTAATTAAGGTGATAAGCGATGATAATAAGGTCAGCCGCGCGGCTGACCCTCACGGCACAAAGGCTTTTCACGTTTGCTGTTACGTGTGATACGATGTGCCGCGTCTGCAACGTAGCCGGAACCTTGAAAGTTCTGGTGCGAAGATAAACGCGAGGAGAGAGCAAATGTCTTTCAACAAAATCATCATTGTCGGAAACTTGGGGCGCGACCCGGAGCTTCGATACACGCCGCAGGGCACTGCGGTCTGCAATTTCTCCGTCGCCACGAACGAGCGCCGAAGGGACAAGGCCGGCGAGCAGCAGGACGTGACGACGTGGTTTCGCGTCAACGCATGGGGCCGTCAGGCCGAGAACGTCTCGAAGTATCTGGCGAAGGGGCGACGCGTCTATGTCGAGGGCCGGCTGCACGTCGAAGAGTGGAACGACCGCGACGGCAAGTCGCGCTACACGCTCGAAGTCAACGCCTCCGACATACAGTTCCTCGACAGCGCGGCGGACGTTGAAGGCATACCCGTGCGCCAGCATTCGCAGGCAGCCGCGCCCGCGTCGCAGACTTCAGGCGGCGGCGGTACTCCGCGCGAGCCTGAGATCGAGGACGACGAAATTCCGTTTTAAGCTAATGCTGAATGCGGAATGATGAACGATGAATGTAAAGATAGCCGCGCTGCATCCTGAGCGTTCGGGTTCAACCGTCCGCGCGACTTCACACTCGAATTAGTCGGTGCGACTTTCTCCGTCATCCGCAAGATGAACTCTACGCGGTTTGTACTACGGTTCGACGCGGGCACGCTGCTGCTCGACGGCGCGGGTGCTGAGGCTCGCGTGCCTGCGGAGTTTCGTTGGGATGCGCGTGTGATGCGCTGGCGCGCGCCGGCCTGGGGCTACAGGCAGGTCGTGCGCGCGCTCGTGCGTGAGAAGATCGAGTACGAAGACCACGCGCGCGCCTATCACCAGTTCGACTTCCCGACGAAGCTCCTCGTCGAGCCTCGGCCTTACCAGCAACAGGCAATCGAAGAATGGAGGCGCGCGAACTTCTGCGGCGTCGTCGTGCTGCCGACGGGCGCAGGGAAAAGCCTCGTCGCGCAGATGGCTATCGAGCGGGTGAAGCGTTCGACGCTCGTCGTCGTGCCGACGCTCGACCTGATGAACCAGTGGTACAACCTTCTGCTCTCATGCTTTCAGGCAGAGGTTGGACTCATCGGGGGCGGATACTTCGAGACGGGCGCGCTCACCGTCACGACTTACGCCTCGGCCTTCCGCTTCATGGAGCGGATGGGCAATCGCTTCGGCCTCGTCATCTTCGACGAGTGCCATCATCTTCCGAGCGGCGTCCACCGCATCGCCGCGGAGATGTGCATCGCGCCTTTCCGCCTCGGACTCTCCGCGACGCCCGACCGCGCCGACGGCGAGGACGCGCTGCTCGAACGCCTCATCGGCCCGTTTGTCCTCCGGCGCGAGACGCACGAACTCGCGGGCGAATATCTTTCCGATTACACGGTCGAGCGCATTCGCGTCGAACTGAGCGACGAAGAGCGCGCGGCCTACGAGCGAGCGCGCGAAGTGCTCAGGGGTTTTCTTCGGGAGCGTGGGATAGGACTCGGTTCGCTGCACGGCTGGCAGATGTTCGTCGCCGCGAGCGCGCGCTCAAGCGAGGGCCGCCGCGCGATGTTGGCCTACCGCGAGTCGAAGCGAATCGCTCTGGGGACTGACTCGAAGCTGCGCGTGCTCTCAGAGCTTCTTCAGCGCCACCGCCGCGACAAGGTTCTGATATTCACGGCTGAGAACGAGATGGTCTATCGAATCTCGCGTCGCTTCCTCGTCCCCGCGATCACGCACGAGACGGGCGTGAAGGAGCGTCGCTCCTGGCTCGAAGCCTTCAACCGCGGCGAGGTCTTGGCGCTCGCCACGTCGAAGGTCTTGAACGAAGGCGTCAACATCCCGGACGCTTCCGTCGCCGTCGTCCTCTCCGGCTCAGGCTCGACGCGCGAACACGTCCAGCGCCTCGGTCGCATTCTTCGCAAGCTGCCCGGCAAGGAGGCCATTCTCTACGAAGTCGTCACGCAGGACACGACCGAAGAGCACATCAGCCGCCGGCGCGGCGCGGGCGAGCAGTTCCGAGGGCAGAAGCGAGAAGCGGAAAGCTCGACGCTGATTGAACTGTGAAGGAAGGCATAGTTAACATGGATGGACAGGATGAACAGGATTTAAAAATTTGAGATTCCAGATTTGAAATTTGAAATCTCAAATCTGAACTTCTTCGCTGTTTTCCATCCTGTCTATCCTGTCCATCCATGTTAATTGTTTTTGATTCATGCTGACAGCAGACCTTGCATTGAGTTGGCAGCGCGGCGAGCAGATAAAGCCGCGCTACGTTGACGCCGACGACGGAGAGTATCTACGCGCAGCGGAGGATTTGATCGCGCTCTTTGTCGAACACGTTGGGGCGCGGCGCTCGACGCTCGAAGAGTCTTTGCAGGATTACGTCGGCACGGGGACGGATTACAAAATTCTTCGCGGGCTAATCAAGCTTCTGACCGACCGCTGCGAGTTCGAGACGAGCGCGCCCGCAGAACCCGCCGAGATTCGTCGCGTCCTCTTTCTGAAAGCGCGCGCGCTTCATCCGTTGACGAACGATGAGGCGCGCGCGCAGGTCGTTTCGGAAGCCGCGCGCGAAATCGCTTGTGCGCCCGACGAGTTGAGCGCGGCGTTGTACGCAGACCTGCCGGAGAATCAGAGGCTCAAAGGCTTTGAAACCATCTCGCCGCCGGAACTCTTAGACCTCTACAACGTCGCGCAGGCGCAGGCGCTGCTTTACCGCGCCGTCGAGATGCGTCTGTGGCTTGAGCCTCAGACGGCTGAGGGCTATCGAGAGTTGTTTGGCGCGATAAAGGCTTATCGACTGATTCACACAGTCCGTGGAAACTCGCGCGACGGCTACGAGGTTCGGCTCGACGGCCCGGCTTCAATCTTTCAGCGCTCGCAGAAGTACGGCATACAGATGGCCGTCTTCCTTCCGGCGCTTCTGCTCTGCGCGGGCTGGCGTATGCGCGCCGAGATTCAGGCGATGCGAGGGCGCGTCGCGTACTTCGAGCTTTCGAGCGAACAGACGCGCCTGCGCTCGCACTACCTGAGCACGGAAGGATACGAGAATCCGGTCATCGAAAAACTGTTGGCGACATGGGGCAAGGCGGGCGGCGTGTGGACGCTTGAGCCGAGCGGAGAAGTGATCGACCTCGGCGACAGCGCATTCATCCCCGACTTCGTTCTGCGAAACTCTGGCGGCAGGCGTGTCTTTCTCGAAGTGCTAGGCTTCTGGACGCCGGAACACCTGCGCGGGCGACTGCTTGAATTCGACCACGCCGGAATCAAAAACTTCATCCTCGCCGCGTGGGACGAACTGCGCGGGAGCCGCGACCCGCTCACGAACGTCCCGCCCAACACAATCGTCTTCAAGAGAAACCTCGACCCTTCGGTCGTCGCGCTGATGGCAGACGGACTGGTCGAAGAGAGAGCGCCCGCCGCTTAAGCTCAGCCGAAGACTTCGACCTTCCAAACTTCTTCCGTTAACTGCGTCGTCGTGATCTCGACGGGCAGGAATTTTTTTATGACCTCGATGTTGGTCGTCGTGTGAAGCGTCGGCGTGATGGTTGTGAACGAGCCGCCTCCGGCGAGCGCCATAGGGATCAGGAGTTGGTCTGCGAGGTGTTCGCCTACGGGAGTGCCCGCGTCGAGATAGTTTCGCGCTTCGTGGATGACGGCGGCGGCGACTGCCTCTGCGCGCACGCCGCGCTCACCTATCCCGGTGAAGACTTCCGTCAGGCACTCGCTCTCGATTGAGATTGTGAAGACGTTTCCGGCGCTCGTCGCGTTCGTCGATTCTTCGAGGTCGAGTTGGTCGGGCATCCACCCCAACTGCTCGCTCGCGACGGCAATCTCGCGCTCGCCGATGTGCGGCGGAAGGTTGACGACGAGCGCACGCGCACGCTCCGACAAAATTGCGCCGCGCTCGTTGAGATCGAGTCGCTTGAGTTCGCTCGAAGGCTCTATGTAAACGTTGAAGCGACCGCCGCCCGGCGGATAGAAGCCGTAGCGCTGAAGCTCGACCGAGACGTTCGGCCCCGCGCGATTTACGAGCGGCAAAAAAGATTTCTGTATGAACTCGAACGGCGGCGCTTTCGGATTGTGCGTGCCGCCCTCGAAGAGCAGAAGGCTTGGCCCGTCGGCGAGCACGAGCGGCGGCAGGATAGCCTGAAGAACAAGCATCGTGCTTCCGGCAGTCCCGATGCTGAACTTGTACTCGCCGGGCGTGACCTCGCCGGGAATGAACGTGAACTCCTTCGAGCCTGCGTGCGCGCCGTCAACTCGCGCGCCGCCGATTGCCGCCGCAGCCGTCACCGCCGTCATGTGCTGGCGTTGCAGGCCGGGCTTCTCGCGCCGCGCCCGCACGTTCGAGACGCGGAAGGCGCGCCCCGTTATGAGCGAGAGCGCGAGCGACGTGCGTATGATCTGGCCGCCGCCCTCGCCGAATGACCCGTCGAGGCTGAGCATCTCAGTTTTCAGTTTTCAGTTTTCGGTTTTCAGTCTCCAGCCTCTGCGAGCGCACGCACTCTCTACCATCGGCAGGCCATTGACTGAAAACCGAAAACTGAAAACTGCTTTTCACGATTCGTTTTCGAGTAACGCCTTCGCCTTCTGAAGTTCCTCAAGGTGCGCTTCGTTTACTTGGGGGTAGCGAAGGTGGAGCGATTTGAGTTTCGAGACGATCACGTCTGCGACCGCGGCGTGCGTAAACCACTTGTTGTCGGCGGGGATTATGTACCAGGGCGCGTGGGTCGTGCTCGTGTGGTTGAAGGCGTCCTCGAAGGCGTCCATGTAATCGTCCCAGTGCTCGCGCTCTCGCGCATCGCCGACGGAGAACTTCCAGTTCTTTTCGGGCGTGTTGATGCGCGCAAGAAAGCGACGCTTCTGTTCCTCCTTCGAGACGTTGAGGAAGAACTTGAGAACGTGTATCCCGTTGTTTACGAGGTAGCGCTCGAAGTTGTTGATCTCCTCGAAGCGCCGTTTCCAGACGCCTTTCTTCTTCGACTCCGGCGGGAGTTGCTGAAGCTCAAGAATCTCCGGGTGGACGCGGACGACCAAGACTTCTTCGTAATAAGAGCGGTTGAAGATGCCTATGCGACCGCGTTCGGGAAGCGCCTTGAAGCTGCGCCAGAGGTAGTCGTGGTCGAGTTCTTCGGACGAAGGCGCTTTGAAGGAATAGACCTGCGTGCCCTGCGGGTTGATGCCCGACATGACGTGTCGGATCGTGCCGTCTTTCCCTGCGGCGTCCATCGCCTGAAAGATGACGAGCAGCGCATGAGTGTTTTGCGCGTAGAGCGTGTTCTGATATTCGGCGAGTCGCCGGATGTCGTTCTCAAGCTTGCCCGACGCCTCGTCCCTGTTCTTAAACTTCCCTGTGTACGCGGTATCGTAATCTTTAAGATGAATCTTTTTGTGCGGCGGTACGATGAAGCGGTCGTGGTTCATATCGTTTAGCTCCCGGTCAACTCCGCGGACGACTCTCGGCGCGGCGTTCGTCGAACGCGCAGAGATCGTTTGCGGCTTAAACGTCTTCGATCTCCTTCGGCCTGACGAACAACTCGACGTGTCCAGCGCCTTCGCGCAGCCTGCTCCACTTCTCCACGTCGAGCACGACGCGCACGAGCGCAGCCGTGGGCAAGTGTCTCGGTTCGCCCGTCAGCAGTTCGAGCAGACCTTCGAGGCCGGGGTTGTGCCCCACGAGCAGGACTTCACCCGCGCCCTCTTCGACCTGCGAGACGACTTCGACGAGACGCGAGGGCGCGGCCTCGTAGATGCGCTCGTCGAAGCGCACGGGCGCGGCAAGCTTCGCCGCCTCCGCGACGAGCGAGATGGTCTGTCGCGTACGCTCGGCAGGCGAGCAGACGACGAGGTCTGGACTGAGCCTTCGCTTGCGCATGAACCGCCCGACGAGCGGCGCGACCCTTAAACCCCGCTCGTTGAGAGGGCGGTCGAAGTCTGCGAGCGACGCATCACCCCAACTCGATTTCGCGTGACGTAAAAGCAATAGCCGTTTCAAATTTGAGACCCGCCCCCGACATCAGCCGAAGCGTGCTCGAACCTGAGTCGTCCTGTCGGGTGCGAAGTCTTTTACCACAGATGCGGCGCGCGTCAAACGCCCGGTCGTTTGTTGCGAGGTTAAATCTTGTGATGTAATCAAAACGGGGGCCGCCGGGGTAGCCGGGAACTGGCACGAACGTCGCGTCCTATTCGCGTCGAGTCTTTGGCGGGTGAGGAGAGTCGAGTATGTCTCGAACGGTCGTCGTCGGCGACGTGCACGGCTGCTACGAAGAGCTTGTGGCGCTCGTCGAGAAGGTCGCGCTCAAGGCGTCCGACCGGCTCGTGTGCGTCGGCGACCTCGTCGTGAAGGGCGAGAAGAATCGCGAAGTGCTCGACCTTTTCATCTCGGACAAACGTTTCTCGTCCGTCACCGGCAATCACGACCGCGCGCTCGTCGAACACTGGAAGGGCGGGCGCGCGGAGTTAAAGCCCGCGCAGAAGAAGTGTCGCGACGAACTCGAAGATGGGCGCGAGCGTTACATGGCGTTCCTCGACTCGCTGCCGTGCTACATTGACCTCGGCTCGCACGTCGTCGTGCACGCGGGACTCCGCCCCGGCGTCGCGCTCGAAGAACAGTCGGTCGAGGATTTGACGGAGCTTCGCACGCTCGGCCCCGACCGAACGAGCCGCGAGGGACTGCCCTGGTACGAAGTTTACGAAGGCGAACGCATCGCACTCTTCGGCCACTGGCCCGCCTCGCCGCCGCGTCGCGGGCCGCGCGCCGTCGGACTCGACACGGGCTGCGTCTATGGCTACAGCCTGACGGCCTACGTCGTCGAGACGGGCGAGTTCTTCAGCGTGCCCGCGCTTCGCACGTACGATCAGCCGAAGCAGCGCGTCGCTTGAAATCGGCGAACGCCTTTACATAGATGTAACATGATGTCGTTAAAGTCACTGCAATGATTCCATATGGC
Source organism: Pyrinomonadaceae bacterium (assembly GCA_035474235.1). Lineage (GTDB taxonomy): Bacteria > Acidobacteriota > Blastocatellia > Pyrinomonadales > Pyrinomonadaceae > QHXN01. The sequence goes on from DATINM010000063.1 coordinate 19,126, forward strand.
AGGCACCGTCTCCCCGGAAAACTTTTCGTCGTCGAGGGCACGGATGGCAGCGGCAAGTCAACGCAACTGACGCTTCTGCACCAGTGGCTCAAGTCCGAAGGCTATCCGGTCTTCTTCTCCGAGTGGAACTCCTCGCCGCTCGTCAAAGACACGACGCGACGCGCGAAGAAGCGGCGTCTGTTCACGCCGACCACCTTCTCGCTGCTGCACGCGACGGACTTCGCCGACAGAACCGAGCGCGACATCATCCCGCCCTTGAAGGCCGGCGCTATCGTGCTCGCCGACCGATACATCTACACTGCGTTCGCGCGCGACGTTGCGCGCGGCTGCGACCGCGCGTGGGTTCGCAATCTCTATCGCTTCGCCGTCAAGCCGACGGTCGCCTTCTTCTTCCGCGCGCCGCTCGACGTGGCGATTGACCGCATCGTGTCGGCGCGGCCCGAGTTGAAATACTACGAGGCCGGACTCGACATGGACTGGGCGGACGACGCCGAGGAGAGTTTCAAAATTTTTCAGGGACGGATTCTCGAAGAGTACGACCGTATGCTCTCGGAGTTCGGGCTGACGGTCATCGACGCGACGCGCTCGATAGAGCGGCAGCAGCGCGAGATGCGGCGCATCGTCATGCGACATCTCGAAGGGAAGGAGAAGGCAGCCTGACGCACGAAGCGACATTCTACGGCACGCCGCTGCCCGGCTTCGAGCGCGAGCACTACAGCGGCAAGCTCATCGTCATCGAAGGCACGGACGGCGTCGGCCGCTCGACGCACACGACGCTCCTACGCTCTTGGCTCGAAGCTCGCGGCCACGCTGTCATCGATACGGGGATGACTCGCTCGGTGCTCGCCGGTCGCGGATTAAAGGAAGCGAAGACGGGGACGACGCTCGGACGACTCACGATGCAGCTTTACTACGCGACCGACTTCGCCGACCGCTTGGAGAACGAGATGCTGCCCGCTTTACGCGCGGGCTTCGTCGTCCTCACAGACAGGTACACCTACTCGGCGATTGCGCGCGCGACTGTGCGCGGCAACGACCCCGCGTGGATTCGCTCGGTTTACGACTTCGCTCTCGTGCCCGACTTGATTCTTTACCTGAGAGTCGCGCGAGCGGAGGAGTTGGTTTCGCGCGTGCTCGAATCCGGCAGGAAGTTCGACTACTGGGAGTCTGGGATGGACTTGAATCTCGGCGCGGACTTCTACGACAGCTTCGTCGAATACCAGTCGCGTCTGCTGCGCGAGTTCGACAGGATGTCGGGCGAGTACGGCTTCCGCGTTGTTGACGCGTCGCGCTCGATACGCCGCGTGGCGTCGGACTTGCGCCGCGCCGTCGCGCGCGTCATCGAAACGGAAGAGACTTTGGCGCACACCGCGGAAGAGGCGGCGCTGCCCGGCGAGAAGGCGTCGGCAACGACGAAGGTCGCGGCGAGTTAAATCTTATGAAGCTCGCGGCGATTGACATCGGCTCGAACTCGATCAAGCTAATCGTCATCGAGGCGGCAGCCGCCGACTCGTTCGCGGTGCTGGCGCGCGATAAAGAGGTCGTCCGCCTCGGGCACGACACGCTGCGCGAGGGTTTCCTCTCGCCCGAAGCGGTCGAGCGCGCCGCCGAATGCGTCAAACGCTTCCGCTCGATTGCAGAGGCGCGCGGAGCCGAAACCGTCATCGCGACTGCGACGGCCTCTGTGCGCGAGGCTCGCAACGCGTCGAAGTTCGTCGCCGAGGTCAAGCGTCGCGCCGGAGTCCGCGTCGAGATCCTTTCGGGCGTCGAGGAAGCGCGGCTCATCGGCGTCGCCGCCAGCTTCGGCTGCGCGCAAGGCAACGGCGCGGCGCTCGTCAACATAGACATCGGCGGCGGCTCGACCGAAATCTCTCTGATGCGCGGCGGAGTGCCCGAACAACTCTTCTCGGTCAGGCTCGGCGCGGTCGGACTCACCGAGCAGTTCATCGCCAACGACCCGCCGAAGGCTAGAGAGTTGAGGGCGCTGCGAAACGAAATCCGCTCGGCGCTCGAACGCCCCGCACGCGAGACGCGCGGCGCGCGTTGGCAGCGCGCGACCGGGACTTCGGGCACGATCATCGCGCTCGGCGAGGCGCTTCGGCTTCGCGCACTGGCGCGCGAAGCCGGGCAGGAGGATCGCGGCGCGCAGCCCGCCGGGGCCGAGATAGCTCTGGGCCAACTCGCGCGGCTCAACGAAAAGCTCGCGCAGTCGAGCGCCGCCGAGCGCCGCTCCGCGCACGGCTTTAGCCCGCAGCGCACCGACATCATCGTCGCGGGCGGCCAGATTCTCGAAGGCGCGCTTGCGTCGCTCGGCATCAACATGATTCGCACGTGCGACTACGCTCTGCGCGAGGGAGTCGTCATCGACTACCTTCGCCGGGTCGAGGCCGAGTCGCGCCCGCCCGTGCCCGACACCTCAGATCCTAGACTGCTCGGAGTCCACGCGGTCGGGCGGCGCTTCGGGTACGAGGAAGCGCACGCGCTTCAGGTAGCGCGGCTCGCGGAAAAAATCTTCGACGCGCTCGCAGGCGAGTACGAACTGAGCCGGCACCAGCGCACGATGCTTTCCGCCGCGGCTCTACTGCACGACGCGGGCTACCACATCGCGCACGAGGAACACCACAAGCACGCGCTCTACTTGATAAAGAACTCGGAGTTGACGGGATTCTCCGAGGCCGAGCGAAGCGTCATCGCGAACATCGCGCGCTATCACCGAGGCGCGCCGCCGCGCGAGCGACACCCGGACTACGCCGCGCTCGGCGAGCACGACCGCCAGACCGTCTGCCGTCTCGGCGCGGTGCTCCGCGTCGCCGACGCGCTCGACCGCAGCCACGACAGCCGCGTGCGCGACCTTCGCGTCGAGCGCAGCGGCGGGGCCGTCTCCGTAAAGCTCGTCTCCGAACACGTCTGCGACCGCGAAACCCTCGCGGCTGAGCAGAGACGCGACCTCTTCGAGCAGGTATTCGAGTGCCGTTTGGAGATCGGCAAAGAGAGTCTAGAATCCTTGGCCGCGAGTGCGGGGTCAAAACGAAAGCACTCCCGACACACCTGATTTCATATTCCAGACTCGCGGCCAAGGGCTTTTAGAATATGGTTAAAGCGAAAGAGATCGAAGGACTCGACTGCGGCGCGAGGGCGTCGCAAGGGATCAGGCTCGTGCTGCTCACGCGGCTCGAAGAGGTGCGCGAGCAGCGCGAGGCCGCGCTCGACACTCGGAGCGAAGACGGCATACACGACATGCGCGTCGCCTCGCGCCGTTTGCGGAGCGCGGTGCGCGACTTTCGACCGCACATGCGCGGCGGCAGGCGGCTTGAAGAGGCGCGCGCGGATTTGAAGCGGCTCGCCGACGCGCTCGGCGCGGTGCGCGACGAGGACGTGGCAATCGGCGCGCTCGAAAAGCTCAGTGAGGAAGAGGCGGGCGAGACGGGCGAAGGACTCAAACTCTTCGCCGACGAAAGGCGTGCACGGCGCGCGCGCGCGCGCGCCGCGCTCTTGCTTGAGTTGGACGCAGACACGTTCGACGCCGCGCACGAGCGCGTCGCGGCCGCCTTCGAGCGTGCGACCGAGCCGCGGAAGAAAGACGGCGAAGGCGAAGAGAGCTTCGGCGAACTTGGGCGCGCAGTGATCCTTCGCCTGTGGGAAGAGTTGCGCGGGCGCGGCGCGGACATCTATCGACCGCTGAAGTCGAAGCGCCTGCACAAGATTCGCATCGCGGCTAAGCGTCTGCGCTACGCTTTGGAGCTTTTCTCCGCGTGCTTCGGCGAGGGAGTGAAGGAACTGGCGAAGGAGTTGGCCGAGATGCAGAAGGCGCTCGGCAACCTGCACGACTGCGACGAGTGGATCGAGGAGTGCGGCGACTATCTTTCGCGGCGCGATTCCGGCGCGCAGGACTACGCGGGCGTTCCGGCGCTTGAGCGGCGCGCGGCGGCCTTCCGCCTGCTCGAACACTTCCTCGCGCGGCGCGACTCAGACTACGCCGAGGCTCTGGCGATCTGGCACAGGTGGGAACACGATGACTTCGGCGCGCGGCTCGTCGGAAGTCTCGACGCCGTCGTTGTCGAACAGAGCGGCGGGCACGCGTGAAGAAATGAAAGACGCCGGACGCCGCTCGACGCACCGCCGTCGGTGCTAACGATCTTCGGTTAAATTCGCCGGCCATGACGGGAAACCGCATGGCGTTTCTTTTCGTCGAGCATGGATGGCGTTTACGGGAAGGGCTGTTTAGTAACGGAGGGCGGGAAGCCTCGCGACTTTCCGCCCTCCGACCTTTCCCCCTTGTTAACGTTATAAATCTTAAAGCTCGCGTGGGCGCGCGTCTGTACGATTGGAAACTTCGCGGCGGAAAATTTTTAAGCGTTGAGGAAGTTGTCGTACTCCTCGGTCATCGTCTTGATACATTCGCACGAAGCATCCCTCAGACCATCCGGATTTGTGACGACGATTGTGCCTCGGCTATGCCTGACGAGTCCGGCCTGCTCGATTATGCCAACGGCGACCGTGACGCCGGAGCGGCGGACGCCGAGCATGTGAGATAGAAACTTCTGCGTCAGCGGCAGGCGGTCGCTCTCCAAGCGGCGGCGGCGCATCAGCAGCCAGCGGGCGAGCCGCTCTTCGACCGTGTGCAGAGTGTTGCATGCCGCCGTCGCCGAGATTTGCGACATGAGCAGGCGCGTGTAGCGAAGCATCTTTTCCTGAAACATGGGGAGATGGCTGAACGCGTCGCGCGCGCGCGCGACACTCATGCGATAGGCCAGCCCGTCTGCCTGCACGAGAGCCGTGTGCGCCGCCCTGTCTGCGCCGAGCAGAGCCGAGAGGCCGCCCACGCCGTCGCGACCGAGCGAGCCGACCTCGATTGATGTTCCGTCTTCCAGAGTCGAGAGAAGCGACAGCAATCCGCCGTCAACGAAGTGCACGTGGCTCAAGACCTCGTTAAAATCATAGAGGCGGTCGCCTGTTTCGAGTCCGACGGGTTCGAGCAGCGACGCTAATTCGTCGAACTCTTCGGCAGGGATCGAGGCGAGGATCCTGTTGTTGACCTCTTCCTGTCGAACGTATGTCGGGGTCATCGATTCCTCGCGTCAAGGAGAAAACCAAGCCGCCCGCGCCGGTTTGAATCGCTTGTGCCGTGTTGCGCGGCGGGGCTTTTCGAGAGTGACCGCGACTTTATAGCAAGGAGGCGGGCGATGCGCCGTCCGTCCCCGTACATTGCCTGCACACGATACTCTACGAGTTTGAGAAGTTCAGGACGCCGGAGCGTGTGGTCTCCGAGGCTATTTGAAATGACGACGTTTCCGGCGAGGCCGGTTGGGTTAATCGCCTCCTTCGACTTCGGTTCAACGCCATTTGAGTTCGGCACGGATCGGTTTACAAAGGCCGTCGTGCCAGCGCATCTCCTGCTCGAACTCTTTGTAGCAGACGCACGCTGCGACGCAGAGCGCGTCGCGGTCGAGGATGCGTATGTGGCCGCGCGAGTGTCCGAGGACGTTCGCCCTTTGGAGTTGGCCGACGCATTCGTTTACGCCCGCGCGCCGCACCCCCAACTGGCGGGCCGCCGCCGCCTGCGTCAGCCCTATGTCGTCGCGCCCGGCGCGGTCGTGCAGCATCAGCAGCCATGTGCAGAGACGCTCGCTCAGACGGTGGCGCGTGTTGCATACGGCGTGGCGCGAGACTTGATTGATGAGCGCGGAGTAATAGCACAGCAGAAGCCTCTGCCACACTTGACTCTCGTTGAACAACTCGCGAAGCAGCGACGCTTCAACGCGCAGAGCCTCGCCGCCGAGCAGCACGCGCGTCAATTCGCGCGCGCGAAAGCCGCCCAACGCGGCTGAGATTCCGGCGACGCCCTCGCGCCCGACCATCGCAGTCTCGACCGTCGAGCCGTCGTTCATCGTCGCGACCGACGTGATTACGCAATCGACGGGGAAGTAGGCGTGCGCGATCTCGTCGCCCGGCGCGTAGAGCGTCTGCTGTGCTTCGAGGTCAACCGTTCTGGAGAAACGTGAAAGCCTGTAGTATTCGTCCGCGTCGAAGCGGCTGAGAATCGAGTTCCCCGAAAGGCTTCGGTGAGCGAATGCAATTTGAGACATCCCGCTTCCTTTCATCCGAAGTGAATTTTGACCGGATGCGCGAGGCGCGAGCAACGCCGGCTGGCTCGAAACGCGCTAAGGGGGACGGACGCTTTCAAAAAAGGTGACGCCGGAAACCGTTCGGCGGTTACAAAAAAAATCATAACACGGTCGGTCTGGCCCTCTAAGCAAATTATAGTCAATCGCGCCGAGTCGTTGGCGGGGCGAGAGAGTTCCGTTGTATAAATGATTCGTAACACAAGACGCGAAAATCGAAGCGAGAGTTTATGAACTTCCACGCAAACGTCCTCCAACTCATAGGCGGCACGCCGCTCGTCCGCCTCAACAGAATGACGGAAGGCATCAGGGCGACGGTGCTCGCGAAGATGGAGAGCCTCAACCCCGGCTACTCGGTCAAAGACCGCATAGGCGTCTCGATGATCGAGGCCGCCGAGCGCGAGGGCACTCTGAAACCCGGCGGCACAATCGTCGAGGCCACGTCCGGCAACACAGGGATCGGACTCGCGCTCGCGGCGGCGGTCAAAGGCTATCGCTGCATCTTCGTGATGACCGAGAAGGCTTCGGTCGAGAAGGTTCGTTATTTGAAGGCGCTGGGCGCGGACGTAGTCGTCGTGCCCGCGACCGCGAAGCCCGGCACGCCCGAACACTACGTCGAGACCGCGCGACGAATCGCGCGCGAAACGCCGAACAGCTTTTACCCCGACCAGTATTCAAACCCCAACAACCCTGAAGCGCACTATCGAACTACCGGCCCGGAACTCTGGGAGCAGACCGGCGGACGCATCACACACTTCGTCGCGGGACTCGGCACGGGCGGCACCATCTCAGGCACGGGAAGATTTTTGAAGGAGAGGAATCCTAACATCCGTGTCGTCGGCGCAGACCCTTACGGCTCGGTCTTCAAAACTTATAAAGAGACGGGGCGCACGCACGAGGTCACGCCCTATCTGGTCGAAGGCATCGGGCAGGAGGTAGTGCCGGAGAACGTGCACATGAAGTACGTTGACGAGATCATCAACGTCACAGATCGCGACTCGTTCGAGCTTTCGAGACAGTTGGGGCGCAAAGAGGGAATATTCTGTGGCGGCTCGACGGGCACGAACCTCGCGGCGGCTCTGAAGGTCGCGCGCGATCTGGACGAGAGCGGCATAGTCGTCTTCATCGTCTGCGACACGGGCGAGCATTATCTTACGAAGCACCACTCGGACGAATGGCTGAAGGAGAAGCGCCTGCTTGAGCCGCAGAAGATGACAGCCGGACTCATCAGCGGCACGAAGGCCGCAGGCGAGCGCCCGCGCATCCTCTCCGTCCCGCCCACAGAGACGGTCGCGGACGCCCTTGCGCAGATGGACAAGCACGGCGTGACGCAGATGCCCGTCATAGAGGAAGGGAAGTCTGTCGGCTCGCTTCGCGAGAACCGCCTGCTCGCCAAAGTCCTCGGCGACCGGGATCTCCTCTCCTCGCCCGTCGGCGAATTGATGGAGCCGGCCTTCCCCGTCGTTGACGTTGACGCAAGCTCGGCGGAAGTAACGCGCCACCTTCGCCGAAGCCCCGCCGTCCTCGTCGAAGAGTTCGGACGCATCACAGGCATCATCACACGCCACGACATGCTCGACGTACCCAACCCCGGCCCGCGCTGACGGTGTATTTCGGAACGCGGTACAGCGGCTCGGTATCGCGATACAAGGCTTTTGTATCGCAATACAAAGGGGGAGTGTCTAAATCGTAGTTGCTGATGATAAGCTTTCCGCATGAAGAACTGCCCGCATTGCTTATCATCACAGCCACAGACCAAAGCCGGGCGCGGAATTCAATCAAGACAATTATCGAGGGCTAGCGCGTCCTTTCGTAGAGAGTCACCTTCAAATCATCTGCGAGCGTGCGCGAGTCGTAGGCGCGAAAGCCTTCGAGGAAGTTCGGGGGCATGAAGGTGTCTGCGTCTTCGACCGCGCCGGGGACTTCGGTGACGAGCCAGCGGTCAACGTCCGCGAGGAAGGCCGCGAAGATTTGCGCGCCG
>DATINM010000064.1:0-20711 GCA_035474235.1 Pyrinomonadaceae bacterium
GCCGCGCCGCACGTCCCACTTCAAAACTTAAGCGCACGCCTGCGTCCAGTGGCGCGCGCCTTCCGCGTCAAGCCCTTCGTGCCTCACAAACTTTTCGGCAGCGGCCACGCGCAGACGACCTACGCGGCGCTCCGGCTTTCACGCCCTCGACGCCTGCGCGACGCGGGCAGAGATTTCGAGCCGCGTCTCGTCGAGGTCGAGCCGGGCGCGCGCCTGCTCGTCAAATGTCACTGGCAAGCCGATAGGTCGGACGCGCCGACGCTCCTGCTCATCCACGGACTCGAAGGCTCCAGCGAATCGCTCTACATTCGCGGCACTGCGCGGAAGGCTTTGAGCGCGGGCTTCAACGTCGTTCGCATGAACATGAGAAACTGCGGCGACACGGAGCACTTGACCGAGACGCTATACCACAGCGGCATGACGGGCGACATACATCGCGTCTTGACGGATGAACTCGCCGGGCGCGAACGCTTGCGCGAGATTTTCGTCGCGGGCTTTTCGATGAGCGCCAACATGGTCTTGCGCCTCGCGGGCGAGTACGGCGACGACGCGCCGCCCTCGCTCGCGGGCGTCGTCGCAGTCTCGCCGCCCGTTGACCTCGCGGGCTGCGCCGGATTGCTCGAACGGCGCGAGAACGCGCTCTACCTTTGGAGTTTCATGCGGAGCCTTCGGCGTCGCGTGCGGCGTAAGCGGCGACTCAACCCGGAGCTTTACGACGCGCGGGGCTTGCGGCGCGTGCGGACGCTCAGGCAGTTCGACGAGCGTTACACGGCCCCGCACGGAGGCTTCCGCGACGCCGCGGACTACTACGAGCGCGCGAGTTCGCTCCCGCTCATCCACCGGATAAAAGTCCCGACGCTCGTCATTCACGCCGAGGACGACCCTTTCGTCCCCGCCGCGCCGCTCAGAGATTCTTCGTTCGCCGACAACCCGAACGTTCTGCTCGTCATCACCCGACAAGGCGGCCACGTCGCCTTCATCTCCGCCGGGAGCGAAGACGAAGACCGCCACTGGGCCGAGAACCGTATCGTCGAATTCTGCCGGATGTTGTCGGGCGGCAATCATCATGCGCCTCGCGGCTTGCAACAGCGACTCGCGTCGCAATAAGCTTGTGGGCAAGGCTCAACTTGAATCATAAAGAGAGGCAGGAGGGACGAGAACGGGCCGCCGAAGGCGAGCGCCCGGCACGGTGATGCACACGCTGCTCAGGATTCTCGCGGTCTTGCTGTTGGTTCTGGCGAACGGGTTTTTCGTCACGTCGGAGTTCGCAATCGTCAGCGTGCGCCGCATGAGAATCGCCGCGCTCGCCGAAACGGGCAACAAGCGCGCGCGCCGCCTGCTCGCGTTCAAAGACAACCTCGGCGCATACATCTCTGCGACGCAACTCGGCGTTACGCTCTCGTCTTTGGGACTCGGCTGGCTCGGCGAATCGACTCTCGCAGACCTGCTCGCGCCGCAGTTCGACCGGCTCGCCACGCTCTTTCCGGCTCCATACGGCGACTATCTCAGCGTCGGCGTGCGGCTCGCGCTTGCGGGCGTCGTCGCCTTCGTGCTCATCACGTTCTTCCACATCGTCTTCGGCGAGCAGGTTCCGAAGATGCTCGGCATCGAGCGCTCGCAGCGCGTCGCGATGTTCACTGCCGGGCCGATGTTCTGGTTCTCGACGGTCTTCAAGCCGCTCATACGCCTGCTCGACGTTGCAAGCTCGGCGGCGACGCGCTCGCTCGGGCTGCACGGGTCGAGCGAGCACGCCTCGATATACACAGAGGAGGAGATACGCCAACTCGTCAACATCTCGTACAAGAGCGGCCACATCGAGGACGAGGAGCAGCGGCTCATCAACAGCGTCTTCGACTTCTCGGAAGCCGAAGTGCGCGAGGCTTTGATACCGCGCACGGAGGTACAGGCACTGCCCGTCACGGCCACGCTCGAAGAGTGCGAGCACGCCTTCTGCGAGTACGGCTATTCGCGCCTGCCCGTCTATCGCGAGCGTCTCGACGACATCGCGGGCGTGCTCTTTATGAAAGACCTGATGCCGTGCCTTCGCACGAACGGGCGCGTCGCGTTCGACATGGAACAGATGCTGCATCCGGCGCTCTTCGTCCCGGCGACGGCGCGGCTCGGCGCGGTGTTCGCGCAGATGAAGTCGGCGAAGACGCACATCGCCTGCGTCGTTGACGAGCACGGCGGATTAGAAGGCATCGTCACGCTCGAAGACCTGCTCGAAGAGATCGTCGGCGAGATTGACGACGAGTACGACGAGGAGGTGCGCGAGCAGATCGTCGAGCAGCCGGACGGCACTTTCATGCTCGACGGGATGCTCGCCGTTCGCGACGCCAACCGCCGCTTCAACCTACGGCTTCCCGAAGAGGCCGGCTACACGACGATGGCCGGATTCCTTCTCGCAAAGGCCGGGCGCATACTCCGACCCGGCGAGACGGTCGAACACGAGGGCGGCCTATTCCTCGTCAAAGAGGTCGAGGGCCACCGCATTCGACGCATACGATACACGCCCGCGCCGACCGAAGAGCCGGACGAGCAGGAGGCCGCTTGAGTCATGGATTCGGTTGGAGTTTGAGATGATAAATGTTGACGACGGAAACAGCGAACTAATATTCACGCTCTTCATAATGGGCGTGCTGCTCGTCCTCTGCGTCATCGCCGTCGTAGTCTTCTTTCGCGTCTGGCGCAAAGAGAAGAAGGGCGGCGTGCGTAAATTTTTTGAGTAGCGCCACGCGGGTCACGCCGCGCCCGCTGCGTCACCCTTCTTGAATCGAAGGCCGGGAGGGACGATAATCCACGCCGGAGACTCTTATGAGTGAAGAGCAGACAAAGAATCTCGGCGACGGCCAGTCCTTCGAGGAACGCGTCTTCGCACGCTTCGATGTCATGGACGCGCGGCTGAATGACATTGACACGCGGTTGCAGGTGCTTGAGAGCAAGGCTTACGATACGAAGCCGATCTGGGAGCGCGCGATAAAAGAGATAGTTGACATGCGGCGCGAGTTCACGAAGCGGCTCGACCGAGTGGAAGCCGTCACGCTGGAGACTCGCGCCGGATTGCGCGACGTTGAAGACCGCCTCGACAGGTTGGAATCGACGCCCGCGAAGTAGCCGCCCGCCGGTATCAAGTTTGCGAGACCTCCGAATGATCACGCACATCGCAAACACCCTCAGCTTCAACGCGCCCGACGCGTTTTGGATTTGGCTCTTCCCCGTCACATACCTGATTCACATGACGGAAGAGTACGGCGGCGGGTTCTCCGCGCATCTCTCGAAGACGAGGGGCTTCAGTCTCACGTCGCTGCGCTTCTTCAGTATATCTGCCGCCGGCCTCGTGCTGATGATCGTCGGGATCGTCCTCGCCGAGAGATTCAAGTTCCCGCAATTGCTGCTCGTCATCTACGGCGCGGCGGTCTTTACCAACGGGCTTTCGCACGCGGTGAGCGGTGCGATGAAGGGTGAATACAATCCGGGACTCGTCACCGGCGTTCTGCTCTGGGTGCCGCAGGGGGCGCTAACGCTCGCGCGCCTGACGGGGACGATGAGCGGGGGCAGGCTGCTGACAGGGATCGTGATAGGGATTGGCGTTCAACTATCGGCGACGCTTCTGTCGCTGAGCGGCGGGAGAGTGTCGGAGCCGCGCGGCGCGGAGCGTTCCGCCGAGTCTGTGCGGGCGGCGCGCGACACGACTCTGCTCTTGCTTATTCTATGTCTCAACTGTTATATGCTTATCAAGTATTCGGGCTGGCTCCGGGGCTAGGCGCACGAGTCGCCGTAGAATCTCGATGGCAATGCAAGACAGACTAATTAACGAGCAGCGGACGGCGCGGCGGAGTCTGAAGTCGGGAGGCTTCGCGGGCTACAAGCGCGAGCAGGCGAAGATTTCGCGCGGGCGACTCTACCCGTTCACGGCCTTCTACACGTTCTTCTCTATGATCATGCTGGCCGTCGGATTCAGGTCTGCGCACCCGGCGCGCGCGCTCGCCTTCTACGCCGCGGGGATTCCTGTCTGGACGTTTGTCGAGTACCTCACGCATCGTTACATACTCCACGGGCGTTTCAAAGTGTCGAAGCACCGATGGAAAATACACAAGAAGTTTGCCAACAAGTACCTCGACCCGCTCCACTGGGAGCACCACGAGCGCCCGTTTGACGGCCTTCACATCAGCGCGGATTTGCGCGACCTTCTGCCGCTCTTCTTCGTCGCCGCGCCCCTGTCATTCATCTTCCCCATCTACACCGCCCCGATGCTTCTGGCGGGCGTCGTGCAGTTCTACGTCGTCGAAGAGTGGATGCACCACAGCGTCCACTTCTACAACTTTCGCAACCCTTACTTCAAACACATGAAGAAGTACCACCTCTACCATCACACCTCGCAGGGGATGGAGCGGGGCTACGGAATCACGAGCGGACTCTGGGACATAATCTTCAAGACGCCCTTCCCCGAAGCCACGCGCCAGCGACTCTACGGGCGCAAGCGGCGCGAGGCGTTGGCCGTCGGCGTGGCGAGCAAAGAGTCCCTGAGCCGGTAAGCATTCCGCGCTCGACGAGCAATCCGAAACAAAGCCGGGTGATGCTTTCGTGCGGGCGTGGTGAATCCGTTTCTGGAAAGGGAGTGTCCCGTTGAAGAACAACTACTGCCTCGTCGCCGTCCTGAGTCTCGCGGTCTTCTCCGCCGCCGTCGTCGCCTCTCCGCAGCCCGCGCGGAGTAACTTCACAGCCTTCTGGTCGCAGTTCAAGGGCGCGGTCGCGAGACAGGACGCGGCAGCCGTGGCGGACATGACGAAACTGCCCTTCACTTACGAAGACAAGTCGTTGGATCGCGCCGCGTTCATCACACAGTACAAAAAAATCTTCGGCGGTCTGAAGAGTTGCGTCGCGAAAGAGAAGCCGGTCAGGGACGGCGAAACCTACAGCATATTCTGCGGGGAGCAGGGGCTTCTTTTCCAGAAGGCCGGAGGCGAATACAAGTTCGTCGAGTTCTTCGCAAACGACTGACCGCGCGTCGAGAAATCCCTCGACGCTTTGCACGGGTCTTTCGATAGGAGTGTTGAAACGTGGACGTTGACCCTTTGGAGCAGGTCGAAGACGACGACGAAAAAGGCGAGGGCGGCGCGAAGCCGAAGAGTAATTTGAATCGCTGGGTCGCCGTGACGGTCGCGGTGCTCGCGACCTTCATGGGCATCTGCAAGGTGAAGGACGACAACATCGTCCAGGCGATGCAGCAGGCACAGGCCGACAAGATTGACAGCTACGCATGGTATCAGGCGCGCAACATACGCGAGGACGTAGCGCGCGCGACAGCCGCGCAGTTGACCGCTCAACTCGCGGCGACGCCCGCAGCCGACCGCGCCGCAGTCCAGCAACAACTCGACGAATTCAACGCGCTCGCCAAAGATCAGGATGAGAAGAAGAAACAGCAGCAGGACGCGGCGGAACAGGCCGACAAGACCTACAACCAACTCAACCTGCACGACGACCAGTTCGACCTCGCCGATGCGGCGCTCTCAATCGCGATCTCTCTGCTCGCCGTGACGGCGCTGACGCAGAAGCGCTGGCTCTACTTTCTCGCGCTCGTGCCGACATTCTTCGGTCTACTGATGGGACTCGCCGGGCTGTTCGGCTGGGCGCTACACCCCGACGCGCTCGCACGTCTGCTTTCGTGACCTTCGACCCGAACGACTTATATCTCGGCGCGTCGAACGCCCGCAGAGGCCGGCTCGCTCAACATCCGCTCGCAGGTCTGTCTCATCGTCGAGATCGAGACGATGCCCTGAGAAGAAACGACTTTCCTTTGCTCCCGCCCTTCCCTGTTCTATATTTCTTCATGTGAGAGTCATCGCAGGACAGTACCGCGGTCGCGTCTTGAAGAGTCCGCCGTCTCTGCACACGCGCCCCACGTCCGACCGGCTGCGCGAGACTCTCTTCAACGTGCTCTCGCCCCGGATCGAAGGCGCGCGCTTTCTTGATCTCTGCGCCGGCACGGGCGCAATCGGCATCGAGGCCCTTTCGCGCGGGGCCTCCTTCGTCACCTTCGTTGACCGCGTTCACAAGATGTGCGCGCTGGTCGAGGAGAACCTTGACCTGCTCGGCATCCCCGAAGTGTTGACCGAGGTCGTCAAGAGCGAAGCCGCCGAGTACCTGAAGCGCACGGGCGAAGGCAAGCGCGACTGGCGCGCCGGTAGCGAGCCTTGGGACATAATCTTCTTCGACCCGCCATACGCGTCCGACTACGCGGCGGCGCTACGCGAGTGCGGCGCGCACGCTCCGGCGCTCCTGCGAGGCGGCGGCGTGCTCGTCGTCGAGCACCATCACAAGAACGCGCTCCCGGAAACGCTTGGCGTCTTGCGCCGCTGGCGCGTGCTCAAGCAGGGCGACTCTGCACTCAGCTTTTTCGAGGCCGAGTGATTGACGCGGGCGAGCGCGATGCGTCAAACTCAAGTTGCCGACCTTGAAAGAAAATTTTTAAGCCCCGACATCTCACCCGCCGCCAGCGCGCGCCGACTCCGAGAGACGGCCCCGCGCGGCACGCCGCCTGAGACGAGGGATTCATTTCAGATGGAACAATCCGGGAGTGAGCGTCGCCTCAAGCCGAGGTTCAACGCGGAACTGCCTTGCAGCATCTCGCTCGCAGAGGCCGAGCGCGATCTGATCTTTCCGAACGAGAGGCTCGACTGCCGGACGCGCGACCTCTCAGAGTCGGGCGTTGGCCTTACGGCGGACTCGATCTATCTGGGTTACACCTGCGTCGTTGACGAAGGGCGGGCGCTTCTCTTCAGACTCGAACTCCCCGACCGAACCGTCGAGATGGAAGCGACCACTGCACATTACCTACGGCTCGGCGGCGACGCCGAGGCCACGAGCTACCTCATCGGCCTTCGCATAACTTCAATGTCCGAAGAGAGCCGCACGCTCTATCTCTCTTACCTCGAAGAACTGAACAGATAATTCTCCGGCGGCGAGCGGCAAATAGAACGGCAGTCAGGACACGCACGCGCCTGACTGCCAGATGCTTTATGCACGCCCGCTTATCGTTCAGGGCGTGGACGCGCTGACGACGAGTTTGTTGTCAACGCCGAGGACTCCCTTGATCTTGTATGCCATGCTCTCGGCGCGTGCCTTGACTGCGTCGGACGGCACCATGCCGATCAGCGTCACCCTTCCGTTGACGACCGTTGCGTTAATGTTGGCCGCGGAGATTTGCGGGTCGTCGCCGAAAGCCTTGTCAAGCTTCGCCTGAAGCGAGGCGTCGTCGTGCGCGGGCGGCGCTGCCGCTGCCGTGGTCGTCTGCGCGGGCGCGGTCGTCGTCGCGGGCTGCTGCTGGATGATGACGGGCGGCGCGGCTGTCGTGGTCGCCGGTGCTTGAATGATGATCGGCGTCGGCGCGGTCATCGGCGTCTGAACGATGACGGGTTGCTGCGCGAAAGGCGTCGGCTGCGGGAGTGCCGCCGCGCGCATGTTGACGTTCGTCTCCGTCGAGTCGCTGCGCGAGTTCGTCAAAAATAGAAAGACGATTGCCGTCGCCGCTATCGCCACGAGCGCGACGGTGACGACCATCCCCGTCGAGAAACTGCGCCGCTCCGGGTATCTGACCGTCTGCTGCTGAACCACCTCGCGGCGTGCCGTCGGCGTTTCTACGACTACGCGGCTGCGTTTGTGTTGCTCTTCGTCGTAAGACATGAAAGCTTCTTCTCCTGTTAGACTTTTTCGAGAAATCGCGCGAGGCAAGTACAACCTTCGTCGGCCCGCACCGGCGGGCGCGTTCGATGAAAGGGAGCGACCGCAGGTGACCGTCGCTCCCTTTAACTTTCGGCCCTCGCGCGTCAAACGTCCGGCGCGAAAGGCACGTCCTCATCAATTTCTCCCTCGACTAAACAACATCGTATGAAAACGGGAGAAACTCTTTCCACGCGGACTTTTTGCAAATGCCATTCCGCGCGAAGTGCCGCGACCCGATGTTTGTAAACACCGCTGTTTTTACCTTGATTTCGTCAGCGCAGCAAACAGACTCGGACGGCTTGCGGGCGTGCGTCGTATGAATTTCATGCTCGCCGCGCGCGCCGGACTCTCGTTTGACCTCGCCCTAACCGTCTCGCATAATCGCCCGCATGACGACGGCGATCATTCATCATCCCGTGTTCGAGCAACACGACACGGGCGACGACCACCCGGAAAGCCCCGCGCGCTACTCGGTCGTGATGAACGCGCTACGCGAAGACGGCGAGCTTTGGTCGCGAGTACGCGAGGTCGAGGCGACGCCCGCCTCGCGCGGCGACGTTCAGGCTTGCCACACGCCGCAGCACTTCAAACAGGTCGAGCGCGCCGTCAGCGAAGGCGTCGGCTATCTCGACGCCGACACGGCGGTATCTCTTCACTCGCTCGACGCTGCGCTGCGCGCCGCCGGCGGCGCGTGCATGGCGGTTGACATGGTCTTGAGCGGCGAAGTCCGAAACGCTTTTCTCCCGGCGCGCCCGCCCGGACACCACGCGACGAGTGATCGCGCGATGGGCTTCTGCCTCTTCAACACGGCGGCGGTCGCGGCGCGCTACGCGCAGCGACATCACAGAGAGGTCGAGCGCGTAGCCGTCGTTGACTGGGACGTTCACCACGGCAACGGCACGCAGGGAATTTTTTACGACGACCCGACGGTCTTCTTCTTCTCGGCTCATCAATATCCCTGGTATCCGGGGACGGGCACGCGCGGCGAGACGGGCGTGGGGCGCGGGCGCGGCTACACTCTGAACGTGCCGCTTCGCGCGCGCACTCTCGCCGCCGAGCACCGCCGCGCAATCGAGACGGCGCTTGAAGAGATCGGCGCGAAGTTCCGTCCCGACCTCGTCATCATCTCCGCCGGCTTCGACTCGCACGCAGGCGACCCGCTCGGCCAACTCTCGCTCGAAGATTCCGACTTCATCTCGCTCACGCGCGCCGTCAAGGATTGGGCGAATGATGCGTGCGGTGGTCGCGTCGTCTCGTGCCTCGAAGGAGGCTACAACCTCTCGACTCTGGGCGCGACCGTCCGCGCTCACGTCAGCGCGCTCGCCGAGGACTGAGACACGACTGAAACACGCCCCGCGGGTCTGACGTAGAAAATAACCGGCATAGAAAAAGCGGGCGACGACGTGCCGCATGCTCGCGGCTTGAGCCGGTTGGAGCGAGACGGAATCAGAAGGGGAAGTATTCGATGGGCGACAAGTCGCGCGAAGTGTTCGAGCGTCTCGCGGAGAGGCTGGCGGTCGCGCGCGAGTGGCTCCGGCGCGTGATGCCGCGCGTGGCGCTCGCGGCGGTCGCGCTCTACATCCTACGTCTTTTCATACGCGACACGTGGCTCTATCGCGAGACGCCGCTCGGTCTGGTCGGGATGCTGACGCTCCTCGCCGTCTGCTCGACCATCGCCTACTACGCGCTTAAATTTCTCGTGCGCGTCAAACGTAAGCTGCTCTGGCGAGTGCGGCGGCGTTTGATAATCACGTATCTCTTCATCGGCGTGACGCCGGTTGTGCTGCTTCTGATCCTCGGCGCGCTGGCCGCGACCGGCGGCTCGTCGCAGGCGATGGTGCGCGTCGTCACCGTGCAGCTTAACGACTCCGAGCGGCAGACGCTGGAAGGCGCTCGCTCGCTCGCCGACGAATTATCGTCGCTGCCCGCGGAGACAAACGACCGCGCGGCGCAAGTCTGGCTCGACGAGCGTGCGGCGCTTCTTCGCGCGACGCTTCCCGGCGCGCGCGTCTCCGCGTGGCGCGGCGCGGGAGACGCCGAGTCGCGTCTGGGCGAGGGCGCGGCGGCGCAACTCTTGAGCGCGAGGGTTGACGACTCGACGCGCGGCGTCGGCGCGGACGACGGCGACGCGCGCGAGACTCTGCCCGCGTGGCTCGAAGGCCGCGAAGAGTGGGGCGGCTTCGCGTACCTGCCGCCTCCGAAGGATTCGCAGAGCGCTTACGGCACGCCCTCTCTGCGCGCGCTCGTGCGCCGCTCGACGCAGGGGCGCGCGGTCGCGGTGCTCATCACAGTCCCGGTCAGCCGCGCACTCGTTGAACGCTTCCGCGAGAGCACAGGCGTCGGCGTTCACCCATACTTCATAGGCGCGGAGCCGACCGTCGAGGACGGCGGCGAAAGGCGCGTCGAGTACGACTTCGGCGACGCGCGCGGCGTGCAGAACGACAGACCCGCCGGCACGGACGCGCCCGCGTCAGACAGCAAAGGCCGGGCGACGGTCGTCGATTTCCGGCACGACCAGTTCGGCGACACGATACCCGAAATCTCCGCGTTCAACTTTCCGTACCCCGTCATACTCAACGCGACCGACTGGACTACGGGTCGCGAGTCGCCGCGCCCCGCGTTCGTCGTTGATTGGTCTTGGGCCGAGGGCGGCAAACAGTTCTGGAGCGACGCGGTGCTCGGCGAGACATGGTGGATGGTTCTCTACTTCACGGCGCTCGCGTTTCTACTGCTCGAACTCCTCGCGCTCGTCTCGGCGGGCTGGATGACGCGCGCCGTAACGGGTACGGTTCACAAGCTCTACCGCGCGACCGAGTCGATTAAGCGCGGCGACTTCTCGCACCGAATACGCACGCGCTCGCGCGACCAGTTGGGCGAACTCGCCCTCGCCTTCAACGACATGTCCGCCGACATCGAGACGCTTCTGGCCGAGCGCGTCGAGCGCGAGCGGCTGGAACGCGAGATCGAGATCGCCGCCGAGGTGCAGGCGCAACTCTTCCCCAGAAGCGTTCCAATCCTTCGGACGGCGCAGTTGGCGGGCGAGTGCCGTGCGGCGCGCGGAGTGGCGGGCGACTACTACGACTTCATCGAGGCCGCGCCCGATCTGGTGGCCGTCGCGCTCGGCGACGTGTCGGGCAAAGGCATCTCCGCCTCGCTCGTGATGTCGAACTTGCAGGCCGCTTTGCGCGCACAGGTCTCTATCGTCGCGGAGCGGCTGCGGCTCGCGGGGCGCGGTGCGGCTGCGACGATACAGAGCGGCAAGCCCGCGGCGGTCGCGGCGGTCGCGGACGGCGGATTAACCGAAGTGTCTCGCGCACCGCTCTCAGGCGCGGACGCCGACGAGCGCGGCGTCGTCACGCGAATGGCCGAGCACATCAACGAACAACTCTGCCGGGCGACGGACGCCAACCGTTTCGCGACGCTCTTCCTCGCGCTCTACGACGACCGCACGCGCACGCTCACGTACACGAACGCGGGACACAACGCGCCCGCGCTCGTCCGCTCCGACGGCTCGATAGAAAAGCTCTCGACGGGCGGAACGATACTTGGCGCTTTCGAGTCCGCGAGGTTCGACGAGGGGCGCGTCACTCTCGGCGATGGCGACCTGCTCGTAATCTTCTCCGACGGCATCACCGAGGCGCTCGACTCCGCGGGCGAAGAGTACGGCGAAGCACGACTCGCAGCCTTCGCCGCCGCGCGCCGCGCGGAAACCGTCAACAACATACGCCAATCAATCTTCGACGAAGTGGACAAATGGTCGGGCGCAACCGAGCGCGGTGACGATCAGACGCTCGTGATCTTAAAAGCAGTGATGAGTGATGAGTGATAAGAAAAAGCTGAAGGCAGTTTCTCATCACTCATCACTCATCACTCATCACTGCTTCAAGCCGTGATAATGACGGCGCGAGCGCCCGCGAGTTCTGTGAAGTCTTTTGTGTAGATGGTTCCGACGCGGCGGACGCGGCGGATCGTCTCGACGAGTTCTTCGGTCGGGAGGAATCCGTCGTCGGTGTGCGCGACGGCCCAGTCGGGGATGTGCGAGGCCGCGCCGAGGAGGTCTGAGACATGGCCGAGGTACTGTCGTCGCGCCTCGGCTCGCGAGCCGAGGCGCCCCTCGCGCGAACGCTCGAAGTCATCCCAGAAGTCTTCCGCGCCGCGTACCCAGACCTCGCGCCAAGCCCACGCTGACTCGCGCGCGGGGCCGCGCGGCGGGCGGGGCAGGCGCAGGAAAAGAAGCTCGACCTGCTCGCGCGAAAGAAAGTCGCGCGCGTCCTTGTTCGTCGCAGTGTTGCGCTGGCGGTTGTTGAAAGGCGGAGGTTCGGCGTCCCAGAGTCGCATAAGGACGCGCGAGAGCGGCTGCCGGAGTTCGCGCGTCTCTTCGTCGAACGAGATCGCGTAGTCGCCGACCATCATACCGAGGTTGAGCGCGAGCGCGCGCTTGGCGGGCGAGTCGAGCTTCTCGACGTTGGCGCGCACGTTGTCGAACCACCACGCGTCCGTCTCGCCGAACCAGCGCCGCAGAGCCGCGTTGTAGAGCTTGTGCCGCGGCACGTATGCGTCTTCGAGGACTGTCTCAATGTCCGACTCCGAAAGCCGCTCAGTGTTGTTCTCGACGACAGCCTGCGCGCGAGTCCAGGCCCAACGCGCGGTGTCGTTCGAGGCGACGCGCGCGCCCCAACGCTTGAGGTAAGCGTCGGTCTGCGACTCGCCAGCGAAAGGGTTTGCGACGGAGCGGAATTGCAGGCGGCGAAGGATGCTTAGCTCGAACGCGAGCCAGCCTTCGGGGAGAGAGTCAGAGAAGTTACGCAACGTTGTCGGCCTCGAAAGTTAAGTGATGAACGCGGAATGATGAGTGATGAATATAAAGCGAGCCGTATTTAATTCATCACTCATCATTCCGCATTCATCATTGGTGTTTCTGCCGGCTGCGCGCCGACATGGACGACTTCACCCTCGTCAGCCGTCGCGGCAGGCTCTTCGACCTCGCTTCGCTCGGCGACGGCGGACTTCTCTTCCGCCCTTCGCTCGTGCGCGAACGAACGGAGTTCCGGCAGACCTTCGAGCGCGAGGAAGGCTCGGACGACGTGCGGGTCGTACTCAAGTCCGGCCCAGAGTATCAGGTGCTTGCGCGCCTCGATCTCGGTGCCCGCGGGGCGGAAGGGTCGCGCGTCTGTGAGCGCGGCGTAGGCGTCTGCGACGCGGAGTATGCGCGCGCCGAGAGGAATCTGCTCGCCGCGCAGAGCGTCCGGGTAGCCCGCGCCGCTGAACCACTCCTGATGCCAGCGCACGAGAAGTTGCACGGCGCGATCTGCGCCCGCGCGCGCGGCCTCCTGCTCGCCGATGACGGGATGACGTTGAAGGTCGAGCCGCTCGGCGTCGCTGAGCGGCCCGGCGCGGCTGATGTAGTCGCGCTTCATCGCCGTCTCGCCAACGTCGTGCAGCAGCGCCGCGAAGACGATTGACGAGCGGTCGGCGCGAGAGAGCCGGAACCGCTCGGCGAGCGCCCCGGCGATGCGCGCGATGCGCGACGCGTGCGGATGCGCGTAGCCCTCGAACTCATCGACCGCGCCGGCCAGACGCACGAACGCCTCGCCCGCTGTGCGCTCGCTCTCTGCAAACTCAAGGCTCATAAGAGTTCAAAGTTTAAAGTTCAAGGTTCAAAGTTCAAAGCCCCGACGACCCTTTCGCCGGAAAAACTTTTTTTAAGAAAGCGCGACGCTACTGTACCACGCGCTAAAGGTAAATCGGGATAGTCCAAGTCAGACTTTGAACCTTGAACTTTGAACTCTGAACTCTCAGTTCAACTCGCGCGGCGCAACTCTTCGAGCAGGCGAAGGGCCTGCGCGTTGTGCGGGTCGAGCGAGCGAGCGCGTTCAAGCTCGGCCTCGGCCTTCCGGCGCAAGCCAACGTCGCGGTACAACTCTGCGAGCATGACTCGGTACGAGGCGTTCGAGGCGTCGAGCGTGACGGCGGCCTGCAACTCCGCTTCGGCCTGCCTGCGCAAAGCCTTGTCGAAGGCGAGCGCGCGACCGAAGTACGCGCGATAGCGCGCATCTTTCGGAACGAGACGAGACGCCTCTGCGAGCAGAGTGCGCGCGCGCGCCGCGTCGTTCCTTTGGAGCGCGGCGAGTCCCTGCTGAAATTTCTGCTCGACGTCGTGCGCGCCGGATGTGTCTTGCGAATCGGCCTGCGCCGGCGCGTCCGCGTCGCGTCGCTCGTCGGGCGGTGCCTGGCGCGGCGGCGTCTGTTGCTGCGCTTCGTCGGCGCGGCGCGTGGCGCTCTGCTTTGCGACGCTTTGCTTCGAGAGCTTGATGTCGTACGCGGCGCGCGCCGAAGGGTCTTTGAGCGTGTCGTAAGCCTGCGCGATCTTGGCGAAGGCCGCATCTATCTTTTGCTGCGAGTCGGCGTCCGAGTCGCGGCGAAAGCGGTCGGGATGGAAGCGACGCGCCAGCGAATAATAGATGCGCTTGATCTCGTCCGCCGCCGCCGTGCGCGCGACGCCTAAGACTTCGTAGTGCGTAGCGCCGCGCGCGAGCGCGAACAACTCTTTGACCTCGCCGCGCGCGTTCGTCTCTTCTACAATCTCCTGCGCTTGCGTCTCCTGCGCCTGCTGCTCCTGCGCCTGCGCGTTGTCGGGCGCGGCTGCTCGCGCCTGCCTCACGGCTTCGCGGATCACGTCGTCGGGCAGCGCGCGCGGCCAGCGCTCGCGTCCGAGCAGGCCGCCGAGCGCGAGCGCATAAACCGCCCGCCGCGTCTCGTCTCCGGGCAGCCCGCTGACCGCCACCACTTCACCCAGACGCATCGGCTCGGTGATGCGCGAGAGCACGAACGCCTCCGCCGGGAGAAGTTGGACGCCGCCCTCGACCCGTTCGAGTGCGTCGCCCTGCGGCGTCAGAGTCTCGTCGTCCTCGCTCATCCTCTGCGCGACGAAGACGGCGGGAAGGTTGCGCGCGGCTTCGACGAGGAGGCGCGGTGCGTCTGCGCGAGCACGATAGCCGCCCGCGAGCCGGACGCGCGGGTCGAAGCTCCACTCGCCGTCAGACCAGCCCAACAACTCGCGGAGAACGTCTGCCGACTGTCGCTCCTGAAGCCGCTTCAACTCCGCGGGGCTGAGCAGCCCGCTGCGCACGAGCGCCAGTCCGGCGCGGTCGTCCGACATCCCTTCGCCCACAGACTCGCCGAGCCGCGTCGCGTCAATCGCGCCGCTGCGTCTGAGGATTTCGGCAAGCCGAAACGCTCGCAGGTTCGTAAGCGCAGCGACGACCTGACCCTCTTCAAAATAGACGGCGGCCTTCGCGCGCTCGCGTTCGAGCCGGAGAACGCCCGACAGCCGCGAGGCGGATATTTCGTGTATGAGTTCGGCTAACGGCTGGACACTGAGTTGTCCGTTCATGCGGGCAAGCTTTCGGGGCAGCCCCTTCAGACACCCCGCGGCCATCATAACTCACCGGAAAAGCGGAGGCTAGAGGTCAGAGGTCGAAGGTCAAACGGAATCTACTTCGATGGATTGTTTTATTTGCGACGAGCGGCCCGCCCTGCCGAAAACTCACACGCGGCCCGTATTCTCTATCCCGACGATTTCGAGACAAAAAACGAAAAGTTTTCTGTCAGCATCAAGCCAACCTTCGCAGCCGCCGGAAAATCGTAGTCGTACCAGTCGAGATGAAACAGAAATCCGCAACAGCGTCGGGCGTTTCGGGTTCAGGCGACGACGAGTCGTTCGCTACGGGTGCGTCCGGCGCGACACGCGAGCATTCGTGCGACGCAGCCGCGGGCGAGCAGCAGGCGCTCTCCGCAGAGATTGTCGGCCTTCTAAATGAGCAAGCGTTCTCTGCTCGCGCGCCGCATTCTGAGCGCGAAGTATGCGAGTCGTTCTCGAACATACTTCTACGACACTGGGATCTCTGCTGCGTCGCCTTCTTCCTCCGCGGCGAAGACGGCGCGCTGCGCCGTTGCACGAGCGCGAGCCACGAACACATCGATGACGAAGGCGCGCGACGCGTCGGCGACGCATTGGCCGAAGCGGTTGCGCGAGCGGGCGCGGAGATTCTCGTCGGCGTCGAAGGCGAGAGTGAAGCCGTCGAATCACGCGGGCTGCGCGATTTGTTAGCGCAGGCGGGACTCGGCGCGGGCGCGGGCGTTCCCATCAACGCGAGCGGTATGTTAACCGGCGCGCTTGTCATCGCGTCGAGGGACAAGGAGCGTTTGCAGGCGTCGCTCGCGGGCGTGCGCTGCATGGGAAATGCCGTCGCCATCGCGCTCGGCAACGCGCGGCGGAGCGCGGCGATGAACGATCAGCACAGCCACATCGAATCGCTCGTCGAAGAGTTGCGGCGACGCACCGCCGAACTCGAAGAGGCGAACCTCGAACTATTGAGAGTCGGTCGTTACCGCTCGCTCTTCCTTCAACGGATGTCGCACGAGCTTCGCACGCCGCTCACATCGATACTCGGCTTCGCGGAGATTCTTCTCGATCAGGAGAAGCTGACCGACACGCAGCGTCGCTTCTGCGAGATAATCCAGTCCTCCGGCTTTCAACTTCAGTCGAGCCTCAACCAACTCGTCGACCTCTCGCGCCTCGAAGCCGGGCAGACGGAAATCTTTTTGCACGAGTTCTCGTTGCGCGAGACTCTGCGCGAGTCGTGCGCGGCGGTCGCGCGCCTCGCACAGAAGCAGGGCATGACGCTCGACTGCACGACTGCGCCCGAACTCGGCGGCATTGTCTCGGACGAGGGCAAGCTCCGGCAGGTCTTATACAACTTCTTCGCCTTCGCCATCGGTCGAAGTCCCGCGGGCGGTACGGTCAAAGTCTGCGCCGCGCCCGTCGGCAAACGCATTCGCATCGAGATAAAGGACGAGGGCCAGCCGCTCGAAGACCACGCGCGTCTCTTCGAGCCTGTTGACGTTGACGCGCCGAACGAGCACGGCACGAACATGAACGAACTCGGACTCGTCATCGCGCACCGCCTTCTCGAAGTGCTCGGCGGCACGGTCACGCTCCGCGACAAGAAGCCAGCCGGCCTCTCCGTTCGCTTAGACCTGCCTGCGCGCCCGACCGAAAAAAGATAAACCCGGATACGACGAAGCCCGCGATTCGCCGCCGCGGGCTTTTTTACGCGCAGTGTGAACTCTTAACCTCCGCCCTCCGAGTCAACATCAATACCCTTCGGTCTGCTCGTTGAGCCACTCGTCCACTTCACTCTCGGAAGGCTTGCGTCCGAGTTCCGCGCTCAGGCGCTCGCGCGCGTATTCGCGCTCGCCGCGCGCCGCGGCTTCGAGCGAGTCGTCGCCGCCTTCAACTTCGGCGCTTCGCGCCTGCGCTTCGCCGTCGCCCGGCTGCTCGCTTGCGTCCGTCATTTTTTCTCGTCCTCCTCGCGTGTCCGTTTCGTGCGCGTGATGTTAGGGCCGGCGCGACGCGCGTTGCAAACCGAGCGCGCGCGGCCGTCTTCAGACTTTCGCCTCGTTCGCCTCGCCGCGCGAGAAGCGGTAGCGCAACAGTTCTCTCGCTCGCGTTGCGGCGACGAGAACCGCGACGATGCAGCCCACGCCGCCGACGACGACCGAGAGCGGAGCGCCGACGGCAGCCGCGAGCAGTCCGGCCTCAAGCTCTCCGAGTTGCGGCCCGCCCATGAAGAAGATCATGTTCACGCTCGTCATGCGCCCGCGCAGACGGTCGGGTGTGATGAGTTGCCGGATCGTCTGGCGTATGACCGTGCTAACGGTGTCGGCTGCGCCGGAGACCGCGAGCATCAGCAGCGAGAGCCAGTAGGAATGCGAGAGTCCGAAGATGACGGTCGCCGCGCCGTAGACCGCGACCGCGAGCAGAACCGTGAGACCCGGCCTGCCCCAACCGGCGCGGCGCGTGAGCAGGAGTCCCGTCACGACAGCGCCGAACGCCGAGGCCGCTGCGAGGAAGCCGTAGCCGTACTCGCCTACGTTCAAAATCCTGCTCGCGAATATCGGCAGAAGCGCAGTCGCCGACGCGAAGAACGTCGCTACGAAGTCGAGCGCCATCGTCTGCACCATGATCGGCGTGCGCCAGACAAATTTCAGCCCCTCGCCGAGCGCCGCGAAGCTTATGCCTCTCGACTCGCCGCCCTTCGCCCGTCCGCTCGCGCGAATCAGAAGCATCGCGGCGATGACCGCGAGAAACGAGATCGCGTTCACGGCATAAACCATCGCCGGCCCGTAGCGCGCAAGCACGACGCCGCCGATTACCGGGCCCGTCACCATCGCGATTTGGAATGAGACGAAGCCGAGGCTGACCGCGTTCGGGAAGACGTGTTCGGGAACGAGCGACGGGAGCAGCGCCTGACGCGCAGGGTTGTCGAACGCCGTCGCCGCCGACGCGACCGCCGTCAGAAAGTAGATGGGCCAAACGTGTCGAAGCCCCGACATCGTGACCGCGGCGAGCACTGCGGCTGATGCGAGCATCACGCTCTGCGTGACGACGATGAGACGCTTGCGGTCAACCGCGTCGGCGACGACCCCGCCGAGGAGCGAGCACAAGATAATCGGAACGACGCGGACTAGTCCGACGAGTCCGAGTGCGAAGGCCGAATGCGTGAGGAGATAGACGTGCCAGTTGATCGTCACGAGTTGCATCTGCGAACCCGTGATCGAGACGAACTGCCCCGCCCAGACCAGCCGGAAGTCGCGGTGGCGAAGCGCGGCGAACGACGAAGGGCGCTCGGTCGCGGGCGGGCGGCTCGTGTCTTCTGTCGGAGACGACCTTGTCGCTCTGTTCACTCTTTCGATGACCCTTGCCGGAACGGAAGATTGAAACGCGCTCGGCGAGAGATTATCAGAGTCGCGTGTCCCAAAACATTCCCGCGGAGTTCATCGAATGTTTATTTCTCGCTTTGACCTTGTGGCGCTCGGTTGAAAATTAACATGGATGGACAGGATAAACAGGATTTTGAGTTTTCGGTTTTCGGTTTTCAGTTTGGAGGTTGCAGATTCACGAACTGAAAACTGAAAACCGAAAACTGTTCATCCCTACTCGACGACGACGCGGTCGGTCGGGCCGCGCCCGAAGGTTTCGGGGTGATACATCTCCTCGGCCTTCGTCGGCGGGACGACGAACGAGCCGGGCGTCGTCGCGCGCGCAACGTAAGAGTAGTTGTAGACTCCGTCCCAAAGCAGCGACGTGAAAGCCTCGACGCGGTCGTCCCTCAAGTTCTGGTGCTCGAACCACGGGCGCACCCACCACCAGCCGAAGTTCGCGGGGCTTGCCTTCTCGTCTTCGGGAACGCTTTCGGTGACCGCGAGCGCAGGGTTCAACGCTTCGAGTCCCGCGGGCAGAGGGTCAACGAGCGCGACGTGATAGCGACGCGCCGGCGCAACCATCGTCAGACGCACGCGAACCTTCGCGCCGGACTTAATGTGCCACGTCCCGTCCGCGTCGCGCCGCACGTCCGCCTTGTCGTCAACCGCTTCGTACACGCGCTCGACCATAAAGCCGTAATCGACAGCCGCGAGTTTCAAACTGCTTGGCGCGTACTGCATCCCGATTCGATAGTAGAGCCGGCCCGCGCCTTCTTTTTGAAGGGTCAGATTCTGCGCGCCGCCGCCGTGCTCTTCGAGGTAGCGCATCGGCACGTCGAACTGCTGGCGGTCGGTCGAGCGTCCGCGGAACTGCTGCTCGCCCGCGTATGCGTCGCCGAGCCATGCGCGCGCGACGAAATCCGGCGTTACGCGTTCGTAAGTCTGAAAATACTTGTCGAGCGCGAGCAGGACAAAGGCGTTCTCCTGTGTGTTCTCCCAGCGTCCCTTCGTCCGGTGGTCGAGCAGGCCACGCGCGATCTTCGGAATCAGATCGCTCGCGGGCTGGTCTGTGATGAGCGCTTCGAGTAGAACAGCATCGGTGCGACGGTCTGAGTTGAGCAGAAGATAATCGTCGTCCGCGTAGCTCGTAGTGAAGTGAGCGGTCGCCGCGGTCTCTTCGGCGCGATTGTTGAGCAGACGCCGAATCGCCGCGACTTCTGCCGTCGAATTCTTGTCGCCGGAAAGAACAGGAAGAAGCCAGCCGACGGCTTCGAGCGATAGCTTGTCCAAACCTTCGTCGGCGATGAGACGACGCGCGCGCGCCGCGTCTCGGTCGCCCAACTGGTTTCGGACGTTGAGCGCGTATGCGACGAGCGCGCCGCGCGCGACGTGGCCGTAGTATTTCGGGATGTGCTGCTCTATGTTTTTCAGATAGTCCTTCGACTTGTCGAGCATGCCTTGCGGCACGTCGTAGCCCTTCGCCTTCGCGCGAACTAGCGCGTGCGCGACGTGGATGCTCAGGTAAGGCCAGGACATCTCGCCGCGACGCCAGAACGCGAAGCCGCCGTCGTCGTTCTGCATCCCCTGAAGCCGCTTGATGTCGCGCTCGACCGCGGCGTTCATCTCTTCCGGCTTCGGCAGGTCTTTCGCCTTGAACGCCGTGAGCACGTCGCGCAGAGCGGCGACGGCGAGGATGCGCGATGACAACTGCTCGGAGCACTCGTATGGATACGCGACGAGGTAGAGCATCGCGTCCGTCAGTGCCTGCAACTGCGTCGAGGACGTTTGGACTTCGAGTCCGCCGAACTGTTTGAACACGTCCGAAGGAGCTTTGACGGGTTGGACTAAAGCGCCGCTTCCGTCCATCTCGCCATAGGTCGCGAAGGCTTCGGTCGTCGCGGGCGTCCAGACCGGAAGCTCGATCTGCGCTGCGTCCGCGAAGCGTCCCGACACCGCGCCGATCTGGAAACGCGCCGTGCCCGCCTTCGACGCCGACGTGGGAAAGCGAACCTCCACGCGGTCGTTCGCAGGGATGGTGACGCGCCGGCCCGCGCCGTCGGTCAACTCGGCGTTCGACGAGCGCACGGCGACCTCGACCGTCTGCGCGCTGTCGGTCTGATTCTGCACGACGACCGGAAGCTCGAAGCGGTCGCCGAAATTTAGGAAGCGCGGCGCTGAAGGGCGAACCATCAAAGGCTGACGCGCCGTGATGGATGATTCGC
>DATINM010000065.1:0-21157 GCA_035474235.1 Pyrinomonadaceae bacterium
GCGAGCGTGCGCTCCAACAGGCGCATGTCGGCCATCGTTGCCATCTCCTTTCAAGACTCACTGGCCAGTGGTCTTGCTCAGGATAAAGGCGCGGTGGCCTTTTATGCAGGTTCAAAGAGCAAATTTTGTCCTGTACTCAGATATAAACCTTTACTATTCATTTATGCATTACTTATTCGCTTAGCCTGAATATTTGCGCAAAGCTATCTCAAACCATAAATCTGCTTTCTGTTTTTATCCTGTGTGCCCTGTCCATCCATGTTAATTATTTCTCCGCCAACAGACTCGCCATGATTGATTTCTGAACATGCAGACGATTCTCCGCCTCATCGACGATGACGGACGCGGGCGAATCAATCACCTCGTCGGTGACGATGCAATTACGTCTGACCGGCAAACAGTGCATGAAGATGCCTCTGTCGGTGCGACGCATCTTCTCTGCATCGACGATCCACTCGCGGCGGTACGGCGCGCGCTCTTCCATGTCGTCGGCGGTCGAGCCGTAGAACATCTTGCTCCCCCAACTCTTCGCGTAAACGACCTGCTGCCCGTCGAAAGCCTCTTCAACGTCGTGCATCACACGGACGGTCGCGCCCGCGTCGAAGGCAAGATTGTTGATCTCGCCCAACAACTCGTCGTCGAGTTCGTAGCCGGGCGGATGCGCTATCGTCAGGTCGTGTCCCATCTGCGCCGCCGCGAGAGCGAAGCTGTTCGGCACGGCCATCGGCAGAGGCTTCGGATGCCAAGCCCATGTCATGAGCACGCGCTTTCGCCCCTCGCCCAATTTCTCGCGCACGGTCAACATATCCGCCAACGCCTGACACGGATGATGCATCGCCGACTCAAGATTGATGACGGGCACGTCCGAATATTTCGCGAAGGCGGCGAGCACAGGGTCGCGCCGCTCCTCGTTCCAATCCTTCAAGGCCGCGAACGTCCGCACGCCTATGCCCGAACAGTAGCGCGCAAGCACTCGGACGAACTCCTTGACGTGTTCGGTCTTGTCGCCGTCCATCACTACCGCGTCGCGGTGTTCGAGCGTCCAACTCGTCCCGCCGGGTTCGAGCACGACGGCGTTGCCGCCGAGTTCAAAGACTCCGACCTGCATCGAGGCTCGCGTCCGCAATGAAGGGTTGAAGAAGACGAGCGCGACCGAGCGACCCGCGAGCGGCTTCGATGTGTCCTCGCCGCGCTTGAAACGCGAGGCCGCTTCGAGCAAGCCCTCAAGCTCCGCGCGCGTCAGGTCGGTAGTTTTCAGAAAATCTTTCGTCATAATTTCGAGGCAACGAACACAGATGATGCTGCGCTTTAATCTTGATTTCTTCAGACGGAGACCGACCGATGTCCGCAATCACACGCGCCGCGCTGCTGCTCATCTGCTCGAACATCTTCATGACGTTCGCCTGGTACGGCCACTTGAAAGAACTCAACAACCGCAAGTGGTACGTCGCCGCGGTCATAAGCTGGGGCGTCGCCTTCTTCGAGTACATGCTGCAAGTTCCCGCGAACCGCATCGGCTACACGGAGATGTCGCTCCCGCAGTTGAAGATCATGCAGGAGGTCATCACGCTCGCGGTCTTCGTGCCGTTCGCGTTCTTCTTCATGCAGACGCCGCTCAAGCTCGATTATCTCTGGTCGGCGCTTTGCATGGTCGGCGCGGTCTATTTCATTTTTCGTTCATGACATCGGAGATGGCTTCGACGAACATGCCTGCCTCGTCTTCCGTCAGGCACAGCGGCGGCAGAAGCCTGAGCACACGCGCGTCGCTCGAACTGCCCGTGACGATTCGACGTTCGAGCAGAGACTTCTGAATCTTCGCAGCGATTGGTTCATCGAACTCGATGCCGAGCAGCAAGCCTCGACCGCGTATCCTTGCAATGCCTTTGACGCCGGCGAGGCTTTCACGAAGGAAGCTTTCGACCGTGCGCGCATTCTCAAGCATTCCGTCCACCTCAATCGCTTCGAGCGTCGCCTCCACAGCCGCCATCGCCAGCATCCCGCCGCCGAACGTCGTGCCGAGATCGTTCTCCTTGATGACGGACGCGACCGCCTCGGTCGTCAGGCACGCGCCGACGGGCACGCCGCTGCCCAGAGCCTTCGCGAGTGTGATGACATCGGGCACTATCCGGCCCGCGGCCTCGCTCCCCGCGAAGAACCAATCGCCGGTGCGGCCGATGCCTGTCTGCACCTCGTCGAAGATGAGAAGCATCCCGCGCTCGTCGCACAGGCGACGAAGCTCTCGGAAGAACTCCGGCGCGGCCACGCGAACACCTGCCATCGACTGAACGGGTTCGAGCATCACGGCGGCGATTGTCTCATCAGCCAACGACTCGACCGACTCAATCGAGCCGAACTCCGCGCACACGTGGCCCGGCACGTTCGGCTTTCCGGTCTCGCGATACTTCCCCAGAAACGTCGCGCTGATTGCGTCCGACGTTCGCCCGTGGAAGCTGCCCGTGAACGTTATGATGCCCTCGCGCCCCGTTCCTTTGCGCGCCATTCGCATCGCGTTCTCGTTCGCCTCCGTGCCGGAGTTGCAAAAGAACGCTTTCGTTATCGAAGCAGGAGCGCAGCCGACCAGCTTCTCTGCGGCGATTGCGCGCACGTCCGAGTAAACGACGTTCGAGTAGAAGAGAAGCTTGCCGGCCTGCGACTTCAGAGCCTCGACCACGTGCGGGTGGCAGTGCCCCGTCGCACAGACCGCGTGCCCGCCGTACAGATCGAGATATCGCTCGCCCTCGCTCGTCTCGACCCAGCAGCCCTCGCCGCGGACGGGCGCGAAAGGAAATTTTTTATACGTCGCGAGTTGAAACTGCTCCTCGCGCGCCGCTATCTCTTCAAAGGTTGTTGTCTTTGTCGCCATTTTATTTCGAGTTCAAAGTTCAAGGTTCAAAGTTCAAAGTTAACCTGCCGGATAAAAACTTTGAACTTTGAACCTTGAGCCTTGAACTTCCTCTTACGGATTCCCGCCGACGAGCATCAGCCCCACACGTTCTTCGAGTCCGAACATGAGATTCATGTTCTGCACGGCCTGTCCGGCAGCGCCCTTCACAAGATTATCAATCGCCGAGAAGACCGCGATTTGACGACCGCGCGTGGCGAAACCGATGTCGCAGAAGTTCGTCGTCTTGACCCAGTTGATGTCGGGCGAGCCTTTGACGAGCCGGACGAAGAACGAGCCGCGGTAAAAATCTTCGTAAAGCGCCGCCAACTCTTCCGCAGACTTCGCCTCGTCCGTCTCCGCATAGATCGAGGCGAAGATGCCGCGCGCGACCGGAAGCGAGTGCGTCATGAAAACGAGTTCGTTCGTCCAGCCGCGCGACGCGCTCACGTCTCCGAGCGTCTGCTCGATTTCAGGCAGGTGCTGATGCGTGAAAGGCTTGTACGCGTAGAAAGAGTTTGCGCGCTGCGGGTGGTGCGTGTTCGCCGCGGGCTTCGCGCCCGACCCGGAAGAGCCTGTCTTCGCATCGACGACGACGCGCCCCGCAAGCGCGCCCGACGCGGCCAGCGGCGCAAGTCCCAGAAGCGTCGCCGTCGCGAAGCAACCGGGGTTGCTGATGAGCCGCGCGGCTTTAATCCGTTCGCGGTTCAACTCGGTCAACCCGTAAACGAACTCGCGCTGCAACTCGATAGACGTGTGCTCGCGACCGTAATGCTCTTTGAATTCCGCGGCGTCGCGCAAACGGAAGTCGCCTGAAAGGTCAACCACCTTCAAGCCCGAAGGCAGTCGCGGCGCGATATCCAGAGCCTGCCCGTGCGGCAGCGCGAGAAAGACGCAGTCCAACTCGCCCGCACTCTCGAAATCATCCGGCGTCTTCTCGAAGCGCAGTTCGGTCAGACCGTAAAGATTTTTATGAACTTCGGCAACGGCCTTGCCCGCGTGCTCGTTCGCCGTGACGAACGCGACTTCGGCGCGTGGATGAAACAGAAGTATGCGAAGAAGCTCCGAGCCGCCGTAGCCCGAACCGCCGTAGATGCCCACCCGAATCTTTTCACCGCCCGACACTTTTCAGAATTCCTCCCGTGCTCTCTATCGCCTCTTGAAACTGCCGCCGCCCGCGAACGTATCAACAACTCTCGCGCAGCCCGCCCTCGCGGCCAGGCGGCCAGTGCGTCACGGTTTGAGGTTCAATTCTATGCCAAAAGATAAACGCAGACGCTCTCTACCTTTCTTCGCACTCGGCGCGGCCTTCTTCGCCATCGGCATTGCGGGCCATCGCACCTTCATCTTTGTCGGCCTCGCCTTCTGGCTCATCGCGCTCGCGATGCTTCGCCGCACGCGACGTTGAAAGCATGGCGAGTTTAAGCCACCGACGCAGGGACGCGCGCCGCGTTGACCTTTGACTGTACTAGCTCGAACAAACGCGCGCCGTTGCGCTTCGCGTTGCCTGCGGGCACGCCGAACTCGCGCTCGATGTAGTCCTCGCCCATCTTCGAGTCTGTGACCGAGCCTGCGACCAGATCAACTTCGATCCCGCGCCGACGGAACAACTCTATGCCGCCCCACGCGCCGACGTAGTCCGACGCGCAGAAGACGAGCGCCGCAGTCGCCCCGCGCAACTCCGCGTCGTCGAAGACAGACTCGACCGAGTAGCCGCCGAGTATGCCGTCGCCCAACTCGATGACGATCACGTCGGGCTTGCTCTTGTCCAACTCCGCGATGATCGTCTTGGCGACTGGCGCGAGGTCGCCGACGCCTACGGTCGAGGGCAGCCCCGCGTCGAGAAAGCTCGCCGTCGCGACAGCGCCGTGGTCGGCCATGTGCAGAGTGTCGCGCAGGCACGCGACGCCCGAAAGCTTCGCCGCCGCGACTCTCATCCCTGCGCGCGTCGCCTGCCGGACGATCTCGGTCGCCGCGTAAGTCTTCCCGCTGTTCATGCACGCGCCCGCGATGAGGACGAGCGGCGGGCAAGCGGCGGGCAGTGTCTCGCGCACTGCGAGCGCGGCGTCGCC
Source organism: Pyrinomonadaceae bacterium (assembly GCA_035474235.1). Classification (GTDB taxonomy): domain Bacteria; phylum Acidobacteriota; class Blastocatellia; order Pyrinomonadales; family Pyrinomonadaceae; genus QHXN01. Next base: position 4,954 of record DATINM010000065.1, read on the forward strand.
GATGTTGCGAACGCGCGAATCCTCTCCGCAGACGAAGCCTACGACCTCGACCTCGATTGCGTCGCTCAAACTCGAATGGTGGCCCGTGCAGCAGCCGATGACGCCGCCCATGTTCAGAAGGTGCAGACGGTCGCCCGCGCCGACCGTCTCAGGCACGTCGCCGACAAAGCCTTTGAGCGCGCGACGACGACCCAAAGCGCCCACCACAACGTCGCCCGGATTTATCTTCGCAAGCCGCCCGGACGGAAGCTCAAGCTGGTTGTACGTCGCGCTGTCCGTGAGCGCGCGCACCACGACCGCGTCGCCGACGCGCGCGCCGCGCCGCTCGCCCTCGACGGCCAGATGCCTCTGAAGCGCAAGCCTCGACACGACCGAACCGATCTTGTCCGCCTCGACGATTATCATTTCAACCTCCTCCGGCTCGCCTGCCTGCTGCTTACTTCTCATCGCTCGCTTGAACCTGCGCGCGAGTTCGCAAACGAAGCGCGTTGAGCTTGATGAAACCTTCGGCGTCGCGCTGGTTGTAAACGTTGTCGGCCTCGAAGGTCGCGAGCCGCTCTCGATACAAAGAGTGCGGCGAGCGTCGCCCGACGACGATGACGTTGCCTCGATAAAGCTTGACGCGCACTTCGCCCGTCACGGCAATTTGCGTCTCGTCAATCACCTTTCTCATCAACTCCGACTCCGGCGCGAACCAGAAGCCGTAGTAAACGCTCTCGGCAAACTTCAGGCTCAGAGCGTCGCGCATCCTCAAGACCTCTCGGTCGAGCGTGATTGATTCGAGCGCGCGGTGCGCCGCCTGCAAAATGGTGACGCCCGGCGTCTCGTAGACGCCGCGCGACTTCATGCCGACGAAACGGTTTTCAACTAAATCAACCCGCCCGATGCCGTGCGCGCCGCCCGCGCGATTCAAATTATCAAGCAGTTCGACCGCGCCCAACTTCTCGCCATCGACGCTCGCAGGCACGCCGCCCTCGAATCCTATGACGAGGTATTCGGGTTCACTCTTCGCGGCTTCGGGAGCGACGGTCATCTGAAAGAGGTCGGCGGGCGGCTCCGCCCAAGGGTCTTCGAGAATGCCTCCCTCGTATGAGACGTGCATCAGGTTTCGATCTGTCGAGTAAGGCTTTTCGGCTGTCGCCGTCACCGGGATGTCGTGCTCCTTCGCGTAGGCGATGAGATCGCTCCTGCCCTTGAACTCCCACTCGCGCCACGGCGCGACGACCTTGATATCCGGCTCCAGCGCGTAGTAACTCAACTCGAAACGAACCTGATCGTTGCCCTTGCCCGTCGCGCCGTGCGCAACGGCGTCCGCGCCCTCGCGCCGTGCAATCTCTATTTGCCGCTTTGCGATGACGGGCCGCGCGAGCGACGTGCCGAGCAGATAGACGCCCTCGTAAACCGCGTTTGCCTTCACGGCGGGCCACACGTATTCCTCTACGAACTCGCGCCGAAGGTCTTCGACGTAGAGCTTCGACGCGCCCGTCGCTCGCGCCTTCTCTTCAAGCCCCGCCAACTCCTCGCCCTGTCCAACGTCTGCGCAGTAACAGACGACCTCGCAGCCGTACTCCTCGCGCAGCCAACGCAGCATCACCGACGTGTCCAGTCCCCCGGAATACGCCAACACGATCTTCTTGATTTTTTCCCTCACGGCCTTCCTCTTTTAATCTGAAGTCAGGGGTCGCGAGTGCCGGAGTCAAAGCCCAAGCCGTCTTGACTCCGGCACTCGCGACCCCTGACTTCAAACTCTCACCGTCTCATCCGAAAAGTTCCAATACCTTCTTTATGACAGGCCGCTGGTATTTGCGCTCGCGCACGGCGATGAATACCGTATCCTCGCCTGCGAGCGTGCCGACGATCTCGCCGACGCCGGCGCGATCAATCTCGACGGCGACGGACGAGGCCAGCCCCGGCTCGCACTTCGCCACGATCAGGCACTCGCCCGCAGCCTCAAGTCCCAGCAGGCCGCGTGACGCCGCGCCGTCGGTCGTGCGCGGCATCGTGTAATGACCCTGATGCTTGACGACGCCAAGCTCTTCGAGGTCGCGCGAGATGCTCGACTGCGTGGCGGCTACACCAGCGCGCTCAAGCATCGCGGAAAGCTCCTGCTGCGTGCCTATGCGCCGCGCGCGAATCAGGCTTAGTATTTTTTGTTGCCGCTTTGTCTTGTGCATTCGACCCCCAACAGCCATGCAGAAGTTGTGCATAACTTGCGAATAGATGCATAAAATAGCAGAATAGATGCATCTTCGCAAACCTTCAGACGCGCGTGCGGCGGAAAGTGTCGAAGAAAAGTTTAGGTGTCGCGGGCGGGCAAACGCTTGCCGTGCGGCGAGTCGGAAACAAAAACGTCGGCGGAGATGTGTGCATGAGCGAATCGAAAAACTTGTGGGGCGGGCGGTTCGAGGGGAAGACCGATCCCGGCTTCGCGCGTTACAACCGCTCGTTCGGGTTCGACCGGAGGCTTTTCGAGGCCGACGTGCGCGGGAGTCTCGCGCACTGCGAGGGCTTGCGCGCGGCGGGCGTGCTCGAAGACGGCGAGGCCGCGAAGATTTCCGAGGGCTTGCGTGCGCTCGTCGCGCGCGCGTCGGAGCGCGGCGAGGAGTTCTTCGCGGACGACTCGGCGGAGGATGTTCACTCGTTCATCGAGTCGCGGCTGATCGCCTCGGTCGGCGACGCGGGACGGAAGCTTCACACGGGGCGCAGCCGCAACGATCAGGTAGCGACGGCGCTTCGGCTCTGGCTGCGCGACGAGATTGACGGCATCGACGACGCCTTACGCGGCGCGCAGACGGCGCTGCTCGACCTCGCGGAGTCGCACGCCGACGCGGTGCTCCCCGGCTACACGCACATGCAACGCGCGCAGCCCGTGCTGTTCGCCCACTGGTGTCTCGCATACTTCGAGATGCTCGCGCGCGACCGCGAGAGGATGTCGGACGCGCGGCGGCGCGTGAACGTCCTTCCGCTCGGCGCTGCCGCGCTCGCGGGGACTTCTTACGCGGTTGACCGCGAGGCGGTCGCGCGCTCGCTTCAGTTTGATTCGGTCGCGCGCAACAGCCTCGACGCCGTCGGCGACCGGGACTTCTGCGTCGAGTTCGCGGCGGCCGCGAGTCTTGTGATGGCTCATCTCTCAAGGCTCGCGGAGGATTTGATCATCTACGCAACGACCGAGTTCGGCTTCGTCGAGTTGAGCGATTCGATCTCGACGGGTTCGAGCCTGATGCCGCAGAAGAAGAACCCGGACGCGCTCGAACTCGTGCGCGGGAAGTCAGCACGCGTCTTCGGCCACACGCTCGCGCTGCTCGTTTTAATCAAGGGGCTGCCGCTCACCTACAACAAGGACTTGCAGGAGGACAAGGAGGCCGTCTTTGACGCGGCGGACACGGTGCGCGAGTCTCTGGACGTGACGGCGACGGTCTTGCGAAACGTGCGCCTGCGCGAAGCGCGCGCGCGCGACGCGGCGGCGGTCGGGTACATGAACGCGACTGAGATGGCCGACTATCTCGTGCGTCGCGGCGTGCCGTTTCGCGAGGCGCACGAGGCCGTCGGTCGGATGGTTCTATACGGATTGAACAAGGGGCTTGAGCTTCACGAACTCGAACTCGAAGAGTTGAGACAGTTCTCGCCGCTCGTCTCGGAGGACGTGTACGAGTCGCTGTCGCTCGAACGCACGCTCGCGTCGAAGTCGCAGTCGGGCGGCACGTCGCCCGCGCGCGTCGGCGAAGCACTCGCCGCGGCGCGCGCGTCTCTGCGGGAAAGTTAGTCGGAGAAGACGACAACGAAAATCCAGATCATGCGGCGGCACGTCTGCGACCCGTCCGCGGCGAAGGAGTGGGCGCAGGCGTCGGGGGCTGTTCGATGTCGTCGCGCGTGACGTGCGTCTCGACCGACTGTTTGCCGTTGTCGCCGATGCGGATGATGACGACGGGCTTGACGGCGTTGCGTGCGGGATCGAAGGTGATCGAGCCGGTGACGCCGGGAAAGTTTTTCGTCCGCGCCAGCGAGTCGCGTATGGCCGAGCGTTCGAGCGAGGGCGCGTGCGCAATCGCGTCGAGCACGATGCGCGCGGCGTCGTAGGCGGTGGCGGCGAAGGAGTCCGGCGTCGAGTTGAAGAGTCGCCGGTAGTCTGCGACGAAGCGTTGAACCCGAGGGTCTTGATCATCCGCCGAAAAATGCGACGAGAAGAAGTCGCCCGCGAGCGTCTGGCCGCCGATCTCGTAGAGCCGCGGCGAGTCCTCGACGGCTATGCGTATGCCGTTGTACGCGGAGATGCCGTACTGCCCGTGTCGCCCGTCAGAGACATGAAAGCGCCGACACGAACCTTTCCGTCCGCGCGCATTGCGACCGCCTTGCCGTCCTTATTCCTGCACCCGCCGAACAGTGACAGTGTTGTAAACAGTGAAGCGAGAAGAGCGGCGAGAATCTTTCTTCGGGATGATTTCAAAGGCGGGTGTGACTTGCGGGAGTGGAAGGCCGGGGCGTCGCTTGCTGCGTCCGCCCCGACCATTGTCTTTCAGTTTATCGGTCGAGCTTGTTTCGTATCGGCGCGGCCTGCGAACTCGGCGGCTCGTCCGGGTCTGCGACCGGCTGGCCCCCGGCGAGTCCGTGCGTCGAGATTTCGTGGCGCGTGTGCTCTGCCGCGTGCGACATGACGCTGTGATTCTTCCCGTAGAAGAAGTAGATGAAGAGTCCGATGATGAGCCAGATGATGAGCCGATACCAGTTCTCAGCCGGCAGCGAGAACATCAGCAGCAGGCAAGTCAGGATTCCGAGTATCGGGACGAGCGGGACGAACGGGGCGCGGAACGGGCGGTTCGCATTCGGATTCGTCCGGCGCATAACGATGACCGCGCCGCAGACGATGACGAAGGCGAACAGTGTCCCGATGCTCGTCATCTCGGCGAGGATGCTCAAAGGTATGAAGCCGGCCATCGAGGCGACGAAGAGGCCCGTCAGAATCGTTGACTTCCAGGGCGTGCGGAACTTCGGATGGATGTCGCCGAAGAAGCCCTTGGGCACGAGTCCGTCGCGCGCGAGCGCGAGCATGACGCGCGGCTGGCTGAGCATCATCACGAGCAGGACGGAGGTGATGCCCGTCATCGCGCCGAAGGCGACGAGGTATTGCATCCAAGTCAGGCCGACGCTCTTGAACGCCTCGACGACGGGCGCGTTGATGTCGATCTTGCTCGTCGGCACCATGCCCGTCAGCACCGCCGAGACGGCGATGTAGAGCAGCGTGCAGACGATGAGCGAGGCGATGATGCCGATGGGCACGTCCTTCGACGGGTTCTTCGCCTCCTCCGAATGGACGGATACGGAGTCGAAGCCGATGTAGGCGAAGAAGATGATGGCCGCGCCTGCGATCATGCCCAAGGGTTCTCCGCCCGGCCCCGTGTGGTCGCCGAGGATTGACTTGCCGAAGAAGCTCACGCCCGTGTAGCCGTAGGGTGCGAACGGGTGCCAGTTGGTCGTGCCGAAGCGCGTATAGACGACGTAGCCCCCGATGCCAATGACCATCAGCACGATGACGAGTTTGACGACGACCATGATCGCGTTGAAGGTCGCGCTCTCCTGAATGCCTTTGACCAGCACTGCCGTGAGAATGAAAGTGATGAGGATGGCGGGCAGATCGAAGTAAGACCCGGTCGCCACGAAACCCGTCTTCGTACACATGCCGCCGACGCTCACGCAGTAGTCGAACGGTGTCGAACTTATCGCCGTCGGCAGTTTGGCCGGTATCGCCGAAATGCCCTCGTGAAAGATCGGAATGAACTCCTTAAAGTGCGCCGACCAGCCGTGCGCGACCGTCGCCGAGCCGACCGCGTATTCGAGTATCAAGTCCCAGCCGATGATCCACGCGAAAAGCTCGCCGAGCGTCGCGTATGCGTAGGTGTAGGCAGAGCCGGCGACGGGCACCATCGAGGCGAACTCGGCGTAGCAGAGCGCTGCGAAGACGCAGGCGAATCCGGCGAGAACGAACGAGAGCATGAGCGCAGGGCCCGTTCGGTCGTGCGCCGCGACGCCCGTCAGGATGAAGATGCCCGTGCCGATGATCGCGCCGACGCCAAGCGCCGTTAGCTGTCCGGGGCCGAGCACGCGCCGCAGGCGGTTCTCGCCCGCCATTTCTTCGAGCAGGAGGCTGAGCGGCTTGGTTCGGAAAAGGTTACTTGCCATTAGTTATCCTCCGCGAATGTTTGGAACGCTCTCAGGGACTTCGATAGCTTTGATTTTAAGTCCGACTTCAGAAGGCTTGCGTGAACGTGCGCGACAGCTTAACACCTACACGCATGCGCGCGCGAGTTTTAAGTCTTCGCCTCGCCGTCCGAGTCCGCCGCGTGCGAGTCGGCCATCGGTGTGCCCACGCGACGCCAGATGAAATAGACGGGTATGCCCGTCAGGACGATTATCAGTCCGGGCCACGTCTGCGCCGTCTGATAGACGAAGAGAACGAAGAGTATGACCGCTGCGCCGGCGATGTAGAGCGCGGGGACTACGGGATATCCGAAGGCACGATAAGGCCGTTCGGTGTCGGGTCGCGTCTGGCGCAGGCGGAAGATGCCGGTGATGGTCAGGATGTAGAAGATGAGCGCGGCCGAGATGACGTAAGTCAGAAGGTCGTTGTAGAGGCTCCCGTAGGTCGGCGCGCCCGTGGCCTTGTCCGTGCCCGTGACGACGCGCGGGAGCACGAGCAGCGCCGCCCAGATGCCCTGTATGACGAGTCCCCAAGCGGGCACGTGCTTGTCGTTCAAGTGGCCCGACGAGCGGAAGAACAGACCGTCGCGCGCCATCGCCCAGTAGGCACGAGCGCCCGCCAGAATCAGCCCGTTGTTGCAGCCGAAGGTCGAGACCATGATGGCCGCCGCCATGATCGTCGCGCCGAAGCCGGGGAAGATAACGTCGGCAGTGGCCGACGCGACGCGGTCGTTCGGCACGGTCTGAATCGTAGCGAGCGGAAGCGTCACAAGATATGCGACGTTGGCGAGCAGGTAGAGGCCGATGACGAGAAACGTGCCGAAGGCGAGCGAGAGCGGGATGTTTCGGCGCGGGTCTTTGACCTCGCCCGCCGTGAAGGTGATGTTGTTCCAGGCGTCCGCCGAGAAGAGCGAGTTGGTCTGCGCGACGCAGACGCCGACGAACAGACCGAATGCAGTCGCGGCGGTCAGCCCGTGCCCGACTTCTTCGAGACTCCCGCGCGGCGTCCAGAGGTTGCCGAAGTTTCCGTGCGCGGCCAAGGCGTTGTAGCCGACGAGGACGCCGAGAACGACCAGCGCGACGAGCGCGCCCGTCTTCGCCGAAGTGAAGACGTTTTGAACGATCTTGCCAAGCCGTAGGCCGCGCGTGTTCATCCACGTCAGCAGCGCGATTAAAATCACGCCGACGAGTTGCGCCGTCGAGAGCGAGACGGCGTAGCCCGAAGATATGTGTATGGGCGCGACGATATAGTTCTTCTCGGAGATCGCGGGCCAGAAGACTCCGAAGTATTTGGCGAAGCCGACGGCGACCGCGGCAATCGTGCCGGTCTGAATTACGAGGAACAGCGTCCAGCCGTAGAGGAATCCCCACAGCGGCGAGAAGGCTTCGCGCAGATAGACGTACTGCCCGCCGGCCTTCGGCATCATCGCGGCGAGTTCGCCGTAGGAGAGCGCGGCCATCACGGTCAGAAGCCCCGTGATTATCCAGACGACCAGAAGCCAGCCCGGCGCTCCGACCTGACGCGCGATGTCCGCCGAGACGATGAAGATGCCGGAGCCGATCATCGAGCCGGCGACGATCATCGTCGAATCCCAAAGGCCGAGGCCGCGTATGAAGCCCGTCCGCCTGTCTTCGACTCCAGCGCCCGCGTCGATAGCTTCCGCCATGATTATCGTTTCACCTCGCGTCCGTCTGGCCGCGCGCAAGTCCGCGCCTCGCGGCGGGTAGAGAACTTTCCGAACTGTGTAACGCTTTCCCGATGGGATAAAGGACAGGGAGCGCGCGCATTATACCGTTTTCAGCCGACGTGTCGAGAACTAAAAACGTCGGCGCTACAATTTGCCGCCGCCACACTAACGCCAAGATTTTTATCTACCCTCAAGCAAAATTTACGTGGAGGCGAATCATGGCAGAGGGCAAAGGTTCGGGCGAGATTCCGTGCAGGCAGTTGGGCCGGACGGGCGTGGAGGTTTCGGCACTGGCTCTGGGCGGCTATCATCTCGGCCTCGTGAAATCGAAGCGCGAGGCCGTGCGCATCGTTCAAGAAGCGATTGATGCCGGCGTCAACTTCATGGACAACGCTTGGGAATATCACGAGGGCTACAGCGAAGAGTTATTGGGCGAGGCTTTGGAGGGCCGGCGCTCGCAGGTCTTCCTGATGACGAAATGCTGCTCGCATGGGCGCGACAAAAAAACGGCGCTCCGCCAACTCGAACAGTCGCTCAAGCGTTTGAAGACCGACCATCTAGACCTCTGGCAGATTCACGAAGTCGTTTACGACAACGACCCCGACCTGCACTTCGCGCCCGGCGGCGCGGTCGAGGCGCTCGAACAGGCCAAGCGCGACGGCAAGGTTCGCTTCGTCGGCTTCACCGGACACAAAGACCCGGAGATTCATCTGAAGATGCTCGCGCACGACTTCCCTTTCGACACGTGCCAGATGCCTCTGAACGTCTTCGACGCGACGTTCAGAAGCTTCGAGCGACGGGTGCTTCCGGCTGTGCTCGTGCGCGGCATCGCGCCGCTCGGCATGAAGAGCATGTGCGGCGAGGGCGCTCCCGTTAAGAAGCGCGTCGTCAAACCGGAAGAGGCTCTGCGCTACGCGATGAGCCTTCCCGTGGCTGCGACCATCAGCGGCATCGACTCGCTCAAGGTTCTCCGGCAGAACCTCCGAATCGCGCGCGGCTTCGTGCCTTACACCGAAGAGGAGATGCAGGCACTTCGCGAACGCTTTGCCGAGTCGGCGGCGGACGGCCGCTTCGAGCTTTACAAATCCTCGAAGCACTTCGACGGCGAACCCGGTCGAAAGCAACACAAGTTTCCTTCGATTGAAGAACTCGCCGCCTGAAGCGGCGGGGTCGCGCGCGACGCCTCCGCCCGACGACACGCGTGGCCCCTCGCCCCGTCGCATCAACGGGGCGCGCGGCACAGTCTTCCCCAAACGAGACGTGCCCGCGCTAATCGCTAACCAAAATGCCTTTGTTCGTGAAGTCCATGTGATATTCTTTCGCTCGTTTGAGTCTTTGAAAATAAGGCGACGGTCTGATGCAAAGCGTAGCTCACCCTCAAAGGAGTGTTGAGCATCGCCGTTGAGCATGAGAGGTCTCTACTCACGGCGGAAAACTTACGCAGGCACATTCTATTGGAATCTTCCAATAGAAGCAAGCATATTGTGTCGCCCCTGTCAGGAGGTAACTCCTGATGGCAAGGGGGCCGCGCGAAAGGCCGGGGCGTTTAGCCGAAAAGCTCCGAACTATTCGGCAGACACTTGGGCTATCTCAGACTGAAATGCTAAGGCGGCTAGAGGCGGAAGACAGGATGGCTTATCACAGGATTTCGGAGTTTGAGTCAGGGAAGGGCGAGCCGTCACTACCAATCCTGTTACGCTATGCGCGAGTGGCCGGTGTCTGCGTTGACGTGCTAATTGATGACGAACTCGACCTGCCCGCGAAACTCCCGGCCAAACTAAAACACACCCGCCGTTGAACTGAATCCCGGCAACGCGGATTTGCCCTTTACCGGGTTGCCGACGCCGCGCCCGTCGTGTTAGCTTTCACTTGCCCGACCGTCATTCGCTTCGCCCGGCGAGCACGCGAAAGTCTCCGACGCAGTAAACCCACTTCCGAAATTTCAAGACCCGTTTACCTCCATGAAATACTACGTTCCCCCGCGACGCTTCGCGCTCTTTAATTCATCCCGTCGCAGCACGAGCAAATCACCTCGTCGCAACACCAACGCACGCGCTTTCGCGCTCGCGTGCGTCGTGCTGCTCGCCGTCGCCGCGTGCTCGGTCGCGCAGGCGAAGCCGAGTTTCACAGTGCACCCGCAGCCCTCTTGGGTGCAGCCCGTTGCGGCGCAGACGGCAGGCACGGTCGCTCGCGCGCAGGACGCCGAGAGCGGCGTGCGACTGCTGCTCGACGACCGGCAGACGCGCGTCGGCAACAAGGGCGTCGAGGAATACTTCCACATCGTCGAGCAGGTTTCGACCGCGGCGGCGGTCGAGAAGGTCTCGCAGTTGCAGTTGGACTTCGAGCCGTCATACCAGAGCCTCGTCATACACCAGATCAACCTCGTCCGCGCGGGCCAGACCGTCAACGTCCTGCGCCCGTCCGAGATCAAGATCATCGAGCAGGAGGGCGAACTCGACCAGCGACTCTTCAACGGCACGCTCTCGGCTGTCGCGTTCCTGAGCGACGTGCGCCCCGGCGACGTGATTGACTACGCATACTCGGTCAACGGCGACAACCCCGTGCTCGCCGGAAACTACGCCGATGCATTCCCGCTCGCCGAGAACGACCCCGTTGACTATCTTCACGCGCGGCTGCTCTGGCCGTCGTCGCGAAGGCTCTTCGTCCGCCCGCAGCAGACCGACTTGCAGCCCACCGTCCGTCAAATCGGGGGCGAGACCGAGTACGTCTGGGAGCGTCGAGACGTGCCCGCCGTCGAAGCCGAGGACTCGACGCCAAGTTGGTTCGATACGGTTCCGTCCGTGCAGTTGAGCGAGTTCGAGACTTGGGCCGACGTTGCGCGTTGGGCCGCGCCGCTCTACGAGGTGAAGACGATTTCGCCTGCGCTCAAAGGCCAGATCGAAGAGTGGCGCGGGCTTCCGACCGCGGAGGCGCGACTGCTCGCCGCGCGCCGCTTCGTGCAGGACGAGGTTCGCTACCTCGGCATCGAACTCGGCACGTACTCGCACGTTCCGACGCAGCCGTCGAAAGTCTTCGAGCGACGCTTCGGCGACTGCAAAGACAAGTCGCTCCTGCTTGCGACCATCCTCAACGCGCTCGGCATCGAGGCGCACACGGCGCTCGTCAACACGGACGCGCGGCACACGCTCGACGCGTGGCAGCCTTCGCCCTACGACTTCGATCACGTCATCGTCGAGGCCGAACTCGACGGTAAGACTTACTGGCTCGACCCTACGATCTCGTACCAGCGCGGCACGCTCGCGACCTACTACGCGCCCGAATATGAACGCGCGCTCGTCATGCGCCCCGACACCGAGTCGCTCACCGTGATTCCGCTCGCGTCCTCGTCCTCTCCGACGATGACCGTGCTCGACGAGTATCGCGTCAAGAGCTTCGACGCGCCCGTCGCCTTCAGAGTGACGACGACCTACCGAGGGATGGACGCCGACGCCGTACGCTACCAACTCGCCGGCAAGTCGCGAAAGGATTTGGGCAAGGAGAGTCTTAACTACTACGCCGAACACGACCGCTCGATTCAGGGCGACGGCCTGCCGGAAGTCTCCGACGACGAAGAGGCCAACGTCATCACGATCAACGAGCGGTACACGATCACGAACTTCTGGAAGGAGTCGGCGCACGAGTTCCTCGCGCCGCGCGTCGGCGACGAGTTGGATAAGCCCGGCGTCTCGCGCCGCTCGACGCCGCTCGCCGTCACCTTCCCGTCGAACGTCGAGGAGACGGTCGAGATTCATCTGCCGCGCGCGCAAAGTGTGACGACCGGCGACGAGACGGTCGAAGACGAAGCGATGAGCTTTACGGCTCAGGCGTCTGCGGAGAACAACATCGTCCGCCTCCACTACACGATTCGCACGAAGCAGGATTCTGTCGCCGCCGCAGGCGTCGAGCGACACCTGCTCGCCGTTGACAGGGCGCGCGACCTCGCCAGCTACGAGTTGAAGCAGGGTGCGAGCGTCGCGGCTTCGCCCTTTTCCAAAGACGCGCGCGAGGCTTTCTACATGCTCGTCGCGGGACTCGCGCTGCTCTTCTTTTACGTAAAGCTGAAGCGCCGGCGCTCCACGCGCCGCGCCGCCGAAATAGCGCCGCAGCATACTCCGGCGCGGCCCGGCCTGAAGCCCGAAACGGCGATTCGCCTGCGCGAAGAGACCGAGATCAAACGCTTTCTCACGGACGTAAGCTGCCCCGGCTGCGGGCGGCGCGAGTGCGGCGAGTCGGCACGGCAGGGACTCATCTACGACGACGAGCGTCTGGTCGTCGTGCAGATCGAATGCGAGCGCTGCCGCAACAGTCAGGACTTCTATTTCGCCCTCGCCGTCTGAACAGACGGGACGCGAGAGCCTGCGACCGGCTCGGCGTTCCTTAGACGCGAACGGGACATCGCGGGCTGTTGCGGCGCGGCGCACAGGCTGTAAGATACGGCGCATGACGAAAGCCGAACGCCCGCAGCCCGAAGCGGCGTCGCCGCTCGGCGACATGAGCGCCGAAGAGTTCCGACGCCACGGCCACGAGGTCGTCGAACGAATCGCCGACTACCTCTCGAACGTCGAACGCTATCCGGTGCTCGCGCAGGTCGAGCCGGGACGCCTTCGCTCTCAACTTCCCGCGTCGCCTCCCGAACAGGGCGAGCCGATGTCGGAAATCCTGTCTGACGTTGAACGTCTGGTCGTCCCCGCGCTCACACACTGGAACCACCCTTCATTCTTCGCATACTTCGCAACGTCTGCGTCCGCGCCCGGCATCTTCGCCGAGATGCTCGCAGCCGCCTTCGACGCGAAGGCGATGCTCTGGCGAACGTCGCCCGCCTCGACCGAGTTGGAAGAGGTTGCGCTCGACTGGCTCAGGCAGATGATGGACTTGCCCGCGGAGTTTGAAGGAATCATCTACGACACGGCCTCGGTCGCGAGCCTCCACTCAATCGCAGCCGCGCGCGAGGCTTTGAATTTGCGAGTCCGCGAGGACGGCATGAGCGGTCGCACGGACTTGCCGCTGCTCAGAGTTTACGCGTCGGAGCAGTCGCACTCTTCTATCGAGAAGGCCGTCATCGCGCTCGGCCTCGGCCAGCGCTCGCTCGTCAAAGTCCCGGCTGACTCAGAATTCAGAATGGACGCGCTCGCGCTCGCGCATTTGATCGAAGAAGACAGGCGCGCGGGCGCGCTCCCCTTCTGCGTCGTCGCGACCGTCGGCACGACCTCGACGACGAGCGTTGACCCCGTGTCCGCAATCGCCGACGTTTGCGAGAGAGAGAATCTTTGGCTCCACGTTGACGCGGCCTACGCGGGTTCGGCTGCAATCGTCCCCGAACTGCGCCGCTGGTTCTTGGGTTGCGAGCGCGCAGACTCGCTCGTGACGAACCCGCACAAGTGGCTCTTCACGCCGTTCGACCTTTCGGCTCTCTACAGCCGCCGCCTCGACGTTCTCCGGCGCGCGTTCACGCTCACGCCCGAATACCTTCGCACGCCCGAACAGGATGCGGTTCGCAACGGCTCGGACTACGGCGTGCAACTCGGACGACGCTTCCGCGCGCTCAAGCTCTGGATGATTATCCGCTACTTCGGCCACGACGGACTCGCGGCGCGCATACGCGAGCACTGCCGGCTCGCGCGAGAGTTCGCCGCGTGGGTCGAAGAGTCGCCCGATTGGGAACGGCTCGCGCCCGTGCCCTTCAGCGTCGTCTGCTTCCGCGCGCGTCCGTGCGTCGAAGGCGACGCGGATGCGGAGCGCGCCGTTCGGCTCGACGCCTTGAACGAGCGACTGATGAACGCTGTCAACGCGACTGGCGAAGCTTTCCTTTCGCACACGAAACTGAACGGCGCGTTCACGCTCCGCCTCGCCGTCGGCAACATACGCACGCAAGAGTCGCACGTCCGCCGCGCATGGCAACTGCTCAACGAAAAGCTCGCCGAATTATCGAACCGAGGTTGAAAAGAATGCTGACGCACATAGTCATCTGGAAGTACAGACCCGAAGTCGGCGACGATGAGCGGCGCGAGCACGTCGCTCGCCTGCGCGCGCTCGCAGAAATAATCCCCGAACTTCAGAGCCTTGCCGTCGGCTTCGACGTGCTGCGCCTGCCGCGCTCATACCACACCGGCCTCGTCGCCACCTTCCGCGACCGAGCCGGACTCGAAGCCTACACGGTTCACCCCGAGCACGTCGCCGCCGCAGACTTCGGGCGCGGCATCAGCGAGCACGTCGCCTCCGTTGACTTCGAGGACGAGAAGTAAGTGATGAGTGATGAGTGATGAGAAACTACTGCTTGCTTTTTCTTATCACTCATCACTTATCACTATTCTGAACTCATCACTACTCTGAAGCTATGAAGCGTTGGAAGAAAATCGCGTTGGTGCTGATCGGCCTCCTGCTGCTCTCGCAGACGCCGTTCGTGTATAGGCGATACAGGCTCGGTCGCCTCGGCGCTGCAATCGCTTCGCTCAACTCCGAGCGCGCAGCCGCGCCAGCGGACGACCGCTACGAAGACTACGCCGGAGTTTTCCACGTACACTCGTCGCTCGGCGGGCACAGCACGGGCACTCTCGCAGAGATCGTTCAGGCGGCGAAGGCCGACCGCCTCGCATTCGTCTTGATGACGGAGCACCCGGACGCGCTCGTCAACACGGCTGAGGCGACTCTGCACGGCACGCACGAAGGCGTCGTCTTCGTGGGCGGCAGTGAGATTGCCGCGTCAAACGGCGGGAGGCTTTTCGTCGCGCCCGGCCTCTCGGCTTCCGACCCGAACGCTTCGTTACAGGAACTCGTCACATGCGCGAAGACGGACGGACGGCTCGCCGTCGTCGGCTATCCCGAACAGGTCAATGATTGGGACTTGAACGGCTACGACGCAATCGAAGTTTACAACCTCTACACGAACTCGAAGCGCATAAGCTACCCAGTCCTCTTCTTCGACGGACTCTGGTCTTACCGTAGCTACCCGGATCTTCTCTTCGCGAGATTCTACGAGAGGCCGGACGCGAACCTTAGAAGGTGGGACGAGATCAACGCCGCCGGGCGGCAGCGCGCGTTCGCCGTCGCGGGGAACGACGCGCACGCGAACGTCGGAGTTGCGTTGCGGGATCAGACCGGCAGACAGATTCTCGGCATCAAGCTCGACCCGTATGAGCGCAGCTTCCGAGTCGTCCGCAACCACGTGCTTCTCGAAAAGGGCGAGACGCCGAGCGCGGAGAATCTAGTCGCGGCGCTCCGCGGTGGACACAGCTACATCGCCTTCGACCTGTTCGGCGACTCGACGGGATTCCGCTTCACGGCGGATAACGGCACTGACAGGCGCTCGATGGGCGAAGAGATCGCGCTGCCCGCCTCCGGCGGCGTAAGGCTCGCGTCGCACTCCCCGCTCAAATGCAGGACTCTCTTCTTTCGCGATGGGCAGGTCGTACAGGAAGTGAAGGACTCGACGCAGGCCGAGTTGAACGCAGACCGCCCGGGCGTATATCGAGTCGAGCTTTACCTCGATCAGTTGGGGAGTCTGCTCGAAGGCAAGCCCTGGGTCATCTCAAACCCGATCTTCGTTCGCTGAGGCGGGCGGCGGGATTTGATTTTCGTCCAGACACGACATCGCCCCGCGCAGGTCACAAAAGGCTTGTGCGGGGCGTTCGCTGGGTCAGAAGCCCGACCCAATTTTGCGGAGACGGCTCTTAAGCTGCCGTGTACTGTAGAGAATCTCGTGTTTGATTCTTCTCACACACCAAACCCAGTGTAGCGGGAGTGTGCGTGTACAGCCTCCTGAAAGGGTTATCCAAGTGACTCCGAGTTTAGGCCCGTATAGCCTGCCTGTCAAGTTTCACTTTGACTGTCTCCGACAAATACGAGCGACGCCGTAGGGTTCTCGCGGCGGCTCTATTTTTCCGTCCGACAATGGCTCGATAAAGGTTCGTGCGGCGGCTACACGCTTTCGGCTGTCGGCGACTTATATGGTCAATGCCAAGGCCGGAACTCTCGCGTTCGCGTTGATTCAGGAACATTTCCAAACGTCCGGCGTGGCATCCTTCTTGCTGATTGTCGTTCGACTTAATCCGCCTCGCTGAATTTCGGGCGACACGGATACTTGAGAGAGTAATCGAAGGCGACCCTCGACAGGAGTTTCAGATGACAGACGCAGCGGCGATTCCCCTCTGGCAAGTCGCGACGCAGAGTGCCCCGGCGGTCAAACCCGCGACGGATTACGAGTTGACGAGGCGTTCGGCGGACGGCGACACCTCGGCCTTCGAGGAGTTGTACTCTCGCCACTCTCGCCGCGTCTACTCGCTGTGCCTGAGAATGACGGCCAACACCGCCGAGGCCGAAGACCTCGC
>DATINM010000066.1:0-67985 GCA_035474235.1 Pyrinomonadaceae bacterium
TCGCGCGGTTGACGCTGCAACGGGCGGTCGAGGTGGCGCAGAGTGCGGGCGATTGGGAGGCGGCGGGGTTGGCCGCGCTGACCGTTCTCGAAGAGTTGGCCGAGCATCTTCCGGCGCACGACCTGAGCGCGACTTACGACCGCGCCGCTGAGTTACTGTCGAATACGCAGGATCAAAGGGTCAAAGATAGATTGCTGGCGGCCTCGCGTCGGGTGTTGTTTCTGGTCGGCGCTCTGCCTTCGCCGCCCGGATGGAAGGGCTTTAACTTCTTCGACGCAGTGCTGCGGTACGAAGCGCGGTTGATAGAGCATGCGCTGAAGGAGGCAGGCGGTGTGGTGGCGCGGGCGGCGCAACTGCTCGGCATCGAGCGGCGGCATCTGGATGTGATGCTGCGCAAGGGGCGTCACAAGTCTCTGGGACACCTGCGGACGCCCGTGGAGACGCGCAAAAGAAGCCTCATGTTTCGCGACGACATGGACTGCCCCGACACGCGTGCCGTCACGGTTCTGCACGTCGAGGACGATGCTCTGGTGGCCGACGCCGTGAACATGAGGCTCGAAGACGAGGGCTGGTCTGTAGAGACTTGCAGCGACGGGGCCGCGGCGCTTGAGAAGCTTCAGAGCGGCGCGCGCTACGACGTTCTAATCTTTGACAACCGTCTGCCGGACACGAACGGGATAGAGTTGATACGCCGGACGCGTGCGATGGCACACAGGCATCAGACGCCGATCATCATGCTCTCCGGCGACGAGGTAGAGATGCAGGCGCGTCGTGCGGGCGCTAACGCTTTCCTGAGAAAGCCCGACGACATGCCTGTGCTCGCAGAGACGGTCGCGCGCCTGCTCGCGCGAAAGACAAGACAGCATAGAGGAGAATGAAAGGCGGGAAGCGCGCGTTGGTGGGGCGCGTATCCCGCAGCACGTCCGCCTTTGGGGAGCGGACAGTGCCAGCGAGGCCGCTACGCTCAACGATGGGCGATAAGGCGTAGCGGCTTCGCCGAAATTCAGTCCTGAATCCAATCCTTATTCTTTGCTCGCCGCGCCATGCTGATGGGGCGGCCCATAGATCTTTCGGCCCGATGGTTGCCGGGGGTGAGGACGGTGACCGGACGGGAACGGGGGCGGTGGCTCGCGAGGGGTCGTCGTCCCCGTTCTATTTTCCTTGTCACGGCCCGGCAAGCTTTTGCTTTTCGGCCAACGCTTCCAGATGCAAGCGGTCGTTGGGGCCGCTCTCGGCGATGACGGCGTCGAACTCTTTGGCGGCCTCGTCGCGGCGGTCGAGGTGCGCGAGTATGCGACCGCTTGCGAGGTGCGCGCGGAGTTTTACGGAAGGGTCTGTGTCGGGCGTCGAGAAGAGTATCGCCTGACGGAAGTGCGCGAGCGCCTTGTTGAGCCGCTCGGCCTGCAAAGCCTCGTCGAACGCGTCCTGCGCCGAGAGGCTCGCCTCCTGCCCGAGAGCGAAATAGACAAGCGGCTCTTCGCGGTACTGCTCGCGAAGCGAGAGCAGACGCGTCTCGGCCTCTTCGTAGTTGTGTACGCGCAGCAACTCGTCAACGTCGCCCAGACCCTTCATGAGCGCGGCACGGCGCTCGTCCGGCGGCGCGGCGTTCTTCCTCGCCTCTTCGAGCGCGCGGCGTCGAGCGTCGCGCGCGCGCGTGACCGCGGCGGCGTACTCGGCGGGGCGGTTCGACTCACGCTCGACCTTGAACTCCGCCATCATCGGCGTGATGAAGTTCGCGATGTCGAAGCCGGAGTCTTCGAGTCCGCGCAACTGCTCGGCGAAGAAGAACGAGAGCACCGCGCCGCGCTCGTATGCGTCGGCGAGTTGCTCGGACGCAAGGTCATCGATTAAAGATTCGCGCTCCTTCGACTCCTTCAACACCGCGTCCTTCGCGGCCTGATCTTTCGCCTGTTGCAGCATCCGGCTCGTCTCGATTTGCAGCACGCGCCGGCGCAGGCTTGCGTCGATGCGAGCGTCGGCGGCGGCAACGAGCGAGCGCGCGACGGTCAGGAAGATGTCTGGCGAGAGGTCTGTGCCCTTGCGCCCGTGCTCGTGTTCGAGCAGTTGCTTGATGTCGTCGCGGCGCGCCGACACGTCGCGGTTAAAGCGCGCAACGAGCGGGTCAATGATGAACTGTATGTAGGCGCGGCGCGTCTCGGACAGGCGCGGGTCTGTGTCGGGCGGGACTATCACGTAGTAGTCGTCGCCGACGGCGCGGAAGTTTATCACGACCGGATCGGCTAGAAGGTCGGGCACGATTCGGAAGCGGCGCGTGTGCTCCTGCGGGACGACGACCTGCATCTCCTTCTTCTTCTTTCCGGGCGGCTCCGGGGACTTCGAGATGACGCGCTCGACGGCGACCGTCTCGGGGCGCGTGTTGAGGTACGAGAGGACGAGCCGGGCCATCTCAACCGTCGGCTCGCGCAGAGCATCGCCTGCGGCGCGATGCGCACGGACGTAGCCGTCGAGCCGCGCATCCATCCCCGACTGCCTGTAGAACTCGCGGAGCAGCGGAACGAAGTCGAGCACGTCGAGGACGCCCGCGGGCAGGTCGTCCGAGCGCGTCGGCGCGTCGAACGTGGGCGGCTGGCCGAGCGTGTAAGCGAGCGAGACGTAGCGCGCAGCCTGCTCTGCCGGAGTCGCCGCGGCGTCCTTCAGGGTGTGTCGCTCGTAAAAATCCTGCAAGCGCCTGCGAAGAACGGGGTCGAGCGCGGCCTGATCTTTCCGAAGGAGTTCGCGGAAGACCGAAGGCTTCTCGCCCGCTGGCGTCGGATCCCATCCGGCGGCGTCGAGCGCGGCCATCATCACGATCAGACGTGGGTCGGGGCCGATCTCTATGCCGTAGTCGGTGAGTCCGGCGGGCGGCGCGGGCTTCGCCTGTTGTTGCGTTGGCGGCGCGGCTGCTTGAGCGCCTGTCTTCTTCTGCTGGTCTTTGCCCTGCGGCGTCTGCGCGACGAGCGTGTAAGCGGGGGCGCAAAAGAGCGCGGCGAGGAAAAGGGTCGAAAACT
The DNA here is from genome assembly GCA_035474235.1 of Pyrinomonadaceae bacterium. Classification (GTDB taxonomy): domain Bacteria; phylum Acidobacteriota; class Blastocatellia; order Pyrinomonadales; family Pyrinomonadaceae; genus QHXN01. The sequence continues at coordinate 3,009 of DATINM010000066.1, forward strand.
TCTTCATCGGAAACCTTCTAAGGCGAGCCGGGAGTCTCCTGTCAGGAGTTCGGAGTCGTGTCGGCGTTCATCCTTCGCCCTCGATTCCAGACCCAAGACTTCAGACATTAGACTCAGAATTTCACGCGTTGGTTGGCACGCGAAGACGTGTAGGTTAACAGGGCGGCGTCCGCCGGACAAACGGCGGCGCGCGCCGCTCCGGGCGCGTTGACGGAAAGATTGCGCTGACTTCGTTGGTGTGCGCGCCGGACGGCGAGAGCGCGGGTGAAACGGTCTACGGCGGCGCGCGGCGAGTGACGAGCAAAAGCTGTCGGCTCTCAACTCGTCACCCGCTACACGTCACCGCTTTTCCTAGTTGAAGCTGTTGAGCGCGTCTGCCTCGTCGTCGTAAGTGTCGAAGACGGTCAGGAGTTTCGTGATCGTGAGCAGGTCTCGAATCTTCTGCGTCAGGTTGAGAAGCTTGAGTTGGCCGCCCTCGCGCCCGATGGTCGTGTAGCTTGAAACGAGTTCGCCGATGCCGCTCGAATCAACGTAGCCGACGCCCGAAAGGTTGAGGAGGATTTTCTTCTTCCCCTCCTGCATCAGACGGCGGATGGCGTTGCGCAGACCGACGCTGCCCTCGCCGATGGTGATCTTGCCTTCGAGGTCGAGGATCGTCACGTCCCCGGCCTGACGTTCGCGTATGTTCAATTCAGACATTGCGGGAAATCTCCTGGATACAGTTTTCAGTTTTCAGTTTTCGGTCTTCAGTTTTCGGCTGAGCGTCTGAAAACTGAAGACCGAAAACTGAAAACTGTTTACTTTCTCTTCGTCATTCGCACCAGCGTGCCGCCCTCCGCCGGGCGCTCCCAACTGACTTCGTCCATGAAGGTTCGCATGAAGAGGATACCACGCCCCGAAGCTTTCAGGATGTTCTCCTCGGCGGTAGGGTCTGCGACGTGGCCGGGGTCGAAGCCCTCGCCTTGGTCGCGCACCGTGACGGCGAGAGATGCGTCCGTGCCCGCGAGTCCGATCTCGACCGGCTTCGACTCGTCGCTGCGGTTGCCGTGCACGACGGCGTTCGTCACGGCCTCGCGCACGGCCAACTCGATGCCGAAGAGCGCGTCCTCGGAGAAACCGAGTCGGCGCGCGGCGTCCGCTGTGGCCTGAGCAGCTTCGTTTATCGACTCGATGCGGCTCGGCAGTTTGAGTTCGACGGTCTCTTCGGTCACTTCGCTCGAAAGACTCTGCCGCCCCGACCGTGGCCCATACGGCGCGACCAAAGTCCACACGCTCTGAAAGCTTACCGGAAGCCTGCACGGTGTAACACGCGCGCGGCGTGCCTGTCAAGAAAGAGGTCGGAGATAGGCGAGCGGAAAGCCAGTCCTTAACTTTTGCCGCGCGGACGCTCTCCACACAGACGTTAACCGCGCAGACTTTCAACTGACCTCCGACCTCCGACCTCTGTTAACATTGTCGCGTGAAGATAAGACCTGCGAAGCGCCTGCGCGGGCGCGCGAGCGTCCCCGGCGACAAGTCAATCTCGCACCGCGCCGGACTAATCGCCGCGCTCGCGCGCGGGCGGACGCGCATCGAGAACTTCTCGACGAGCGCCGACTGCGACTCGACGCTCGGAGTCCTGCTCGCGCTCGGAGTCCACGTCGAGCGCGCGAATCGTCGAGACGGGTCGCTGCTCGTCGTCGAAGGCGCGGGCGCGGACGAGGGCGCGGCGAGACTCCGAACTCCGTCCGGCGCGCTCGACTGCGGCAATTCCGGCACGACGATGCGACTCGTCGCGGGCGTGCTCGCCGCTCAGGAGTTCGCTTCCGTGCTCGCGGGCGACGAGAGCCTGAGCCGCAGGCCGATGCGCCGCATCGCCGAGCCGCTTGAGTTGATGGGCGCGCGCGTCTCGTCGGTCGAAGGGCACGCGCCGCTGCGCGTCGAGGGCCGCAGACCGCTCAAGGCAATCGAGTACGAGACGGCGGTTGCGAGCGCGCAGGTCAAGTCGTGCGTGTTGCTCGCGGGACTCGGAGCCGACGGGCGCACGACCGTCTCGGAGCGCGCGCCGACGCGCGACCACACTGAGCGAATGCTCCGTTGGTTCGGCGTCGAAGTCGAGACGCGCTCGCGCGAAGAAGGGAGCGCGGAAGTTTTCTCTGCATCGGTTGTGGGGCCGGCGCGCTTCGGAGCGCGCGACTTCTCGGTGCCCGGCGACATCTCTTCGGCTGCCTTCCTGCTCGTCGCGGCGGCGCTGTTGCCCGGCTCGGATTTGACGGTCGAGGGCGTCGGATTAAACCCGACGCGCGCGGAGATCGTCTCGACGCTCCGGCGGCTCGGCGCAGACGTGCGCGTCGAAGACGCGAGCGAGCGCTGCAACGAAGCGGTCGGCGACGTGCGCGTCAACGGCGCGGGCGCGCTTGTGCCGCGCGTTGAGGATGAAGGCGCGCGACAAACGAACGGCGACAAAGGCGCATCCATATCGCGCGTCAAGGCAGACTCCGACAGCGGCAACGCGAACGTCCTGCGCGGCGCTGTGGTCGCGAGCCTGATTGACGAACTGCCCGTGCTCGCCGTCGCGGGCACGCGCGTCGAGGGCGGGCTTGAGATTCGAGACGCGCGCGAGCTTCGTGTGAAGGAATCAGACCGCGTGAGCGCGACCGTCGAGAACCTTCGCGCGATGGGCGCGGAGGTCGAAGAGTTCGACGACGGCCTGCGCGTCTTCGGGCCTTCTAAACTCCGCGGCGCGCGCCTCCGCTCGTTCGGCGACCATCGAATCGCGATGGCCTTCGCCGTCGCCGCGCTCACGGCGGAAGGCGACACATTCATCGACGGCGCGGAGGAGTGCGTTCGCATATCCTTCCCCGAATTTTTCCCTCTGCTCGAATCGCTGGTCGAGAGATGAAAGTACACGACTCTCAAGAGCAGACGCGCGCCGCGCGCCGCGTCGTCATCACAGGCTTCATGGCCGCAGGCAAGACGACCGTGGCGAAGGCGCTCGCGCGCCGTTTGAGTTGCGAGATGGTTGACCTCGACGCCATCATCTCCGAGTATGAGAAGCGAACCATCGGCGAACTAATCAAGGAGCGCGGCGAGGGCGCGTTCCGCGGCGCGGAGACATTCATGCTCCGCGCCGTGCTTGAGAGAGTACCGTCGTTCGTCCTCGCGCTCGGCGGCGGCGCGTGGACGTTTGAGAAGAACCGCGAGTTGATTGCCGAGCGCGGCTGCCTTACGGTCTGGCTCGACGCGCCTTTCGACCTCTGCTGGCGGAGAATCGAGCGCGAGCACGGCACGCGCCCGCTCGCGCTCGACCGGCCGTCCGCGCACAGACTTTTCGGCGAGCGCCGCGCGCTCTACGAACTCGCCGCGCTGCGCGTCGAAGTCAGAGAGGAGATGACGGCTGACGAGACGGCAGCGGAAGTTTTGAAGGCGATGCGAAGATTACCGGAAGAATGACGGGCGACTTGAAAGACTCTGGACGGCTAAGTGACGAGATCAAACAAGGGGACGAAGCGATGAGCGGCAAACGCGATGACGCGAAGGCGCTGAGGGAAGCGAAGGAACTCAGGAACGCGCACAACTGGAAGCACCTCGCGCGCTGGCACGGCCAAGGGTTCTACGAGTTGCAAACCGAAGACACCGGCGACGTGCGTGTGCGCCTGTTCTTCACGCCGCAATTGTTGAACGATGCCGAGGATATTCTCTACCGGCAGATCGTCAACGCCACGCGCTTCCCCGGCGTGCTCATGGTCGTCATCACGCCCGACGCACACTACGGCTACGGCGTGCCGGTCGGCTGCGTGCTCATCACCGACGCCGAAGCGGGAGCCGTCGCGATGGGGCCCGTGGGCTACGACGTGGGTTGCGGGATGATGTCGGCGCGGTCGAACGTCGAGGCAGAGGCGGCGACGCCGGAGCGCAGGCTTGAGTTCAACCGCGCCGTGCTGGAGCGGGTGGACATGGGCTTCGGCGGAAAGAGTAGGAAGCTCGGCAGACTTTCCGAAGGCGAGTTTCAGAACCTCGTGCGCGGCGGCGCAGAGTATTACGTCGAACGCTACGGCGCGACGTTCGACCGCAGCCGCGCCGAGCGCCATCGCATCCCCGTTGACGACGACTGGCAGATTCCTTTCGGTGGCAAGGGAAGACCGGAGCGCGGACTCGAACAGTTGGGGAGTCTCGGCGGCGGCAACCACTTCGTCGAGCTTCAAAGTTCGGAACAAACACAGATGCTCTTCGTGCAAGTGCACACAGGCTCGCGCGGCTTCGGGCACGGGCTTGCGACAAACTATTTCGAGCTTGCGCGCGAGGAACACCCGGAGCTTCTCAAAGACATCGATCTCGGATACTTCACGCCGGAGTCTCGAAACTACCGCGACTATCTGAACGCGGTCGCGGCGGGCGGCAACTACGCCATCCTGAACCGGCTCGTCATCTTCGAGCAGGTCGCGGAAGCGTTCCGCGAAGTCTTCGGCGATGAGTTGGAATTGGTCTATGAGATCAGCCACAACCTCGTGCAGCGCGAGCGTCACCCGGAGTTCGGGGACGTTTGGGTTCATCGCAAGGGCGCGACGCGCGCGTTCCCCGCGGGCCATCCATTCCTGAAAGGCACGCGCTGGGAAGACGAAGGCCATCCCGTCCTGATCCCCGGCAGCAACAAGGATTGGAGCTATATCCTGCGCCCGCTTGCGGGGGCCGAGGCGAGCGGCTTCTCGGTCAATCACGGCGCGGGGCGGCGTATGTCTCGCGGCGAGGCGATGCGCACGCTCTCGCAGCGCGCGATTGACGACGAATACAGAGAGGCGGGCATCGTCGTCAACGCCGACGGCCACGTCCCTTTGGATGAGGCCGCGCCCTGTTATAAACCTTCGGAGGAGGTCGTCGCGGCGGTCGTCGGCGCGGGCCTCGCCGAGATCGAGCACCGCCTGTGGCCGCTCGCGTCGCTGAAAGGCGTTGACGAGTTGAAGAGAAAAAGAAAAACGGGAAGAGGAAAGAACTCATCAGGAACAAGGAATACGGACGGACATTACTGAGTGCTATAATCCCCCGGCAAAGGAGATGCCTATATGATTCATCGAGCGACAGCCGTTCTTTTTATAACGCTCGTCTGCGGCGTGATTGCTTCGCACACTAGCGCGCAGCAGCCACAGGCACCCGACCCTCAATTGCCCGAATGGGAGATAGACAATCACCTCGACCCCGCCCGCGAGGCCGAACGCGCATTCGACAGAGACGTTGCGAGGATAAGAGCGTCAACTGCCGCAGCGCAGAGTAAAAATGTTGAGATCAATCGTCTGGCCGGCGAGGAGTTCGACCGAGGGCGCGAGTCCGTGCGTCTGCGCTCTGCCAGAGCGCAGTTCGAGTTGACGAAGGGCATCAGCTTCCACGAACTGAGCAAAGCGGACAAAGCGACGCTCGCGCCGTCCGCCGAAGACGCGGCGCAGTTCGCATATTTTCTCTCGCAGCCGGACACGGGACTGATACGTCTTCTGCCGCGCGACCCGAATAATTTCAACGGAAAGCTTTCCGTTCGCGGCGGCGGCGCTTACTACTCGTTCGCGCATCTCGTACACGAATACAACTACGGCTCGGACATAGGGCTTGAGCAGGGCAATTTTCTGACGGGCTTCGCCGGAGCAAGCTATGGATTTATTTCAGACCTCGGCGACGTGCCTCTGGAAAATCTTTTGGTCGAGGCCGAGCCGGTCTCTTCGCTCGCCTCATTCAAACCGCCGTCCGCCGAACCGGAGGCGCGCAAGATTCAGACTCAACTCCGCACTGGCTATCCGGTCGGCGAATCAGTTTACACACGGCGCGGTGTTCCGGCGGTCGTCGGCCACACGTATCTCCTTCGTTCCGTTGACTACCGAATGTCGGATGTGCTCGTTGCCTTCCGCGTCGTGCGGAAGGACGATGACGGAAGCGTGGTTCTGCTCTGGAAGATGCTGAAGAAGTTTCCCGAACCGCGATTAGAGCCGGACGGCGCGCGCCGGGACTGAGGGCGAGCGGAAACACTTCCGCTCGAAAGAGACTGAACGGCGGCCGGTGCGTGAATCCATGCACGGGCCGCCGTTTAGTCTTTGCATGCCGGACTGCTCCGGCGTCATGCGCCCGGCCGGGCGCGTCCTCAAGCGTTCTTGCAGAACGCCAGTTCGTCGTAGCGGTCGCTTGGTACGGTGTCGCCCGTCGTCAGCAGGAGCGAGGCCCAGAGCTTGAGTATGTAAGCGCAGTTGGGGAGGTCTGAGATGCTGACGTGGTTGCTCGCAGGGTCAATGAGCCTGCCCGCCGTGTCGAACGTGTCGAAGCGGTTGGCGGGCGTTCCACCCACGACGGCGTCAACGGCGTAAGGCCCGCCGGGGCCGTCGAGGCGTATGGAGAACGAGCCGAGGTTCGGGTGCGCCGCAGTGTACATGACGTGCAGCGCGTTCGTAATCTCGGCGCATCCGCCGCCCGCGGCCAACTCCTGTATATCGAGCGACGCGACACCGAGTTCGGCGTTGACCGTGTGCGGAACCCACGAGCCGTTCTTCTCGACATGATCGTAGGTCGTGTTCATCACTGCGAGCCGGACGCACGTTCCGGCCACCTGCTCGCTGCCCGCGACAGGCACGCCGCCGATGGCCTCGCGCACCAACATACGCAGCGAGAAAAAGAAGTCGCGACCGAGCGGCGTGCCGTTCTTGTTGGCGCTGTCGCCCGCCTTGACCTGCGACTCGTCAATCGTTCCGAATGCGCGCAGCATCGGCGAGATGAGATTGATGAAGCCCGGCAGCATCCCGCCGGAAGAGCCTTGCCCCGCGGCGAAGTTGCCCGTCGCCGCGAAGGGGTTGCTCTCCTGCGGCACGCGCACCCAGCCGTCGGGAGACACCTGTGGGACGAGCACGCCGGGGCCGGCTACGCCGTTCAGAATGTACGGCTTGGTCTCGACCGGATTGGGAAACGCGCCCGTCCAATGCTCCCAGGTACCGATGAGGGTCGGCGCGACCTGCGACATCGGAATCTGCGTGTAGCCGCCGAGAACGTTTGTCACGGGGTCGTAGGACGCGACCTCGAAGGTGTATTCGAGCGGGTTGCCGTTCTTCGTCTTCGAGAGGATACCGTTGAGCCGCAGCGTCGAGAAGAACGCGCGGTCGTCGGCGAGCGTCTTGCCGTCGCCGCCGCTCGCGCTGTCAACCTGCGTTATGAAGTTGATCGCGCCGATGCTGTCGAAGACCGATATCGTCTCGATGATCGTCGGCGGAACTTTGTCCACGTCAATGCAGAGGTGGACGCAGGTGCACGGGCCGCGGTTCTCGCGCTGCGGCGTGCGCCCCGCCGAGCGCGGCTCGGCCAGAAGCGTCGTGCCGAGCAGCGTCTCGACGTGGAAGTAAACGTCCGGCCCGCCGACCCACTCGACGTTGATGAGCGGCGAGAAGGGCGTGATGCGAAAGTCGTGGGGCGTGTAGTAGATGTGGAAGTGACCTGCGGCGTCCGTGATGCCGGAGCCGAGGTCGTCGTCCTGAAGCCAGTCAACGTCGAAGGCGCGCACCTTGACGTTGGGGACGGGGGATTGCGTGTCCTTGCCCTTCTCGCAGACGGTCACGCGCCCGCAGATGACCCACGCGCCGAACCGCCCGCGAATCAGACACCAGAGACGCGCCGGCAGACAGTATTCCCACGCGTAGAAGCGATCCGCCTCGCGCTCGTCCCGGCTGGCGTCCTGACGCTCGCGCCAGAGCGGCTGAATGGTCGTGATGCTGAACTGGACGGGTTCCTGTCCGTGGCGCGGCGGTAGGTGAGGCGGGACTGTGCCACAGTACACGTCCACGTCGAACGCCTCGCCGCCGTACTTCTGCTCGTCGCCCAGATTGAAAGTGAAGTTACCGGCGTCGTCCGTCTCTGCCTCCGCGATCAGGAGCGACTCTTTCTCGCGCACCTGTTCGTCGCTGAGAATAGCGAACGTGTCCTTCGGCGACGCGACGGCGCGCTCCGTGACGTTTCCGTCATTGCGGACTCGGTAGAGCTTTACCGTGACGCGCGAGAGCGGCTCCCAACACTCTTCGCAGACGTATCCGCAGAGCCTTCCTCTAAAGATGTAAGCCATTTCGGTTGTCTCCTTTTTTCCGCTGCGAGGAGCGGACTGCTTTTGTGGGTTGCAGCCTTCGTGCGAGGCCGCGGGGTTAATGAAAAGCGATAACCCGAAGAGGCGTAAGCGAGAGATAACGCGACTCGGAGGGGTACAGGTGGAAGATGAGAAAAAGCGGGAACGAACGTCTGACGATTCGTTGAACGGGTTTGCTCAGCAGCGTGTTCGAGTGCAACGCCCATGCCGCGCGAAGCACGCGCTGATTCGGCGCGCAAAAGCCCGCGGCCCGTCCTGCGATGTCCACAAAAGGCTACGTATCGCCATCGTCGAGTGTATACGGTTATAGACAGTCGCGCCCACGCGCGCGCTCAGTCGCCGACTCGTTTGTGCGCGCGGAGCAGTTTGAGGAGCGCGTGTTCTTCGACGGTGTACTCCGGCTGCTGGCGTTCGATGCGTCGGGCGCGTCGTGGGCAGAACTCTTCGATGGTCTTGCCCGCGTCGTAGGCTTCGAGCACCGCCGGATGTATGTAGCTGCCGCGGCAGACCGTCGGCGTGTTGCCGAGGTGTTCGGCGACTCGCTTCACGGCGGAGACGACATTCTTCTTCGCCTGCTTCCCGTCTTCACAACAGCCAATCTCTGCAAGCTCCGTCGCCGCCAGCAGCGTACCGCCCCACGTTCGGAAGTCTTTCGCCGAGAACTCCGGCCCGGTCGCAGACTTGATGTAGTCGTTCACGTCGCGCGGGCTGATGGCGTGAACACGCCCGTCATCGCCTTGATAACCGAAGAGACGCGAGCCGCCGATTGACTTGATATCGCGCATGAGCGCGGCCAGTTCCTCGTCAACGAGTATGCGCCGGTGCTTGATGTGGTGCTTGCCCGTGAACTTGAAGACGAGGCGACCGCCGCGCTTGATCTCGATGTGGCGATTGCGCAGCGTCGTCACGCCGTAGGTGCGGTAGCGCTTGACGCTCGTCTCCGAGCCGACGCGGAAGTATAGGTCGTTGATGAGCCGGACGACGACCGCGAGCACACGCTCACGGCCCAGATCGTCGCGCGCGATGTCCTCGTTCGTCCTGCGGCGCAGCGCGGGCAGGGAAGCGCCGAAGCGTTCGATCTTCTCGAACTTCCTGCGCGCGCGTTTGGCTACGAACGACGGGTGATAAATCCGCTGCACGCGTCCCGCGTTGTCCACGCCGATGGCTTGAAGCGGGCTTCGCGACGAGGGCGAGATTCTGACATCGCACCAAGCGGGCGGGACTGCGAGAGACTTGATTCGTTCGAGCGCCGACTCGTCGGTAACGCGCTTGCCCGAAGGCGTTTCGTAACGGAAGCCGCGCGACTTCGACCCGCGCCTCCGCCACCAGTTCGCGCGCCGCCCGCGTGTAACGCTTTCGGGCAGCGCGGGCGGCGCGACGTTCTGTTGGATTGCAGCCTCGTTGATTGCCACTCCTGTCTCTGACTCCTTGAAAGCTCGAACTCAAAACTCGCCGACTCTGGAGCAGCCTGCCGTCAAATCTCTCTGCGGTCGGGCGATAAACTGCTCGCGCGCTCGCCGCCCGCACGAACCGTTCGCGAGAGACTTCGCGGCGTCGGCGTGTGACGTGCGGCAAACCGAGTGCCGCCGCGGAAAGCGGTAAGTAAACTTGCTTGCAAACGCCGCGAGAGACGAAAGCCCCGCGCGTTCGACTCTCGCGCGGGGCTTTCATAATTTCAGACGCCGCGCCGCTCAGGTCGCGGAGACGGTCGTCGTGCTCTGCGTCTTCGAGGCGGGCTGGTAGTAGAGAATGCGGTTGCAGTTGTCGCAGGTGACTATCTCTTCGCCGCGCCGGACTTCGGCCATCACCTGCGGGCGAAGCGCGATGAAGCAGGCCGAGCACGAGCCGTTTCTAGCCTCTGCCATCGCCACGCCGTCGCGTATGCGCGCGCTGATGCGCTTGTACGTGCTCTTGGCCGCGGGCGGCAACCGCTCGAAGATGGCTTCGCGCTCGCGTCTGCGCGACTCAAGCTCGGCCTGCTTCGCGCGCGCTTCTTCGTCGAACGCGCGCAGATGCTCCTCGCGCTCCGACTGTATGCGCGAGAATTCCTCCGAGCGCTCGCTCAGAGATTTCTCAGCCGCGTCAGCCGCCTCCATACGTTCGAGTATCTTCGTCTCAAGCTCCGACGCCTGCTTCTTCGCCGCGTCGGCCTCGCGTATTGCCGCCTCGTAAGATTTTGAGTTGGTCGAAGACATCAGGTCGCGCTCGGCCTTCGACGCGCGCGCTCGCTGCTCCGAGAGTTCCTTGTCGAGTTGCGCCCGCGCCGCCCGCGCCTCGTCGCGCGCTTGTTCGAGCGCCTTAAAATCGAAGGCGCGCTGATCGAACTCGTTTTCGATCTCGGCGCGCCTACGTGGTAACGACTCCAATTCGGCCTGTAACCTTCGCATGCCAGTGTCGGCGTTCTGCAAGGCGATAAGCTGCTCCAATTCCGCTTTCAAATCTATCTCTCCTCGTCAAAGGCCAAAGCTTAACGCGGCCACGACGCCGCTCATAATTGAAAGAGTCATTTTCTCAGATGCGCGGACGAGAGACAAGCGGTGGTGAAGAAGTGAAGTTCAAAGTTCAAAGTTCAAGGTTCAAAGTTAAGAACTCATCTTCAAACTTTGAACCTTGAACCTTGAACTTTGAACTTAGACTTCGAGAACAACCTTGCCGAATGTCTCGTTCGATTCGAGTCGCTCGTAAGCATCGCGCGCGTCTTCGAGCGCGAACGTTTTATCGAGCACAGGGCGCACGAGTCTGCGCGCCAGCAGCGGGACGACGTGCGCGGCAAAGCGCCTTACCGCCGCGGCCTTCTCTTCCGACGAGCGTGCGCGCAGACTCGTGCCCGTGACGGAGAGCCGCTTGCTCATCATCTTGCGGAAGTCGAGCACGGCGCTCGCCCCTCCGAGCGTGCCGACCAGAAGCATCCGACCGCGATATCCGAGCGCGTCGAGATTGGCGTCGAGGTAAGACGCGCCGACGAGATCGAGCAGAACGCCGACGCCCTCGCCTTTCGTCCATTCGCGCACGGCTTCGGCGAAGACGCGCGGATCGTCTCCGACGACGACGCCCTCGTCCAACCCGAACTCGCGCGCACGTTCGATCTTCCCGGCGGTGCGTGCCGTGCCGTAGACTGCGCCCGCGCCGGACGCGCGCGCGAGTTGCACGGCGGCGGTGCCGACGCCAGAGCCTGCGGCGTGAACGAGCACGCGCTCGCCCGACTCCAAACGGCCTTGCGTGAACATCGCGTCGTGCGCCGTGATGAAGACTTCGGGGACTGAAGCGGCCTCCGCGAAGTCGAGCGCGTCGGGAATCTCCGCGAGGTGACTTTCGGAGACGACCACGTACTCGGCCTGCGCGCCGCCCGCCGTGAGTCCGAACACGCGCTGCCCCGTCTTCCACTGTCTAACCTCGTCGCCCAACTGCTCGACCTCGCCCGCGAATTCCAGTCCGGGGATGTCCGCGGGCACACCCTTCGGCGCGGGGTATCGCCCGCGCTTCTGCAAAAGGTCTGCGCGGTTCAAGCCCGCCGCGCGCACACGCACACGCACGCGATCCGCGCGCGCGAAGGGCCTTTCGACCTCCGCGATCTCCAACTCGCCCGCGCCCTCGTGCGAGACGATTCGCACGGCCCTCATCTTTTCTTCGCTCATCGCAATGATTTCCGTCGGAAGAAATATCAACATGGACGGACAGGATGAACAGGATAGGAAAAACAGGATTGAAGATTTCAGATTTCAGATTTCAGATTTCAGATTCTGAATTTGAAACTCTGAATCGGCTTTCAGTTCTTATCCTGTCCATCCACGTTAATTCTTTTTCGCGCGCTACAAAGCTTAACACCAAAGGCGGCGCGGCACGCGCGCGTGTTAAAGTTTGCTGCCCGCATGAGCGAGTCGCAACTCCTGTTCGTCGTCGTCAACAACGCCGCCGCGCGCGCGCGCTTGGCATGGCCGCGCGTGCGCGAAGCACTGACGGTCGCAGGCGTCCCGTTCGACGCGCACGAATCGTCGAGGCCGGGCGAGACGGAAGAGAGGACGCGCGCGGCGCTCGCCGCGAGTTTCCGAACGGTCGCGGTCGTCGGCGGCGACGGGACTCTGAGCGCGGCGGCCTCTGGCTACTTCGAGCCGTGCGACGGACTCGCGGCGGGCGAGCGCCCGCGCGCGATCAACGCGGAAGCCGCGCTCGCGATGCTTCCCGCAGGCACGGGCGACGACTTCGCGCGCGGACTCGCGGGCGGGCGTCGCGATACGCTCGAAGCGTGGCTCACACGTCTCGTCGCACACTGCCGTGAACAATCGACGACGCGGAGCGTTGACGTTCTCATGGGCAGCGCACGGGGCGGCGCGAGGAACCGCTTTCTCTGTCTGAACGCGGCGACGATAGGCATCGGCGCGGAAGTGGCGAGCCGCGTGGCGTCGCAAGGGCCGCGCGCGCGTCGCCTGCCGGGCGAGTTGCGGTTCGCGTGGGCGGCGCTGCCGGCGCTCGCGGCTCAGCGTCGCGTGTCAGCGCGCGTGAGCGTTGACGGCGAGGTGCGAGTCGAATGCGGGATGAATCTCGTCGCGGTCGCGAACGGGCCGTTCGCGGGCGGCGGCATGAACTTCGCGCCCGAAGCGAGCGCGTCGGACGGCCTGCTCGATGTCGTCACCGTCTGCCGACTCTCGCGCGCCGGCTTGTTGCGCGAACTCGCGCGCATACACCGCGGCGGACACTTGGCGAATCCTAAAGTAAAAGTCATGCGTGGCGCGTGCGTCCGCGTCGAGACGCTTGAAGAGTCCGCCTCGCTCGCAATCGAAGCCGACGGCGACGTGCGCGGTCGAACGCCCGTGGAGTTCAGCGTGATGCCCGCGGCGCTGCGCGTCGTCTTCTGACGTTGCGGCTATTTTAGAAGCGTGCGTGCGTGTGCGACGACGTTCTCGACGTTGAAGCCGAGATTTTTAAGAGCCGTTGCGCCGGGCGCGGACGCGCCGAAGCGGTCGAGGCAGACGAAGCCTCCGCGTTCGCCGACGTAGCGATCCCATCCGAGTGATGCCGCGGCCTCGACGGCGAGACGCGCCGGAACGTCGGGCGGGATGACGCTCGCGCGGTACTCTTTGTCCTGTTCGTCGAACAACTCCCAGCACGGCATCGAGACGACGCGCGTGGGCGTGCCCGCACGCTGCAATTCGTCGCGCGCGTCGAGGCAGAGCGAGACTTCCGAGCCGGTCGAAAGCAGAATGAGTTGCGGCGCGGTCGTCTTGCCGTCTGCGTCGGTCGCGTCGGCGAGCGTGTACGCGCCGCGACGCGCGCCTTCCGCCGAAGCGTACTTCGTCCGGTCAAGCGTCGGCACTTTCTGGCGCGTGAGTACGAGCGCGGTCGGCGCGTGGCGTCGAAGGATTGCGAGACGCCAGGCTTCTCGAACTTCGTGCGGGTCTGCGGGGCGAATCACGTAGAGGTTCGGGATTGCGCGTAGCCCCGCGAGTTGTTCGACGGGTTGGTGCGTCGGGCCGTCTTCGCCGAGTCCGATTGAGTCGTGCGTGAAGACGTAAACGACCTGAACGTGCGAGAGCGCGGCGAGGCGAATCGCGGGCTTCATGTAGTCGGAGAAGCACATGAAGGTTCCGCCGAAGGGGATGAGGCCGCCGTTGAGACTCATGCCTGTCAGCGCCGCGCCCATCGCATGCTCGCGTATGCCGAAGTGAAGTATGCGGCCCGCATACTTGTCCGCCTCGAAGTCGCCGCCCTGTTTGATGTCGGTGTTGTTCGACGGGCCCAAGTCCGCCGAACCGCCGACCAGAGTCAAGAGGTTCGGCGCGAGCGCGTTGATGACTTCGCCGCTCGCCTGTCGCGTCGCCATCGCCTGCGCGCCGTCGAACGAGGGCAGGTGCGACTCCCATCCGTCGGGAAGATCGCCGCTCATCGTCTCGCGCCATGCGCGACCGAGTTCCGCGAAGCGCGACTCGTAATCGGCGACGCGCGCGTCCCAATCCTTCTCCAACTGACGCCCGCGCTCGACGGCTTTGCGGAAGTGCGCGAGCGCCTCGTCGGGCACGAAGAACTGCTTGTCTTCGGGCCAGCCCAGTGTGCGCTTCGTTTCGCGCACCGCATCCTCGCCCGGCGCGTCGGAGTGCGCCTTGCGCGTGCCCTCGGTCGGCATGCCGAAGCCTATGATCGTCTTGACGGAGATGAGCGAAGGGCGCTCGTCCTCCTGCGCTTCTTTGATAGCCTTTTCAATCGCGTCGAGGTCGTTGCCGTCTTCGACCGTCGAGGTGTGCCAGCCGTAGGCTTGAAACCTCTTCGGCACGTCCTCGTCGAATGCGAGCGAGGTGAAGCCTTCGATTGTGACGTGGTTGTCGTCGTAGAGATAGATGAGGTTGCCGAGTTTGAGATGTCCGGCGAGCGAAGCGGCTTCGCTTGAAACGCCTTCCATCAAGTCGCCGTCGGAGACGATTGCGTAGATGTGGTTGTCGATGAGCTTCGTGCCCGGCTGGTTGAAACGCGCGGCGAGATGCGCCGCGCCCATCGCCATGCCGACGCCGTTGGCGAAGCCCTGTCCGAGCGGCCCCGTCGTTATCTCGACGCCCGGCGTCAGAGTGTTTTCGGGGTGGCCCGGAGTCTTCGATCCCCACTGCCTGAAGTTCTTTAATTCTTCGAGCGGGAGATCGTAACCCGTCAGGTACAACAAAGAATAGAGAAGCATCGAGCCGTGCCCCGCCGACAGAAGGAAGCGGTCGCGACCCTGCCACTTCGGGTTGAGAGGATTGTATCGAAGGAAGCGCGTCCAGAGGACGTAGGCCATCGGCGCAGCGCCGAGCGGGAGTCCGGGATGGCCCGATTCGGCCTTCTGCACGGCGTCGAGCGCGAGCGCGCGAATCGTGTTGATGCAAAGCCGGTCGAGTTCCGGCGTGGTGTCTTTCGTAGGCGTTGATGCGCTCATGATTTCGATTCCCTTCGCTTAAAAATTGTGTCCGGCTGTGTGGTCATCATACCGAAAGAGACCGCGCGTGACGAGTGATAAAAAAGAGGCCCGCGCTGAATCAGCGCGGGCCCCGGCTCTTGAAGTTCGATGTTACGGACGTTTCTGTCAGCGAATCGCGCCGACGGCGCGCGCGGCGTTGACGCGCCCGCCCGTAGAGACTTTGCCTTCGAGCGTGTCGAGCTTGTCAACGGTGCTGAATATGCGTTCGCGCAACTCCTTGACCGAAAGATTCGGCTCGGCCGAGAGCACGAGCGCCGCGACGCCCGCGACGAACGGCGTCGCCATCGAAGTTCCCGAATGCTCCTGGTACTGACCGCCGAGCCATGTGCTCAGAATCTCTTTGCCGGGCGCGGCGACGTGGACGTTCTTCGCACCGTAGTTTGAGAACGAAGCGAGTTGGTCGCGGCGGTCGAGCGCGGCGACCGAGATGACGTTCGGCAGTTGGTAGTTCGCGGGGAAGTGCGGCGTGCGGTCTGCGTCCTCCGAGTCGTTGCCGGCTGCGGCGACGAAGAGAATGTCGGACTCGCCCGCCTTGCGTATCGCGTCTTCGAGCGCCTTCGACTTCTGGCGCGAACCCCAACTTGCGCTGATGACGCGGATGTTTACGCCGTCGTGTTTGCGTTCGACCGTGTAGTTGATCGCTTCAATCGCGTCCTTCGTCGTTCCGAAGCCGCCGCGTCCCATGAACTTCAGCGGCATGATTTCGACCTTCCAGTTGACACCCGCGATGCCCTCATTGTTGTCGCCCTCCGCGCCGATGATTCCGGCGCAGTGCGTGCCGTGGCCGTTCTCGTCCATCGGGTCGCCCGCGCCCTCGACGGCGCTAAAGCCGTTGTAGTCGTCAACGACTCCGAGTTGTCGGTCGAAGTACATCTCCATGTCGGGCGGGCGGTGCCAGATGTTGTTCATCAGGTCGGGGTGCGTGTAGTCAACGCCGCTGTCGAGCACGGCGACGACCACGCGCTCGCTGCCCGTAGTCTTCGACCATGCGGAGAGGGCGCTTATATCCGCCTGCGACTTGCCTTCGCGCTGCCCCGTGTTGACGAGTCCCCACTGCTCTTTCAAAAGCGGGTCGTTCGGACCGCCGTCGAGGTCGGTTGAGACGAAGCGCGCACGCGCGGCGTCGTCGGCGGGCGGCTCGGCGCGGATTATCTCGTTCGGCTCGGCGTAATCGACTTCGGGGAGCGAGGCGTAGTCGCGCACGATCTGATCCGACGCCTCGCCGTTCAAATCCTCGACTGCGACGAGTCCGTCAACCGACTCGATCTCGTCCTCGACTTTGTCGTGCAGGCGCGCGACGATTGCCTGAATCCTCTCCTCCGAGATGCCGCGCTTGAATCGCACGAGCGCCTCGTGCTCGTAATTATTCTCCGGGCCGAGCGAATACCCACTGCCTTCGGCTGGCGCGGCGACGGGCGGCCTCTCGACAAACACGCTCACCTGGCGCTGCCTGCTGAAGTGCTCGCGCCAATCCCAACGACTGACCTGTCCAATGATTGCGGCCAGCATAACGAGCGCCGCCGCCAGCGCCAAATGAACGGTGTAATTTCTCCGCATCGCCTCACTCCTTTGAGAAGTCTGGAGTCAAAAATTTCTTTGCCTTTGATTCCGGACTTTCAGACTCAAACCTTGTAGTTCGACCCGTCGAAGTTGTAAAGCCGGACTTGGTTTCGGTCGGCGCGATACTCGTAAGTCTTGCCCGCGGCGCTCAGACGTATGCGCCAGCCCGAAGTCAACATCATGCCGCTCATCTCGTCGCCGACGGGAGCGCCGAGCGCGGTGTTGGGGAAGTCCGCTTCCTCGACCGAATCCTCGCGAACCTGCGCTTCCGAGATGCCGAGCCGCGATGCCAGATCAGCGCGCGCGCGCGCGACCGCGTCTTCCCTGCTATGCGCCATTCGTTTCCCGCCCCCCGCCGAAAGGTTGTCCGCCAGAAACTTTAATACGCCGCGCGCGCCTTCAGCGTTTACGTTTTTCGACGCGCGCTTGAGTATTCTGCGCCCGCCGCAGGAAAAAAGAAAGCGTGCCGCCGGCAGTAAGTATCGAGCAGAAAAAAAGCGTGCCGTGAGCATCAGGCAGTCGGATAGACGACGCGCGCTCATTCAAACACTGCTCGCCGCCCGCGCTCGTCGTCCGGCTGTGAGCGCCGGTCAGAATTATTTGAGGTCGCCGAAGAGATGTTGAAGAAGAACGCACGCAGCGATGGCGGCGGTCTCGGCGCGGAGCGTGCGACCGCCGAGCGTGACGATCTTCCACCCGTGCTCGCGCGCGAGATTGATTTCGTCGTCGTCCCATCCGCCCTCGGGGCCGACGAGCGCGACGACCGCCTTCGGACTCGATCCGACTTCGTCCGAGAGCGAATCAAGTCCGACTCCGCCGCGCTCGGAGAAGAGGACGCGCAACCCGCCGCGAGCCTCGTCCTCGACGAAGGCGTCGAACGCTGACGGCGCGGCGACGGCTGGAACGCGCGCGCGTCCCGACTGTTTCGCCGCTTCGAGCGCGAGCCTTTGCCGGCGCTCGAAACGATGCGCCGCTTCGCGCCCGTCGTGCGGTCGAACGTCGGCGCGCGCCGCCGCGATGGGCGCGATGCGCGCGACGCCGAGTTCGGTCGCCTTCTGCACGACCAGATCGAACTTTTCGCCCTTCAAAAGCGCGACGGCGAGCGTTAACTCAAGCGGCGACTCGGGCCCCTGCGGCTCGACGTGGCCTACGACTTCGAGCGCCGCCACGCGCCCGCGTGTCTCGACGACGATGCACGCGAACTCGCGCCCCTCGCCGTCGAAGACGTGCGCCTCGTCGCCCGCGCGCAGACGCAGCACGTCGCGCAAATGCCGCGACTCCTCCGGCGACAGCACGATGCGCGCGCCGTCGTCGGCGAACGCACTGGGCGGCGCGTAGAATCTTCGGCGTGTCATTCGTTTTAGTCGAAGAAGAATGTACGGCGATGGGCGAGATGAGAAGGATAAAAGCAATCAGGGAGTCGGAGGCCCGGATTTGAAATCTCAAATCCGAATCTCAAACTCAAATTTGAACTCCAAATCCTGTCCACATTAAATCGTCAACGCCACCCACTCGCCGTCAGAAGTTATTTCGTAGTCCGACACGCCGAGCGCGTGCAGGCGCGCGCGCACCTCTTCGGCCTGCACATCGAGAATGCCGGATAGAATCAGGCGACCGCAGGTCGCGCCCAGAAGCGCGGGCAGCAGCGGCACGATCACGTCCGCCGTCAGGTTGGCGCAAGTTACGTCGGCAGAAGCGGTCGAATCGTCAACCGTGCCGACGCGAAACTCTATGCGGTCGCCTACGCCGTTTCTGCGCGCGTTCTCTTCGGCCACTTCGACGGCGACGGCGTCCGTGTCGCACGCCTCGATGCGCGCCGAGGGCGAGAGCTTCGCGGCGGCGATGGCGAGCACGCCTGTGCCCGTGCCGACATCTAAAAAACTACGCCCGCGAAAATGTTTTTCGATTGCCGCCAGACACAGCCGCGTCGTTTCGTGCGTGCCCGTGCCGAATGCCATGCCCGGCTCGACGCGAATTACGATTCTCGCCGCCGTCTCTTCGACTTCGCTCCACGGCGGCGCGACGACGAAACGCCCGACCTCGACGGGACGCCAGGACTTCTTCCACTCGCCGAGCCAGTCGCGCGCCTCGACCTCGCGCGGCGTCAACTCTCGCACGTCCGAAGACGCGAGTCCGTAGATTCTCAACGCATCGAGCAGCGCGGCGCGCACGCGCTCGATCTCCGGCGGCGAGTCGAAGTAGCCGGAGACGTGCGCGCACGAATCTTCCGGGGCGCGCGCTGCCGGAGCGTCGCTCTCGGTGCCGAGCGCTCCCGCCTCCATCAGCGCGTACTCCACCGCCTCGCGCGCGCGCGCCGTCAATGTCACGTCGAGTGCGAACCACATCATAAGTGATAAGTGATGAGTGATGAGTGATGAGCGAAGACCTGCCGTTTTGTCTTATCACTCATCACTCATCACTTCTCTTCAATCCCCATCTCGTTCAGCGCGCGCGGCGAGTTGCGCCAATCTTCTTCGACCTTGACGAAGAGTTCGAGATAGACGCGGCGGCCCGCGAGTCGCTCGATGTCGCGGCGAGCCTTCGTGCCGATCTCTTTGAGGCGCGCGCCGCCGCGACCGATGATGATGCTCTTCTGCGACGAGCGCTCGACGTAGATGGCGCAAAATATTCGCACGAGTTCGTCCGAAGTCTCCTCGTAGCGCTCGGTGACGACCGCCGTCACGTATGGAATCTCCTCGCCCGTCGTTTGCAGAATCTTCTCGCGGACGAGTTCCGCGACGATGACGCGCATGGGTTGGTCGGTCAACTCGTCCTCTTCAAAAATCGCCTCGCCTTCAGGGAGGTTGGCGATGAACTCTTTTATCAGGTCTTCGATCTGGTCGCCCGTGCGCGCCGAGAGCGGCACGACAGCGCGCCACTCATTTTCGCGTGAGTAAAACTCGATGAGCGGCAGCAGTTCGCGCTTGTCGCCGAGCTTGTCCGTCTTGTTGAGCATGAGAATCGAGGGCTTGTCCGTCTGTTTCACGAGGTCGAGGACGAAACGGTCGCCATTGCCCGTGGGCGCTGAGGCGTCGCGTATCAGGCAGACGAGGTCAACGCCCGCGAGCGCGTCGTGGACGGCGGACATCATGCGTCGGTTCAGGAGGTGGCCGGGCTGGTGGACGCCGGGCGTATCAACCAAAACGATTTGACCTTCGGGGCGTGTGATGACGCCGTGAATCTGATGGCGCGTCGTCTGCGGCTTGTTCGACACCGCCGCGATCTTCTCGCCGACGAGCCGGTTCAGAAGCGTTGACTTGCCCGCGTTCGGACGACCGACGAGCGCGACGTAGCCGCTTCGATAATCGCGTCGCATCTTTGCACCGGCGCTCGATGCTTCGGCGCGACTACTTTCCGTCTCGGCATTACCGTCCGCAGTTTCGGCGCTCGCCTCTCCTTCGTTTTGTGAAGCCTCTTCAGACATCTCTCATCTCGCTGTGACCTCGAAATCGGACTCAAGCATCTGCGAGTCTTCCGAACTCGTGCCGGCCATCACTTTGAACGTGCCCGGCTCGACTACGAACTGCATCGCAGCATTGTAGAAGCCGAGTTGTTCGGGCGCGAGCGTGAAATGAAGTGTGCGACGCTCGCCGGGTTGAAGCGTGACGCGCTGGAAGCCTTCCATCTCTTTGACGGGACGCACGCGCGAGCCGACAACGTCGCGGATATAGAGTTGCACGACCTCGTCGCCCTCGCGCCGTCCCGTGTTCTCGACATCGACGCTGACCTGAACGCTCCCCGTCGGCGCGATTTGTTGCTGGCTGAGTTTCAGGTTCGACAGTCTGAACGTCGTATAGCTCAATCCGTAACCGAAGGGAAAGAGCGGCGTGACGGGCACGTCCAAGTATTTCGACGTGTACTTCTCGTTCGTCGTCGGGCGGCCCGTGCTCGGGTGGTTGTAGTAGAGCGGCTCTTGGCCCGCAGAGCGCGGGAACGTAACGGGCAGGTGGCCTCCCGGGTTCACGTCGCCGAAGAGAACGTCTGCGACGGCATTGCCGCCCTGCGTGCCCGCGAACCACGTTTCGAGAATCGCGGGCGAGTTCTCCGCAAGCCAGTTGATCGAGAGCGGGTGGCCGTTCATCAAGACGACCGCGTAAGGCTTGCCCGTCTGTTGGATGGCTTGAACGAGTTCCAACTGCCTGCCCGGAAGGTCGAGCGTCGAGCGCGACGCGGCCTCGCCGCTCATCTCGGCGGTCTCGCCGACCGCGACGACCACGACATCAGCCTCGCGCGCGACTTTCACCGCCTCGGCAATCGAGTTGGCGTCGGTCGGCGTCGTCGCGAGTCGCGCGGCCTCAGTCCCTTCGGCGCTCGCGACGTTCGTGCCGCCTGCGGCGCTTGGTACGGGCGGCGGCGCGTCGTAGTTGCCCGTTACGCCTTTGCCTTCGATTGCGACGCCCTTCGCATAGAGCACGCGCGTCTGCGGCGAGACCTTCGCCTTGATTCCCTGAAGCAGCGTCACGGTGTTAGAGGGCTGACCGTCGCCCGACCATGGGCCGATGGTCGCGCGCGGGTCGTCCGCGAGCGGGCCGACGACTGCGATACGGCGCACATTCTTGTCGAGCGGCAGCACGTCGCGTTCGTTCTTCAGAAGCACGAGCGAACGCGCGGCGACTTCGCGCGCGGCGCGTTGATTCTCGGCGCTCAGAATCACGGACGCCTCGCGCGACTCTTCGACGTATGGATGCTCGAAGAGTCCCGCGCGAAACTTTATGCGAAGTATGCGGCGGACGGCCTCGTCAACTTCGGCCAAAGTGATCTTGCGTTGGCGCAAAAGCTCCGCGCCGTTCTGGTTGTAGAGACGGCTGATCATCTCCATGTCAACGCCCGCGGTGAGCGCGAGCCGCGCGGCATCGCTCCCGTCCGCGGCGTAGCCGTGCGCGATCATCTCCTGAACCGAAGTGTAGTCGCTGACGACGAAGCCGTCGAAGCGCCACTCGTCGCGAAGAATGCGCGTGAGCGTGAAATGATTCCCCGAAGACGGGACGCCGTTCACGTCGTTGAACGCGCTCATCAAAGTGCCTACGCCCGCGTCCACGGCGGCCTTGAACGGCGGGAGATAAATTTCGCGCAACCGCTGCTCGCTCATGTCGGTCGTGTTGTAGTCGCGACCGGCTTCTGCCGCGCCGTATGCGACGAAGTGTTTGGCGCAGGCGACGACGCGGTCTTGCGCCGAGTAGTCAGGGCCTTGAAAACCTCGCACGCGCGCGCGGGCCATCGCCATGCCGAGGTAAGGGTCTTCGCCCGCGCCTTCTGCGATGCGTCCCCAACGTGCGTCGCGCGCGATGTCAACCATCGGCGCGAACGTCCAATGAACGCCCGACGCGCGCGCCTCCGCAGCCGCGACGTATGCCGCGCGCTCGGCGCTCGCAGGGTCGAAGCTCGCGGCCTCGCCGAGCGGGATGGGGAAGATCGTCCGGTAGCCGTGAATCACGTCAAAGCCGAAGATGAGCGGGATATGCAGGCGCGAGCCTTCGACCGCCGCGCGCTGCAAGTCGTTCGTGTTGCGCGCGCCGCGCACGCCCAGAGTCGAGCCGAGCACGCCGCGCTTTGCGGCGTCGTACAAGTCGGGATTGGCGTGCCCCGCAACGTCACCGCCCAACTGCTGCAACTGTCCCAACTTCTCTTCGAGCGTCATGCGCGCGATGAGCGCGTCAATCTTTCGCTCGATGTCGTCATGCGCGTTCGCTCTCGCCGACGGCGCGCGGCGACGCTGAGTTTGCGCGCCCGCGGGAAGCGACGAAAGGACGATTACGGCGGCCAGCAAAAGCTTGGCGTGCTGTAAGAGTTTCATCAGAGGACTCCGTGAAAGGCGTCTCGAAAGAATCGAGGGAAAGACGTGCCGGTTTAACTTCCGAACGGGGGAAATAAGCAAAAGGATGAAGGATGAAGCCGGAAGGATGAAGTGAAAGCAGATGTTTGAGAGCCTGGCTTTAATCATTCATCCTTCATCCTTCCGCCTTCATCCTTTGTCGAGCGCCGACTCGCCGTTGAGTCGCATTATCTCAAGAGTCATCTCGGCGGAGGCGTACATATCCTTCACGTCGAGCCACTCTTTGACGGTGTGGATTGCGCGCATACCCGTGCCGAGGTTCGCGCACTCGATGCCGCGCTTGTTGAAGATGTTCGCGTCGCAGCCGCCGCCCGACGCCATCGTCTCGACGTTTAATCCCATGCGCGAGGCCGCCTGCTTGACGAGACGGACGACGCGCGACTCGTCCGACACGTCCATCGCGAAGTATTCGCGCGTGACCTCCGACTCGACACGTCCCCGCGTCGTCACGCCGTCAACCGTTACTTCGTACTTCGCCGCCGCGTCTTCGAGGCACTTGACCATGTGCGCGGTCTGCTCTTCGAGCTTGGCGTCGTCGAGCGAGCGCGCCTCGCCCTTGAGCGTGACGAGATTGGTGATGATGTTCGTCGCCTCGCCGCCACGAATGACGCCGATGTTCGCGGTCGTCTCACTGTCAATGCGTCCGAGTTTCATCGCGGCTATGCCTTCGGCGGCAATCTTGATCGCGGAAATGCCATACTCCGGCGCGACCCCTGCGTGCGACTCAAGGCCGTGGATCTTGAACTCAAAGTGATTCGCCGAAGGGCCTCTGGTGAAGAGGAAGCCGGGGTCGTCGGAGTCGAAGACGATGCCGTACTTTGCGCGCATCTTCGACATGTCGAGGTGCTTCGCGCCGAGCAGTCCGATCTCTTCGCAAATTGAGAAGACCGCGTCAATCGGCGCGTGGGGCACGTTCTGCTCTTGCAGGCAGCGAATCGTCTCGATGATGATGGCGCAGCCCGACTTGTCATCGCCGCCGAGCACGGTCGAGCCGTCGGTGCGTATGATGTCACCTTCGACAAGTGGCTTGACGCCGCGACCGGGAACGACCGTGTCCATGTGCGCGCTCATCATTATCGCCTCGGCTTGCGTGAGCGTGCCGGGGAAACGCGCGACGACGTTGCCGGTATTGCCGCCGACCTTCTCTCCGGCGTCGTCAATCTCGACCTCGGCGCCCATCTCCTCGCAGATTTGTTTGATTCGCTGCGCGACTTCGCGCTCCTCGCGCGAGACGGAGTCAATCTGCACGAGTTCGAGCAAAAGATTTTTGATTCGTTCCTGATTAATCATGCGAGTCTCCCCGAAAGAGAAAGAATCTCAGAACATGAAAACTATGATGTGGCTTCGTGTGCGCTAATCTTACTACACGCGCGCCGTCGCGCGCCACGCTTGACGCTTCGACCGGCGCGTAGGGTCAGCCGCTTATCTCGTCGAGCGCGCGCTGCAACTCGTCGAGCGCGCAGGCGAGCGCCGTCTCGTCGGCGTCCGCGGCGACGCGTATGGGCGGCGCGATGCGCACCGTCGCGCGCGTGAACGGTTTTGGTATCTGAAAGCGATCCCAACTCGGCAGTTGCCAGAAGCGCTCCGGGTTGACCGTGAACGGAAGAACGGCCTGCCCGGTCTTCTTCGCGAGCAGAACCGCGCCCATCTTCGCCTCGTGGCGGGGGCCGCGCGGGCCGTCAATCGTGAAGGCCGCAGGGCAGCCCTGCCGGACGAGATGCGCCATCTCGACGAGCGCGCCGACAGCGCCGCGCGTCGAAGAGCCGCGCGCCGCGCCGTAGCCGAACCGCTGTATGAAACGCGCGATGTATTCGCCGTCGAAACTCTGCGAGGTCATGACGACGATGCCGCGCCTGCGCCAGAAGTAGGTCGCGAGAAATACCCGGTCGTGCCAGAAAGTGTAGATGGGAAGCCCGCCGTCGCGCGCCGCCGTCTCCCAATGCTCCCGGCCCTCGACGCTGAAACGTGTGGTCGCGCCGAGCAGATTTATGAGAAGGTAGAAAGCGATGTCGGCGGCGCGAATCGTGAGTCGCCGGCGAAAGGTGTAGCGCGAGAGGTCTGCGAAGCTGTACGCGCGCGCGACGCGCGTCTGCTCTTTTGTCGCGGATGACTGCATCGGTTTCGCCGTCGGAGTCTAACAGAGGCGCGTCGGGCGGCGCGAGGCGCGACGACACGCGCCGCCGCACTCGTCCGCCCGTCGAAAAGCTTTCGCTCGTCGCGCGAAAAGCCTTCGTCATAGAGTGCGGTTTGGTGATATAAAAGTCGCCGTGACCGCAAGCCTGTCCGCGCTCGCTCGATGAAAATGTCAAAGCGAAAAGTTTACGCCTCGGCGCTCGCGCTCTGCCTTCTGTGCGCGTCGTTTCCCGCGAAGACGGCCTCGGCGCAGCACCGTCGAAGGGTCAGCCTTCTACTCACGGGCGGCAAAGTCTTCACGTCGGACGCGCGCGGACACATAGCCGAGGCCGTCGCCATCGAAGGCAATCGCATCGTCGCCGTCGGGACGACGCGCGAGATCGAAGCCGGCTACGAAGGCGAGCGGACGATTGACCTCAAGGGCAAGCTTCTGACGGCGGGATTCAACGACGCGCACATACATTTCCTACAGGGCGGGCGCGCGCTGATGCTCGTCGATTTGAACGGCGCGAAGTCTCTGGCCGAAGCGAAGCAGCGCATCGCCGCGCGCGTTCGCGAAGTTCAGTCCGGTGCATGGATTCTCGGTCGCGGTTGGGATCAGACCTTGTGGGGCGGCGATTGGCCGTCGAAGAAAGATTTGGACGACGTAGCGCCCTCGAACCCTGTATTCCTCAGCCGCGTTGACGGACACACGACTTGGGCCAACTCGCTCGCCTTGCAGAAGGCGGGCATCACGCGCGAGACAAAGAACCCGCAGGGCGGCGAGATCGTGCGCGACGCGTCGGGCGATGCGACGGGGATTCTGAAGGAGACGGCGGGCACGCTCGTCGCGCAGGTCGTGCCTGAGCCGACGCACGCGGAGATGGCCGAAGCACTCACGCGCTCGCTCTCGGAGGCTCTGCGCTACGGCGTCACCTCGATTCAGACCAACGACGTGCCGAGCACCGACGCCACTCCGCTCTATCGCGAGTTTCTGAAAGCCGGAAAGCTGACCGTGCGCGTCGCAGAGTGGCAGCAGTTCGCCAACTCGCTCGCGGACATCAAGCGCGAGCGCGCGGAGTTCAAGGCGTTTGGGGACGATCCATTTCGTCTTCGACTCACCGCGCTCAAAGGCTACGTTGACGGCACGCTTGGCTCGCGCACATCCGCCATGCTCGCGCCCTTCAACGACGACCCGCACAACAGCGGCATCCCGCGCATGACGCCCGAAGAACTCACAAAGATGATTGTCGAGCGCGACGCCGCCGGATTTCAGATCGCGCTCCACTGCATCGGCGACCGCGCAAACCGCATGGCGCTCGACGGCTTCCAAGAGGCTCTAGCCAATCGTAATACGCTGCCGATGCCGGCGCGTGGCTACGGAATGATTAGGGATGACGTTTTTATTCCGGGCGGCCACCGTCACCGCATCGAGCACGCGCAGGTCGTCGCGCCTTCGGACTTCGCGCGCTTTCGCGCGCTGGGCGTCATCGCCTCGATGCAGCCGTCGCACGCCATCTCGGACAAGCGTTGGGCCGAAGACCGTCTCGGCGAGTACCGTGTGATGGGCGCGTACAGTTGGCACACGATGATGGCGCACGGCGTACACGTCCCGTTCGGCACGGACTGGCCGGTCGAGTCGATGAATCCTTACCTCGGACTCTACGCAGCCGTCACGCGCCAGAGCGTTGACGGCCAGCCGCCCGGCGGATGGTGGCCCGAAGAGCGCATCTCAATCGAAGATGCCCTGCGCAACTACACAGCCGAAGGCGCATACGCATCCTTCGAGGAGAATGATAAAGGACAGGTCGCAGCCGGAATGCTCGCAGACCTCGTCGTCCACACGAAAGACTTGCTCACCATCGAGCCGAAAGAGATTTTGCAGACCGAGCCGGAACTGATCGTCTTCGACGGTCGCGTCATCTACGAAAGGAGCAAGTGATAAGTGATAAGTGATAAGTAAAAAGCAAAAGCTATTAGCTATTAGCTAAAGGCTAACAGCTTCTTATCACTTATCACTTCGGAGGTCGCTATGCCTACATGGTTGAAAGTGCTTCTGGTCGTCGGCGGGATTTTCGTCGTGCTCGTCGTCGGCGTCCTCGTCGTGACGGTCATCGTCGCGCGAAAGTACGGGCCCGGAATCGTCCAGAACATAGAGCACGCGGGCAACGAGGCGAAGGAGTACGGGCAGCGCACGGACAACGAGGGCTGCTTGAACGAAGCCGTCGCGCGCCACGCACGCGCCGAAGGACTCGGCGACATTTTCAAGAACGCGATCTTCCTTCGCGTCTGCCTCGACGCGAGCCGACCGACGCCCGGCTTCTGCGACACGGTGCCGCACCAGCTTGAATTCTCCCGGAGCGCGCAGTGGCAGCTAGAGCAGTGCAGGCGCTACGGCCTCTCGCCCGAAAAACAGTGCGGCCAACTCTTCCAGCAAGTGCAGCAGTTCTGCGAGTCGCCGCACACGCGCTCCTACGTTGACACCGACAACTCGAACACGGATTACGACAACGCGAACTCAAACTACGAGCCGCCGCCGCCACCATCTCCGCCGCCTGCGCCGCGACGCACGTCGAATGCACGCTGAAAGCAAAACTGTCTACGCCATGACCAAACGACTCCGACCGAGACGCGCGCTTCTTCTCTCGCCGCTCGTTCTCTTTCTGCTCATCTTCGCGCCGCAGCAGGCTCGCGCCGTCCGCCGCGCCGCGGGCGACGTAAAGAAGGTCGAGCGTCAGACCGACGGCGTCGTGCTAACGCTCACTTCGGGCGCGCGCGCAGCGGTCACATTCACAGACCTTGAGACGGTGCGCGTGCGACTCGCGCCGTCTGGAACATTCGAGCGCGATTTCTCTTACGCCGTCGAGTCGAAAGACCGAAAGACCTTGAATGCGACGATCAACGAGACGCGCGACGAGATAAGAATTTCATCTCCTGACGGCGCGACCGTAGTCATAAAGCGGCGACCGTTTCTCATCACCGTGCTTGACGACGACGGACGAACGGTTGTCGAAGATGATCCCGCGCGACAGACTTCGTTCGACGCGGAGACAGGAGAGGTCGAGTGCTCGAAGAAGCGCACGGGTTGGGAGACTTACTACGGACTCGGCGAGAAGGCGGGCGCTACGCTTTCGCGCGACACGCAGCAGTTCGTGATGTGGAACACGGACACGTATGCGTACCCGCGCGGACTCGACCCAATCTATCAATCAATCGGCTTCTACATCGCTTTGCGAAACGAGAAGGACTCGAAGACCGCACAGGGGAAAGGCTTCGCATACGGACTCTTCCTCGACAACACGTCGCGAACCTTCTTCGACATGGGAAAGACCGACCCTTCGCGCGTCACGTTCGGCGCTCCTTCGGGCGAGTTGAACTACTACGTCTTCACCGGAGGTAAGGAACGCACGCCGAAAAATATTCTGCGCGACTACACAGACTTGACGGGGCGCGCGCCGCTGCCGCCCGTTTGGGCGCTCGGCAATCAACAGTCGCGCTGGTCTTACTCGCCGGAATCGCGCGTGCGCGAAGTCGCGAAAGGCTTCCGCGACGCGCGCATCCCTGCCGATGTCATCTATCTCGACATCGATTACATGGACGGCTATCGCGTCTTCACTTGGGACAAGACGCGCTTTCCAGACCCGTCGAAGATGATCGCAGACCTCCGCGCCGAAGGCTTCCGCGTCGTCATAATCGTTGACCCCGGAGTGAAGGTTGACCCGAACTACTACGCTTATCAACAGGGGCAGGCAGGCAATCATTTCGTCAAGAACGCCGACGGCACGGAGCTTCACGCGACCGTCTGGCCGGGCGCGTGCGCCTTCCCCGACTTTACCGACGCTAAGGCGCGCGAGTGGTTCGGCTCGCTCTACAAGACGAACGTCGAGCAGGGCGTTGCAGGGTTCTGGAACGACATGAACGAGCCGGGCGTCTTTCTCTCCGACCAGACGCCGAAGCCGGACGTGTTTCATCATCCGATGAAGACGTTTCCGCTCGATGCACGACACGCGGGCGACGGCGAAGCGGGCGCGCACGCTCGCTATCACAACGTCTTCGGGATGCAGATGGCGCGCTCGACGTTTGAAGGCGTGAGACGCTTGCGTCCCGACGCGCGCCCCTTCGTCCTGACGCGCGCGGGCTACGCGGGCGTGCAGCGCTACTCCGCGATATGGACGGGCGACAACGTAGCCTCTTGGGATCATCTGCGGCTCTCGATAACGATGCTTCTGAACCTCGGAGTCTCAGGCGTGCCGCTCGTCGGCTCGGACGTTGGAGGCTTTTCCGGCAACCCTACGCCGGAGCTTTACACGCGCTGGCTTCAGGCCGCCGCCTTGACGCCTTTCCTCCGCTCGCACTCCGAAAACGGCTCGAACCCGCACGAGCCTTACTCGTTCCCCAAAGAGTTCGTTGACATCAACCGCGCTTCAATCGAGTTGCGCTACCGTCTGCTGCCGTATCTCTACACGCTCTTCCACGAGCACACAGAGACGGGCGCGCCCGTAATGCGCCCGCTCTGGTTCGAGTACCCGGACGACGCGCGCACCTACCTGATTGAAGACCAGTATCTCGTCGGGCGCGACCTGCTCGTCGCTCCCGTCGTCGTCGAGTCCACGACGAAGCGCAGGGTCTATTTCCCGAAGGGCGACAACTGGGTTGACTGGTGGACTGGCAAACTATACGAAGGCGGCAAGGAGGTCGAGATTGACGCGCCGCTCGAACGCCTCCCTCTCTTCGCACGCGCTGGCGCGGTGATTCCGACGCAGCCGGTAGTTCAGAACACGGATGAGATGGCGAGCGCGCCGCTCTCACTCGTCGTCGTCCGCGGCGCTGACGGCCAGAGCAGTTTTTATGATGATGCCGGCGACGGATATAATTATCGCCGTGGTGTTTTTCGGACAATGACACTCACTCAGCATGGTAACAATATCGGCGGCGTTATCTGGAATGGCCCATTCAAGAGTTCGCGCCGAATAGCTACGCTCGAAATTCTCGGAATTCATGCCGAACCTAGCAATGTCTTAGTAGAAGAAGATCTTGTCCAGCCGCACGAAAAATTCGATCCCTCGACGGGGCGACTCATCGTGCGGCTTTTAGCGGAGAATCCGATTTTGATAAACATCGAGCCATAACTCAGCGGCGAAAAGATATTAACGATGAGCACTCGCACAGAACACTACCCCGGCGCGCTCGACCGCAGGCGATTTCTCTCTTCGGTCGGCAAGGGATTGGGACTCGCCGCGCTCTCATCTTCGACGGTCGCGTCTCTCTTGAAAGACGTGAAGGCGGCGGCGAAGACTGTCGCGCATCTTACGGCGTATGACGCGGCGCGCGAAGAGGATTTCTGGTTCGAGATACAACGCGCCTTCTCGGTCACGCGTGGGATTGTGAACCTCAACAACGGCGGCGTCTCGCCTTCACCGCGCGTCGTCACAGAGGCGCTCGTCCGCTACATCTGGCAGCAGGAGGACGCGACCGCCTACACGATGTGGGAAATTTTAGAGCCGCAGTCCGAGACGATCAGAACCGGACTTGCCGAAGCTTTCGGCTGCGACCGCGAAGAGATAGCAATCACGCGCAACACCTCCGACTCGCTCGAAGCCGTGCTCTTCGGCATCGACCTCAAGCGAGGCGACGAAATCCTGACGACGACGCAGGACTACCCTCGGATGCTTACGACGCTTCGGCAGCGCGAGCGGCGCGAAGGAGTAGTCCTGAAGACCTTTAAGATTCCAATTCCGCCGAAAGACCCTTCCGAGATCACCGCGGCCTTTGAAGCGAACATCACGCCGCGCACGCGCGTCTTGCTCGTCTCGCACGTCATAAACATCACGGGGCAGATCGTGCCCGTGCGCGAGGTCTGCGAGCTTGCGCGCCGTCGCGGCATCGAGGCGGTCGTTGACGGAGCGCACTCGTTCGCGCACTTCCAGTTCAAGCGCGACGATCTCGCTTGCGACTACTTCGGCACAAGCTTGCACAAGTGGCTGCACGCGCCAAAAGGTACGGGACTTCTCTACGTGAGAAAGGACAAGATTAAAAACGTCTGGCCTATCTTCGCGGCGGAGCGTAGTCAGGACGCCGACATACGCAAGTTCGAGGAGACGGGCACTCGCTCCGCCGCGCAGCGTCTTGCAATCGGCGAGGCGCTTCTCTTCCACGAGGGCGTCGGGGCGGCGCGCAAGGAGGCGCGGCTTCGCTACCTCGCGCGCTACTGGATGAATCAACTCAAAGACGAGCCGAACGTCCATTTCAATACTTCGTTCGACGAACGACAGTCGTGCGCGATTGCAAACGTTCAGGTCGCGGATACAGACCCTTACGCCGTTTGCGCTCACCTGATGAGCCGGCACAAAATCTACGCAACGCCCATCGTCCACGAAGAGTTCAAAGGCGTCCGCATAACGCCGAGCGTTTACACGACGCTCGAAGAACTCGACCGCTTCTGCGAAGCCATGCGGACGGTCGCGCGCAAAGGTCTGCCGAAGACGTAAAGGTGCCGGGTGTTGGGTTGTAGTTTTTACCAGCATCCAGAACCTAATACCCGGAACCCTTTCCCCATCCTTGCCAAAACTCGCATGTGCGTTTATCCTTACGTCACTCACGAAAAGTGAGGTGACTGCAAATGTTGATTCGACTCTTACCCGCCTAGAACTGCCGCCGGCGACCCTCGGTCGTCTCCCTTCTTTCCAAAACGGAAAGCGGTTATCCGGCTACCTTGAGCCGGGAAGGTGTGTAAGCCGATGTCGAATCTGGGCATTGAAGTCCGCCATCTCTCGAAATCCTTCCGCAAGCGCAAAGGCATCATGCGCGCACGCTCGTCCATCACGCACGCGCTCAGGGACGTGTCGTTCGAGGTGCGTTTAGGCGAGACATACGGTCTTCTAGGGCCGAACGGGTCGGGCAAGTCAACGCTCATACGCGTGCTCGCAACTTTGCTCGTGCCGGACGAGGGCGAGGTGCGCATGCTCGGCTACAGGCTGCCGGGCGAGGAGGCCGAGGTGCGCCGCCGTGTCGGGCGCGTGAGCGTTGACGCGGCCTTCTACAAAAAACTCTCGGCGCGCGAGAACCTTCTCTACTCGGCGTTCCTGTACGGCATGGACAAGGCGCACGCCGAAAGACGCGCGCAGGAGATTCTCGAAGCGCTCGGACTCGAAGGAGAGAAGTACACCGACCCGCTCGAAGAGATGAGCCGGGGGATGCAGCAGAAGGTCGCGATCACGCGCGCCCTGCTCGTCAACCCGCCGCTGCTTCTACTCGACGAGCCGACGACCGGACTCGACCCGAAGAGCCGTCGCGACGTGCAGACGTTCCTCGAAAACTTACGGAGCGAGCACGGCACGACGATACTTCTGACCTCGCACGACATGGTGGAGACCGAGCGGCTCTGCTCGCGCATAGGCTTCATCGCGCACGGTCGCCTGATCGCCGAAGGGACGGCGGACGAGTTGAAGCAGCGCTCGGACGCCTCTTCGCTCGACGATGCGTTCATCGCGCTCGCGGGCGAGAAGCTGGACGAGGGCGGGAGCAAAGCCAACCGCGCGCCGGGTGAGTCGGCGCTCGCGGAGGCTTGAAAGGATTTACCGATGGAACATGTGCTCAGACAGACTTGGGCGTTCGTCTTCCGCGACTACCACCTGACGCGGCGTTACTTCTCTTGGGTCGTCGTCTTCACCTTCTACGCGGTCGTCAATTCTGCGACGGTCGTGCTGATCGGCGTCGCGATGCACGACCGAAGGCTGACGCTCATGCTTCTGGTCGGCGTGATGCTCTGGGGAATGCTGTCGGTCGTATTTCAGGAGATCGCGAACTCGATCACGTATGAGCGTTGGGAGGGGACGCTCGAATACACGTTTATGGCTCCGGTCTCGCGGCTCATACATCTGGCGGGCGTGAGTCTCTTCTCGACGGCCTACGCGGTCGTGCGCGCGGTGGTCATCGTCGCCGGGATGCTGCTCTTCGTTGACATCGACCTGTCGCACGCGAACTGGGCAGGGATAGTCGTCGTGCTCGCCGTGTCGAGCGCGGCGTTCATCGGCCTCGGCCTGATCGCGGCGACGCTGCCGGTCTTCTCGCCGGAGCGCGGGGCCGAGGCGACGAATATCTTTCAGGGAATTCTCCTGCTCGTCTCAGGAGTCTATTACCCGGTCGAGGTTCTTCCGCGCTGGCTTCAGCCGCTCTCGGTCGTCTCGCCCGCGACCTACGCACTCTCGGCGAGCCGCAAGCTTATAGGCATCGGCGACGCGGGGCAGTTGACGGCTGGCGCTCCGCTCTCGGCCTGCGCTTACGAGTTGACGGTGCTGGCGCTGATGGGATTGGTGTTGATACCGCTCGGCCTCTTCGTCTTCGGTCGAGTCGAGCACTGGGCGAAGCGGACGGGGAAGCTCAAGCGGACGGGGTGAGACGAGCGGCGCGGTCGCCTCAGCACGCGACGCAAGACTCGGCCCCCGCCGGAATTTCGTTTTGGGCGGCGGCCTCTCGGAGCGCGATGACTTCCTCGCCGACCTCGATTATCTGGGCCATCGAGAACGGCTTGGACATGAGCCAATTGACGCGCGCCGCCTCCCTCTGCGAATCGCCGACGGTCTCGCCCCAGCCCGTGATGACCGCGAGCGGGAGGCGCTCGTCGCGCTCGCGCAGTGCGTGCGCAAGCTCCCATCCGCTCATGCCGGGCATACCGATGTCTGTGAACACGGCGTCGAAGCGCTTCGCGTCGAAGAGCGCGAGCGCCTCGCGCCCCGATGCGGCCTGCTCGGTTTCGCAGCCCGCGTCTTCCAAAATCTCGCAGAGAAGTTCCCGCACCGCCGCCTCGTCATCAACGACAAGAATCTTTGCCATCTTCAGCCTCCGAAATCCGCCGACGCCCGACGCTTCGCTAGCGTCGGCGTCGCCGCGCGGCACGTAAGCCGCGGGCAGTTTGATCCTGAAGGTCGTGCCGCGCCCGACCTCCGACTCCACCTCGATTGTGCCGCCGTGGCGGCTGATTACTCCGTAAGAAACGGCGAGTCCGAGTCCCATCCCGCGCGTGCTCTTCGTCGTAAAGAACGGGTCGAAGGCGCGCGCGCGCACCTCGTCCGTCATCCCCTCGCCCGTGTCGCTAACCTCGACGAGCGCGAAGCCGTCCACATCCTCGGATGAGAGGCATAGGACGCCGCCCTCCGGCATCGCGTCAACGGCGTT
Source organism: Pyrinomonadaceae bacterium (assembly GCA_035474235.1). Taxonomy (GTDB): domain Bacteria; phylum Acidobacteriota; class Blastocatellia; order Pyrinomonadales; family Pyrinomonadaceae; genus QHXN01. The sequence continues at coordinate 36,702 of DATINM010000066.1, forward strand.
GAAGACCATGTTGACCAGAACGTCTCGGAGTTCCGCGCCCTCGCCGGAGACGATGGCGCGCGCCTCGCTTCTGAGTTGCAGCGTGATGTAGACGCCAGCCGCCTCCGCCGCGTCCTTCCAGCGCGGGCGCGTGATCTCGCTCACGTCCGAGAGTAGCTGCGCGATGGAGACGGGGCGGAAGTCGTGATCCTTCCGCTGGCGCGCGAAGTCCTGTATGCGCCTGACCGTCTGCGCGCCGTCCTGAGAAGACTTGACGATGATCTCAAGTCCACGCCTCATCTTCGCGTCCGTGGTCTGCGTCAGCATCATCTCGGCGCGACCGAGAATGCTTGCAAGCGTGTTGTTGAAGTTGTGCGCGACGCCGGAGGCGAGCACTCCGAGCGCCGAGAGCTTTTCGACCTGCGTGAACTGCTCGCGTATCCGCTCCTGCTCGGCGATGTAGCGCGAAAGCTCCTCGACGTGCTGCTGCGCGAGTTGCGCGCGCTCTTGCGTCGCTTTCATGTTGCGCAGGTACGTGAGGTACGTGAGATAGACGAAGGCGACGACCGGCAGCATGCCGACGACCTCGTAGATGCCCACGGCGTCAACCGTCTTGGCGACGACGCCTGCGACCGACGCGGCGGCGACGACGTTCAGCGAAGTCCAGAGGTAGTCGCTGCGCCAGACCTCCCAGGGCGACTTGGCGGACTTGAGCGCTACGCACAGGGCGACGAGGCTTGAGTTGATCGAGTAGTGGACGATGGTGAGGACTGCGAGCGCGCCCAGATACTGCGGCGAGAAGCCGCCGTGCCTGAGCGCCGTGATGCTGCCGAAGCAGAATTCCAGCGCCCGCGCGGCGATGAAGATCGAAAGCGACATCACGCCGGAGTTGAACAGGTGGCTTATCAACCTGCGGTTGAGACGCACGCTCGTGAAGAGTGCTTCGGTTGCTGCGAGCAGAACCGCGACCTCGCCGCCGTAGAGCAGAAGAGTCAGGAAGAGGAAGATGTCGGAGAGCGTGACCTCGCCCTTGACACGCGGGATGCTGACGCCGAGGCGCGAGCCGACGCCGAGCGTGAGCGCGATCAGGAGGACGAAGGAGAGGCCGAGCGAAGAGGTGTCGAGACGCGCGGCTGCACACACGCACGACGCGGCCCCCGCGGCGGCGATTGCCAGTATGACGAGGATTCTGAGTCGATCTCTGTTATTCATCGGCTGGCGGGAGGGGCGTCCGTGGCGTCGCGAAGCTCCCTGAGCTTAGCTTGCGTTCGATGATTTTTACCGCCCGGCGTCGAGGGGCGAGCGCCGTGCTTACCGGCGGCGGAGCCGCGGCCCGAAAGCCGCGCGGGCGAAATGCCCGACCGAACCGGGACGTGCGAGGGCGTAACGCCGCAACCCGCCGCCCGGCTCCGGCGGAAACGCGCGCCGCGCGATTTCTTTGCACGACTCATGCCGCGCGCGGCGGTTCGGCGCGTTCGTCCCGCGCGTCTCTCTACTTTCGACTCGCATTCAGACGTGAGGCGATGACTTTCGCGGCGGTCGCGCCCGCGCCGCAAGCGCCGCTGACGGTGGGGGCGCGCGGGTTCGAGATGTCGCCGACGGCGAAGGCCATCTCGACGCTCGTCTCCTGCTCGCCGCTCGTGACGACGTAGCCTCGCGCGTCCCGTCGGAGTTGTTCGCCGAAGAGTTCGCTGTTCGGCTCGACGCCTACGCGTATGAGGACGCCGCGCACGGCCATACGAAAAGGCTTGAGTGCGCACGCGCGGAGAACCTCGGCTGACTCGACGCGCTCTCTGCCGAGTATGCGTTCGAGTCTCGATTCGTCGAAGACCGTGATGCGGTGATCGGCGCGCACGCGCTCGGCGAACTCTTCGCGCGCGGAGAGACGCTTTCCGCGGTGGACGAGCGTGACGGTCGGACAGACTTCGGCGAGCATCAGAGCGTTCTCCGCCGCGGCGTCGCCGCCGCCGACCACAAGCACGTCCTCGCCCGCCACGGCGTCGCGCTCTCGCGTGCCCGACTCCAACACGCCGCGTCCCGCGAACTCCTCCTCGCCCGGCACGCCCAATTTCCGGCGGCGCACGCCCGTCGCGATGATGATTGCGACCGACCGAAGTTCCTCGCCGCTCCGCAAACGCACGCGCTTCGCGCGCAGGTCAACGCTCTCGATCTCAACCTCAGTCCAAAGATCGAACTCTTTATCCTCGACCTGCGCCGCGAATCTATCGCGCAACTCGCGCCCGTCCGTCACCTCGACGCCGAGATAGTTACCGATAGGATTATAGACACGCAACAACTGCCCGCCGACTTCCCGTTCGCGTTCGATCAGGAGCGTGTCCAACCCCAACTCGTCGCACCACAGCGCCGCCGAAAGTCCCGCCGCTCCGGCGCCGATGATGATTACGTCGTGCATGAAAGTTCGGCCTTCTAAAATCTGCCGACAGTCAGTTTTTACTCCGTCGTCGATTGCGGCGACTGCGCCCGCGCAGCCCAGTCCCAAGCGGCCTTTGCGATGCGCGCGATGACGGCTTCGCGCGTCGCCTCGTCGGCTTTGGAGTCGGAGACGAAGACTGCGACGGCGAGATGTCTTCCGTCGGGCAGAGTGATGATTCCGATGTCGTTCGTCGCGGAGGTAATGCCGTCGCGCGTGCCGCCCGTCCCGGTCTTGTGCGCGACGATAGTCCCTGCGGGCAGTTGTCCTTTCAGACGCTTCGCGCCGGGGAGCGATTCGGTCGTAAGCTTCAACAAGAGCGCACGGCTATCTGCCGACAGCCCTCGCCCTGCTTGCAGCGCGGCGAGGAGTTCGACCGCGGCCTTGGGCGTAGCCCAGTTCTCGTACTGCGTCTGCCAGTCGCGCCCGATCTCCTTCTCCGAGTTGACGACGTTGATGCCTGAGACTTTGATCTCCTTCAAAAACGCCATCACACTTCCCGCGCCGCCCGCCAGTTTCAACAGCACGTCGCTCGCCGTGCCGTCGCTTTCGGAGACGGCGTAGCGCAGCAACTCCGCGACGGTAAGCTGCGCGCCGTTCGGGTTCTTGTCGCGGATGGGGCTGTACATCCCCTCTCTCACGAAATCGCTCCGCTCGACCTTCACCGTCTGGTCGAGCTTCAATTCCCCTCTGTCCACCTGCCGCAGCACCGCCATCGCAATCGGCAGCTTGTAAACGCTGTGCATCGGGAAGTGCTCGTCGCCGCTGAGGTCAGCCGACTCGCCCGACTCCAAAAGCATGACGGCAGCGCCGACTCGCCCTTTCGCGTCGGGCGCGATCTTCTGAAACTCGCCGCGCAGTCCGCCGAACGCGAGCGCCACGGCAGCCGCGCACAAGATGAATCTGTAGATCATTTCGGTATAGTTCGTGTTCGTGTCTTCAGAATAGAGTGAATGTTTTTGTTTTCAGATTTCCGCACGCGCGCTCGCAACGTTCGGAGTCGCCGACCGCTGTGTGAGCGCGGCGTGAAGCTCAGACGCAACCGCGTCCGGCTCAAGACGCGAAGCGGCGGGCGTGCCGCTCGCGTCGAGAAACTTGACGGCGGAAGTTAACTCGCTCCTGTCAGCCTTCCACGTTCCAACACCGCCGCCTTCAATCTCGTTCAGGCGTTCGATGAGCGCGCCTAAGTCACATCGCTCGATGCGCGGGCGAACCACCGTCACGGCCCAAGAGTAGTAAGGATAGTCAACGCGATAGCTCCATCCGCCTTCGAGCGGCGTCGCGACGAGGAAGACACGACCGCGCGCATTGTGCGCGACGGCGGTGAAGGGCGCGGCGTGGCGCGTCGGCTTAAAACCCTCGACGCCGTAGAGGCCGCGGTCGAGCGTGACGACGGACAGCCCCGACGATTCGTCTTCGACGACGCGCGAGCGCCCCGCCGCGAAACTCTCAAGCGCCGACTCGACGCGCGCCCACTCGTCGCGCCACAGAGGCTCGTACTCGTCCGTGCGCGTGAGCACGCTTTCGACTTCAGGCAGGACGAGTTCATAAGCTCGCCTCTCGTCAACGTTCGCGCCGCCCGCGAGGTGTCGCGCCAGCGGCGACGCGACGCCCTCCGCCGCGGGATTGTCGCCGCCCTGAATCGTGATGCTCGCGCGCACGGCGTTTGCGCCCGCGAACTCCGAGAAGTCTCCGGCCTCGGCTGCTGCGATCAACTCACTTTTAAGTTCGAGCGCGCGCTCGCCCGCAAGCAAAGTCCAGACCGAGAGCACGCCGTCCGTGTCGAAGTGATTGTTGGTGACGAGTTCGATGCCGCGCGTCAGTTCCGCGCGGCGCGGCGACGCGACGAGGTTCAGAGCGATCTCCGTCGAGGTGTCTGCGCGAAGCTCCGAGGGCGTCTCGTTCCCCTGCCAGTGCGAGAAGTGGACTGCGTTCCCGACCGTGCCGTCAACCGATAGCTTCGGCACGTCCGCCAAACTCTCGTCGTAAAACTCGAAGCGCATCGGCGTCACATCCTTTCCTCCGCCGCACGATAACTTCCCGGCACGCGCGGGTTGAAGTCAAAAACATTTGCGGCGGCGCAAGCGTCGGAGTTTATCGCAAACGGCGCGTAATAGAAATCGCTCGCTTTTGTTGTAAGAGAAAGTTCGTCCGCGGGCGGGGGGCGTGCGTCTAAAAAATTGTTGGTGGCCGAAGCGGGCTGCACCGCCCCGGCGGCGACGCGTAGATGGTTTCGTGCGCCCGCTCGTGGTAGGGGTGTGTCTCTCCTCCGAGACTTCGGCGGACTCTAGTTGAAGAGTTTGCGCCGGCGTCGCACGAAGGTCGGCGTCGCGGGCTTGAAACGAAATCTTTGAGAAGGGGGAACCGAAAGAGATGAGAAACTCATTGACGAAGATTATTCCGATGTCGGCGGCGCTCGTGCTGGCCTCTTGCCTTACCGCCTGGGCGCAGAGTGCGACGCCCACGTGCGACACTTGTCAGGATCGAAAAGACATCCGGCAGGATACGCGCGACATACGCCAAGACCGCCGCGAAGTGCGCGGCGACAGCAGAGACCTGCGCTCCGACGTGCGCGACTACCGCGAGGACAGGCGCGACGGCGATTCGCGGGCCGAGTTGGCCTCGGACAGACGTGAGATCAGGTCGGATCGCGCGGAGGTTGGCTCCGACCGCACAGACCTGCGCGGCGATTTGAAAGACCGCCGCTCCGACGTGCGCGACTTGCATCAGGACATCAACCAGAGAGACAGGCGCGAGGATCGAAGGGACATACGCCACGACACGCGCGACATACGCCACGACCGGCGCGACCTGAACGGCGACGTGCGTGATCGCCGCTCCGACTACCGCGACCTTCGCGAAGACAGGCGCGACGGCGCTTCGCGCTCAGAGATTCGCTCCGACCGCCGCGACATCGCGCACGACACGCGCGACATACGCCACGACCGGCGCGACCTTGGCTTTGACCGCCGCGACCGCCGACATGATGTTCGAGATCTCCGACACGACCGCCACGGTCGCTAAACCCTGACGCCCTCCTGCGTCACGAAAGAAGAGAGGCGGGCGCGAGCGCGTTCGCCTCTCTTCTTAACGATGAACTCCGGGCGTCGAATGACGAGTTAAAGATGAGGTCGGAACGATGAACGATGAGGCGGAAGTCGGTCTGACTTCCGCCTCATCACTCCGGCTTCGTCGTTTCCACGTTGATTCCTTCGATTCGCAGGTGCGGGCTGAGGCGCGTGATGACCATTCCTTCGCGCACGTCGAAGCGGCAGGCAAGCGCAGTCTTGTCCTGCGCCTCGGTCTGTCCCTTGTCGTGATACCAGAACTGGCAGTTCGCGCAGTCGCCGTTCCAGCAGAAGTCGCCGTAAGAGATAGTTTCAAGCGAGAGAAACTGTAAGCATCGAAGCAGACGATTGCGCTCCGGCACCTCGACGCGGCGGCCCAAGACCTCAATCGCGACGAGTTTTTCGTAAGGGTCTAAAAGGTCGCTCTCGAACACTTGCCTCGTGAGCCTTTCAACACAGATGCTGCGGTATGCGCCTCACATCTTTAAGGCCAATCTTTTACCGAATCACAAAGTCTTAAACACTCCGTTTACGGCGAAGGCAATCTAACTTCATGCTAAACTGCGCCGCAGAGTATAGCACGCGGAAGTGACCTCAAAATTGCTTCTTATCTGGTGCTTCTCATCCGAGGCGCGTGTGCGCTACACTTGAGGAAAACAAGAAGGGGGTGAGAAGACGTGGGACTAGAGATGTACGTGAAGCCGGGGTGCCCTTATTGCCAGCAGGCGCGTGACTACTACAACTCGAACAGGATCGCTTTCACCGAGTACGACGCGCAGAACGACCGCGCCCGGCGCAAGGAGATGTTCGCGTACTCGAACAACGACCCGACCGTGCCGTGCATTGTCGAGGACGGGAAGTATGTTCAGTCGGGCTGGGGCGATCCGCCGCGCGGTTGAACGGTTCACGACTAGCGGGCCGTGCGCCCGCGGAAGAATTTACGCTCGGATTTTTGCTTTGGGGCCGTGGCGGGGCTACAATCCCGCGCACGGCCTCCTTAGTGTTCGTCTCGGAAATAGTCGCAAGTCTTAAATCGCAAATCCCCAAATGGTCGGCAAGACGCTTCTCAATTATCGAATCACGGAAAAGCTCGGCGCAGGCGGGCAGGGTACTGTCTACAGAGCGACGGACGAGCGCCTCGGCCGTACCGTCGTCATCAAAATCCTGTCGCCGGAGTTGACCGCGCGCGAGGTCAACCTCAAGCGCTTCGAGCGCGAGGCCCAACTCGCATCCTCGCTCGACCACCCGAACATCTGCATCATCTACGGGCTGCACGAAGCGGAAGGCGTCCACTTCATCGCGATGCAGTACATCGAGGGCAAGAACGTCCGTCAACTCGTGGGCGGTCGTCCGCTCTCGTTGGAGAGTGCGCTCTCGATTGCCTATCAGGTTGCCGACGCTCTTACCGCCGCGCACTCGAAGGGAATTATCCACCGTGACATCAAGGCCGGAAACGTCATGGTCACGGAATCGGGACTCGCCAAAGTCCTCGACTTCGGACTGGCGAAGCTTCTCGACGAAGGCAAGAAGGGCGGCGACGTTCATCTGACGGAGATGGGCGTGCCCTACGGCACTGCGACGTATGCCGCGCCGGAGCAGGCGACGGGGCAGAAGGTTGACCACCGCGCCGACATCTTCTCGACCGGCGTGCTGCTTTACGAGATGCTCGCCGGGATATGGCCCTTCAAGGGTCAGACGACGGTCGAAGTGCGCTACGCCGTCCTGCACGACACGCCCGAAACCATAGGCGAAGTTCGCACAGACAACCCGCCCGTCAGCATTCAACGAATACTCGACCGCTCGCTCGCGAAGAAGCCCGAAGACCGCTATCAGCGTATGTCCGAGATGCGCGACGACCTGCGCGCAGCGATGCGCGAGGTCGCAAGCCTTTCGGGCGTGGCCGAGTCGGACGCGATGCCGACCGGCGTCCCCGCGGTCGCGCCGCCGCGTCACCAGCCGGGCACGGAGCGCGGCGGCTTCGGTCGGAGTTTCAGAAGGTGGTGGCGGAGTCTGACGGGCGCTGAGACGCAGCCGACTTCGTTCCCGCCCGCATCGCGCCAGACTTCGGCGCAGGCCGGTGCCGCTTCAACGTCGCCGTCTTCGCCGGCGCAGCACCTCAGCCAGTTCGAGACGCAGAAGTCAATCGCCATTCTCCCGTTCAGGAATTTATCGAACGACGCGGAAGCGAGCTTCTACGAGTTCTCTCTGGCTGACGCCGTCATCACGGAACTCGCGCGCAACCGCTCGCTCATCGTGCGGCCCTCCTCGATGATCGTGAAGTATCAGGGCAAGGAGGTTGACCCGCAGCAGGTCGGTCGCGACTTGAACGTCAGCGCCGTTCTGCTCGCGAGCTTTCTGCGCGCGGGCGGTGCGCTCCGAGTCAACGCGCAACTCGTTGACGTAACCTCCGGCGAGATGCTCTGGAGCGACCGCATCGACGCATCAGCCGAAGACATCATCGCGCTTCAGGACAAGATCGCGCAGCGCATCGCACAGGGCCTCAACGTCGAACAGCAAGCATCTCAAACTCCACAATCTTCGCCGACCACTCGCAACGCCGCGGCCTACGAAGAATACCTGCGCGGTCGCGACTATTTTGCAAAGTTCCTCTTCCACACGCTCGACGCAGGCGACTGCGACTCGGCGGTCGAACACTTCCAGCACGCCATACGACTCGACCCCGCGTTCGCGCTCGCGCACAGCGGACTCGGCGCGTGCTTCGCTAACCGTGTCCTCAAAGGTCTGGGCGGCCCGGACGATTACGAACTCGCGGAGAACGCCTTCGCGCGCGCGCTCGAACTCGACCCCACGATAGTCGAGGCGCGAATACTGATGGTCTTCATCTACCTCGCGCGCGGCGAAAAGCAGAAGGCCCGCGCCGAAGTCGCGCGACTGGCGAAGCAGGCCCCGAACGAACCCGCGGTCTATTTCGTCAAGGGCGCACTGCACCGGCTCGACGGCGAATACGACCGGGCGCTTCGCGCCTTCGACAAGCTCTCGCGTTTAGACCCTGCGGCGCGCGTCGTCGCCAGCTACAACCGCGCGCGCGTCTTCATGTACCAGCACCGACTGGACGACGCGCTCCTCGAATTAGAGCAGGGCGCGCGGGTCGAGCCGAACCATCCGCTCCTGAAAACGTTTCAGGCCGTCGTCCTCGGTCGGCGCGGAAACGTCGATGAGGCCGTGCGCGTTCTGCGCGGCGTCCTCGAAGACCACCCGCAGATGGACGGCATACGACCGCTTCTCGCGCAGCAACTAATCAAGCTCGGCGATAGGCAAGGAGCGCGCGAGCAGTTGAACGAGCGCGTGCGCGACGCAGCCGAAGCCGACCACGACATCGCCTACTGGCTCGCGACGGCGCACGCGATGCTCGGCGAACGCGACGACGCGCTGCACTGGTTGGAGCGCGCAGTCGAACTCGGCAACGAGAACCGTACGTGGTTCGAGTCCGACCCGAACTGGGAGCCGCTCCGCTCGGACGCGCGCTTCCGCCAGTTGATGTCACGACTCGAAGACTCCGAGCGGCAGCAGCAGAGCGGCGAACGCGAGAAGAGTCTCACCGAATCGCCCGACGCCGGGCGCTCGACGACGAATCCGGAAGCTTACGAGGAATACCTGCGCGGGCGCGACGCGGGCGGGCGCTTCATCTACCACACGCTCGCGCGCGAAGACTCGGACGAAGCAATCGAGCATTTCAAACGCGCCGTCGAGTTGGATGAAAACTTCGCGCTCGCGTGGTGCGCGCTCGGCGGCGCTTACGCCAACCGCGTCATCAAGGGACTCGGCAACGCAGAAGACTACGCGCGCGCCGAAGAGGCTTTCGCACGCGCGCTCGCACGCGACCCGAAACTTCTTGAAGCGCGGCTCCACATGGTCTTCATCTATCTCTCGCGAGGCGACAAGACGAAGGCGCGCGGGTTGGTCGCCGAGATGAAGAGCGAGACGCCGAACGACGTTGGCGTGCAGTTCGTCTCGGCCACGCTCGCGCGGCTCGACGGGCGATACGTCGAGGCGCTCGAAGGCTTCAGCCGCATGCTCAAGATCAACCCGGCGGAGCGCGTCGTCGTCAGCTACAACCGCGCTCGCGTGTTGATGTACCAGCACCGGTTCGACGACGCCGCCACGGAACTCGACCTCGGCGCGCAGATGGAGCCGGATCACCCGCTCGTCAAGACCTTCCGCGCAGTGCTCGCCGCGCGGCGCGGGCAGCCGGACGCCGCGATAAAAATAATCAACGAAGTCCTCGCCCGCCACACGCATATGGACGCGTTGCGCCCGCTGCTCGCGCAGTTCCTCGCGCAGAAGGGCGAGCGCGGCGCTGCTCGCTCGGAACTCACTGAGCGCGCCCGCGACGCGGCGGACGCCGACCACGACGCGGCCTACTGGCTCGCCACCGCCTACGCGATGCTCGGCGAACGCGAGGAGGCGTTCGATTGGCTCGCGCGTGCGATCAATTTGGGGAACGAGAACAAGCCCTGGTTCGAGTCGGATCCGAACTGGGAGGGTTTGCGTGAAGACGCGCGCTTCAAAGAGTTGATGGGCGGCATCGAAGACTCGCAGCCGCGCGCGTGATTGAAGCCCGACGGCAGTAACTTCAAGAGTGCGTCTCAAGGTTTCTGGCGGCGGAGGCACGGAGGCTCGATACTGATTTCAAATCTTAATCCAAAACTTTTACCGCCTCCCTGTTTCCAAAGCCGCTGACCCTTGAGATCGTCCACGAATAGAGCGGAGGCTGCACGCGTGAGCACCTTCGTCGTCGGCGACGTTCACGGTCGCCGCTCGCAACTACGACACCTGCTCTCTCTTCTGCCGCGCGACGCGGAGCGGGACACGCTCGTTCTCTTGGGCGACTTCATTGACCGCGGCGACGACATACCCGGCACAGTCTCGGACGTTCTCTCGCTCGTCAGAGACCCGGCCGCCGGGCGAGTCGTAGCGCTGCGCGGCAATCATGAGCAGATGTTTCTGGACTTTCTGGACGAAGGCGCGCCGCTCTGGCTTCACCCCGCGGTCGGAAGCTCCGAGACGTTCGGCCAGTACACGGGCGGCGCGCTCACCGAAGAGTTGCGCTCGTGGTGGGAGGAGGCGCAGCGGCGCGTGAGCGATTCGCTCCCCGACGAGCACGTCGAATTCTTCCGCGCGCTCCCGCTCTTTTACGAAGACGAGTACGCTTACTACGTCCACGCCGGACTCGACGGCGAGAAGCACCCGTGCGAGACGGACGCGCGCCACCTGCTCTGGTCGCGCAACCCGGATTTTTATAAACACTACTACGGCAAGCCCTGCGTCTTCGGCCATACGCCGACGCCTTTGCTGCCGCTGCTCGGTCGTTTGGGAAGGCACGGCATCTACGTCTCGCACAGCGCCATCGGGATTGATACGGGCTACGATCAGGTTTCGCCGCTGACCTGTTTGCAGCTTCCCGAATTCAACCTCTACCAGACGTTCCCCGACGGCCACTCCGCGCGATTCCACATGACCAACTTCATCCCCGAATCCTTCCGCGCCTTCCAGCGCAACGGCGCGAAGGCGGACGACTGAGATGCTGGCGCAAGCGTGCCGGGCGCGCGCCGCGCCCGCACTCTGTTGTAAGATGGCGGCGTTCCATTTCGACGAATTTTAAAGACGGGAGATTCGACGATGATTAAAGAAGGTGACGACGCGCCCGACTTCGAGTCGCGCGACGCGGCTGGCAACAGGATAAAACTCTCAGGTCTGCGCGGGCAGAAGGTCGTGCTCTACTTCTATCCGAAGGACGACACGCCCGGTTGCACGAAGGAGGCTTGCAGCTTCCGCGACTCGCACTCGGTCTTCGAGCGCGAGGGTATCAGAGTCCTCGGTGTCTCGCTCGACGACGAGCGCTCGCACCAGAACTTCGCGGCGAAGTACCAACTGCCTTTCACACTGCTCGCCGACACCGACCGCTCGGTCGCCGAAGCCTACGGCGTTTACGGCGAGCAGCAGTTCATGGGCAAGAAGTACATGGGCGTTTCCCGTAAGACCTTCCTCATAGACGAGCAGGGCAAAATCAAAAAAATCTTCAACAAGGTCAACGTCGAAGAGCACGCCGACGAAGTGCTGCGCGCCTTCGGCGAGTAAAGGCAGCCCGCGCGGAAGCGAAAAGCAAAAGAGAAGAAGCCGAACAGCGCGCCTCTCATCGCTTGAGGATGAGAGGCGCGCTGTTCGACCATTCCAAGCTCTTTTTACTTTCGCCTTCCGTCAGACATTCGCGCCGGGATAGCCCGCGCCGAGTTTCGACGGGTCGCCTTCGGCGAGCATGTTGACGAGTTCGTGGTGGAAGTAGTCGTAGCGGCCAGAGACTTCAGGCCGCACGCGCTTGTCGTACATCTGGCGCGAGCGGTCTATGTCTTCGCGCAGGCGTTCGTAGAGGTCGCCTGCGTCCCGGCCCTCGCGAACCTTCTGCTCGTTGTAGAGCTTTATCTCGCTGACGAGCAGACGCGCGAACCGCCGCGCCTCGTTGTGAAAACGCTTGTCGTCTTCGGAGACTTCGACGGGGAAATCCATGTCCATCGCGCCGTAGCGGCGCGACTTGCCGAGCGGCGAGATGGACGACGCCGACGCTTCAGACGACGGAGCGGCCTGCGACGTGGCCGCCGGCGCGAAAGACTGTTCGGACTGCGGCGCGAAGGATTGCGAAGGCTGCGGCGCGTGTTCGGGCGCGTGTTGCTGTTGCTGCGCCGTCTGTTCATCAGGGGCGTGCTGCGGCTCGTGCGCGTGTTGCGGCTCGGAGGCGAAAGAATGCTCTTGCTGCGGTTCGGTGACGAACGAAGGTTCGTGCTGCGGTTCTTGACTGGCCGGCCCGACAGAGACGTTTTCTTGTTGAGGCTCAGGCGCGTGCGCGGCCTGCTGCTGCTGCGGCCCGGGTTGGTGCGCTGGCGTCTGTTCGTGCGCGACTTCGGATTGCGGCGCTGGCGTCTGTTCGGCTGCGCGCGTGCCTGCCGCGGACGAGCGGCGGGCGGCGAGTAGTTCGACCGACATTCCGGCGACGCGCGCGAGTGTCTCGATGGCTTCGAGGTTGACAGCGTGCGCGTCCTGCCCTGCGCTGTCGGCGTAGAGAACTGCGACGACCTTCTCGCGCGCGACGAGCGGCACCGCGACGATGCGCTGCGGTGGCTCGCCGCCGAAGTGGTTGTAGATAGTGTGATCGCCGGCGTGCGCGCCCGGCTCGCCCGCCCACGTCGAGCGTGCGCGGATGACCTCGCCGATTAGAGTGTCCGAATCGACGGGCATCGAGAGTTCGCGCACAGAGTCGTCGCCGACCGTGCCTTCGAGTCCGCGCGCGCGCCAGCCCGTCGCGCGACCGTCGCGGACGACGAAAAAGGCCACGCGCGGCGCGAACGCAGCCGAACGATTGACGAGCGCGCTGAGCGCGTCGGCCTGCGTCTGACGGCTTTCCAGTTCATCGACGGCGGCCTTGATTAGCGCGACCTCGGACGAGGCGCGCGCGCGCGTGGAACTCGCCGCCGCCTCCTCGACGCCGAGGTTGCGCGCGTTGCGAAGATGCTCGGCGACGGCGACGGCGACGGGCGCGTCCGACCCGACAGGCTCGTCCACGCGCGCCGAGATGCGCGCGAGCGCTTCGTCGAGTTGAGAGCGAAGCCGCTCGACCTCTTCCTTCAAACCGCTCATGCGGCTGCTGACGTAAGATTCGATCTCGGCGCGCAAGCTATTTTCCAAATCTACGCTGGGCACGTTCAGGGGTCTCCTTTGTCGGCGTGATTGTGGCTCAGGGACGAGGCGTTCGCGTGGCCGGCTTTGAAGGGGGGTGCGCGCTCGGCAAGCCCACCGGCCTGTGCTTGCTCGCTCGCCCGAAGCGCTCGGAAACTCGCGTGCGCTGAGCTACTCGGATTATGGACGGCGCGCGCGATTAGTGTCAAGAGACTCTCCTCCGGCGCTCTCGGCGATTTGCGATTTACGATTTTCGATTTATCATCTGTCGCCGGACGCGAGACGAAGTCATCTGGTCTGACAATCCGAAACCGAAGGTTCCCGACGATGCCTCCGAGCATTCTCATCGCAGACGACTACGACGACAACCGAGAACTCCTGCGCCTGATGCTTGAGACGGAAGGCTACAGGACACGCGAGGCGCGCAACGGTCGAGAGGCGCTCGACGTGGCGCGCGCCGACGTGCCGGCGGTCGCGCTCATAGACCTCTCGATGCCTTCGCTCGACGGCTGGGGGCTTCTGCGCGAGTTGCGTGCAGACGAGCGCACGCGCTCCGTCCCTTGCGTCGCGGTCACGGCGTTCGCCGCCGACGAGGATCGCAGGCGCGTGCTCGAAGCCGGCTTCGACGCATACATCTCAAAGCCCTTCCGCGCAAAGGAACTGATCGAACTCGTCGGCGGCCTCGCGCGCCGCGACGACGACGCACGCAAATCTTAAGGTCGAATTAAAAGCGGAGGCACACGGAAGCGTGGCGGAGGGCGAAAGACAAAAAGGCGTGCGTGCCGGCGAAGACGTGCCGGAGGCGGGCGTCATACTCGTCGCGTTTGAAAAACTCTTCGGAGGCGGTCGCGGCGTCCGGCGCTTCCGAAACTCCGGCGTGCGCTACGTCGAACTCCCGGCGGGCGCGATTCTCGTCGAGCAGAATCAGAAGAAGTCGAGCGAGTGGGCCGAACTCGCGCGCGGCGGTCACAGCGTCGCGTGGGTCATGCGCGACGGCGCGTACCTCGCCCGCGTCGTTGACGGCGAAGTCACATTCCTCGGTTAGCGCAGCGCGCGCGACTTCAGCGTTTCTCAGTTGCGGCGTTCGAGAATTAAGAGGGCGAGGGCGCGAAGCATCGGCGTCGGGCGCTTAAGGGACGCGAACGCGGCACAGGCGGCTTCGTAAACTTCGCGCGCACGAACGCGCGCTGCTTCGAGTCCGTAGAGCGCAGGGTACGTGGCCTTGCGCGCGCGCGCATCCTTGCCCGGCGTCTTGCCTAGGGTTTCGGCGCTCGCCGTCACGTCGAGCAGGTCGTCCGTGATTTGAAAGAGCAGACCGAGTTCGACGGCGAAGCGCCCGACCGCCTCCAATTCAAAATCAGAAGCACCGGCTATCAACGCACCCGCGCGCGCCGACGCCGCGATTAGCGCGCCGGTCTTGTGCCGGTGTATGAGTTCGAGTTCGCCGACGCCGACCCCTTCGCGCGCTTCCGCCGCGAGGTCTAGGGCTTGGCCCGCGACCATTCCTCCGGGCGTGCCCGCGGCGCGCGCGAGTTCGGCGACGAGCCGGACGCGCAAACCTGCGTCGAGCGTTTCGTCTTCGGCGATGGTTTGAAAAGCTAATGCCTGAAGCGCGTCGCCCGCGAGAATGGCCGTCGCCTCGCCGAACTTGACGTGGCAGGTCGCGCGACCGCGGCGCAACTCGTCGTCGTCCATCGCGGGCAGGTCGTCGTGGACGAGCGAGTAGGTGTGAATCAACTCGAAGGCGCAGGCGGCCCGGATTAGACTTTCGGCACGCGCGCCGAAAGCCTCGCCCGCCGCGAAGACGAGCACGGGACGCAGGCGCTTCGCGGGCGCGAACAGGCTCCAACGAATCGCCGCGTGGACGAGAGCGGGCGAGGCGTCTTCGGCGGGGACTATCTCGTCAAGCTCCGACTCGACGAGCGCCCGGACGCGCTCGAAGTATGCGCGCACCTCTTCCACAGTCGCGCGCGTCGCGGCACGGGCGTCGCGCTCTTCAAAAGACTCTTTCGTCACGTCCTCTTCAAAAGACGCTCTCGTCATCCGACCCGCCTTCGTCTTCTAAAAGCTCGTTCGACTCGAACGGCACCGCGATTGTCGAGCCGTCGCCGCCACGCAGCAGAACTTCGATACGTCGCTCGGCCTCGTTCAATCGTTCCTGACATTCACGCGAGAGCCTGACGCCCTGCTCGAAGAGTTCGAGACTCTGCTCCAGAGGCAGGTCGCCGCGCTCAAGCTCGCGCACGATGCGCTCCAACGACGCCAACTGCGCCTCGAAGTTCGGCGCTTGTGCCGCCGCGTTCTTCGTCTGTTCTCGTTTCGGCATTCTTCTAAACTTTCACTCTGTCAACGTCCCGGCCTGCGGTGCGGCTGCGGCGCTTGTATCTGCGTCGGAATGTTCGACGCGAGCCGCGACGCGATGTCGCCCGCCGTCTTGTCGTCTTTTACCGTGACGACCTTCCAACGCGCGCCGTCGCGCGCCATCGTCAACTCGACGGGATGGTCGCCCGCCTTGACCGTCACGTCCGCCTTGTCGCCCTGCTCTTTTACGTCCGCCAGAGACCGCACCGCCAGCGCCGTCAGGACGAACGACTTGTGCTCCTTCGCGAGCGACTTCAACTCCTGCTCGATCTCGTCGCGCACGCCCTCGCTCACGCGCGGGAGCATCTGCGGGATCGCCGATGGCAGAGCGGCGCGCGCCTGCGGTGGCACGGGCGAATCCGCGGCGGTGAGCTTGCCGATTACCTGCGGGATGAACCCCTGCGCGATCTGGTCGGCGTCGATCAGAGACTCGACCGCCTGCTTGTCGTCGCGCTGCGCCGCGTCAACCAGAAGCGCGAGGCTGTAGGCAGGACTCCGCTCGAAGCTTCGCCACCAGAGATAAGAGCCGGCGAGCAAGACTAAAACAACGACGATGACGACGAGCGCCGTTACGGACAGAAGACGACCGGCGCGACCTGTGAAGCTGCGTCGCTTCTTTCGCCGCGCCTCTTCCTGCGCGCGCGCAACGTCTATGACGATGCGACTCCTTCGCCCCTGCGTCGGCTGCGTCATCTATGAAACTTCCTCCACCTCGACCTCTTCCACGCGGCAGCGCAGAGCGCCCCGCGCGAGACGCACGCGCACACGCTCGCCCGTCGCGACCGAGCTTGACGAGTGCAGGATTCTGCCGCGTCCGTCCTGCGCGAGCGCGTAGCCGCGTGCCAGGACGGCGAGCGGCGACATTGCGTCGAGCGAGACGGCCGCGACCGAGAGTCGCGAGCGAGCGTCTTCGAGCCGCGAGCGCGCAGCCGCTTCGAGCGCCGCACTCTTCAACGTCAGGCTCACGCGCGCGCGCGCGGCGCTCGAAGCCATCCGCGCGGGCGAGAGCCTTGCGGCGGACGCTTCGAGCGCGCGTCGCGCGCGCGCCGTCAACTCCGCGACCCGACGTTCGAGCGCGAGTCGCGCGTCCGTCAACTCCTCGCGCGCGACGCGCAGACGCATGCGAACCTCGTCGAAGCCGGGCGACATCGCGGCCTCCTGCGCCCGCGCACGCTCGCCGATGACGCGATATCGCGCGGCGTTGACCAGCCCGTGCGCGAGCCGCTCGACGTAGGCTGCGATCTCGTCCTCGCGCTCTGCGACTATCTCTGCCGCCGCCGTCGGAGTGGCGGCGCGAACGTCCGCCGCGAAGTCGGAGATTGTGAAGTCTGTCTCGTGCCCGACCGCCGAGATTACGGGCACGACCGACGCGCGAATGGCGCGCGCAACCTCCTCTTCGTTGAAGGCCCAGAGGTCTTCGCTTGAGCCGCCGCCGCGCCCGACTATGATTGCGTCGAGACATTCTTCCGTGTGCCCCTCGGCGAGCGCGCGCCGGTGGTGCTCGTTCAGAATTTTTATTGCGCGCGCTATCTCACTTCCCGCGCCCGTGCCCTGCACGCGGGTCGGCGCGATGAGTATGCCGACGGTTCGCGTGCGGCGCTCGATTGTGCGGATGATGTCGCGAAGCGCCGCGCCGGTCGGCGACGTAACAACGCCGATGCGTCGCGGCAGAAGCGGCAGTTCGCGCTTCAGGGATTCGTCGAACAGACCTTCGGCGGCTAAGCGTTCCTTCAACTGCTCGAAGGCGACGCGCAGAGCGCCCGCGCCCACGGGGTCTAAAGCCTCGACGATTAACTCGTACTCGCCGCGCGGCTCGTAGACGGTCATGCGCCCGCGCACGCGAACGAGCAGCCCGTCGGACGGGCGGAAGCGTATTCGAGAGTTGATGCCGCGAAAGCAGGTGGCGCGAAGCTGCGCGCCCTCGTCTCGGACGGTGAAGTACCAGTGGCCGGAAGCGGCGGCGCGGAAGTTTGAAATCTCGCCCTCGACCCAGACCGAGGCGAAGCGGTTCTCAATCGCGCCGCGCACCTGCGACGTGAGTTCCGAGACGCTGAGCGGCCTGCGCTCCGCCGCGTCGAACAGTGACATGAGAATGGGTCGCGTCATGGCAAGAACGAAGGATGAATGATGAAGGATGAAAAGGCAAGACCGAAGACCGTAAGGACAAGGACGGCGAAACGGGATGCACGTAAGCTTGAAAGTTAAGAGGCTGCCGACCGGCTTTTAGGGCGACTCTTTCATGCTTGCGGCCTTCATCCTTCACGCTTAGCTTTCGCGTAGTAGCCCTGACGGTAGAGTAGGTGCAGGTCTTGTTTGCGGAGTTCGGGGTTCGTTATCTCGATCTCTATCTTTCGCAATCCGCCGTCATTCGCCCTGTTCGTCGGCGTGTAGGAGATAAGGTACTGCGAGCGTAGCTCCTGCTCGATCTCTGAGAAGGCCGATGCGAGTTCATCCGCCGTGTTGGGGAAGAAGGCGCGGCCTCCGGTCTGCTCGGAGATTTGTCTGAGGAAGTCGCGGCGCATCTCGCCCGTCTTGAAATGCTTGTCGCGTATGCCTATGGAATAGACGACCGTGTCGTTGCGGACGGCGAACTCGGCGGCCTGATAGAGCCTGAGTTTGCTGCTCGTGTCGTCGCCGTCGGTCAGGAGGATTATCGCGCGGCGCGTGCGTTCGGGCGTCCCCGAAAGAAATTTTTGAATCGAGACGAAGATCGCGTCCCAGATGCCCGTGTAGCAATGAAGGCGAACCTGTTCGGGCACGCTGTCGTCCGTGCACACGGGACTGTCTTCGGTGTACTCGACCTTGAGTGCGCCGATGGCCCGGATGAGTTTCGCCGCGTCGTTCGTCGGCGGCTGGTCGAGGCGCGCGAGTCCTGTGAACGAGACGAGCGAGGCCGTGTCCCTGTCGGGGCGCAGAACCGAGCGGACGAAAGCCTCTGCGGCCAGACGCTCGTCGCCCATAACCTTCTCCTGCGACGCCGAGGTGTCAACCAGAAGCGAGAGCGAGAGCGGCGCGTCGGCCTCGCGCTCGAAGTAGGAGATTTGCTGCGGCACGCCGTCTTCGAGCACGCGCAGGTCTTCGGGTCGAAGCGTCGTCACGAACCGGCGCTTCCTGTCGGTTGCAGAGAGCAGAACGTTCGTCACGTCCGACTCGACCCGCACGACCGAATCGTCGGGCGTCGCGGAAGGGGCCGGCGTCGGAGACTGAGCGGGCGTCGGAGAAGGTGCGGGCGTCGGAGTTTGAACCGGTGTCGGAGTTTGAACGGGCGTCGGCGACGGCGTTGGAGTCTCGATTGCGGGCGGCGTCGGGGTCTGTGTCGGCGACGGCGTTGGAGTCGGAGTCGGCTGTTGTGTCGTCGGCGAGTCGTCGGCCTGCGCGCGCGTCGAAGGCGGAAGACAGAAGCCTACGTGCAGGAGGCAGAAGATGATGACGAGGACGGCGCGGGCCGCCGTCTTCTCTTTCGCCTTTCGCCTTTCGCCTTTCGCCTTCAAAGGCATTCCCCCATTGTTCGATGAGACTCCGGCGCGAGACTTTCTCAAGGCTTCGGCGACGCCGGATTCGACGCGGCGACGCCGACCGCGGGACTCAAACGCACGGACGCGCCCTCGCGCGCGACGCGCACGCGAACGCGGGAGTTCGCGTGCGCGTCCGCGCTCGATTCGTAAGTGATCGTGTAGGCGGTTCGGAGTTGCGCGGCAACGTCGTCGTAAGCCTTCTGCAACTGTTCGAGCCGCGTTACGGGATAGTAAGTGCCGCCCGAGACTTCGGCGAGCTTGCGTCCTTCAACGTCCGCGCGCGAAGTGAGTTCGAGGAAGCGCGAGCGCGTCGGGTCGAGCGCGGCTTCCGCGCCCGCGGTGTCGGAGGCGGGCATGAGTCCCGAAGGTATGTAGAGCGGATAGATGATCGCGCCCGTCTCGTAAATCGTATCGACGACAGACTGGAACGAGAGGAACGAGCGATTGTCGTCGCCGTCGGATAGCACGACGATGCCTGTCCGCTCGCCGCGCAGAGGCTTCAGAGTATCGACGAGCGAATAGCCGAGCGCGTCGTAGAGCGCGGTGGCGCCGCCCGCCTGAATGTCTTTGATTCTCTCCGATAGAAGATGCCGGTCGGTCGTAAAGTCGGAGACGAGTTGCACGTCGTCGCGGAATGAGATGATGGCGATTCGATCCTGCGGGCTGGCCGTGTCGAGGAACGAGAGCGCGGCCTTTCGTATGAAGTCAATCCGCTCCTCGACGCTGCCGGAAACGTCGAGCACGAGTATGAGGTTGAAGGGCGCGGTCGCGGGCTGAACGTCGCGCACGGCGCGCTCCGAGCCGTCCTCCGTGACCGTGAAATCCTTTGCGGTGAGTCCGGCGATTGCGCGCCCGTTGTGGTCTGTGACGCGAGCCTGCACGCGTGCGAGACTCGCGCCGGCGCTCGCTCGAACGTCGAAGGGGTTTGCGCGCGAGGCGAACGCAGGCTCCGCGCCGTGCTTCGGCAGCGCGCCGACGTAATCGGCGACCAGACGCGGCGCGACCTTGCGAATCGCGCCGATGAGTTCCGTGTCGCCGCTTCGGATAATGGCGCGCGCCGCTTCTGTGAGCGCACGCTCGCGCAGGTCTGAAGGGACTTCCGCCTCGTCCTTGACGCCGAAGAGCACGACGCCGCGCGCGGTCTCAAGGTCGAGCCGGACGCTTCTCTCCTTGTCGCCGTGCTTGTCGCCGAAGCGGCCCGCGATCTCCGCCGCGCCGCCCAACTTCGATTTGACCTTCGGAAGCTCGACCTCGCTGAAGAAGCGCGGGCGGCTGAGCGTCCAGCGAAAACTGTAGCGCAAGGCGTCGAGCGGAACGTCGGCGCGAATCGTGCCGGTGTCGGTCTTGGCCTGTCCTTCCGAGATGTTTCCGAGAAGGTCGACCGCGCCCGCCTCCGTCTCGACGAAGACGCGCGAGCGCGCGGGCACGCTAACCAAAAGGTCTATTCGCTCGCGCTCGATCTGCGCGTCGCTCAAAACGACCTTGCGCCCGTCCGTCGGGCGAGCGCTCGCACGTTCGACCTCGATTGTTATCGAGCCTGTGCCCTGCGAGACGCGCACGTCCTTTTCGCCGATGTGGAGGCCGGCGGCGGAAGTCGCGCGGATCGAGACCTTCTTCGCGTCTTCCGAAGCTTCGACCGTAACCCGACCCGTCCGGTTTCGGACGCGTAACTCGATTGCACCCGGCGCTTCAACCTCGCGCTCGAACGCTTGCGCGCGCGCAGCAAGTGTCGAACACAAAAGGATGAGCGCCGCGGCGAGAGCGCAGTAGATTGACCTTTGGAGACGAAGGGCGCGGGCGGGCGACTCCGCGGCGGGGACTCGGTAAAGCATAGGTTGAAATCTTGCTCCGCGCGTGCGCGAGGGTCAAGCGAAGGGATGAAGGCGGAAGGATGAAAGTGAGCCTGTCGAGATTGGTCTTCGGTCACTTAAATTCTTCCGCCTTCATCCCTCCGCCTTCATCCTTTTCTTTTGTGGATGTACTCCGTGATTGAGTCGCGGAGTTCCTCCGTCTGCTCTTCGGTGAGCGCGCCCGTGACGGCGCGGCCTTCCTGAAAGCCTATGACCGTCAGGCGTCCGTCCATCTGGAAGTTGAAGGTAAAGGTGCTTCCGTTGTCGGTCTCGAAGACGAGCGCGGGGGAGACGCTCGCCGCGCTGTTTGATTCAAGTGGCATCGTTTGCCTTCTCCATTATTTAAGTTGCTTTCGGCTTTAGCCGAATGTTTCGGCTAAAGCCGAAATCTCTTGCTTTCCTCTGAGCTAAAGCTCTTGGCAGTTGATAACCGTGGCAATTCACAATCGAACGGCTTCGCTTACATAACGGTAGTTTAGCAGAGTCGCGGGCGGGCGCGCAGTCTGACCGTAAAGTTCGCGGACGAGTCGCGCCGCATCGAAGTCGCGCGGGCGGAGCGGGCGAAAAGATTGGCCGCGCGGTCGAACCGTGACGCGCGCCGTGGCATCTGATACCTTGTCGCAACGGACGCCTCACCCCAAATCAATTTTCGATTCTCGGTTTCAAGTTCGACGGTTCGTGGATTTAAGAATGAAGCACAGGAAAGTTCACCTCGCAGTGTTTTGCGTCGCGCTCGCGGCGCTCGTCGCGCTCGCCTCTTTCGCCGCGAGGCCCGGAAGCGGCCAGTCGAAGTCGAACGATCAGACGCCCGCAGTCGCTCCGTCGTCGGGTTCGGGCTTGCAACCGACCGCGGCTGTGCGCGAGCGGAGGGTCGCGACGGGCGCAGACGCCGCGGGCGCGTCCCTGTTCGGCGCGGCGGCGACGCAGAACTCTTCGCTCAGGTACGAACTCGGTTGGGAGTTCGGTGGCAGACAGCAGCACGGCTGGTACATCTACGCGCCGCTAATCTCGCGCCTGATCGAGACGGACAAGGACGCAACGAGCAATGATTTCGCCTCTGCGCTTTCGCGTTGGCAGAAGGCGTCGGGGCTTCCGGCCAGCGGCGTGCTCGACGACACGACGCTATATCAGATGGTTTCGGCGTGGCAGGGCGTGCGGCTGAAGGACAAGACGCCCGCGCAAGCCGGCCAGATGCTCGTCGCGCCCGTCTCGGACTTCTACGACACTTCGCGCCCCGACGAGTTGCGACAGGTCGAGCGCGAAACCTACGCGGCGTACAAGCGTATGGTCGCGGCGGCCTGCGCAGACCCGGCGCTCAACCTCAAACACACAGCGGCGGGCGAACTCGCGCACGAAGAAAAATTCTTCAAGATCGTCTCGGCCTTCCGCTCGCCCGAGTATCAGGCGAACCTTCGACGGCAGTCGCCGAACTCTGGGCGCGCCGGACTCGCCATCAACAGCCCGCACTTCACAGGGCGCGCTCTAGACCTCTACGTCGGCGGCGAACCCGTAGAGACGAAGGACGCGAACCGCGCGATTCAAGTTCAGACCACGGCCTATCGCTGGCTCGTCCGCAACGCAGACAAGTTCGGCTTCCGGCCTTACTACTACGAGCCTTGGCATTGGGAGTACGTCGGCACACCCGCAACCGCCGCGAAGTAAAAGCCGCGCGCCTTTGAGAAACGTAAGGCAGCCGCGAAGCATCAATGCTTCGCGGCTGCCTTTCTGCTTTCCGCCTACTTCCTTCCGCTTCAATCTATCTCGATGCCGAAGCGGTCTGCGCTCTTAAACAGCGAGAGGCCGAGGACGCATGCGATAACGAGGCTCGTGTAGAAGGTGAAGATGCCGCCGACGAACTTGCCGGGCAGGTTGCCGACGAGCGGCAGGTCGAACGGCGCGGTGACGAGCGCGACGACGATTTGTATGCCGAGTCCGATTAATTGCACGACGGCGTACATGAGAAAGGCTTTGAAATAGTTGCTCCCCATGTGCCGTATCGTGTCCAATCCGACGAGCGGATTGATCGTTGACTTGAAGCTCTCAGTCCATCCGGCGACGAGCAACGCCATCGGGTGATAGAAGACCGCCCACGCGAGCGCGAGCAGCGCAAGCACGAGTATGAGTCCGGGGTGCGCTATCAACTGGCGTGTGATGACTATCGCCTTGCTGCTGTCCTCATCCTTCTGCGTCTGCGCGCGCACCTCGTCGAACTGCTTCTGCAACTGTTCGACCGCGCGCTCCTGATCTTGCTTCCGGGCCGTCTCGCCTTCAGCCGTGGCTACGTTCGCGGGCGAGATGCCATACGACTGCTCGGCTGGCTGCGTTTGTGGCAGAGGGAAGACGGGCGTTGCGGGCCGCCGCGCACCACCCAACCAGCCGAAGACGAGCGCGGCGGCGAGCAGAAGCACGGGGCCGAGCGTGACGAGCGTGACGCCGAGGCCGAGGAAGGCCGGATGCACAACGTCGTCCCAGATTGAGAAGTCGCCGAAGTCCGGCATGAAGTCCCGTTCGAGTCTGCCGTAAGCAACGCGGTGGATGACGACCGTGATGCAACCGTAGATGAGTCCCAAAGCGATTATCTGCCCGCTCAGACCTGCCATCAGAAGGATGGCGTAGAGCAGCGCGCCGCCCAGAAGACTCGCGAAGTGCTTGAACGGGTAGCGGAGCGCCTGAGCGAAGTCCGCGAAGCCGAAGCCCGAACCCTGAAAGTCGTAGAGCGCCTGCCTCTCGATGATCGGCTTGAGCGGGTCGCAGAAGCCGCCGCACAGAGGACAGAGAAAGACGCTGCTCGCGCCGACCTTCTTCGGACAGGCGCGGCACATGGTCGTCTGGCAGGAACGGCACACGAGCGTCGCGGCCTCGAACGCATGGAAGTGGCACGAAGAGCCGAGCGGCTGCGCTCCGCCAAACTCCGGCTCGTCGTGAAGGGGCGCGACCGACGCGACAGGCACGGCGGTCTGTATCTGCGCGACCGCGAAGGTCTGCGGTTGCAGAGCCGGCGCGACCGCGTGCGTGTGTGCGTCCGACGCTGCAACCGTCTGTGTCGTCGCGACCGCCCCGTGCTGTGCGCTCGCGGGCGCGGGTGGCGCGGGCGTCTCCTCGCCCGCGAAGGCGCGTCGCAGCATCGGCGCGCGCGCCGCGTCAATCCACTTCAGGCTGCCTTTGCGAACCTTGTCGGACGGCTGCACCGCGCCCTCGACGATCCACTGCTTCAGCGTCTGAAGGTCTGCGTCGAAGACGCCTTCGGGCGTCAACACCTGCCAGACTTCCGCCTCGGCCATCATCTTTAAATCTGTTTCGGCCATCGTATTCACTCCGGGTACGTTTTCGCGAGGGCTTGTTCCGAGATTGCGGGGCGGCGGATTTCGGAACGCGGTTTCGAGAACTCGCGCCTCTCG
This sequence comes from Pyrinomonadaceae bacterium, assembly GCA_035474235.1. GTDB lineage: Bacteria > Acidobacteriota > Blastocatellia > Pyrinomonadales > Pyrinomonadaceae > QHXN01. Next base: position 60,993 of record DATINM010000066.1, read on the forward strand.
TGGAATCCGCGATCCGCGCCGCGACTAATCCCCGGCTGCGGTTCTGAGTCCTACTACTTTTGTCTCGCCTTGTTAGTGAGGGTTGGAATCGCGACGCCGCATGTGTGTGCGTGCGCTTCTCGAAAGCAAAACTGCTAAGGGTGGGCCACACGGGCCGCCCCCCTTAGCAGTATGGAAAAGCCGCGCGCCGCGTGTCAATGAAAAATTCGCGCGGGTCGCCTGCGGGAAGACTACTGACCTATGCCCATCTCCGTGAGCATGAAGGCGTAGTCGAAGGCCGCCTCGTGCAAAGCGTCGTAGCGACCCGACGCGCCGCCGTGGCCCGCACCCATGTTGATCTTGAAGACGAGCGGGTTCCTGTCGGTCTTTAGCGCCCGAAGCTTCGCGACGTACTTCGTCGGCTCGTGGAAGAGAACCTGACTGTCGTTCAAAGATGTCTTGACGAGCATCGCCGGATAGGCTCTGGCCGCAACGTTGTCGTATGGCGAGTAGGAGAGCATGTAGTCGAAGTTCTCCTTGCTCTTGACGGGATTGCCCCATTCCTCCCACTCGCTCGCCGTCAGGGGCAGAGTGTCGTCGAGTTCCGTGTTGATTACGTCAACGAAGGGCACGCCGACGACCGCGGCCTTGAAGATGTCGGGGCGCATGTTCAAGACCGCTCCCATCAACAACCCGCCCGCGGACGCGCCCGTAATCACCAGACGGTCTTTCGACGTGTAGCCCTCTTTTGTAAGGTACTCGGCTGACGCGATGAAGTCGGTGAAGGTGTTTTTCTTCGACATCATCTTGCCCGCGTCGTGCCACTCCTTGCCGAGGTCGCCGCCGCCGCGTATGTGCGCGAGCGCGAAGACGACGCCGCGGTCGAGCAAGGAGAGGCGAGTGCTGCTGAACGTGACGTTTGAAGGGATGCCGTATGAGCCGTATGCGTTCAAAAGCATCGGGCGCGAGCCGTCGAGCTTCAACTCTTTTTTATAGACGAGCGAGATGGGAATCTTCACGCCGTCCGAAGCGGTCGCGTAAACGCGCTCCGACTTGTAGAGCGCCGGGTCGTAGCCGCCGAGTACGGGCTGCTGCTTGAGCAGTTCGCTTCTGCCGGTCTTCACGTCGTAGTCGTAAACGGACGAGGGCGTGATGAACGATTGGTAGTTGTATTGAATCTTCTGCGTGTCGTACTCGTGGTTCGCGCCGAGCGAGATCGTGTAGACGGGTTCGGGCGTTTTGATGTCAACGTCCTTGCCCGTCCTGATGTCAACGACGCGAAGTCGCGGGGTGGCGTTGCCGCGCTCCGAGATGACGTAGAAGTCTTTGAAGAAGTCAACCGAGTCGAGCATGACGCCGGGGCGGTGCGCGATGACCTCCTTCCAATTTTCTTTTCGCGGGTCGGCGGTGGGCGCGGAGACGAGACGGAAGTTTCGCGCACCATTCGCGTTCGTTCGTATGTAGAACTTGTCGCCGTGGTGCTCGACGTAATACTCGTGCCCGGCCTCGCGCGGCTCGACGACGCGCATGGCGTCGCCGGGGTGATCAGCCGAGACGTAGCGTACCTCGCTCGTCGTATGGCTCGCTGACGTGAGAAGGATGTAGCCGCGCGAGCGCGTGCGCTCGACTTCGATGCCGAACATCTCGTCCTTCTCTTCGTAGGCGAGTTCGTCCGCGCCCGCGCGCCCGACCGTGTGGCGGTAGAGTTGAAAAGGGTTCTTGTTAACGGGGTCGTCAACGACGTAGAAGAGCGTCTTGTTGTCGTTGGCCCAAGCGGCGCTCGAACAGCGTTCGGCGATCTTCGTCGTCTCGCCCGTGCCGAGGTCTTTGACGTAGAGCGTGTACTCGCGATAGCCGGTCGAGTCGGTCGAGTAGGCGAGCATCCGCGCGTCCGGCGTCACGTCGAAATCGCCGACGGCCATAAAGGGATGGCCCTTGACCATCTCGTTGAGGTCGAGCAGGACTTCCTCCGGCGCGCTCATCGAACCTTTGCGGCGAGCAAACGTCGTGTACTGCTTGCCCTGCTCGGTGCGCGAGTAATACAGGTAGCCGCCCTCTCGGTAAGGGACGTTCGTGTCTGTCTCCTTGATGCGCGAGAGCATCTCTTTGTAGAGCCTGTCCTGCAAGGCTTCGGTCGGCTTCATCACGGCGGCGGTGTAGGCGTTCTCGGCTTCGAGGTAGGAGATGACCTCCGGGTTCTTCTTGTCGCGCATCCAGAAGTAGTCGTCGCGCAGCGTCGTTCCGTGCACCTCGGTCGTGTGCGAAACCTTTCTGGCGACGGGCGGCGTGGCCGCGCCCGGCGAGATAATGTTATTGGTCTGTGTCTGTGCCATCGTAAGAATAGATGCGTTGATCGAGATCGCCAGCAGGGCGGACGCGAGTGGAAATTTTTTCATGCGGGCCTCCGTTCGGGTTTCGTCGTCGGAGCGGGTCTGGAATCTTTCAGGGCGAGCGCGGCGGATTATATGAAGGCGAAAGTAAAAAGGCAAAAGAGAAGACGGTTGACGGTCATGCCTTAGAGAAGACGGTTGACGATCATGCCTTCGTCTTCGCTTTGGTCGCCGGCGGCGAGAGGCTCGCCGGTCGTCTCTACATCTTTCGCGTTTGCACTTTCGCCCGACTGCCCGGCCTTGCGCGCGCCGCCGCCGCAGTTGTACGCTTCTGCCGCAGTAGCGAGCGACGCCGCCGAGGAAATCCGAACCCGAACCGACGCGGCGCGTGTAACCACGGAGTCAGCCTCACGGCTGCCGCCGCTCAAAAAAAATCCGCCGCGCCGGAGAAGAAATCCGTCATGCCGACACTCGCCCTCGAAAGAACGAAAGCAAATCCGAAGCGCCTGAAGTCGCGCGCCGCACCGGCGTTCCTCTTCGTCCTCTTCGCGGCCTTACACACGTTCGCGCAGGCGCAGAGGGACGCGCCCGCGACCGTCGCGGGGCGCGTGACGAACGGCGATCACGGAGTAGCGGGCGTCTCTGTGATGCTGACGCCGACCGATCAGCCCGTGCGCTCGCGCACCGTCGCGCGCGCGAAGACCGACGGCGAAGGCCGGTACCGCATGACGAACGTGCCGCCGGGTCGCTATCAGGTCATACCGTTCGCGCCCGCATACGTCGTCGAGAACATGTCGGAAAACTACCCGCCCGGCAAGACGCTCACGCTCTCGGCGGGCGACACTGCCGAAGACGTTGACTTCAGAATCGAGCGCGGCGGCGTAATCACGGGGCGCATCACGGACGCCGATGGCAATCCGCTGATAGGGCAGCAGGTCTTGATTGCGTTGGCCGACCCGGACGCGAACACGGGACGACGCGTCGTCGGCCCCCCGCCAGACCCGCGCTCGCGCATGACCGACGACCGCGGCGTCTATCGAGTCTACGGTCTGCCCGCCGGTCGCTACCACGTCAGCGCCGGCAGCGACACCGACAACGGCGCGGTCAGCTACGGCAGGCGAAGGCTCTACAAGCGCACTTTCTATCCCGAAGCGACCGACGAGTCGCAGGCTCAGGTCGTGGAGGTCAGCGCGGGCGGCGAGGCCGAGAACATTGACATAAAACTCGGAAATCCCGTCAAGACCTACAAGGCTTCGGGTCGCTTCGTTGACGCCGCGACGGGTCAGCCCGTTCCGAACGTCGCCTTCGGCTACGGCACTGTTGACCCGACCACACACCGCATCGGCGCGAGCTACGGCGGAGTCTTGACGGACGCGAACGGCGAATTCGCCGGCGAAGGATTCGCGCCCGGCCACTACGCCGCCTTCGCGTTCCAGCGCGGTTCCTTTCAGCAGACGGGCGCGGACGCGAATGATTTTTACAGCGACCCCACCTACTTCGATGTCGTTGACTCTGACGTTACGGGGATCGTCGTCACGCTCAAGCACGGCTCGACGCTCGACGGCGTGCTCACGGTCGAAGGCTCAAACGACCGCGCGGCCGTGGCTCGGATAGCGAGCCAGTTGCAGGTGTATGCCTACTACGTGGGGAACACGTCGGCGGCGGTGATGCCGAACATAACGCCGTCGCAGATCGCGCCCGACGGAAGCTTCCATCTGGGCGGCCTCCGACCCGGCACGCTGCGTGTGATGGCCTCAAGCAGCAACGTAACGCTCCTGCGCGTCGAGTTGAACGGAGCGAACGTGACGAACGGTGTTGAAGTATCCGAGGGAGCGCAAATTTCGGGCGTGCGTCTCGTCGTCGCTTACGGCAACGCCGTCATATACGGGCAGGTAAACTACCTGAACGGGAGGCTCCCGCAGGACGCTTACCTCGTAGCCATTGCACGCCGCACAGGGGGCGAACTGAACGCGGGGGTGCGAGGCTACACGATTGACTCGCGCGGTCGCTTCCGTATCGAGGGACTCGCCGCGGGCGAGTACGACGTGACGTTGCAGGGCTTCAGCAGGAGCACAAACCGTCAGTTCCGTGGCAACACACAGCACGTCTCTGTCGCGGACGGCGGCGACACAACGGTCACTCTCACGCTCGACTTGGGCGCGCAGCCCGGAGGAATCAAGCCTTGAAGACCTCGCAGGCTCTCACGCTCTCGGCCTTCGTGCTCGCACTCTTCGCCGCGCATGCCGCGAACGAGTGCCGCGCGCAAAACCCGACGACGCCCGTCGTCGTCGAGAGTAACATCGTCATCGGACAAGACGCGCCGCCGCCTCAGTCGCCTCAGTCGCTTCAGTCGCCTCAGTCTCAGGCCGACGCGCGCGGCGCGGGCAAGACCGCGCGCAGGACGCTCGGCTCGATCAAGGGGCGCGTCGTCGGCGACGGGGGCGAGCCTCTGCCCGGTGTCGCAGTCTTCGCGTCGGCGCGCGCCTTCAGCGCGAACTCTTACAGATACGATACGCGCGCTCAGCACTCGGCCACCTCGGACGACGAGGGCAACTTCTCTATCGGCGGACTCGAACCCGGACTCTATGGACTCAGCGCTTCGATGCCCGGCTACGTCTCGGAGGCAGACCCGGCGACGGGACGCGCCGCCGAAATCTACCGGCCCGGCGACGCGGCGACCGTTCGTCTGGTCAAGGGCGGAGTCATCACAGGCTCGGTCGCGGACGCGCAGGGCCAGCCGCTCATCGCGGTGGACGTGCGCGCCTTCCGTGTGCGCGACCTCGATGGCCGGACGCCGGACACGCCATACAGTTTCACCCTCGACGGCATGACGGACGACCGCGGCGTCTATCGAATCTACGGGCTGCGGCCCGGCATCTACGTCCTGATGGCGGGCGGCAACGTGCCGTCGCCGTTCGGCCCCGTCTCTGCTTACGGCGACGTGCCGACCTTCTACCCGTCTTCGACGCGTGACACGGCCGCCGAAGTGACCGTGCGCGCAGGGCAGGACACGGCGGGCATCGACATACACTACCGCGACGACCAGCAGGGGCACCGCGTCACCGGACACATCGAGATGCCGAACGCGCAGGGCGAGGCCGCCGCCGGCATCTCGCTCATCTACGCTTCGTCAGGGATACAGGCCGGCAATGCGTTCGTCCCGCCGAACTCTCCAGACCACTCGTTCTCGCTCGACTCGGTTCCCGACGGCGACTACGACTTGCAGGCGACGTTGAGCAGCCGCGACGGACTGGCGGGCGCGTCCGCGCCGCAGCGCATCTCGGTCAGGGGCGCTGACGTAACCGGCCTCCGGCTCACGATCACGCCGCTCGCTTCCGCCAGCGGCACTCTCGTCGTCGAGCCGGCGTCCGACGCCTTGCGCGCGAGCGACGCCTGCAAGGGGCGCGGCGCATCGCTTCTGCCGCAGGAGACTTTAGTCAGCGCCGTCGCCGATCATCCATCGAAGGGCAATCCGCTCTCGCGCATCTCCGGTCTTCGCGACGCCGCGCCGGACGCGGCAGGCGCGTTCATGCTCCGCAACCTCGAACCGGGCCGGTATCGCTTGCTGCTTCATCCCGCCGACGAAGCTCTATACGTCCGCTCGGTCGAACTGCCGTCAACCTCGACTTCGACAACGTCGCCTTCTACTTCCGCCCCGGCGCGTGGAACGTCGGCGCAGCGTCCGGCGGCGACGACTTCAACGCAGCCGCAACGCGCGAACACGGCGGCGCGTGATTTCTTCGACATACGCGCGGGGCAACAACTCTCCGGCATCCGTCTCCGCCTCGCCGAAGGCGCTGCCTCGCTCGGCGGCCACGTCGTCGCCGCCGAAGGTTCGACGCTTCCGACGCCCGCATCGCTGCGCGTTTACCTTTTGCCGGCGGAGCGCGAGCACGCCGACGACACGCTCCGCTTCTACGAGACGACGCCCGGCCCGGACGGCTCTTTCTCATTCAAAAATCTCGCGCCCGGTCGCTACTTCGCCTTCGCGAGAGCCGCAGCCGATCCGAACGACGCCTCGCCTCGTCCCGCATCATGGGACGCCGTCGCGCGCGCCGGACTCCGCCGCGACGCCGAGACGGCGAACGTCACAGTCGAGCTTCAGCCATGCCAGCGCACGACCGACTTCGCGTTGCGCTTCCCCGCGCAGACGAAGTGAAGGTTGACGAAAGTTAAAGCCGGCGAAGACCGCGAAAGAGACGGAAGCCCGCGACTTGCGCTGTCGCGGGCTTCCGTCTCTTTCTCTCTGACTGTCGCTCGCCCGGCGGCGAGGGCGGCGCTTTAAGTAGCCTTGCACAAATATTCAGACCGGGCGAATAAACAACGCATAAATGAATGGTAGAGGTTTATTATGCAGCTTCAACTGAATATTTGTTCAAGGCTGCTTTAAGTCTCGCGCACGACGAGGCCGTCGCGCGCGAAGTTCCATTTCAGAACCTCCGCGCCTTCTTCCGACGTGAGCGCACGCTCGACCGACTCCTTCGCGTTTTCTTCGCACAGGAAGGCGATGCAGCCGCCGCCGCCCGCGCCGCAGACCTTCGCTCCGACCGCGCCGGAAGCCTTCGCGCGCTCGACCAGATGCTCCATGTACGGCGTCGTGATGTTGGGCGCGAGCCGCTTTCGGTTCGGGTACGCGTCGCGCATGATCTCGCCGACTCTGCCCCAGTCGCCCGCGGCAAGCGCC
>DATINM010000067.1:0-71947 GCA_035474235.1 Pyrinomonadaceae bacterium
GGCCTGATAACTCTGCGCGGCTGTGAGGATGTACATCCCCTTCTCGTACGCCAACTGCGCGAGTCCTTTCGAGTTCATCGGCCCGCGCCGCTTCTCTTCGGCTTCGAGCGCCTGACCCGAATTGCACGCGTCGATGACGAGGACTAGTTGGCCCGCGTTGAGAGGTTCGAGAATTTTTGCAAGCTCCTCGTCGTTGATGCTGTGGTCGAGTATGGTTTGCAGGCCGACCTCGGATTTGATCTCGCGCTCGCCCGTGTAGCCGAGGTCGTGCGGTATCAGGTAGAAGCGATTTCGCTGCGCGGTGCCGTGACCCGCGAAATAGACGACGACAACGTCTTCGGGCTGCGCGGCCTGCAACTGCGCGAGCGACTTCGGCGCGTCCGCGGCGAGCGGCCCCACCTCCTCGCCCGACAGCCGGCGGAGCGCCGTCTCGATGTTGCGCTTCGTCGCCTCCCCGTCGAGCAGCATCGCGACTTCGATCTTGCCCGAAGGCTCGACGCGCGCGCGCTGCCGCCTGACCTCCTCGACGAAATCGGTCGCGTCCGCCGAGGCGAACTTGAGATTGTAATTCTTGTTCGCGTACTCGTTGACGCCGACGGCGAGGACGTACGTTGTCGGCGTCCGCTTCAGACCGTCCGCGCCGCGCAAAGTCAGTAGCGCGTCCGCGCTCTTCACGTCGTCGCGATTGAAGGCGTAGGCCGTAAAAAGATTTTCGCCGGCGACCACCGGCACGGTCGTTTCGAGCGCGACTCGCCCGCCGTTTGAAGCGACTTCGCCGTGCTTGACGTAAACGAGCGAGCCGTTGCGGAACAGGCGTAGGTCGCGCGCGCCCGCGGGCGCGTCCGTCACTTCGATCCTGACTTTGACCGTGCGCGAAGTAACCGCATCGGCTTTCGTCGCATCGCCGGCGAGCGAGATTTTGAGTTGAGGCTGGCGTCGATCAATCTGCGCGATGTCGTGCGGCGCGCGCGGGCGTCGGCCAGCGAGTATGTCCGCGAGCAGGTCTGGGTAGAAGAACTCGTTGAAGAAGAGTTCGACGGGTGCGACCGAGCGCGTGTCGCGGTTGAAGCGCCAGAGTATCTGGCTCCATGCGGCGGGCGAGCCGTCGAACAAACCGTCGGGCGCGACGACGAGCCAGTCGCGCGTGTCGGTCGTCGAGACGAGCGTCGCGGCGAGCGCGCCCGTCGAAGCGTCCCAGATGCGCGCGCTCCCGTCCTCGCTCCCCGTCGAGAGCCAAGAGCCGTCGGCGCTGAACGCGACGCTGTTGACGGCGTCGGTGTGCCCGCTCATGCGGAACAACTCGCCGCCGCTCGCAACGTCCCAGAGCCGCGCCGTCGCGTCAGCCGATCCGGTCGCGAGCCTCGTCCCGTCGGGGCTGAACGCGACGCCGCGCACGCCGCCCGTGTGGCCTTTGAACTCGCGCGCCTCGTTCCATGTCGCCGTGTCGAAGAGTTCGACCGGGCCGTCCTTGCATGCGACGGCGAGCTTGCTTCCATCCGGGCTGAAGGCGACCGAGAAGACCTCGGCCTGACCTTTCAACTCGCGCGCGAATTGTCCGCTCGCGGCGTCCCACAACTTCACGGACTTGTCGGCGCTCCCCGAAGCGATAAACTTTCCGTCGGGACTGAACGCTACTGTGTTGACCTCGGCCGTATGGCCGCTGAGCGTGCGAAGCGTCCGGCCCGTCGCAACGTCCCAGAGCTTCACGGTCGAGTCGCCGCTCGCGGTCGCAAGCTGTTTGCCGTCGGGCGAGAATGCGACGGCGTTGACGGATTCGGCGTGGCCTTCGAGCGTGCGCGCCTCTCGTCCCGTCTCGTTGTCCCAGAGCTTGACCGCGCCGCTCAGAGACGCCGACGCGAGCAGCCTGCTGTCGGGGCTGAACGCGAGCGAAGTGACCCAGCCCGTGTGCCCCGTAAACGTGCGAACCTTTCGACCAGTGGCGACCTCCCAAACGCGAATCGTCTTGTCCTTGTTTCCGGTCGCGAACCAGTGCTTGTCGGCGCTGAACGCGGTCGAATAGACGCCGCTCGAATAGCTCTGGAAGACGCGCGTGTCGCTAAGCCCTGTGCCGCTCGCTTTGTTCGACGCGACGCTGGCGTCCGCGTTGTTTGCCGAGTCGTTCGCGAGGTCGCGTAGCTGAACGGTCTTGTCGCCGTTGCTGGTAACCAGAAACCTTCCGTCGGCGCTGAAGGCCGCGACCTCGCTCGGCGCTTCGCCCGCGTCCGCGCCGCCGTCGCCTTTGAGCGCGCGCGCTTCGTTCCACGTCGCCGTGTCGAAGACGCGAGCCGAGCGGTCGCTCGCGGCGGCGAGAAGTGTGCGCCCGTCCGCCGAGAACGTGACGGCGACGACCTTGCCCGCGAAGCCTTGAAGCGTCCGCGCCTCGCCGCCGTCCGACGCCTTCCAGACTTTCACAGTGCCATCGAACGAGGCCGACGCGAGCAGCTTTCCATCCGGTGTGAACGCGACCGACTTGACGAGTCCGGCGTGGCCCGCAAGCGTGCGAAGCTCCCGGCCCGACGACGCCTCCCAGAGTTTAATCGTGCCATCCTTGCAGCCCGATGCGAGCGTGCGACCGTCGGCGCTGAACACGAGGCTCGTCACCTGATTCTTGTGTCCCGCGAGCGTTCGCGTCTCGCTCCACGTCGCCGCGTCGAGGAGCTTGATCGCGCCATCCATCGTCCCTGCGGCGAGCGCGCGACCGTCCGGGCTGAAGGCGAGGCTTATGATGCTGCCGACGCCTTCAATCGTCGCACCCGTCTGTCCCGTCGAAACGTCCCAGCGTCGAACGCTCCCGTCGGTCGAGCCGGAGACGAGCGTGCGACCGTCGGGACTGAAGGCGACGGCGCGCACGTAAGCCTTGTGACCGGCGAGCGAGCGAAGCTCACGCCCCGTCTCCGCGTCCCAGAGGCGAACGGTGTTGTCGGCGCTGCCCGACGCGACGAGGCGCGCGTCGGGGCTGAAGGCGAGCGCGTCAACGCGCATCGCGTGTCCGGTCTGTAAGACGAGTTCCGGTCGTGGCGTCACGGCGTCGGCGTCGGCGCGTGGCGGGCGAGTCTGCGCGAGCGAGAGCGCGGCGAGCGAGATGACCACGACGATAACGAAGCGTCGCGAGCGTGCGCAACGCAACGCGCTGATGATTTCGGAGGCGTTCGTCTTGCTTTTCATTCGAGTGTGTCGGCGTGCGGAGCGTTTATCGGAGTCGGCGTTGATAAAGAAGACGCTGGCGAAATTTTACGGCAGGGCGCTCGGCCTGAGAGACGCTTGCACGTTAGTCCGGCGTGCGAACGATGTCAAGCTTCGACTTCGCGGTGTAAACCCCAGGTGAAGAATGAAGAATAGAGATCGTAAACGCTTTCGCTGCGACGTGCCGCCGCGGTCGAGCCGGTTACATCAATCAACATCCCGCGCACTGACGGCGAACCGGCATTTCGGCGGCCCTTCCCGATCACACTGCTCCACAACGTTCGACCCGATGATTTGAATCACCAGAGCTTCGGCGAGCCGGCACACTTCCGGATGCTCGGCCACAGCCGCGGCCAGCGGGCACGCTTCACTGCGGATAACCCATCCGTCTCCTTCCCGCTCAGCCGACGCTTTCCCGCCGAGTTGGGCAAGGGCTTGAACCGCTTTCTTCGCGCGGCCCTCGATGCCCTCTCTCTTGCTGCCCGGTGTTTGAAGTGTTGCGAGCGATTGACCGACCTCTCGGAGAATCTCTTCCAGCCTCTTCCGCGGCATACGCGTTTTCAGAACGGCGAGAAGTCGGTTGAGAAGTACGTCGTAGGCTTTCGGGAAGAGCGATTCCGCCTCGTGGCTGAGCGTGTAGGTGTAGTGCGGTTTACGAAAGCCCCGCCGCACGCCCTTCTGCTTGACCATCCCGTCGCGCTCAAGCGTGGCGAGGTGCGCGCGGACGGCGTTGTCGGTTAATTCGAGACTCTGCGCCAACTCCTCCACCGTGCAGGCCGCGCCCCGTAGAATCGTTACGATGCGCCCGCGCGTGCTGTTAAAAAAGCGTTCGTCCAGTTTGGTCGTCTTCACGAATGAATTCCTCCGCCCGAAGTATAGGCATTTTGCAGCGCAAATACTAATAAGTCAAAAAAGATGTTGACTTATTAGTATAATGCTGTATTTTATATGCGCAGCCATTACTAAATTAGTTTTCTGACGATTCCGAAAGGAGATTTATTGATGACAACGGCGATAGTGCTTTTTGCGATAGCGGCGCTCGGAGGATTGGTGATGGCGCTCATGCGCTTCGGCGGTCGAGAGTTGCCGCCGCTCGGTCTTGCGCTCGTTCACGGACTCCTTGCTGCGGCGGGGCTGGTCGCTTTGATCTTGGCACTGGTCCGGCACGGCTACACGACGGCGACCGTCATCGCCTTGCTCGGCTTCGTCGGTGCGGCGCTCGGAGGCTTCTATCTCTTCTCGCTGCATCTGAAGAAGAAGGCGCTGCCGATCTCTGCTGTAGTCATCCACGGCGGCTTCGCGGTCGCATCGTTCGTCGTCCTGCTCGTCGGCGTTTACGTTCTGCGTCCGTAGAGGCGACACATGAGCAAAGGTCTGCGCGTTTTGGGGCATCCGCTCCACGCCGTCTTGAGCGACTTTCCTTTGGCGCTGCTCGGCACGTCACTTCTGTGGGACGCCGTGGGATTCTGGCGCGGAGAGAACGTCTGGTGGTCAATCTCTTTCTGGACTATCGTCCTCGGCCTCGCCGCGGCGGTGCTGGCTGCGCTGGCGGGCGCGTTGGACTACGCCTCGATACCACAAGACCATCCGGCGAGCCGAACGGCACTGCGTCACATGCTGTTGATGCTCACCGCCCTGTGCCCTTATCTGATAAGCGTCGTGCTGCGCGGCGGGCCTCAAACGCCCGCGGGCAATAACTTGTTTGTTGTGCCTGTGCTCGAAGCCGTCGGACTACTGTTGCTGTCGATAGGCGGCTGGTTCGGAGGACATCTGGTCTTTCATTACGGGATCGGCGGCGACGCACGGAAGGAAGACTAACAGCGGGAGAGTTCGAGTTGATTATGTTCCCGCTTCCTCTATCTTTTGTGCTTCAATCTCGCGGGCAATTCAATCTCATCGTCGATGAGCATATCAGTCGATACTCCAGCCAACCTTGCGTAAGCCAGCAAAATAGGTAGCGGCGGTTCACCCGTTCCCAACTCGTAGTTGGATATTCTGTGATACGCAATTCTATCCTCGAATCCCAAACGCTTGAGCATTTCCGTCTGAGATAATCCGAGGGCGAGCCGAATCTGCCGCAACTTCTCGTGCAGATGCTCCGGCCTAATCCGCGCCGCCGCCCCCATCAGGCATACCCTCCCGATGAGGCGTGCGGCAAATTTAACTTGCATCTATGCGTGATTCCGCATAGAATATCTTTGCGTAACGATGTCGCCGTGGGTATGAACCTACTTTCATGCTCAACGGCGATGCTCAACACTCCTTTGAGGGTGAGCTACGCTTTGCATCAGACCGTCGCCTTAGTTTTCAAAGACAGGAACAAGCGAAAGGATATCACATGGACTTCACGAGCAAAGGCATTTTGGTTAGCGATTAACGCGGGCACGTCTCGTTTGGGGAAGACTGTGCCGCGCGCCCCGTTGATGGGACGGGGCGCGGGGTCGCGCGTGTCGTCGGGCGGAGGCATCGCGCGCGGCCCCGCTGTGTCAGGCGGCCCGGCAAACTCTCACGCCGTCAACACCGATTCGCCTCACAATCTCTCTGCACGAATGTTTCGGTGAACGAATCGCGCGCTATGCGCTCGTCGGTGTTGACCGTCCGCCGACGCCGCGACTACAATCGCGCGTCAACCGCGGACTCTTCCTTTTGAAACCACCGCGCCTTGGGAGCCGGGGCCACGAGCGATTTTCAGCCGCGACTCCCGTTTGAGATTGACCCGCATGGCCGCACGCCGCTTCTCCTTCGTCTCGAACCTTCTGCGCCGCCGCTACTGGGCTTTGGCGCTGTCGTTGACGCTCGTCGTGTGGCTCGCCGTCGCGCTCGCGATGCGACCCCTCCGCGAAGAGGGCGGCGGCTACGAGGCAAACCCTTACGGCCTGACAACCTCTTTAGAGAATCGCGCGCTCGACCTTCTCTTACAACTGCGCGACGCGCGTCACACGGAAATTCGCGGGCGCGGTTTGAGCGAGCCGATAACGATCATCGAGGTTGACGAGCGCGCGATTCGAGCCTCGAACGTGCGTCTTCAGAAGTGGCCGCGCGATTGGTACGCGCGGCTCATGGACCGCGCGCGCGAGGGCGGCGCGAAGGTCATCGGCCTCGATCTTTATCTTTCCGAAGAGGGCGGCACGACCGAAGAGGACAAGGCCGCCGACCAGACGCTCGCCGACGCAATCGGCAACGCGAATACAGACGATCAGAGCATCGTGCTCGTCCAGAAGCTCGAAGCCGGAGGCACGCCCGCGATCATCCCTCTGCCGCTGTTTGCAGATCAGGCGACCGCCGTCGGCTTCGCAGACCTGCCGCACGACAGCGACAGCGCGGTGCGCTCGACGCAACTCGTCCGGCAGCTTCCGGGCGAACAGCAGCCGCAGTTCAGCTTCGCCGCAGCCCTCGCGCAGCTTTATTCGGGCGACGAGTTGAAGCCGGATACCGACTACTCTTTCAAGCTTGGCGACCGTCTGCTGCCGCTCCGCACGGACGAGACTTTGCAGCTAGACTTCCGCGGCCGCACGCCGTCGTTTAGAACCGTCTCAGCCGCCGACGTTCTATTCGACGAACAGGCGCAACTGCCCGACGAACTGTTCCGCGACCGAATCGTCCTTATCGGCGCGACCAACAACGACGCGCCCGACCTCTTCTTCACGCCGTTCTACGAGTCGGCATCGCTTGCGCGATTGTTCGACCGCAACCTTCCCTTAATACCGGCTCGAATGCCCGGCGTCGAGATTCACGCGAACGCCGCGGCGACGATGCTCTTCGGTCGAACGCTCGTCCGTCCTCGCTACGGTTGGCAGGTCGCGCTCGTTCTGCTTGCGCTCGCGCTCGCATCGCTTCCGGTTTTTTACCTTCGAGCGTTTCTTGCTTTCGCCTGCGTCGTCGTCATCGCCGTCGCGCTGCTCGGCGTCTCGATGTGGGTCTTCGACTCGCACGGGCTTGTGCTGCCGCTGGCGAGTTCGTGGCTGGCGCTCGGCCTCTTCGCGCCGCTGGGATTTGCGCTGCGGTACGCGCACGAGCGAGCCGTGCGCGAAGAGAAGGAGGTCGAGCGAGCGCAGATCATGGACATCTTTTCGCGCTGCGTCTCGACCGAAGTCGCCGAAGAACTCTGGCAGAAGCGCGATTCGGTCGCGCTCGGCGGCGAGTCGCGCGTCGTCACGATAGTCTTCACGGACATACGCGGCTTCACTACTTTGTCTGAGTCCGCGAACTCTTCGGCGGAAGTCGTCACGTGGCTCAACGACTACTTCAGCCGCATGCACCGCATCATCAGCTTCTACGGCGGCCACATCAACAAGTACATCGGCGACGGATTGATGATCGTCTTCGGCGCGCCCGTCAACCGCGGCGAAAAACTCGAAGCGCGCGCGGCGGTGCTGTGCGGACTCGAAATGCTCGAAGAACTCGAACGCATGAACGAAGAGTGGAAGGGCACGGGCCGCCCGCACATCGCAATCGGCGTCGGCATACACACCGGCGAAGCGACGTGCGGCGTGGTCGGCGCGCCCGGCCGTCTCGAATACACAATCATCGGCGACACCGTGAACCTCGCGGCGCGGCTCGAATCGACGACGAAGGAGGCGGGCGTCGCTCTACTCGCCAGCAGCGCGACCGCCGAACTGCTCGGCGTTGACTACGAGGCGGAACCGCTCGGCGACGTGAAGGTCAAGGGCAAGACCATCAGCACTTCCGTCTTCACGGTGAGGAAGCGCGACGCCTCGACGCCCGCGCCCGTAGTAGCCGCGACGGCCGCGGGCGACTGAGCGCCGACGCCGAAACGTCTCATCGACGGCGAGCGTGCGCCGGGCGACGAAACTTTTTAAGACCGTCTTCGTTTGAAGACCGGGAAGTCAAACGAGAGAGGAAACAAGATGTCCAACCAGTTCAGGAAAGCGACCATCACGTTCGTCGTCTCAGCCTTCGCTTCATTGTTGCTCGCGCTCGGCCTCGCGTCGTCGGCGCTCGCGCAGCAACAGCAGCAGCCGCCGAAGCCGCCGAAGAAGAAGCTTCAGGCAAGCTCGAACTTCGCGCAGTACGCCGGTCGCGACGCCTCGAACCGCCTCATCGCGGGCGGCGCGACGCGCGACATGATGGTGACGGACGACGCCGGCGCTCTGAGCATAAAGGGGCGCGAGGCTTACGAGGCTGGACGCTACGAAGAGGCCGTCGCCGACTTCAGGAAAGTTACAGAGATGAAGCCCGGCAGCGCCAGAGCCTTCTACGAACTCGGCGTCGCGTACGAAACCGCCGGTCGCAACAAGGAGGCCGTCGCGGCTTACAAGCAGGCCGTCGCGCTCGCCGACAAGATGGAGATGAAGGCCGTCGCCTATTACAACATGGGGAACGCCTTCGCCGCCGACAAGCAGCCAAAGGAGGCCGCCGAGGCATACAAGCAGGTCATCGCGCTCGCGCCCGACCAGCCGGTCGCGTACTACAATCTCGGCCTCGCATACGCAGCCGCAGGGCAGACGACGGACGCCGTCGAGTCGTTCAAACGTGCCGTCAAGCTCAAGCCCGATTACGCCGAGGCCGACTTCAATCTAGGCATCGCATACGGAACTCTCGAACGCTACAAAGAGGCCGCCGATGCCTTCCGTGACGCCGTGCAGGTAAGACCCGACTACGCCGAGGCGCACTTCAATCTCGGCCTCGCATACCTCGCGCTCGACGACAAGGCGGACGCGCAGGCCGAGGTCAACGCGCTGCAAGGACTCAAATCGCCGCTCGCCGCGAAGCTCAAGAGTTTCGGCGAGTGAGCGCGTGCGGCATAGCACGACTGAAAGCAGCGCACGCAGACGGGAGCGAACGACGAATCGTTGTTCGCTCCTTTTAATAACTTCTTAGAACTCCGACGACTCCGAGTCTCAACGAAAAAAACGATGAAAACTTTTCTTAAAACCTTGGCTCTCGTAATCCTTTTCGCCGTGCCCGCGCCGCTCGCCTCCGCGCAGGACGCCGGCCCGACCGCGCGGCAGAGAATCATCACGGCGTCGGGCGCGCGCGTGCGCGAGCGACCCGACACGGGCGCGGGCGAGTCGGCGCGACTGCAACTCGGAGTCGTCGTCGAGGAACTCGACCGCTCGCCTGAGAAGTCGAAGGTCGGCGAGGCGGAAGATTACTGGTATCTCGTCTCCGCGCCCGGCGGCGTGAAGGGCTGGGTCTTCGGCGGTCTGACCGCGCCGTTCGACCCTTCGCGGCGCGAAGAGATTTACCGGCGCATCGCCGGCGAACGGCTCGCCAACACCTCCGCCTCGTTCGCCGAACTCGCAGACCTCGCGCGCCTGCTCGACCGCGCGACGAAAGAGGTCAAGGGGCGCGATGCGCTCGCCGAGTTGGAGTTCGCACGTCTTCAGGCGCTCGCCCGCTCGCTCTCGGCCATACCCGTCGAGCAACACGAGAACGCGCCTTACAAAGACTGGACGACCGAGCGCGCCCCGGAGATCGTTTACAGCGAGCCGTCGGGGCAGTGGTACGTTCGCGCGGAGTTGCTCTGGGACTTGCAGAAGAAGTACGGCGACCTGCCCGTCGGCGAGCGCGTCGCGTGGGAGGCCGCGCGCACGCCCCTGCCCGGCGAGTGCGAAGGCGATCTCGGCTGCACGCTCTACTACGTCTCCGCGACCGACGGCCAGTACCTGAAACTCTACCCGCGCGGCGCTCACGCAGAGAACGCCCTTAACCTAATCGGCGAGACTTTCAACGCCGTGGTTGCCGACACACAGGGCGGCAACCAGACTTACCAGCTTGCGCCGGACGAGAGAACCGATTTCAAGAAGACGCTCGCGACGCTGCGCGGACAACTCGCGCCCGTCTCGAACGCGCAGTCGGCACGGCTGATCAAACAACTCGACGAGATCGAGCGACACTTCCAATGATCAAATCGCGACGCTCGCTCGCCGCATCCATTAAAGCCCGCGCGCCGTCATCGCAGAGAGCGCCGCCGAAAAATCTGAAAGGCTTGACGACTTAAAATCTGAAAGGCTTGACGCCTTCGCTTTCGCGGGCGTCAAGCCTTTTTCTTTGAAGGCGAAGCCGTCGCTTCCGCCTTCGGTCTTTACACCGACTCGTCTACTTCGGCCCGCTCTTATTCACGCCGCTCGTGTCCTTCACGGGCTGCATCGACTTCGACTTGTCGCCGCCGAGCAGCGCGCTGGATGCCTGCGCCGAAAGGTCTGCGAGGAGCACGCCGTCCGACATCAGAGTCCCGTCCGACATCAAAGTCCCGTCCGACATCAGAGTCCCGTCCGACATCAACGTGCCGTCGGACATGAGCACGCTGGACGCGCAGAAGAACGTGCCGCCGTCGAGCGTCGTGCCGTCGCTCGTGTTGATGCTCTCGCTGATCGTGATGCCGTCCGACATCAGAGTCCCGTCCGACATCAGAGTCCCGCTCGACTCAAGCGTGCCGTCGCTGATGAGCACGCCGAGTCCGTAAACGGCCTGATACTTGAGCGCGAGGTTCGTGCCCGTCGCGAACGACTTGCCGACGATGAGACCCTGCCCCCAGTTGAACTGGTAGCCGGCGATGTTCGTCTGCGCCGCGGGCATCGAGCACGACGCGCAGAGCAGCGGTGAGCCTACGGCGAGACTCGCGCCCGCGTCCGCGCGGACGAGCTTCGCCAGCCTCATCGCGCCTTCCAGATTCATCTCGCCCGCGCCCTGCTCGAACTGGTTGAAGCCCACGAGCGGCTGCGCCGTGTACATCAAAGCCATCTTGACGAGGTTGGGCGTCAGAGACGGGTTGGCCTGCTTGATTAGGAGCGCAGCGCCCGCCGCGACCGGCGTCGCCATCGAAGTGCCGCTCATGTACATGTAGCGGCGTCCCGGCATGGTCGAGACGTTCGCTTCGAGCGAAGGATTGCTGGTGACGAGGTAGTTATTCGTCGCTTCGGCTGCGATGATCTTGTTGCCCGGCGCGACGAGATCGGGTTTGACGAGGTTGTCGTAGTGTATGACGCCCGCGTCGTCGGTCGTGTAGCCGCGCGTCGGCCCGCGCGAACTGAAGGTCGTCACGCCGTCGTCCGAGCGCGGGTCTGTGCCGAAGGTGTTTGAAGCGCCGACCGTCAAAGCCGAAGGCTCGTCGCCCGGCGAGTGTATGAGACCGTAAACCTTGTTGCCAGCCGAGTCTTTGCCCTGATTGCCGGCGGCCGCGACGACGACTATTCCTGCGTCAACGAGGCGGCGTACGGCCTGACACAGCGGGTCATTGGCGTACGAGTCAACCGCGGGCGTGCCGAGGCTGAGGTTCACGACCTTGATGTTGTAGGCCGGGTTGTCCTTGTTCTGCAAAATCCAGTCGAGTCCGGCGAGCACGGTCGAGGTCGAGCCGAGTCCGTGTGAGTCGAGCACACGCAGATTGATGATCTTCGCCGCGGGCGCAACGCCAGCGTAAGCCCCGCCCGCGACCGAGCCGTTGCCCGCCGCGATTGAGGCGACGTGTGTGCCGTGGCCGTATGGATCGTCCGTGCGCCCCTCGCCCGTGAAGTCCTGACTGAAGACGACGCGCGAGTTCCCGTTTGCGTCCGCGAAGGCGGCGTGCGTCGCTTCGATGCCGGAGTCCATCACGACCAGACCGAGACCCGCTCCGTCGTATCGATTCGGCGCGGCAGTCGCCGCCGCCGCGTCCGTGCCCGACGTGAGCGTCACGTGGCCGAGCAGTTTCACCTGCCGGTCGGGCGTGACGTATGCCACGTCGTCTCGCGACGCGAGCGCCTCAACGTCACCGGCGTTCATCTCGACGGAACGCGCCGTGAAATTTTTGAAAGGGCCTTTGACGCTCGCGCCCTCGCCCTTCAGCGTCGTGTCGAGCGAGTTGCCCCAGGAGCTTGTGGGCTGCACGATGACGCGGACGCGCGCGAAGGGCAGCGTGTTACTCACCTGATTGTGCAAGTCGTTGGCGATCTTCTTGCCGCGCCCGCGCGTAGGCCCGTTCAGCGCGGCGTGCGTAAGTCGCTGAGCGCCGTGGAGGCCGCTCAAGAGTATGCCGAGGCAGAGAGAGACGGCGAGGCCGACGGCGGCAAAGCGGCGGAATCGTTCGTGTGAGTTGGCTTTTCGCATCTTAGTTGTGTAGGGCGATCCTTGAATCCTTCGTAAGATTTTTTCTTAACTCTTGCCGCCCTCTCGAAAAGCTAGAGAACGTGGCGCGACTGCGCGCACACGGCTTTTGGCAACGACCGTGCCATCCGCACAGACTCCGCGGGCTTCGATTATTTCCGGTTTTTTAAGAACGCCGGGATTCGGCGTTGACAGAGGTTCGGTCTTGTCGGTCAGAATGGACGGGGCGCTCGTTCAGCTTGACGGGCGCGGCGAATTGCAATACAAACTCGTGCGTTCCAACGAAAGCCGGAAGGATCGGAGGCCGTAAAATCATGGCCGAACGAAAGGGAGTCTTCAAAGAGTTTCGCGATTTCATCGCGCGCGGCAACGTCATAGACCTCGCCGTCGGCGTCATCATCGGCGCGGCGTTCACGAAGATCGTCACCTCGCTCGTTGAGGGCATAGTGATGCCGCCCATCGGCCTCATTACCGGCAAGATTGATTTCGCCAACCACTTCGTCGTGCTCGACGAGTCGAAGGGCATCCCGAAGACGCTCGCCGAGGCCAAGACGATGAGCGTCCCCGTCATCGCCTACGGGCAGTTCATCAACGACATCATCAGCTTCATCATCGTCGCCTTCGTCATCTTCCTCATCGTCAAGCGCGTCAACCGCCTCTGGAGCGGCGAGCCTGCGAAGTCGGAAGAGCCGACGACCAAGAACTGCCCCTTCTGCGTCTCGACGATCCCCATCAAGGCCACGCGCTGCCCCGAATGCACGAGCCAACTCCAAACCGCCTGAGCAGCAAACAAAAAGGCGGCGGGACATCAATCCCGCCGCCCACATCTTTTCCACAGACGTTAGCGCCGACCGCCTTTTCGACGGGCGGCGCTCGTCCGTCTTTAGCTCACGCCGCGGGTCTGAGCAGCCCGCGAAATATGCCCTGCACCACAACCTTCGACGCGTGGAGGCGTATCGGCTCGTGCTGCGAGTTCGCGGGGCGAAGCTCGACTTCGGGGCCGAAGCGGTAGAGGCGCTTGAGAGTTGCGCGCGCGCCATCGACGAGTGCGACCACGATCTCGCCGTCGCGCGCCTCCGTCCGGTTCTCTATCAGCGCGATGTCGCCGTCGCAGATGTGCTCGTCAATCATCGAGTCGCCCGTCACGCGCAGAGCGTAGACGCGATTCGGTCGCACGCGCCCCAGAAGGAAGCGCGGCACGGTTATCGTCTCGCGGTCTTCCGCCGTGTCAATCGGCGCGCCCGCCGCGATGCGACCGAGCAGCGAGACTTCGCACGTTGAGTCAACGTCCACTTCCTCTTGCTGGACGGTGAGGCCGAACGCGCCGTCGCTGCGGTGGCGCGAAACCAGACCGCGGCGCTCAAGCGCCTCGATGTGCTTCGCAATCGTCGCCTTCGACGAGACGCCGAAGTGGCGCGCGATCTGCGCGTATGAAGGCTCGTAGCCGTGGCGCTCGATGAAGCGCGTGATGTATTCGTAGATATCCCTCTGTCGCTGCGTGCGGGGCTGCATGATTGCTTTGCTCCTCGGCTCGTGAGCGTTTGCGCGTCTTCGGCGCTTCGGGGGGTTTCCGTTTTCCTGCTCGCTCGAACAGGCTGCGCGGATTGTATGGGCGGGCCGCGCGAAGCGTCAAGCGAGAAAGGCGGAAGGATGAAGGATGAAGGATGAAAGAAGAGTTGTCTTCGCTTCCGCCTTCATCCTTCCGCCTTCCGCCTTCACTTTATCGAGTAGCGTGCGAGCGTGTTCGGGAAGACGATGACTCCGGGCAGAACGTCCGACATCTTCACCTTGTTCGCCCCCGTCAGAATCTCTTTGGCCTTGAGGCCGTAGAGCGCCTCGTTCAGATTGTTGTCGGGGTTGATGACCGCCCCTTTGAGTTCGAGTCCGGCGAAGAGACCTTTGCTGCGCGAGTAGGAGAGAATCCCCGCGTCAAGCTTGAGGTTGGTCGAGGCTGCTGCCGACCGACCGACGGGCCCGGCTGCGGCGCTCGCCTCGCCGCCGATCTCCAACTTGTCGCCGAGCAGACCCTTCAAGGCGTCGTCGTTCATAAACAGCAGAACGAGGTCGGTCTTCGCCGCGCCGATCTGCAAGCCTACGCTTGCGCCGCCCATGTTGAAGTAGGCGGGCGCGCTCCACCCGCCCGTCACGCGGCGGCTGATGAGGCCGCTGCCGCCGCGACCGCCGACGACGAACCCGGCCTTGATCATTCCGGGGAAGACGGCGACGGCCTCCGCGCGGTCGAGCAGGTCTTTCGGTATCGAGCGGTCGGGCGCGCCCATGATCTGCTCGAAGACGCGCGAGGCGTCCGCCGCCTTCTTCGACGCCTCCTTCTGCTGTTTCGGATTCGCGGTCGAGGTCGGCTGTGTGGTCGTACGCTGCCTCTCGTTCTGGCGGGCGAGGCCCGGCGAAGTTGCGAGCAGCATCGAGGCGACGGCGAGCGCCGCGAGCAGTATCAGAGTCTTCGGGGATGAAAGCTTCATTCAGTTCTCCTTCTCGTCAGATGTCAGTGCGGCAGGCGCACGGAGTAGCGGCTGAGCGCGAGCGGGAAGGCCCGCACCTGCGAAGGCACGGACGTGTCCTCCTGTTTCGCGATCAACTCCGACGCTTTGCTGTTGTAGTAAGCCTCGTTCAGATCGTTATCGGGCGTGATTGCGACGCCCTTGAGCGAGAGTCCGGCGAAGAGTCCCTTGCTGCGCGAGTAGGAGAGAATCCCCGCCTTCAAATTCGGTGTGGTCTCCGCGCCCGCGGCGCGACCGACGGGCCCGGCGGTCGCCTCGGCCTCGCCGCCCAACTCGAACTTATCCTTCATCAGACCGCCGAGCGCGTCGGCGTTCATAAACAGCAGGACGTAATCGGTCTTCGTCGCGCCGATCTGCGCGCCGAAACTCCCGCCCGCCATGTTGTAGAAGACGGGCGCGCCCCACTGCCGCTTCAAGGTGCGGCGACTTATGATGCAGTCGCCCTTTCGACCGCCGACGACGAACGCGGCCTTCAAAACTCCGGGGCAGACGGCGACGGCCTCCGCGCCTTCGAGCAGTTCGCGCGGTATCGCCTTGTCGGGCACGCCCATGACTTTATTTATCACCGCGGCGGCCTCGTTCGAGTGGCGCACGGCGTCCGCCGTCCTCTGCCTGACGAACCTTCCCTTCCGCTGCGCCGGGGCCGCGACCGAGCAGAGACACATAGCAGCCAATGCTGCAAGCGCGAACACGAGACTTCTCTTTGATGACTTCATCACGACTTCCCTCCACTCTTAAAACTTCAAACGACGAGATGAACGGCCTTGCCGCCGCGGGCGTTCATACGAAATCGCTTGGATCGAACGACGCGGCGCTTCGTCCGTCATGCTCCGACTTTTCGGGACATGCCTTTGGGAAGAGTTTATACGAAGTGGGGCGGCAACGGTAAAGCGCTTGCGTGCGCTGTGGACTCGGAAACCGCGCGCAACACTCACCGAGCATTGCAGACGGAACGTCGCGGGCCGCACGATGCGCCCGCGAAAAAAAATCGGGTCGGGGATGAATTCGGGGCCGTCCCGCCGTCCGCGCCGGTTCAGTTCGCCTGCGGGTTGTGCGACGCGTCGAGGAAGGCTTCGACCGTCTTGTAAATCTCGTCGTCCATGAAGAGGTTGATGCGGTGGAGCGAGCGCGTGAGTTCTTCGGACGAGCGCGCGGGCAACGCGCCGTGATAGCGTTCGATGAACTCGGCGAGCGTCGCGCGCAGAAGCGTCAACTCGCGCACGACCTCCTTCAACTCGTAGCCCTGACGCCAGCGCTGGCGACCGTGCTCCATGCCCTCGTGAAGCATATGCTCGCCCGCGCGCCCGGCGAGCGCCAGTTGAAGTTCCTCGACGATCTGCGGGATGTGGTCAACGAGTTGAAGATAGGAGAGGCGCGCGTCGGAGTTGACGCGGCGGTCAACCGTTACCCTCTCCGTCCAATCGCGAACTATCGTCTCTTGCCCGTTCCTTATCAGGCGGCTTATCTCATCGGACACGGCGGGGGAAACCTCCTTACTTAATGCGTGGCCGCGCGCCGGGGTGTCCGTGGGGACGGGAGAGACGGATGCACCGGCGCGTCTGAAATCGTGCGGGAGTATAAGTCAAGCGGCGCGCGCCGGGCAAACGAGTTGACCCGCGGGCGCGAACAGTGAGAGTATTCGGCGACCGAAAACCCCCGTCGTAAAAAATTATCGAGAGGTGGAACGAGCATGGACGATAAAAAGGGCGATTTCGTAACGCAGGAAGAGACGGGCGAGTCTGCGCCGGTTGACGAGATAGAGGCGCGCGTCGAATCCGAGATGAAGCGCATCGAGGGAAGCGCGCGCGAATCAGTCGGGCAGGGGCTTGAGGACAAACAAGCCGAGCGCGAGGGGCGCGAGCTTCGCGAAGAGGGCGAGCGCGAACTCGAAGAGAAGCGCGGTCAGTAAAGACGAACGAGAAGCTCTTACACAAAAGAGAAAGAATAACGAGAGAGCCTTTCGAGGCTCTCTTTTTTCTTTGCTAAAGACACCCGCGCGACGCTCGAATGCTATGCTTCCGGTACCACCTTTGTTAGAATCCCGCGCCATGAAAACTGTGTTCGCTCGTTGGCTTGCGATTCTTCTGTGCGCGCTCTTTGTGGCCTCGCCCGCGTTTGCGACCTGCGGAGGCGGAGGCGGTGGCGGCGTCGGCGGGATGTCTTCCGGCGGCGGCGGCATTACTTCCAATCCGCCGCAGGTCTATTACGTGCCGTGGAAAGTCCCCGCGCCGGACGACCCGCGCCCGCTCGGACTCGTGCTCTACTGGTTCCCTCGGACGAACGACGAGTTGAAGAGGTCGAGCCTGCGCGAGTCGCGCGTGCTCTCGCTCTACTCGGCGCAGTGCGTCGCGATGGAGATCGCCGACTACCGCGAGCCTGAGTCGAAGAAACTCGTCGGCGATTCGACGCCGCCGGTCGCCGTGCTCGCAGCGACGAATGGCTCTGTTCTGGGCAAGGCCGAGAACAAGGACGGCATGCTCAAGGTCGAGCAGGTCGAAAAGCTTGTCTCCGGCGAGATGGTCAAGCGCGAGAGCGTACTCGACGCGAGTTTGAAGGACGGAAGAGAGAAGGCGAAGTCTGGCGACAAGGACGGGGCCACAAAATCCTTCCGCGTCGTGCTAGCCCAGAAGTGCCTCTTCCCGAAGAAGGCGAAGGACGCCGAGAAGGAGTTGAAAAAGCTCGGCGTCTTGGAAACAGCCGAAGCGAACGACGCGCCGTCGCCCGTCTTCGACCCGCGTGTGAGCGCACGCATCATTCAAATCATGCGCGCCGGACTCGTCGCGGAGATCGAGGCGCGCTACACGCAGGCCGAAAGGCTCTACAGCCTCGCGCACCGTCTCGACCCCGCAGACCCGACGCCTCTGCGTTATCTCGGCGAACTCTACAGACACCACACGGGCGAGTGGGACAAGGCGCGGACGACGTTCGAGGCGATACTCGAAATGCCCGCCGACCCGCTCTCGCGCGCCGTCGCGCAGCACGGCCTCGGCAAGATGACGATTCACGACGGCGAGTTTAAGAAAGGCTTGTCGCTCATCGAGGCATCGGTGCGCACGTATCCGACTCCGCTCGCTTATCGAAATCTCGCGGTCTTCTGGAACTCGGAGGGCGACGCGGCGAAGACCGAGCGATACATCAAGAAGGCGCTCGCGCTCGACCCCGAAGACCCATACAACCTCGTCTTCGCCGCCGCGTTCATGGCGGGCACGGGGCACGCCGACGAGGCTCTGAAGATCGCGCGCGAGCATGAGTCGCTCCTGCCCGCCTCCTATAACCTCGCTGCCGTTTACGCGCAGGCCGGTCAGCGCGAGAAGGCGCTCGCGCTTCTCAAGCGACACTTCTTCGAGTACGAGCGTTACCGCTCGGTGCGCGCCAAAGAGATGATGGAGGCGAGAGTTGACGCCGTCTTCTCTTCGCTTCGGGAAGACCCCGCGTTCGTCGCGCTCACGAGCGGAGCGGACGGAAGACTCCCCGTCCCCGGCAGCAGGATGGGCGCAGGCTCAGGCACGAACGACAGGTAGGCGGGAACGAATCATTGGACGCCCGAACGGGTCGGCTCGACGCTTCAATCAAGTCGAAGCGTCGAGCCGACCCGTTAATTTTCAGCGCCGCGACAGCGGCACTCATTCAAACTTCTTTAAGTCTTCGTCAGTCGCCGCTCGTGCTGCCGCCGTTGGCGCGTCCAATCGCATTGCGGATCATGACGGGAAGATTGCCGGAGTAGCCGGTCTGGTGAAAGAGGATGCTGCCGCCGGGGCCTATGACGAACGTCTGCGGGATGTTGGTGTTCCCGTTCATCAGTTCCATCGCCATGTCGCCGCGCGCCCAGCCGAGCTTGTAATTGATGTTCATCTCCTTGGCGAAGTCGCGCACGTGTTCGGCGTCGGTCTGCGGGCTTTCGGTCGTCAGGCCGATGACCTCGACGCCCTTGCCGGCGTACTCCTTGTTCAGATCAACGAGGTGCGGAATCTCCATCCGGCACGGGCCGCACCACGTAGCCCAAAGGTCGAGCACGACGACCTTATCCTTGTAGTCCGAGAGGTGGAACGAGCTTCCGTCAACGCCTTGTATCTCGGTGTTCCACACCGTGGCCGGTACGGTCTGAAGCGTGGTGCGCTGGGTCTGCGGCGGCTGCGGGGGTTGAGCGCCGCGCTGCGTTGTGATCGTCACCTTCGGCTGGCCGCTGCCGTTCGCCGCGAGGTTAGCCGTGTCGTTCGACTTGCAGTTCGAGATTATGAGCGCCGAGAGCGCGAAGACGAAGGCCATCATCGCGAGCCGCCCCGCCGTCCAGAAAGATTCTTTGCTTTGTTCCTGATTCATTCGGGTCACGCCTTTATCAACAACCAAACTCTCTTTTGAAATCACCGCACGCCGGACACTAATTCAAACGCGGCGCGGTTTCAAGTCCCGGCGCGTACGAGCCGGAAGCCGATGCGCGGGTCGCGCAGGTCGTGCGGCAGCCACCTGCGCGCTGTGACGTTGACGGGTTCTTCGCCGTCGGGACGGCTCGCGAACGCACCGCCGCGCACGATGATCTTGCCGCGGTCTGCCGGGTCGAGCCGCGTCTTGTCGTTGCCCGCGTACATCGCGGCCTTCGATTCCGTCCACTCCCAGACGTTCCCGATCATGTCGGCGACGCCCTGCGGAGTGTTCCCCTGCGGGAACGAGCCGACGGGGCGCAGCGAGTCTGTGCCGAGGTTCGCGCGCCCGTCCTCCCACTTGCTGCCCCAAGGGAACATTCGCGAAGAGTCGCCGCCGCGCGCGGCGAACTCCCATTCGTCTTCGGTCGGCAGACGATAGCTCGCGCCGTCACGACGCGAGCGCCACTCTGCGAACGCGAGCGCGTCGTCATAGGAGACGTTCGTCACGGGCATTTGCTCTTCGCCGGCCTTCGGTCGGTCGCCGTCCCAGTTGCCGGGCGACGGCCTGTGCCCCGTTTCTTTGACGAACTCGGCGTACTCCGCGTTGGTCACTTCCGTCCGGTCAATCGCGAACGGCTTGACGTTGACCGAATGCGCGGGCCACTGGTTGTACATCCATAGAAGATACTGCGGGCGCAGCGACTTCAACTCGTTGGTCATCGGCGGCACGTCGTCGCGCCCCATCTTGAAAGTGCCGCCGGAAAGTTGGACGAGATCGGCGACCGGCGGCCTCGTGCCTGAGTTCGAGTTCGCGTTGACGTTCGCGCCCGTGCCGACGTTCGCGTTAACGCCCTTGTTCGTGTTCACGGCGTTGTTGGTGTTAACGGCAACGTTCGAGTTGGTGTTCTTCGAGTTCCAGATGCTATTCCAGAAGTCGCTGTTGCGGGTGATGTAGAGCGCGCCGACGGCGATGCACGCGAGCAGAACGAGCGCGGCGAGCGCGCCGATCAGGACGGGCACGATGCGCGACGACGAGGGCGCGACTCCGCCCTGCCCCTGCACAACGTCCGGCGCGTAGCCGACGCCCGCATACTGTTGCTGCGCGTCGAGCGCGGCCTGCCTCTGGCGCGCCGCGTATTCCGCCTGCTGTTGCGCGGCGAAGGCTGCCGCGCGCTCGGCCTCTTCGCGACGGCTGCGCTCTTCGGCTTCGCGGCGGGCCGCTTCTTCGGACTCGCGCCTTCTATGCTCTTCCTCTTCCTGCCGGCGGCGGAGCGCTTCGGCGCGCTGCCGCTCCTCTTCGACGCGTCGAGTGTCGAAGGGCGCGTGCAGAGGCTCGGTCAGTGCGTCGCCCGACACCTGAAGCGGAGCGCCGCCGAACTGCCCCGCGGTCTGCGCGCTCTGCTGGCGCGCTGTGTCGGACGAGTGCGCCGCGTGCCCGTCATCGGCGTGTGCAGTCGATGCGCCGGCGACGGGCTTCGTGCCGGGCTGCAAAGGCGCGGCCTCATGCGCGACGGAGCCGAGCGCGTCCGGCGTGCTCGCTATCGTCTTCAGACTGTCGGGACTCTCGCCCTGCGGCCCTGTCTCGAACCCTTCCTTTTCGGAAAGCCCCATCGTGTCCAAGGGGCCGAGGTGGACGGTCACCATCCCCGGCTCGCGCGCGGGCAGCGCGCCGTTCAATTCGGGGAGCGCCGCACGCAACTCCGCCATGAACTCTTCGACCGACTGCGGTCGACGCGCAGGGTCTTTTTCGAGCGCGTGCCGGACGGCTCGTTCGAGCGGCTCCGGCACCTCGATCCCACGCTCGCCGAGCGGCACGGGCGGCGAGTTGAGATGCATGTTCATGATCGAGGGGATTGACTTGCCCTTGAACGGCACGTCGCCCGCGAGCATCTGGTAGAGGATGACGCCGAGCGAGTAGATGTCTGCGCGCACGTCAATCTCATCGTCGTGCCACTGCTCCGGGGCCATGTAGAAGGGCGAACCCATCATCCCCTGCGTCTGCGCGGCGACGAGCGAGCCGAGAAGCTCGTTCGATTTGATCTTCGCCAGCCCGAAGTCCAGAACCTTCACGCTCTCGCCCGGCGGCTCTCCGGGCCGGAGCATGATGTTCAAAGGCTTGAGGTCGCGATGGACGATCCCTTCGCGGTGCGCCGCAGCCACGCCCGCGCAGACGGCCAGCATGATCTCGACCGCCTGAGCCGGCGACAGGCGCTTCTCGCGTATGAGCATGTCGTGGAGCGAGATGCCCTCGATGAACTCCATGACGAGGTAAGGAGTCGTGCCGTCGAGGATGCCGTAGTCCGTGACGCTGACCGTGTTCGGGTGGCGGATGGCCGCCGCCGCCATCGCCTCCTGTCGGAAGCGCGCGGCGAGCGAAGGGTCGTTGCCGACGAGTTCGGGGAGGATGACCTTGATCGCGTGCTGAGTCTTGATGAACTTGTGGTGCGCCTTGAAGACGAGACCCATGCCGCCCTGTCCGAGCTTTTTTTCGAGGTGGTAACGCTCGTCGAGCAGCGGGTCGAGCGCGATTAAAAATTTCAGTCGTTCACCGTCGCTCGGACAGTGATTGACTTGATCCTGGAAGCAACGATGGCAGGATGGACACTCTTTCATCAGGACGGCGCGGGCGTCGAACCTTTCAGCACCTGACGCGCGGCGGACAACTCAGAACGCGAACGGACACGGTCGTCGGGATGGCACGCGAAAAATTCTAACAACTCGCCCGAAGTATGGCAAAAGTAAAAAGGCAAAAGAGGGTGTTAGGTTCTAGATGTTGGGTGCTGGTCAATTTAATAAGACCAACACCCAGTACCCAAAACCTAACACCCTCTTTTGCCTTCTGCCTTTCTATTTATCGCGCGGCGGCGGGCCGTTGCTGACGGTCGTCATGCGCTCCATGTCTTCCTTCGCCTGATCGGAGGCCGAGCGAATGCCGGCAACTCTCAGGCGGAACTCGTCGGCGTTCGACGCGCCGCGCAGCGCCTCCTCCATCGAGATCAGGCCGGACTGGTAGAGCGTAAACAGCGACTGGTCGAAGGTCTGCATCCCGTACTGCGAGGTTCCGGCGGCTATCGCATCGCGTATGAGCGATGTCTTCTCCTCGTTGATGATGTAGTCGCGAATCAAGCCCGTCGAGACCATGATCTCGGCGGCTGGCACGCGCCCCTCGCCGTCGGTGGCGCGCACGAGCCGCATCGAGATGACGGCGCGCAGTATCCCTGCGAGTTGTATGCGGACGCTCTTTTGCAGATGCGGCTCGAACGACGAGACGATGCGGCGCACGGTCTCTGTGGCGTCGAGCGTGTGGAGCGTCGAGAGGACGAGGTGTCCGGTCTCAGCCGCCGTGAGCGCGGTTTCGATGGTTTCGTGGTCGCGCATCTCGCCGACGAGTATCACGTCCGGGTCTTGGCGGAGCGCGCCGCGCAGCGCCTCGGCGAACGAGCGCGTGTCAACGTCAACCTCGCGCTGCGTTACGAAGGAGCGCTTGTCGCGGTGCAGGAACTCTATAGGGTCTTCGATGGTTATGACGTGTCCGCCGCGCGTCGAGTTGATGTGGTCGATCATCGCGGCCAGAGTCGTTGACTTGCCGGAGCCGGTCGTCCCCGTTACGAGTATCAGTCCGCGCTGCTCGTCGGCGACGCGCTCGACGACGGGCGGCAGTCCCAACTCGCTGATCGTGCGAACCTCGTCGGGGATGACGCGCAAGACTATGCCGACCGTGCCGCGCTGCTGGAAGACGTTTGCACGGAAACGACCGAGGCCGGAGACGCCGTATGCGATGTCGGCCTCGGAGACTTCTTTGAAGCGCTGCTTCTGCCGGTTCGACATCATCGAGAAGGCCATGTCGAGCGTGTCCTCCTGTGATAGCCGCGGCGAGTTCACGATGGGACGCAGTTCGCCGCCGACGCGCATGAACGGCTGCGAGCCTGCCTTGCAATGGAGGTCGGACGCGCCCGCCTGCGAGGCGGCGCGCAAGAGTTCGTCGATTCTTACCGGCATGGTCGTCTTAAAAACCTTTCGCTCTAGGGTCGAGGGACGGGGAAGCGTCGTGCGGATTCTTCGGCCTGCTCGTGCGTTAGAAAGTGTTCGGCGTGAAGTTTTTTTCGGGGCGCGCGGGCCGCGTCCTTTTTCTGCGGGTCGAGCCGTTAGATTTCGAGTCGCCTGAATCGGCGCGTCATAAACATTCTAAGCCGCCGCCGGAGCGCGCGTCAACAACCATCTTTTCGCGCGAAAAGCGGGCAAAACAGCGGCAAAAGGCGGGACGAAAGAGAATCGGGCGCTCGCGGCCCTTTAGACCGAGCGCCCGAAGACCGCAGAGAAATTTCGCAGACTGCTACTCGGTGAGCGTGACGTGGATGGCGTCAGCGGTCTCGCCCGCCGAAGCATTCGACGCGACTTTGCGTGCTTCGCGCGAACGCGCGGCGCTGTGGCCGTTGTTCTCTGGCGCGGCGGGCTTGTGCTCGCCGACGAAGGTGAGCCAGTTGCCCGGCGCTTCGCTCTCGCCCGAAGTGATCTCGAAGAAGACTTGTTGAATCCGCTCGGTTAAGGGGCCGCGGCTGCCCTCGCCGACGGGTATGCGGTCAACCGAGCGGATCGGCGTGACCTCGGCGGCGGTGCCGGTGAAGAACAGTTCGTCGGCGACGTAGAGCGCGGCGCGCTGTATGCCGGACTCGACGATTGGGATTTCGAGCGCGCGGCAAATCTCGATGACGCTGTCGCGCGTGATGCCGGGAAGTATCGAAGACGCGAGCGGCGGAGTGACGACCTTGCCATCGTGTACGAGAAAGATGTTCTCGCCGGAGCCTTCGGAGACATAGCCGCGGTCGTCGAGCGCTATCCCTTCGGCGTAGCCGTTCGTGATCGCCTCCATCTTTATGAGTTGCGAGTTCATGTAGTTGGCACCGGCCTTCGCCATCGCAGGCATCGAGTTCGGCGTCAGGCGGTTCCAGGAAGAGACACACACCTCGACGCCGCGCTCGATGGCCTCGTCGCCGAGATACTTGCCCCAGTCCCATGCACCGATGTAGCAGGCCATCGGATTCGGAAACGGGTTGACGCCGAAGGCCGGGTGGTCTTCGTCGAGGCTTCGGAACATGATCGGTCGGACGTAGCACTGCTGTAGGCCGCTGCGCATGACGAGTTGGATGGTCGCGTCGCAGAGTTCGTCGAGCGACCACGTGTGCTCCATCCTGTAAATCTTCGCCGAGTTGAGGAAGCGCTGCATGTGCTCGCGCAGGCGAAAGACGGCGGGGCCGCGCCGGGTCTTGTAACAGCGTATGCCCTCGAAGACGCTTGAGCCGTAGTGCAGAACGTGCGACATGACGTGGACGCGCGCGTCGTTCCACTTGATGAACTCGCCGTCGTGCCAAACCTCCTGAACGATGGTCGGCGTCTTCACGTCCTTCTTCCTCACGTCGTCATTGAACATTTGTTCTCCTTAGCTACCGGCCACACCGCGGCGCACGACCTCGTGGGGGCAGGTTGTGCGGGGCGCTCGCGAGGGATGCGAATCAAAGCCGGTTAAGAATTTTCGTGCCTCACTGAGTAGTCGCTCTTTGAATTATTACGGAAGGCCACATTACATTAAACCCAACTCGCTTTGCAAGGATGTAACACCTCGTGCAGAATTACATTTGTCAGCAAAGAAAGTTGTCGTCTTGAACAAAGCTGCGCTCAGGCCGAAGGTTGGCTCGGAGCCGGACTCTCGTCGAATAAGTTCGGCGTCTCAACACGTCGGCGTCCGCTTCATTTACCGGCACTTTCACCCGAAAATTTGACGCGCCCGGAGGCAAATTGAAGAACTACGAACCCGCCGCGAAATTCACGGCGAACGAAAAAGCTCTGGACGATCTCGCTTCGATTCATAAACGCGCCGTAGCGATTGACATGCACGCCGACACGGTGCAATTCGTCGTTGACGAGGGCGCGGACATCAACCGCCGTCTCGCGACGACGCACCTCGACGCCGTGCGTATGCGCGAGGGTGGATTAGACGCGCAGTTCTTCTCGATCTGGGTCGAACCTGAAACCTACGGCTTCGGCGGCGAGGGCGCGATGCGTCGCGCCGACGAGCAGATCGCGGCCATACGCGCGCTCGCCGAAAATAATCCTGAGACTTGGGCGCTCGCGACGACCGCGGAAGAGATACGCCGCGCCGCGCGCGTTGGCAAACTCGCCGCGCTGCTCGGACTCGAAGGCGGGTATCCCGTTGACGAGAAGATCGAGAACGTCGAACGCTACTACCGGATGGGCGTCCGCTACATGACTCTGACGTGGACGCACAGTCTGAGTTGGGCCGGATCGTCCGGCGACGCCGAAGGTCACTTGCGCGGACTCGACGACTTCGGTCGCGCGGTCGTCGGCGAGATGAATCGGCTCGGCATGATGGTTGACGTGTCGCACGTCTCCGACAAGACCTTCTGGGATGCGGTCGAGACTTCGACCAAACCCGTCATCGCCACACACTCGAACTGCCGCGCGATAGCGAACGTCGCGCGCAACGTGACGGACGAAATGATCCGCGCGATTGCAGGGACGGGCGGCGTAACTTGCGTCGTCTTCTATCCCGGGTTCGTCGAGCCGGGCTGGATGGAAGCGAAGGAGGCGCTCGACCGGGAGATAGCGCCGCTCGTCGAGGAAGCGGATCGCAACGCCACGACGGGGCGCGGCTCGTTCAAGCGCATCGCGCGCGACCGTGTGCGCGAGCGCGAATACGCAGCGCGTCTGCCGCCCGTCACAGCCGCGCGCGTCGCAGACCACGTTGACCACATCGTCCGGCTCGCCGGTATCGAGCACGTCGGCATAGGCTCGGACTTCGACGGCATACAGTCAACGCCTCGCGACCTCTCTTCGGTCACGGAACTTCCGAACCTGACCGCGGAACTGCTCAGGCGAGGCTACACCGCGGGCGATGTCGAGAAGATTCTCGGCGGCAACGTCCTGCGCGTGATGGAAGAGGTCGAGCGAGGCACGTCGCGATGAAGGGTTCGACGGTGCGGAGGAAAAACACGCGCGTCGCGGGGCGAGGTTCGACAAAGGCGCGCGGCGATTCGGCGGAGGCGCGTGTTAACGAAGGAGCGTGCGCCGCCAGAGACGCTGTTGACGAAGAGAAACCTTCGCGACCGAGGATCGGCTTTCACGCGGGCATCGCGGGCGGCTTGCAGAACGCTCTGCTCAAGGCTCAATCGCTCGGCGCGGACGCTTTGCAAATCTTCTCGCGCAATCCGCGCGGGTGGAAGGCGCGACCGCTTGAGGACGAGGATGTCGAGACGTTCAAGCGCGTGCGCGCCGAAGTCGGAATCACGCCCGTCGTCGTACACGCGAACTACCTCATCAACCTCGCCGCCGCCGATGAAGGTATCCGGGAAAAGTCCGTCGCCTCGTTCCGCGAAGAGGTCGAGCGCTGTCTGCGACTCGGCGCGGACTACCTCGTCGTACACCCGGGCAGCGCGCGCGGCGCGTGCGAACCGGACGGCCTGCGAACCTGCTCGGAGAGTCTGAACGCGGCGTGCGAAGGACTCGAACTCGGCGAGTTCCGAATACTTCTTGAGAACACGGCAGGGCAGGGCGAGTGCATCGGCCATCGGTTCGAGCACCTGCGCGAGATCGCAGAGCGTTGTCCGGGACTGAACCTCGGCGTCTGCCTCGACACGGCGCACGCCTTCACCGCGGGCTACGACATAAGAGATGAGGACGGCTGCGCCGCGGCGTTCGACTCTCTGGAGAGAAACGTCGGACTCTCGAACGTGCGCGCCGTACACTTCAACGACTCGAAGGCCGTGTACAATTCGCGCGTTGACCGACACTTTCACATCAGCCTCGGGCACATCGGCGCTGCGGCGCTCGCGCGCGTCGCACGCGAGCCGCGTCTCGCCCACGCGGCCTTCATTTTGGAGACGCCGCAGGACGAACTCGGAGACGACGCGCGCAACCTTTCCATGCTACGCTCTTTCATCACGACCGCCCCGAACCTTGAGGAGACCGCCTTGATGGACATTCAACTGAAAGACCGAAGCGCCGGCCCGCACTATCTTCAAATACGCGAGCAGATCGAGGCGCGCATACGCGACAAACAACTCTCGACGGGCGACGCGCTTCCCTCGCCCGCTTCGCTCGCCGCGAAGCTCTCGATTGACCGCGGCGAAGTCCAGCGCGCCTACTTCGAGCTTGAGCACGCAGGACTCGTGTCGAAGACCGTCGGCAAAGATTTCCTCGGCAAAGAGAAGGTCGCGTACACCGTCAGGTGAAGCTTCGGCGCGGGCCGCCGTCTTCTTCGGACTGCCGCGCCGCAAATCGAAAGCGTCGCCGCCGCGATTTTTTTCGGCTAATTTTATTCGACAACGGCGTAACTCGTGCGCTAATATCGCCTCACCTTTCGAGGGAGTCGGGTTTCGACATGAAACGTTTCGACCATCCAGTCAAGCTCCTCCTTACGGTGCCGCGACGCGTGCGCCGCGCTTGAAGCGCGTGCGGCGGCGTTTGCGGCGACATCCCTGACGATCAATCAAACTAGAAATCAGGTCGGCCCTACGGCGAGCTTGAGAAAGCTTGGGGCGGTCGTTTACCGTAAGGTGAGGAAAGGCACAGGACTTCTATGTACGAGAGATACACAGAGAGAAACATTCAGGACATCGAAGAGAAGTGGCAGCGCCGTTGGGAAGAGTCGGGCGCGTTCGAGGTCGAGCAGGACGCCGCAAGAGAGAAGCATTTTTACTGTCTGGAAATGCTCCCGTACCCTTCCGGCTTCCTGCACATGGGACACGTCCGCAACTACTCGATAGGCGACGCGCTGGCGTGGTTCAAGCGCTTGCAGGGCTTCAACGTGCTGCACCCGATGGGTTGGGACAGCTTCGGCCAGCCCGCCGAGCAGGCCGCCATCAAGCGCGGAGTGATGCCGCGCGAATGGACGGACGCAAACATCGAGCACATGCGCTCTCAATTCAAGCGCATGGGCTTCAGCTTCGACTGGCGGCGCGAGATAGCCGCGCACCGGCCCGAATACTACAAGTGGGATCAGTGGTTCTTCCTGAAGATGCTTGAGCGCGGCTTGGCCTACAAAAAAGTCTCGCCCGTCAACTGGTGTCCGAAGGAGCAGACTGTCCTGTCGAACGAGCAGTCGTCGGGCGGCGTCTGCTGGCGCTGCGGCGCTGCCGTCGAGAAGCGCGACATCGAGCAGTGGTTCTTCCGAATCACCGCTTACGCCGAGCAACTGCTCGACGACATGCGCGAGATCGAACGGGGCTGGCCCGAGCGCGTGCTGACGATGCAGCGCAACTGGATAGGCCGAAGCGAAGGCGCCTACATTGACTTTCAAATCAAAGATGCGGACGAGCGCGTCAGGGTCTTTACGACGCGCGTTGACACGATCTACGGCGCAAACGCGGTCGTCGTCGCGGTTGACCACCCGCTCGTCGAGAAGTCGCCGCTTAAGGAAGACGTGCGGCGCTTCGTCGAGCGCGTGCGCGCGGCGCGCAGCCTCGCGCACGCGCCGGGCGAGGACGAAGAGAAGGAGGGCATCAACACAGGGCTGGCGGCGATCAACCCTTTCAGCGGCGAGCAGGTTCCGGTGTGGGCTGCAAACTACGTCCTCTCGGAGTACGGCACGGGCGCTGTGATGTCTGTTCCCGCGCACGACGAGCGCGATTTCGACTTCGCGCAGAAGTACAGTCTGCCGATACATCGCGTCATCGAGCGCATCTCGCACGAGCAGCCCGCCATTGACCACGACCCGACGAGCGAAGACCAGTCGGTCGCGATGAGCGAGCCGTTCACAGAGTACGGCATAGTCGTCAGCAGCGGCGATTGGAGCGGCAAGCTCTCTGAAGACGCCTTGCGCGAGATGGCGGAGTTCGCTGAACGCGAGGGCTTCGGCGAGCGCGCCGTCACGTATCGTCTGCGCGATTGGGGCGTGTCGCGTCAGAGGTTCTGGGGCGCGCCGATTCCGATTATCTATTGCGACGCGTGCGGCGTCGTGCCCGTGCCGGAAAGCGACCTGCCCGTCGTGCTGCCCGAACGCGCCGAGTTCACAGGCGCAGGACGTTCGCCGCTGGCTACCGTCGCGGAGTTCGTCAACACGACCTGCCCGAAGTGCCAAGGTGCGGCGAGGCGCGAGACAGACACGATGGATACGTTCGTTGACTCGTCTTGGTACTTCTTCCGCTACTGCGACCCTCGGAACGCGGAAGCTCCGTTCGACCGGGAGAAGGTCGCGTACTGGACGCCCGTGGATCAGTACATCGGCGGCGTCGAGCACGCCGTCATGCATCTGCTCTACACGCGCTTCTGGACAAAGTTCATGCGCGACATCGGGCTGGTCAGCTTCGACGAGCCTGTGCGGAAGTTGATGACTCAGGGCATGGTCGTCGCCGAAACTTTTTATCGCGACGCGGAGGAGCCGGGGCAGAAACTCTATTTCAACCCGGCAGACGTTGAGGTCGTGCGCGACGACAAAGGGCGCGTGGCGAGCGCGACATCAATCAACGACGGGCACGCGGTCGAGGTCGGGTCGTTCGAGAAGATGTCGAAGTCGGTCAACAACGGCGTTGACCCGCACTCGATGATCTCGGCCTACGGCGCGGACGCGGTGCGCCTGTTCGTACTCTTCGCCGCGCCCGTCGAGAACGACCTGCGCTGGCAGGAGGCCGGCATCGAAGGCGCGCTCCGGTTCCTGCGCCGGGTTTATTCGACGGTCTATCGCTGGCGCGCAGAGGCCGTCGCCGCGCCGAAAGATTCGACCGGCGCGGGCGAGTTCTCGCCCGAAGCGCGCCGTCTGCGGCAGGAGACGCACCGGACGATCAAGCGCGTCACCGAAGACTTCGAGGACTTGCGCTACAACACTGCGGTTGCGGCGATGATGGAGTTATCGAACGCTCTGGGCGACTTCAATTCGTCGCCCGAATCCGCTTCCGCTTCAGACCACTTCGCCGTGCGCGAATGTCTGGAATCGCTGGTCTTGATGCTCGCGCCCTTCTGCCCGCACGTCGCGGAGGAGATGTGGGAGGGCTTGGGTCACGCTGGCGGGCTGCTGTCGAATGATGCGCGCTGGCCTTCGTTTGACGAGCAACTCGCGCGCAGAGACGAGTTGGAGATCGCCGTGCAGGTCAACGGCAAGCTGCGCGGGCGAGTCAGCGTCAGTGCCGACGCCGGGGAGGACGAGACGCGCGACGCGGCACTCGCCGACGAGCGCGTGCGCTCGTGGATTGAGGGCAAGCAGATAGTAAAGACCGTCGTCGTCCCCGGTCGTCTCGTCAACGTCGTCGTTCGATAAAACAAAGGCGAAAGGATGGAGGATGAAGTGAAGGCTTTTGGCCCTTCTTTCATCCTCCATCCTTTCGCCTTCACGCCTTAAGCCGCGAAGGACGGCGGGCGTCCGAACGGCTGGCATGTGGCTTGCCACCTGACGTGACGAAGAAAAGAAAGCGACTCGATTTATTACAGGGAGGCAAACGGCAATGCGTAAACTTCTGGTAGCCACCATTTTTTCAGCCGCACTCGTAGTGTCTGCTTCCGTGCAGGCTTCGGCTCAGGACAAGGTCGTTGACAAGACGAAGGACGCGGGCGCAGCCGTGGCCGACAAGACCGCGGACGCCGCGGACGCGACCGCGAAGGGCACGAAGTCTGCCGCGAAGAAGACGAAGAAGACCGGCGAGAAGGTCGTTGACAAGTCGAAGGACGTGGGCAGCACAGCGGCGGACAAGACCGCCGACGCGGCGGGCGACGTGAAGGACAAGACGGTCGAAGGCTCGAAGACAGCAGCGCACGACTCGAAGGCAGTCGGCAGCAAGGTCGCGGACAAGTCCGAGGACGTGGCGAACACGACGGTCAAGGACACAAAGAAGACCGGCAACTGGTTCAAGCGCACTTGGCACAAGGTGTTCTGAGTGCGACCACGAAACTTTAAGTGCGATCAGGGCAGGCGTGTGCGCTCGTCAATGGCGACACGCCTTTTTCTTTGCCGTCCCGCGGCGATGAAAAAGCGTCCGCAATGGAGGAAGTTATGAACGAGTTTTTTCGCAAATTCGCGTCCGTCACGTCGGCAGTTGTCGGCTCGTCTTGGTCTTTCATGCTCGCGGTGCTGGTAATCATAGTCTGGGCGGCGAGCGGCCCCGCCTTCGGATACTCGGACACTTGGCAGCTAGTCATAAACACCGGCACGACAATCGTCACGTTCCTGATGGTCTTCCTGATTCAGAACACGCAGAACCGCGACGCAAAAGCGATTCACCTAAAACTCGACGAGTTGCTGCGCGCCGTCGAGGGCGCGCGTACAAGCATGGCGAACCTTGAGAACATGCCGGACGAGGAGTTGAAGCGACTACAGGACGAGTTCCAGCGGCTTTGCGAAAAGCGCGGTCTCGGTGATTGCGCCGTCGAGGCGATTGAGGACGAGCTTGTGGAGCGCGAGACCGAAAGAAAAGAGTTCGCGGGACGCTAGCGGCCTCGCCGACGCGCACGAAAGAATTTCTAACGTTGGTGGCCTCGCGCGCACGTCGAGCCGGCGGAGCGATGCGTTGAGCATGCGCCGTCTGCGTCGTGCGTCTTCGGAGAACACGGGCGGCGCGACTCTTCTACGACGCGCCGCCTCTTTGCTCAACCCTCTTCTTCGTCAGCGAGCGACGCCGACGCCGCCGCTCGAACGAAGACCCATGAGCCGGGCCGGGAACTCGCCGAAATCCTCGACCACCCAGTTGTCGCCTTCGAGCCTGACCTTCGCCGCGGGGATGAGAGTGCCCTGCCCCTGACCGCGCCGGTCAAGATAAATCTCTGCATAACCGAAGCGGTAATCCTCCGAGCGCGCGCCGTAACGCAACTCGTAGAAGCTCACGTTGCGCTGGTAGAGCACCGTCAGCTTAGTGCCGCCCTCTGCGGTCGGCGTCGCGATGATAGCGTTGGCCGTCACCCCGACGTTGTTGCCGATTGCGATCCTGCCGGCGTCGAGCTTCGACAGCGTGTTCATCAGTGCGTCCTGCCCGCCGGAGCGCAGCGCCGAGTTCAGATTTGAAACGTCGTCCGCTGAAGTGTACCGGCTGACGTTGAGCCTGAACGGGGCTGTGCGGCCCGCCATGCGCCCGCCGATGCCGACGACCGTCCCCTGAATAGTCTGGCCCGCCGCCAGCGCGACAGGCTCCGAACGAAACTGTGCCGCCGCGGCAACGCAGCAGAGCGCGCACAGCAAAATGAATAACCTTCCTCTGTTCATCTCCCCTCCCATTTGAATGTCAAACGAATCGACGACTGACTCTCATCCACGACGACCCGCGCGACCACGACGCGAAAGGCTTGGCGTAACCGACGCCCGCCGAGCGACCGTTGATTTTCGAGTTTCCGTTTTGCTGATTATACACCAGCGAAGACCCGCGGCTTCATACGGACGCGTACAAAATCTCTGCGCGGTGGCGCGCGAAAATCTCGCTGTTGACTTTCCGCGTGATTTCGCATAGAAGCATCGTTGCTTCACGATGGCAGAAAAGCTTTCGCCGGGCGCGTCTCAGCCCCGCCCGCAGAGTCAATGGAAATTCAACACGAGTGAGGCGCGCGATGAAGAAGTCCGTCCGCATCAACGTCAACGGAGAGACACGCGAATCCGAAGTCGAACCGAGGCTGTTGCTCGTACACTACCTGCGCGACGTGCTCGGGCTGACGGGCACGCACGTCGGCTGCGAGACATCCCTGTGCGGCGCGTGCACCGTCATGGTTGACGGTCGTGCCGTCAAATCCTGCACGATGTTCGCCGTTCAGGCCGACGCGAGTGACGTTACGACGATTGAAGGTTTGGCGAGCGACGGCGAACTGCATCCTGTTCAGCAAGGCTTCTGGGAGCGCCACGGCCTGCAATGCGGCTACTGCACGCCCGGCATGATCTTGGCGGCTGCGCAACTGCTCGAACGCAACCCCAGTCCTACGCGCGAAGAGATACGCCACGGCCTCGAAGGAAACCTCTGCCGCTGCACAGGCTACCAACACATCGTCGAGGCCGTCGAGTACGCATCAAAAGCAGTGATAAGTGATAAGTGATGAGTGATGAGTGATGAGTGATGAGATAGAAAAGCAAGCAGGGGTTTTTCTTATCACTCATCACTCATCACTGCCTTCGGAGGTCTTATGGCTCGATATGTCGGACAGAGGGTGAAGCGCACGGAAGACCCGCGGTTGATTAAAGGTCTCGCGCACTACGTTGACGACATACGGCTGCCGGACACTTTGCACGTCGCGTTCGTGCGCTCGATATACGCGCACGCTCGAATAAACGGCGTGGACACGGACGAGGCTTTGAAAGCGCCGGGCGTCGTCGCCGTCTTCACCGGCAAGGACGTTTCTGAGAAGATCGGCCCCGTCCCTTGCGCCGGAAATCTGCCGGACTTGAAAGTGCCCGACCACCGCGTTCTGGCAACCGACAGAGTTTACTTCGTCGGTCATCCAATTGCCGCGGTCGTCGCAACGGACGCTTACTCGGCGCGCGACGCCGCGGAACTTGTCGTGGTTGACTACGAAGAACTGCCCGCGGTCGTTGACCCCGAAGAGGCCGCGCGCGACGGCGGCCCGGTCATTCACGAGAAGTTCGGCTCGAACGTCGCGTACAAGTTGACGGCGGGCGAGGGCGACATCGCCGCGGCATTCGCTTCGTCGGATAGAGTCATCAAGCAGCGCGTCACGAACCAGCGACTCGCGCCCATCGCGATGGAGCCGCGCGGCGTGCTCGCAAGATATTTTCCGGGCGAGCGCGAGTTGACGCTCTGGTCTTCGACGCAGATTCCGCACCTCATGCGGACGCAGGTCGCGCTGATGCTCGCCATCCCCGAAAATAAACTCAGAGTCATCACGCCCGAAGTCGGCGGCGGTTTCGGCTCGAAGCTAAACGTCTATGCCGAGGAAGCTCTGCTCGGATGGATTTCGATGCAAACGGCTAAGCCCGCGAAGTGGATCGAGACGCGGCGCGAAAACATTCAGGCGACGATTCACGGTCGCGGCCAAGTCGGCGAGATCGAGATCGGTTGCCGCGAGGACGGCACGCTCACCGGCCTTCGTTACAACGTCGTCGCAGACCTCGGCGCTTATCACCAACTCCTTACGCCCGCGATCCCGACGCTCACCGGACTCATGCTTTCCGGCTGCTACAAAATTCCTGCGATTCAGATAAACGTCACGGGCGTCTTCACGAACAAGATGGCGACCGACGCTTATCGCGGCGCGGGCCGTCCCGAAGCGACCTACGTCGTCGAGCGCGCGCTCGATTTAGTCGCAGACGAGTTGAATCTCGACCCCGTC
Source organism: Pyrinomonadaceae bacterium (assembly GCA_035474235.1). Classification (GTDB taxonomy): domain Bacteria; phylum Acidobacteriota; class Blastocatellia; order Pyrinomonadales; family Pyrinomonadaceae; genus QHXN01. Next base: position 34,376 of record DATINM010000067.1, read on the forward strand.
GAAGTGCGCCGGAGGAATTTTCCCTCGCCCGAAGAGTTCCCTTTCAAGACCGCGACGGGACTTTTCTACGACAGCGGCAACTACGAGGGCGCGCTCTCGAAGGCGCTTGAGAACGCGGGCTACGAGAAGCTTCGAGAAGAGCAAAAACGTGCGCGCGACGAAGGGAGAATCGTCGGCATAGGCGTCTCGACCTACGTCGAGATTTGCGCGCTCGGCCCTTCGCAGGCGATGCCCGCCGGAGGATGGGAGAGCGCGACCGTCCGCATCGAACCGACTGGAACGGTCACGGTAATGACCGGCGCATCGCCGCACGGGCAGGGACAAGAGACTTCTTTCGCGCAACTCGCCGCGGACGAACTCGGCGTTGACTTAAACGACGTGACGGTCGTCCACGGCGACACTTCAATCGTGCAGTACGGCATCGGCACGTTCGGCAGCCGCGCGACCGCCGTCGGCGGCACGGCCGTCTTCGTCGCAATCGAACGTCTCAAAGAGAAGGCGACGAAGATCGCCGCGCACCTGCTCGCGACGGATGCGGCGAACGTCGCATTCAATGAAGGCATTTTCTCTCTGAAGGCCGCGAAAGGTAAGTCGGCGGCGGCGGGCGACGGCACGGCCGCGAAGGATTCGGATGAAGTGCCTGAGCCGATGCTGCCCGCGGGACAAGACCCTGCGGGCGCTCTGCCCGAACCGGCGGAAGGCAGAACGAAGGTCACGATTCAGGATGTCGCGCTCGCCGCGCACTTGGGCCGCGAACTACCGCCCGATACCGAGCCGGGTCTTTCGGCGACCTACTTCTTCGAGCCGAAAAATTTTACGTTCCCCTTCGGCACGCACATCTGTGTCGTCGAGATCGAGCGCGAGACGGGCGAGATAAAATTCAGGCGCTACGTCGCCGTCGATGACTGCGGACGCGTCATCAATCCGATGCTCGTTGACGGGCAGGTGCAGGGCGGCATCGTCCAATCAATCGGGCAGGCGCTCTACGAGGAAGTGGTTTACGACGAGATGGGGCAACTCGTCACAGGCACGCTGATGGACTACGCCGTGCCGCGCGCGAGTATGATCCCCTGGATGGAGCTTGACCGCACGGAGACGCCAACCGACGTGAACCCTTTGGGCGTCAAGGGCGTCGGCGAGGCGGGCACGATAGGAGCGACGCCCGCAATCGTCAACGCCGTCGTTGACGCCCTCTCGCCCTTCGGCGTCCGCCACATTGATATGCCCGTCAGGCCGGAGGCGGTCTGGCGCATCATTAACAATAGTGATGAGTGATGAGTGAAGAGTGATGAGTGATAAGAAAAGGCAAGCCGGATTTACTTATCACTCATCACTCTTCACTCTTCACTTTCGGAGGGAATATGATTCCGGCACAGTTCGATTATGCCGCGCCCGCGACGCTTGACGAGGCGCTGTCTTTGCTCGCGGAGCACGCGGACGACGCGAAGATTCTGGCGGGCGGCCACAGCCTCATCCCCGCGATGAAGCTCAGGCTGGCGCAGCCTGCGCTGCTGATTGACATCGCGCGCGTCCGCGGTCTCTCCTACATACGCGAGGACGGAGGGCGCATTCTCGTCGGCGCGTTGACGACGCACTACGAGATCGAATCGAGCGCGCGGCTTCGCGACATCTGCCCGCTGCTGCCCGAATGCGCCGCTTCAATCGGCGACGTGCAGGTGAGGAACAAGGGCACAATCGGCGGAAGCCTCGCGCACGCAGACCCCGCCGCCGACTGGCCCGCCGCAATTATTGCGCTTCGCGCAGAGCTTGTCGTCGCGAGCACGCGAGGCGAGCGCGTCATCACGTCGGACGACTTCTTCGTTGACATGCTCACAACGGCTCTCCGGCCCGACGAAGTTCTCCGCGAGATAAGAATCGGCGTGCCGCCCGCGCGCACCGGACAGTCGTACATGAAGGTTCATCACCCCGCCTCCGGCTTCGCAGTCGTCGGTGTCGCCGTGAGCCTGACGCTCGGCGTTGACGGCAAATGTTCAGCCGCGGGCGTCGGCGTCACGGGCGTCGCGTCGAAGGCTTATCGCGCTACGCAGGTCGAGGGCGCGCTCGCCGGCTCGACACTGGATGAGAAGACAATCAGCAATGCTGCTTCGCACGCAGCCGACTCGACAGACGCGAACGGAGACATCTACGCCTCCGCCGACTACCGACGCCACCTCGCCGTAGTGTACACGCGACGCGCGATAGCCGCCGCGGTCGCGAAGATTTAAGCGTTCGGTATTCAGCAGTCAGCCTTCAGCTTTTATCCTCGGCGATAGTTGAACATGATTAGGAAATTTGCGGCTCGCCGGGAGTTGATAAGCTGAGAGCCGACCGCTGAATGCTGCCGGCTTCCGTTATGAAGATTGAGGGGACACACGAACTGCGCGCACGGCGCGAGCGGGTCTGGCAGGCGTTGACCGACCCGTCGGTCTTGCAGCGCTGCATTCCGGGCTGCGAGCGGCTTGAGCAGGCGGGCGAGGACGCCTACGCGGCGACGCTTCGGACGGGCGTCGGCGCAATCAAGGGCGTCTTTCAGGGGAACGTTCGTCTCGAAGATATGCGCGCGCCCTCGCACTATCGCATCGTCGTCGATGGCAAAGGCCAGCCCGGTTTCTTAAAAGGCGCGGGCGATCTCGACCTCGAAGAGAAGGAAGGCTTGACGACGATCAGGTACGCGGGAGACGTGCAGGTGGGCGGCACGCTCGCAGGGGTCGGGCAGCGAATGATTCAGGGCGCGGCGAAGATGATGGCGGCGCAGTTCTTCACCGCGCTCGAAGCTGAAGCGCAGGCCGCGCCGGACAAGCCCCCGCCGGAACATGGTTTTTTTAGGACGGCCCTGAGGATGATCTCAGGGCTGCTGCGAAACATCTTCAAAAGACATTAGAACGCTTTGAGTTTAAGTGTTCGGCGTGGCGTTCAACTCTTCCCTGAGCTTAAATCGTTGCAGCTTGCCCGTGGCCGTGCGCGGCAAGCTCTTGGCGAAGCGAAATTCCGAAGGCCGTTTGTGTGGCGGGAGCGTCATCGACAGGTGAGCCTTCAACTTCTCCGACAACGCGGCGTCGCCCTTTGAATCAGACTTGACAATGACGAAGGCGACGACCGAGTTAAATCCGTCGGCGTCCGAGCGCGGCACGACGGCGGCCTCTTGAACTTCGGGATGAGAGAGCAGTGCGTCTTCGATCTCCGAGGGGAAGACCCACATGCCTTTGACCTTGAAGAGATCGTCGCCGCGTCCCTCGAACCAGTAGAAGCCTTCCGCGTCTCGACGGTAGATGTCGCCCGTCCGAATCCAACCGCCGCGCATCGCGTCCGCGGTCTTCTCCGGCTCGTTCCAATAACCGACGGCCGCGCTCCGGCCTTTGACGAAAAGGTCGCCCGCGCCTTCGACCTCTCTTCCTTCGCGGTCAACGAGCCGCGCCTCGTAGCCGGGCACTGCCTCGCCGCTGCTCCCCGGCTTAATTCTTTCGCGCGTGTTTGAGAAGAACATGTGAAGCATCTCGGTCGAGCCGATGCCGTCGAGTATGTCGAGGCCGGTGAGCGCGCGCCACTCCCTATAAATTCTTTCGGGCAGGCGCTCGCCCGCCGAGACGCAGAACCTGATCGAGCCGGTCTTCAACTCGCCGCTGCGCGCGCAATGCTCAAGGAGCGCGCGGAAGACCGCCGGCACTGCGAAGAAGATCGAAGGCTTCTCGCGCTCGAAGACTTCGGCTATGGTCTGCGGCGTCGGGCGCTCGCGGCAGAGTATCGAAGTCGCGCCCGACGAGAGCGGGAACGAGAGAGAGTTTCCGAGGCCGTATGCGAAGAAGAGCCGCGACGAAGAGAACAGCCTGTCTTCGTGCGAGACGCGCAGAACACGCTTGCAGTAAGTCTCGACCGTGTAAGGGAGACTCCTGTGGACGTGCGTCGCGCCCTTCGGTCGTCCAGTCGAGCCGGACGTGTAGAGAATGAAAGCAGGAGTTTCGTCATCAACGTCTTCGATCTCCGCCTCACACGCCGCGCCGACGGCTTCGTCGAAGCCGAGCACACCGCTGGCCGCTTCGTCAAAATTCAAAACACCGTCGTCCGCTTCGCCCGAACCCGCCTTCGCTTCCTGAGAGCCGACGAGCAGAACCGTTTCGAGTCGCGGGAGACTGCCGCGAATGCTTCGGAGTTTGTCGAGTTGGTCGCCGGTGACTACGACAGCGCGCGCGCCGCAGTGCGAGAGGACGTATTCGAGTTCGGCGGGCGTCGCAAGCGTGCTCGCGGGGACTGCGACCGAGCCGACCGCAGCCGTTCCGAGAAACGCCGCGACGAATTCCGTGCAGTCCGCCGAGACGATTGCGACGCGCTCGCCACGTCGGACGCCGAGCGACCGCAACGCGCCGCCGAACCGCCTGACCGCGACGAGCAGTTGCGAGTAGCTGAGTTGTCGCCCGCCGCAGGCGACGGCGGTTCGCGCCTCGACGCCCGACGCGCGCGTGGTGCTGAAGACGTATTCGACTAGGTTCACGCTGACGCTCCTTCGCAAGCTCACGGTCGAGACTGTGGCCCGCATGCGCGCGGGACTCGAATGCGGTTCGACCGGAGTCCGGGCACAACACGCCCGGCTGACTTTCTTCCCGGCTGACTTTCTTCGACGCCGGAAGCGCCTACACTATTTCGACGCGAGCCGCGCCAGAGAGAAGTCGTCGAACCATGCGCGACCGAAGACAGGGCAGGCCGGGGCGTCGCAGCCTGCGCGCCGTATGACGACGATGAACGCTTCGTCGCTCGCCGTGAAGTCCAGTTCATATTCGCGCCAGCCGCCCGTGTCGCGCGGGAGCGGCGCGGACTGCGCCAGCATGCGACTTCCCGCGGCGTCGAACACAGAGACGACCGGCGTCGCACCGCTCACGAGATTCTCCGCGCGCGCCGCGAACGTCAGACGGTAACTCGCGCCCGACTCGGCGGGCGCGAGTTGCGATGCGAAACGCGTGTTGATGTCGGGCGCGCCGTCGAACGTCAGAAGCAGGCTTCGCGCGCCGCCGTGCGGCGACGACTGATCGAGCGAGACGGCCGCGCCCGCCTGTCTCGCGGCGAAGCGCCAGCCGAAGCCCTGCTCGTCGCCGCCCTCCTTCGACTCGAAGCCTCCGTCGGTCAGCGCGGCGTCAACGCCCCTCGCGTCTTTGCCCTCCGCGCCTTCGGCCCACACCGCGCGTGCCTCTTTAAATTTTTTCGCGGCGATCAAGTCCGCGACAAGCGCGCGTCGATCTTCGTCGCCCGCGCGCGCGGCGTGCCAGAGCGCGAGCGCGTCTTCGGCCAGACCACGCTTGGCGAAGAAGCGAGCGAGCGCGACGCGCGCGGCGTCGGTCTGCGGCGCGACCGCTCGCTCGACCTCGCCGGCGTCGCCGCCGTAAACGTGCCACGCGAGTTCGAGCGTGTAAGGCAGAAGGTGCGGGCGGCTCGCCGCGGCGAGCCGCAACTCCGCGAAAGCCTCTCCGAGATTTCCCTCGCGCAGAAGCGTGTTGCCCAGTTGCCAGCGAGGCTCCGCGTAGAGCGGCGCGAGCCGAACGGACTCGCGATAATCGTCGAGCGCCCCGCCCGCGTCGCCCGCGCTCTCTCGCGCGCGACCAAGCTTGAGCCACGATTGATAGTAGCGCGGCCTGAGCGCCGCGACGCGCTCCAACTCGGCGACCGCCGCGGCGTAGTCGCCCCCTTGCGCGAGCGCCGCCGCGCGCGCGTAGTGTGCTTCCGGGTCGGACGGGTCGAGCCGCAACGCCTCGTCGGCAATCGGCAGGGCTTGCGACTCGTACTCGGTGAAAGACAGGCGCGGCGCGGTCTCCGAAAGAAGGCGCGACACGCCCGCGCGCGCCGAGTACCATGCAGCGCCGCAGCACGAGACGAGACAGGCGACTGCGAGCACGTAACTCGACTTACGTCGAACGCCGTTCATCCGACCGAGTGTGCGTCGCGGCATTAGATCATGTGCGCGTCGCGGTGTCGGATCGAGTGCGCGGCGCGGCGTCGGATCGAATTGCCTGTCTCTTCGTTCGTTGCGAACGTCTGCGACGGCTATCGCCACGAGCGCCGCGAAGACGAGCGCGTCGGCGGTGACGTGCAGGCCAAAGTCGAACAGGCTGTGGACGGCGACCGCCGCGACGCCTGAGAGAGCGCCCACGGCTGCCGCCTGCCTGAAGCGTTCTCGCGAGCGGAGCGTCGCGAGCGCGCGTCGCGCAAAGAGAACGGCGAACCAGACGAAGAGCGCCGCGCCGACGATGCCGCCGCTCGCGAGAAGTTCGAGGTAGTCGTCGTGCGCCTGTTCGAGTGACATCTCGCCCGAAGCGTCGTGACGAGCGGTGACGGCGGCGCGGAAAGCGCCGAAGCCGACGCCTGCGAGCGGGTGGTCTTTGATTACGCCAAGCGTCGCGCGCCAGACTTCGACGCGGCGGTCGCCCCAACGCACGCCCGACGCCGCGCCAACGTCGCCCGGCAAAGCTCCGAGCCGTGAGGCGAGCGGCTCGCCGCCGACCCAAATGACGCCGGCGAAGACGAACGCGAGCAGCGCCGCGACGAGTGCCGCGCGCAAAAGCAGAGTCGAACTCCGTGCGCGCGCGTGAAGACGGCCGTTCGCGCGAAGGCGGCGGTCGTCGCCTTCGTCGAGATTATTTTCCGAACGCCGGACGCCGCCGCTCTCGACGAACGAGAAGTAGAGCAGCGCCGCGAACGTGATCTGCGCGAACATCGCGAGCAGCCCCGCGCGCGAGTTCGACATGACGAGCGCGGCCCAGACCGCGAGCGTCAGCGCGGCGTATGCGGGCCAGCGTTCGCGCCTGCTTCTCTCGGCGACGAGCAGGCCGAGCAGGAGTCCGAGCGTCATCTCGGCGAGGTACGCGAAGTGGTTTCGGTTGATGAACTGTGCGTAGCCGCCGACGTTCTCGGCGAGGCGCGGCGAGACGAACGAGAGCGTCTCGCCCGAGGCCATCTGACGGAAGATGCCGAAGGCGGCGCTCGCGAATCCGACGGCGACGACCGCGAAGGCGAGTGCGCGAAGACGCCGCAGGCTCGACGTGTAGCGAAGCATCAGCGCCGCGGCGAGCAAGAGCGCCGCGAGCTTGACGACGAAGCGCCACGTCTCGAACGGGTCGGCGCTGATCGTCCGGCTCACGCGCAAGCCCGCGACCGTCGCGCCGCCCCGAAGAGAAATCGTTTGCGCGCACGCGAAGACGGCGAGCGCGGCGAGCGCGACGAGCAGACGATGCTCCGCGACGAGCCACGCGCCGCCGAGCATCCCCTCGATCATCCACAGCGCGCCGAGCGCGAAAACACAAGCCTCGAAGAATCCTTCCCACCAAGGGTCAACCGAACCGTAAGGCACGGCCACGACGAACAGTAGCGCGAGCAAGAGGGCGAAGGTCGCGCGTTCGAGCCGACGCCTCCAAAGCTCTTTCGCGGAGCGTGCGCCGGGCGCGGGCGTTGCCGCGCCGCGGCTCGCCTTCGACGCAACACGCATCCTCCGTTCGTCGTCCGCTCGTGTGGCTTCGGTCATGGAAGCTTGGAGTCCGCCACCTCTCGATAGAGTTCGAGCGTGCGCTCGGCCATCAGGTCTGCTGTGAACTCACCGCGCACGCGGCGGCGTCCGGCCTCGCCGAGCTTCGCGCGCAGCGAGGGATCGTCGAGAAGCCTTTTGAGCGCGCGGGCGAGCGCGGACGGGTCTGCGGGCGGAACCGTGATGCCGCTCAGCCCGTCGGGCGAGACGAAGGGAACGCCCGACGCGAGCCACGTGTTGACGACGGGCACGCCGCACGCCATCGCTTCTAGTTGCACGATGCCGAATGCCTCGCTGCGCGCCGTCGAGGCGAGAGCGAACACGTCCGCGGCGCGGAAGTACGGCGCGGCGTCGCCGACCTCGCCGAGCAGCACGACGCGCGAGCGCGACTCGCCGAGCGCGTCGCGTTCGCGTTCGAGCGCGCGGCGGAGCGGCCCTTCGCCGACGACGAGCAGGCGCGCCTGCGTCTCGCGCATCGCGCGAATCAGGTGCTCGAATCCCTTGTAGTAAATCAAACGCCCGACGCCGAGGACGATGCGCGGGCCGTAACGCTCGCGAATGCTTCTGACCGCGGCCTCGTCAACGCGCTCGAACTTTTCGGGGACGATGCCGAGCGGGATGACGCGGCAGCGTTCGCGAAACTTCGAGAGCACGGGCGAGCTTTCGACGTAGTCGGGCGAGGTCGCGATGACGGCGGAGCAGCGGCGCAGAAAGTATTCGAGCACGGGGCGGAAGGCGCGACCCGTGAGTCTCTGCCGGACAATGTCGCTGTGATACGTGACGACGACGCGCCCCGCGTGGCCGCTCGCCAGATACGAGAGTATGGCCGCGGGATTCGGGAAGTGAAGGTGAACGATGTCGGCGCGCGACTCTCTGATCGAGCGCGCGAGGCGTGGACAGACCGGCGACGAGCCGAGTCCGAAGAGCTTTGCCTCGCGGCGCACGCGCACGCCGTCGATCATCTCGTCGGTCGCGGGGCCGCGCACGCTCGCGGCGACGACGACGCGCGGCTCGACCTCTCTCGTCAGTCGCTCGCAGAGGTCGCGCAGGTGCGTCTCCATCCCGCCCTTGTGCGGCGGGTAGAACTTGCCTACGTGCAGCACGCGCAGACGCCGCGCGCGCGCCCGACTCAAGACATCCGTTTCTGCGACGGCCAACTGCACGTGTCGAGAACTTCCTATTCGCGCGAGTCGAGGACTTCGCGATAGAGGGCGACGACTCTTTCGACGTACTCGCGCCACGTGAACTGCGCCGCGCGGCGCGCGCCCGCCTCGCACCTTCGCGCCCACGCGCGCGGGTCTGACTCGCGCTCGCGCAGGAGACGCACGACTGTCCCGGCGAAAGCGCGCGAGTCGGCGACGCGACAGTAGGCGACCGCCGCATCGCCGCCGACTTCGCGCAGCACGGGCAGATCGCTTGCGACCGCAGGCGTCGCGCACGAGAGCGCCTCGACCAGCGGCAGCCCGAACCCTTCGCGCTCCGACGGGAGAAGCAGCAGTGCCGCGCGCCTGTAAACGGCGGCCAGCGTCTCCGCCGAGAGGTGCGGGAGCGTGACGATTGCGCCCGACACGCCGAGCGCCTCGGCGAGCGCGCCCTGCTCGCGCGTGAGCGGGCCGCCGACGCGCACCAGCCGCGCGCTCGGAAACTCAGCCCGCACGCACGCAAAAGTCTCCAGCAGCACATCGACGCGCTTCCTGCCGGCGGTGCTCCCGACGTGCAGCAGTTCTACGGAGTCGTCGCACACGCGTCCGAGCAGGCGCTCGGCCTCGCCTACGGCGTCGCCGAAGGGTTTGCGCGCGAACGACGGGTGCACGCCGTTCGGGATGACGACGACACGCGCGGGCGGCAGGAGCTTGTGTGCAAGCAGTTCGTCGCGCGTCGCGTGGCTGTCGCACGCGACGCGCGCGGCCTTTCGGAAACCTTCGAGCACGCGCCTCGTCATCGCGCGGAACGGCGCGGGGCGCGGCTCGGCCTCCGGCTCAAGGACGCATCGAAACGTGTCGAGGTCGTGGCAGGTGACGACGGCGCGACCCGGCGGAAGGTGTCGGACGAGGTGCGCGTAGCTGTGATCGACGACGTGGAAGAGGTCGAACCGCGCACGCTCGCGCCGGAGGTGTCGCGGGTACCAGACGAAGCGGTTGAGCAGCCGGTCTGCGTTGAAGCGCGCGCCCGCCGAAGCACCGTCGCGCGTGAACCTGCGCCGCATCGGCGGGCAAACGCGCGTCGCCTCGAACGAGCCGGCGTGCCCGGCCCGCAAGCCCTCGACCAACATGTCCGCGACAAGGTTCATGCTGTGCCAGTTCTCTTCCCTGAAGTCGCAGACGACCGCGACACGTGTGACCCTCTGCACGCTCATGGCTTGCGCGCCAGAAGATAGTGGTTCGAGCCGAACAGGCGGTGCGACATCAGCCTGCGCGCGAGCGGGTTGCCCTTCGCAAATCGCTTCCAGACCGGCTGGCTCCGGCTGTTGCCCAGACCAAGGTAACGCGAACGCTCAACGCGCAGCCCCGCGCCCGCCAACATGTGCCGGAGTTCCGCGCTCGTGTATTCGCGATAATGTATGTCGCCCTGCGAGATGACCTTCTCGCCGTCAATCTTCGGCTCGTCGATGAACTCGGTCGTGCCCCAGAGCAGGCTGCGCCCGCGAATGACGCGCGCCGCGCCCATGACGGTCACGGGGTTGGGCGTGGTCAGGATCATCACGCCGCCGCCGCGCATCGAACCGGCGAGGCCGCGAATCAGGCCGAGCGGGTGATTCAGAATGTGCTCGATGACCTGCGCGATGATGACGATGTCGAACGACGCGGCGTCGAGTTGCGCGAGCGGTCGCAGGTCGTTCATGTTCGCGCGTACGAATTCGACGCCCTCGCGCGCGAATAGCGCGTCGCGCTCCGCCGACTCGTAAACGTCCGTGCCCGTCACGCTGTATCCGAGCCTGCTGAAGATGAGGCTGGCGTAGCCGTTGAAGCAGCCCACGTCGAGCAAGCGCACACGGGGCCCCGGCGGGAAGCGTTCGAGTACGTCCGAGATCATCAGGCGGATGTGCGGCTCGTTGAGCGGCCAGTGCTCGTCGAGCATCCAGTGGTTGTCGCGGAACTCGTGCAGCATGGCCGCGACGGCACGCTCGACCTCTCTCCCCGCGCCGTTCGCCCGGCTCATCCGTGGCCTCCGCGTTCCGCGAGCACGTCGTCAACCACGCGCGCGACACGTGCGGCCAGCGTCGAATAGTCGAAATGTTTTTTGGCGACGGCGACGTGTTCGGACGCGCGCGCGAGCGTCTCCGGGCGGGCGAGTATGGCCTCGATCCGCGCCGCGAGCTTCTGCGGATACTTCTCGTCCACGACGCCCTCGTAAGGCACGAGCATCTCCGGCGCGAGGACGCGCGACGCCTCGCCCACGTCGCTCGCCAGAACGTAGCGGCCCGCGGCGAGGTAGAGCGGCAGCTTGCCCGTCGTCCTCACGCGCCCGACCGTGTCGTTCGTCTGCGTCGAAAGGCACACGTCGATCATGCCGAGGTAGCCCGGCAGTTGCTTGTAAGGAACGCGCCCCAGAAAAAGCACTCGATCCTCTATCCCGTACTCGCGGCAGCGTGCCCTGAGATGCGCGAGGCCGGTGCCGTCGCCGATGAAGACGCCCTTGACCGGCGCGCCCCGCAGCAGCCGAAGCAGTTCGACCAACTCCCATCCGTAGCACATCCCCAACTTCTCGCTCCACACCGACGAGCCGACCAGCCCTACGGTGAGCACGCCTTCGAGCGCGTAACGTTTGCGGAGTCCGTTCGGCGGCGACGGCGCGAAGTCGCGCGTGTCAACTCCGTCCTGAATCAACTCCGCCGCGCGCCCCGACCCGGCGAGCATCCGCTGGTGAAAGTGGCCGCGCACGACGACGCGGTCTGCGGCGCGCAACGAGAACTGCTCGAACCGCCGCGTCAGCCAAAGCCCCACGCGGCCTCGATTGCCGGTCGAGCGCATCAACTCGTAGATGGCGTCGCCCGTCTCGACGACGAAGGGCGCGCCCGCAAACGCCCTGTAGGCCCACGCCGCGAGCACGCCTGAGTAGGCCATATCGAAGACGTAAACGATGCTCGGTCGCTCGCGCCGGAGCGCCGCGAAGATTCGCGCGAGCGCCGCGAGCCTGCCGCCCACACGGTAAGAGAGGCGAATCCGGTAGCGACCGCGCAGTCGCGCCGCAAGCGCGCGCGCGCGGTGTCCCATCGCGCTCTCGCGTTCGCCGTTGACGACGAAGGCGACGGTCGCCTTCTCTCGCGCGACGTTCAGGCTCAAGCGGCGGCGACCTCCTCGTAAATCCTCTCGACCGCGCCGACGACCGAAGGCCAGTCGTGCAGCCGCGCCGTCTCGGCTGCGGCGCGTCCTGTCTCGCGCAGGAGCGAAGGGTCGCGTAGTCGCGCGGCTGTTGATTCGACCCATTCGTCGAGCGGCGTGACGAATCCGTCGCGCCCCGCGTCAATCAACTCCGCCGCGCCCGCGCGGTCGGAACTGAAGACGGCAAGCCCCGACGCCATCGCTTCGAGCAAGACCATTCCGAAGGCGTCGCAGGTCGTCGGGAAGACGAACGCGTCGGCGGCGGCGTAGTAGCGCTCCAACTCGCCCGTCGGCGGGAGCACGCGCACGTTTGGGCCGTTCAAACGATATGCGCGCGAGTAGGTTGCGAACGCGAACTGAACGTCGGGCGCGGCTTCGGCCAACTCCTTCAGAGAGGTGTGCGCTTTCGCAAGGTCGCCGACGTAGAGCGCGAGCGTCTGGTCGTCGCGGACGCCGATCTGTCTCCGCACGTCGGCGCGTTGGCGCTCGCGATTCTCGCCGCCGAAGCGCGCTGCTTCGACGCCGTGCGGGACGATGCTCATCTTTGCGCTCGCGCCGTAGCGCTCGCGCAACTCGCGCGCGACCCTGTGCGAGACGGCGATCACGCGACCCTCGTAACGCCGGTAGAAGCGCCCTTCCGCGGCGGCCATGAGTTGAAGCGAAAGCCTGTGCCGCGCCGTCGCGGAGCGCAGCGAGTCGAGATAGGCCGCGACGCAGATGTGCGCCGTCACGACGTTCGGCCTGCCGCCGCAGTAGCCTTGCGCGTGTCGAATCTCGTAGTCGCCGAGCGCTGACGCGCGCGCGCGCAGGCCGAGCGGGAAAGTCTGCACGCACGCCAGAGCGCTCCCGCGCAAAGCACGCACGCGCTCGCGCCGCCAGCGCGCGCCGTCCGGCGGCTCGAAGCGGTTTGCGAAGACTGCGACCTCGTGACGAGCCGAGAGGCCGTCGGCCAGAACCTTTGTGTACAGGCTGTGCCCGCCGCGCTCGTGCAGATCGTGAACGACTAAGGCAATGTTCATCCGTCTGTTGCTTATCGTCGTTGATGAACGCGCCCGACGCTTTGCGCGAGCCGGTAGGCGCGGCAGCCGAAAGGGGCAGGCAGCATCGCGCACAACTCTTGCGCGTAGCCTCTTAACGCATCCCTCAAAAATCTTGCGCTGCTGTGTCGGTCTGGGGCCGCAGACGAGAGTCTCGCATCTCCGTTCCGGCGGGCTTTCTGTAAGCGCGGGCGGGGATAATATTCGTGGCGCAGGAACTGTCGCGCCAGCCCCCTTTCGTTCCGTCTCAAACAACGGCTCACGGCGTCAACGAGAAGTGCCGACATCAATTCGCGCTTGTACGGTTCGACATCGGCGCCGACCGGAATCTCGGTCAGATACTTCACGAGCCTTTCGCTGCGAAGCCCCGCGCTCGTGGCCGACCGGGAATGGCTGCGATACTCCGCGAGGTATTCCGGCACGAAGACGAAGCGCGCGCCTTCGTGTGCCATGCGCGCGAACAGTTCTAACTCCGGCGTGTTCAAATCCTCCTTGAACCGAAGCCGACGAACGTACTCGGTTCGTATCAAGGCCGCCGACATCGGCACGGAATTTTGCCAGACTGCCGCAGCCGCGTTGCCGACTTCGCCGGACGGAATCGTGTGCCGGCGGTACATGCGCGTGCAGCGTTCGCTCTCGGCGGCAAGTCGTCTTCCATCGCCGTCAATTATGTAATGATTGGAAAAGGCAACGTCGGCGTCAGGCAGGGCTGCCTCCAACAAGCTTTCAACGAAGTGGGGCAGCAGCCTATCGTCGTCGCCGATGATTGCGATGAATTCTCCGCGCGCCGCGTCGGCCAGAGCATTCCAATTCCCCGCCAGCCCGAGCCTCCGTCCGTTGCGCTGATACTTGACCCTCGGCTCGTCTGCGGCGATGCTCGTCCCCCACGTCTTTATCGCTTCTTCCTTCCCGTCGTCGCCGATTATTATCTCGACGTTCAAATAGCTCTGCGCCAGAGCGGACGCGACCGCCTCCTTCAAGTAGTGCAGGCGCTCAAGCGTCGGAACAGCGATAGTGACCAGAGGCTTCATGCAGGTTCGGGGCGGCAGACGAAAATGAACTGCGTGCCGAACGCGCCGGGGGATAAACGAAGCGCGGCGCGGTCGAGCCAAGGGCCGAATTTTAAAATGTATCGTGACAGCGGAAAGCCGCCGCAGGCGTCGCCCTCAAGCACGGCGTACCCGCTCTCCGTCAAAAGAGCACGCGCCGTCGTCCAGTCGTAAAAGCGATAATGTGTTCGATCCATCAGTCCGCCGTCCTCGTACCTGAACTTCCCGCGGAGGAATTCGAGTCGCTGCCGCCAGTGCAGCACGTTCGGCAGCGCGACGACCAGAATCCCGCCCGAAGAGAGGCTGCGCCTGAGCAGTTTAAGCAAACGCTCAGGCTTGTAAAGGTGCTCAAGCACGTGGCTGCAAACAACGCAGTCGAATTCTCCGAGTCCTTCCGGCTCGAAATCGTTGAGGTCGCACACGAGCACGCGGTCTAGGTGCGCGGCGGCCGACTCCGCCTCGGCTTCGGAATAGGTCACACCGACAAGTTCGCAGTTGAACTCCCCTTTTATGGCGCGCCCCAGCGCGCCCGTCCCGCAGCCAACGTCGAGAACTCTGGTCGCTGTCCGCGGCAGGCGCACCAGCACGGGTTGATTCACTGCTCCGTAAATCATCTCTTCGACATCAATGCACCGCGACAGCCGCGCCGTTTTGTAAACGATGCGCGGCTTCGCGTGAAGCGATCTTTTCAAAGACCGCGGTCAGCGCTCTCAGATGGTTGTTAAGATTGAACTGTTGGGCCGTCTGCACGGCACCGCGGCGCAGGCGCGCGTGCTCGGACGGGTCGCGCAGGCACTCGACGACCGCACGCGCAAGCCCCGCGGGCGTCGGGGGGTCGCCGGGCGCGAGGTGTCCGTTCACGCCGTCAATCAACCACTCGGAGACGCCGCCAACGTCGAAGGCGGCGACGGGAACGCCGTGCAGCCCGGCCTCCGGCCCAACAAGCCCGAAAGGCTCCGGCCACAAACTCGGGAAGACGAGCAGGTCGCAATCCTCGTAAAGCGCGTCGAGTTGCGCGCTCTCCACCCACCCGACGAAATTTAACTCCAACCCTTCGACGCCGCGCTGTATTTTCGTCGCTCTTCTCTCCCAAGCCTTCCGCTCTATCCCGTCGCCCGCGAAGGTGACGCGCAGCGGGCGACCGAGCGTCTCCCTGATTTGCGGCAGCGCGTCGATGAATGCGCGACCGCCCTTGAGCATCTCCATGCGGCCTGAGAACAGAAGATGAAAGTAAAGCTTCTCATCTCTCGCGCCCTTCCTCGTCTCGTTCAGTGGCAAGGGCGTCGAGTCCTCGCCCTGAGCCGCGCCGGACAAATGCCTTCCAGTGGAGTGGGCGTAGTAAGAAAGGTTATGAACCCGATCCGGCGAGAGACCGTGCTTGAGATACTCGGCGTGCATGTGTGACGAGTGCGTCAGGATTGCCTCGTACTCGCGCAGGAGTTTCAGCCTCTCCGACTGAAGTCGAAAGAGCCTGACCATCGTCAACGGACTCAACCCGCCGCAGCGTCGAGGGAAGTATTGAAGCAGACACGCCCGACCGAAGCGGCGGTCGCACGGCGTCACTTCCGGGTTCTTAAAAGTCTTCGCGCCGCTGATGCAAGTGCCGTAATACGCGTGTGCGAAAAAGACCGCGGGCGCGATCTTCAACGTCTCGGCTTCGAGACGCGGGGTCAGAAGGCTGTGCGTGTAGATCAAATCCGGTCGCCAGTCGCGAAGCTCGTCGAGCGCGCGGCGTGGGCCGAGAGTTTGAACGCACCACGAGGGAACTCCGTCCGGCAGTTCGATCTGCTCGCGGTTCGAGGGGCTGTCCACTTCGTGCCAGAAGGCGAGCGCGTGGCCGCGTCGGGCCAGTTCGGGGATGATGAGACTCAGATATGTCTCAGTCCCTCCGGCCTTGCGCCTGCTCCAGTTGACGACCGCGATTCGCAAACTAAACCTTGGCCTCCGCCGTCAGGATTTCGCGCGCCGCTCCATCATCTCCGGCGTCGCGGCGCAGCGCCGAGACGGTGCGCGCAAGGTCGAAGCGCTCGCCGTAGAGCGAGCGCGCCGAAGATGAAAGGCGCGCGCGTTCGCCTTCGTCGTCGAGCAGGCGCTCCGTCGCGTCGAGCATCGCGCCGGCGTCGCCCGGCGGGACGAGCGCGACCGCGCGGCTCTCGTCCCAGAGCGGCTCGGTCAGACGCCCACGCGTCGTCACGACCGCGGCGGCGTGCGCGAGCGCAGCCATCGCGCTCGTGCGCCGCGTGCTCACGCCGTCGGGGAACGGGAGCAGCAAGAGGTCGCACGCGGCGATGTGCGACGACAGCGTGCGTGCGTGCAGAGTGCCCGTCGAGTGAAGCCGCGCGCCGAGCGAAGGGTGCTCGCGGACTATGCGCTCGCGCAGCGACTCGCCGCCGCGCCCCAACAGAAGCGCCGCGCAGTTCTCGCGCCGCGCAAGCAAGGGCACGAGCACGCGCGCGAGTTGCTCCGAAGCGTGCGGCGGGTACGTCCCGAAGTGGCCGACGAGCAGGCCGTCCGGCTGAGCGACGTAGCGCACTCGCACACTTGCCGTGCGCGCGGCGTCTTCGACTACGGGCACCGTGCTCGGAACGGGCAGCCACTCGAACGGGACGCTCCTGCCGAGCGCGTATGGCCGCAACAACTCGCCCCACGCGGGGATGCTCACGCGCACGCGCCGCGCCGAGCCGAGCAGCAAGGCCGCCATTAACCGTTGAACGGACGCGGCGGCGCGCTGCCTCAGACTCCCGGCGAACTCAAGAAACGGCTCGTGCACCATCAACTCGACCGCGTCGCCGCGCACGCGCGCGCGCCACAAGAGCCACGCGCAGAACGCTGCGTTCATCGCGCGCAAGCCGTATCCGTGCGGCACGTACTGCACGAGCAAACGGCGCGGCGTTTCAAACCCGCCGAGCAGACGCCCGACGCGCCGCAGGTCGGAAGGCGCGAACCGCCCGAACTCGCCGTGAACGACGACGCCCGAACTCGCCGGCTCGCCGTCTTCAACTCGATCCCCGTCCGCCTCCGCGCGACTCTCATCCGCCGCGCCCCGCACTTCGCACGCGACAACTTCGCTCTCTTTGGCGACGTGCGAAGGACACCAGACGTGCACCTCGTCGCCCTCCGCCGCCAGCCCAACGGCGACGAGCCGCGCGTAGTCGCCTACGCCGCCCGTCCGCGGCGGGTACTCGCACGTAATCAGGTGCCACGCGCCCTCGCGCCGCCGAATCTTTTTCTCGTCCCGCTTCAAATCGCTCACGCCTCTTGCATCGGACTCAGGACGAATAAATTTCAAGGCAGCGGCGGACGACCGCGCCCCATGTGAACTTCTCAAGCACGCGACTTCGCGCGGCGCGTCCCATCTCGGCGGCCTCGCGCCTGTGCTCTACGAGCCAACTCAGCTTCGCGCCGAGCGTGGCGGGATCGTTCGGCGGGACGACGAAGCCTGTCACGCCGTCATCTACGACTTCGGGCATGCTCGCCACGTTCGTGCAGACGGCAGGCGTGCCGCATGCCATCCCTTCGAGAAGCGTCTGCCCCAAAAGTTCCGGCACGCGCGTCTCGTGCCCGTACATCGTCCGGTAAACGCTCGGCAGCACGACGCAGGCCGCGCGCCTGTAAGCCTCGACGAGCGCCGCGTCGTCGCAGTCGTGCCGCATCACGACTCGCCTGCCCTCGGCCAGTCGCAGTAGCTCGCGCCTGTACTCCTCGTCGTAAGGCTGTCCGATTATTTCGAGCGTCAGCCCTTCGGGCAAGGCGCGCACGAGGTCGTCAACGCCCTTGTGCGGAAGTATGCGACCGACGAAGAGCGCCGTGCAGTTGCGCGCGACCGCTTCGTCCGGCGAGAACTTCTCCGTGTCAACGCCGCCGAGTACGACGTGCGCGCTCTCGAAATCGTCGTGCCTGCTCACGCGGCGGCTGTACTCGCTGATGTGCATGTGTCCGTGGTACCAACGGTCGGTCTTGACGTAAGCCGACACGTCCCAGCCGCCGCCGCCGAGGTCTGTGACGAAGACCCGACGCCCCGTGAGCCTGCACGCGATGGCGGACACGCTGCTCGCAATCACGCTCCGCTGGTGGCAGTGAACAACGTCTGAGCGGCGGATTTCGGAAAGCAGCGCAGCGGACAGACGGTTATTGCTCTGGCCGCGAACGCGCCACGCGCCGCCGATTACGCGCACGTCCAGATTGCCAATGCGCTCGCGCCGCGCGTCTTCGCCGAATGCGACGAGCCGCGTCGGTACGGCGTCGGCCATGTGTCGCGCAAGCTCAAGCGCGTATCGCTCCGCGCCGCCCACGACTCCACGCTCGCCGAAGAGTGCCGGGACGACGTGCGTAACGCGCGGGCGTCTCGCATCCTCGCGCTGTGCAGCGTCAGACCGCACCACGCCCTCCGTCGTCTTTCAGCACTTCCATCTCGACACTCAGGAACCACGCGGGGAACATCCACGTCCAACGCCGTTCGTAGCGCGCGGGGTAGCGGTTGGCGAGCCGCCACACGACCTTGTTCAGAAGAGTGGGCCGGAAGATTATCTGCCTATGACGTATGCGGAATCGCGCGCGCGTGTAGAACGAGTGCTCGTCGCCTTCGGTCAGGCAGTCGAGCGTGAAGTAACCGAAGAAGTGCCGGTGCGTCGGGTCTGTGAAGGCGTTGCCGCAGGAGAAGTGCGGCACGGCGATCTTGACCGACGCGCCGCCGCGGCAGACACGGTGAATCTCCTCGAAGGTCGCGAGCACGTCTTCCAAATGTTCGATCACGTCAAATGCCAGCACCTCTCCGAAACTATCGTCCGGGAAAGGCCACGGTCTGACATTCAGGTCGTGCAGAACGTCCGGGCCGGTCGCGCGCGTCACGTCCAGATTGACCGCGCCCTCGACTCGACGCAGCCCGCAGCCGAGGTTCAGCACGTCGCGCGCCTCCGCCGCGTGCGAAAGGCCGTCGTCGATTCCGACTTTGTTTGCGTCAACGACTCGCGTCATCAATCTCCCTTGCGAATGATGCCGATGCCGAAGGCGCTCTGCGCAGGGTTATTGACGATCTCGTGCGCGGAGGCGTGCCGCTCTTTCAACTCTCGCCAGAAACGCGGCACGCCTCCGACTGTGTGGCGCTCGTCGCCCTCCCTGAGCGGCACGATGTCGTGGAAGGCGATGAGGCCGCCCGGCCTCACGAGCGGCGCGTACAACTCGAAGTCCGCGGCGACGCCCTCGTAATCGTGGTCGCCGTCTATGAGAAGGAAGTCCAGCCCACGCCCTTCGAGAAGTCTCTCGACCTCGAAGACGGTCGCAAGCAGGTGCGAGTCCCTCTTCAAGCAGACGATTCTCTGCCCGTCGCGCGCGAAGAGCGAGGCGGCCAGCCTGCGCGCCTCATCGAATTCGAGATCGAGCGAGACTATCAACGAGTCGGGCGCTGCGGCGCGCGCGAGCAGAAAGGTCGTTCCGCCGCCCGCCGTGCCGATCTCGCAGACCGTGGCCGGTCGGAGTGCCTTGACGATATCGAACAAACGGGCTATCTCTTCCCTGATCTGTATCGGGCGGAAGTCGTCGTACTTCCAGAGTTCGTCGCAGCAGCGACGCGCGTCGTCGCACCGACTTTCCGCGTCGCGCATGAGCCGTCTGGCCGCGCGCGTCAAACGCAGACGACGGTAAAACTCCGACCGGCGAACGCGACGGTAACGCTCGACGACGAACTCCGGCGCAACTTTTTTTATCAGCTTGATCACAGTCGCTTGATTTGTAATCCCGCCCCGGCTTCGGGGACTACCACGGGCGGCGCGTTTCTAATGGCAGAACATTTCTGGCTCGTCGAACGCATACTCAATCGCTTAGACCGCAGCCGCCCCGTTCCCTCGACGCGGGCGCAAGGCCGTATCGTACGGCGATTCCACCGCCTCTACTACGCGACGAGCCGGCGGACTTGGCGCAACACGTTCTTCCTCGGCGTGCCCGTCGCGAAGTGTCCTCTAGACCTCTGGGTCTATCAGGAGATCATCCACGAAGTCCGCCCCGACGTGATCGTCGAGACGGGCACGGCGCACGGCGGCAGCGCGCTCTACATGGCGGCGACGTGCGAGATGGTCGGCTGCGGCAGAGTCATCAGCGTTGACCTCGCGGCGCGCGCGAACCTTCCGCGTCACCCGCGCGTCACCTACGTCGAAGGCTCTTCCGTCGCGCGCGAGACTTTCGAGAGCGTCAGGTCGCAAATCCGTCCGGGCGAGCGCGTGATGGTGGTTCTCGATTCCGACCACTCGCGACAGCACGTACTGGCGGAGCTTCGTCTCTACGGCGAGTTGGTCACGCCCGGCAGCTACCTCGTCGTCGAGGACACGAACGTCCACGGCCACCCGGTCTTCCGCTCGCACGGGCCGGGGCCGCACGAGGCCGTGGCAGATTTCCTTCGCGAAGATGCGCGATTCGACGCCGACGAGAGCCGCGAGAAGTTTTACATGACCTTCAACCCGCGAGGCTATCTGAAGAGGCTCCCGCGGCCCCGCGCGTAACGCCTTCGCGCGGCGCGCGCGACTCGCGCCTCCGCTCGCCGAGCAACCCCGGCGCTCTCCTCGAAATCCACCACAGAGCCTTGAGCAGAGCGCGCGCGTCACCGCCCAGACCGAGCGACGCGCGCGCGAGCGCCAGCAGCGCGTAACGGCAGAAGAACTCGGGCAGGCAGAGCGCGGGCGCGTGGAGCAGGTGTAGCGAGAAGAAATTTTTGTACTTGTGAAACTGAATTTCGGGCGATGCGGGCGCGGCTTCGGGCGGCTCGAAATGGTATGACTTCGCCGACGGCACGACCGTCATACGCCCGCCGCCCTTCGCCACGCGCACCGACAACTCGACGGCGTCAACGTACATGAAGAACTCGTCGCGGAATCCGCCGAGCCGTCGAAGATAGTCGGTGCGTGCGAAGATGACCGCGCCGTCAACGTATGTCACGCCGAACGGCCGCGCGAACTGCCCAACGTCGCGCTCGCCCTCGCCGTGTATCATCGTCCGGTACACGCCGCCGAGCGACACCTCGCCGCCCGCGCAGCGGATCGTGCCCGACGCGCGATTGTATAGAATGGGCGAGACGAGTCCGTCGTGCCGGTTCGCCTCCGCGTACTCGACGAGGCGACCGATGCAATCGCTGTCGAGAGTCATGTCGTCCTCGGTTAGATAGACGTACTCGCCCGCCGCCGCCGCGATGCCCTGATTCATGCCCGTCGTGAAGCCCAGATTTTCGACGTTGCCGATTAGCCGCACCGCCGGGAACTCTTTCGCGAGCCGCGCCACTTCGCCGCTCGCGGGGCTTCGGTTGTCAACGAGTATGACCTCGTGCGGCGCGTGGCTCTGTTCGACGACGGATCGCAGAGCCTCGCGCAGAAGCGCCGGTCGGTTGTAGCTGAGCACGACGACTGAGACCGTCGGGTTATCACTCATCGGTTTCAGAAATCCCGCGCCGTTCGATCCGGCCACGAAGACCCGCCGCCGCCGTCACGCCGCGCCGCGCTGGAGCGCGCGAGAGAACCTGAGCAGGAGCGGCGCGACGCGCGGTCGCACGTAAGAGCCGAGCGGCTCGCGCCACGCTACCGGCAGCATGACGAGCGCGTAGGCCGTCGCTGCGACGAGCGACGCGGCGGCGAGCGTCGCGAAGGTGTCGGGCACGAACCGCCGCGCGAGCAGGCACGCGCCCAAGGCAAGCAGCGCGAACCGCCAGAACCACGGCGCGAGCGAGCGCAGAAGACGCGCGACCGGCAGTGCGCCCGACGCGGCCAGCCCCGCGACGTTGCACGGAAGTCCCACGACGCACACGCCGACGATTGAGCCGAGCGGCGCGCCGACGAACCCCAGCCATCTCGTCAGCGCGACCGCCGAGACGAGCGTGACGACTCCGTCGAGCAAGCCCACGACGGCCAGACGACGCTCGCCGCCGAACGAGAAGATCATCACGCCGAGCGTCATGTTCCAGTGGCGCAGCACCATCAGAAGCAGTACGAGCAGCGTGAGCGTGAACCCGCCGTACTGCCCCGACCCGACCCACCAGCCGACGAACCCACGGTTAACGACCATCACAACGCACACGACCGCACCGCTTAAGAGCAGCACGGCATGACTCAGCGCAAGGCACACGTGCGCGAGATGTTCGCGCGGCGCACCCGCTCGTATCTCGCTGAGCGCGGGGATGGCGAGTTGGCTGAGCATCTGCGGCTGGTTCGAGAAGACCGCGACGAGTTTGCCCGTGCAGGCGTAAGGCACGACCGCCGCCGGGCCGAGCAGCTTGCCGACGATGATCAGGTCAGTCCCCGAAAGCAGCACGCTCGCGATCTGGCTGACGCTCACCCAGAACCCGCCCGCGAGTCTCCGGCGCGCGCCCTCGCGCGTCAAACGCGGCAGCGAGCGCGGCAACGCCTCCGGGTAGCGGCGGCGCACGCGCACGAGCGTCAGCCCGAACACGAGCGCCTGCGCCGCCACCCACCCGCCCGCCAGCGCGTAGAGTCCGAAGCCCGCGGCGACGAGCGCGACGGTCAGCGCAGTGCTCAGGAGCCACGAGCACGCCTGAGCCTTCGCGAGAAATTCGAGGTCTTGCAGCCCAAGCAGGACTGCCTGAAAGATCCTGAGCGGGAAGGTCAGCGTAAACGTGAGCAGCACGAGGGCGAGCGGGCGCGAGAGCGGCCCCCACTCCGCGGGGACGAGCAGCCAGAACGCGAGCGACGCGGCGGCGACGAGCGGCGTCTGCCAAAGGACGAGCCGCGCCGTCTGCCCGACGACGAGCGGGAGTTCGTCGCCCTTGACTGCGCCACCCGCGCGCCCAAGCGCGTACGCCGTCTCGCGCGGCAGCAGCGCCACGACGCCGAAGTCCATCAGCGTCAGATAGGCGAGCGCCTGCGTGCAGACGAGCCAGAGGCCGTAATCTTGCTGCCCCGTTCGCGTGAGCAGGAAGGGCGTCAGCCAGAGTCCGGCGACCGTCACCATCGCCTGATTCGCGTAACCGAAGCCCGCCCCGCCTATGAAACGTCTGGTGCGAGTCATTTCAAAATACCGTCGAGTGGCGAGTGATGAGCGATGCGCCAGACCTCTTTTCAGTCTCTTGTCATCTTGCCCCGAACGCTCGCCGCCGCGAAAGTCCCTAGCCGTAGTGGCGCGCGAGAGTCTGCAAAGTCTCTACGCCGCGGCGGCCCTCCGCCGCCTCTTCCTCTCCGGTCGCGCGCGGCTGCCGGACGGCGATCCAGCCTACGCCCAGAAGTATGAGCGCGCTGCCCGGTATGGATGTCATAAGCCCCGTACCGATCATCCCCGAAGCGAAGAAGGCCGCGCACACAACCCACATCAGACGCCGTCCGAGAAACCATGCGTCGGTGCGCCGCGTCGCCCGCCGCGTGAATGCCCAAGCGATGAAGCCGACCCAGAGGCAGAGTCCGAACATCCCCTGTTCGAGCACGATGCGCGCGTACTCGTTCTCCATGTAGAACTCCGGCGGGCGCACGCGCCCCTGAAGAAAGTAAGGGATGCTCGTCCCGCCGCCGCCGAGTCCGTTGCCCAAAGGATACTCGACCGCGAGGTCGAGGAAGTTGTCGTTGACGCTCCACGAGACGCGCTCGCCGACGAAGTCAACGTCCCTAAGCGTCGTGAACCGCTGCAAGCGTTCCTCGCTCGATACGACGTAGCCGACGCCGAGCATGAGCGCCAGCAGGAACGCCCACCCGTGCCGCTTCGCACCGCCCGACGCGAGGATGGCGATGAACATCAGCGTGAGAATGATGACCGGCGTGCGCGCCGCGGCCAAGAAGACGGCGAGCACCGTCGCGGCCATCGCCGCCGCCAGCAGATACCTGTGCCAGATGTGCCGCTCGCGCTTTTGAACCCACGCGCCGAACAGGAAGGCGAAGGTCAGCGTCATCGTGCCGGCGTATGCGTGCGCGCCGGTGAACGTGGCGGGTATGCGGAGCGCGTCGAGCCGGTCGGGGCTGTCGAAGCGCTCGTCAACGGCGCTCATATAGATTAGTTGCGTGACCTGATTCTGCGGGTAGAAGCGCTCGACGCCGCCGACGTACTCCGCGCACGCGAAGAGGAAGACGACGAGGTTCAGCACGGCGATGGCGAGCGCGAGGCGTCGAACCTCGTCGTCCTTCAGACGCGCGCCGAGCAGCAGGAACGGGAGCAAAAAGATGTTGCCGCGAAGCCCGACGAGTTGCACTGCGTAATCCTGCATGGGCACGAAGAAGAGCAGGAACGGCCACGCGATGAGAACGCCGACCCAGATGCCGAGCAACTGTGTGCGACGACGCTCCGCGCGGCTGCCCCGCTTCAACAACTGCGTCGCGTAGAGTCCCAAGACCGCCGCGTCGAAGATGAAGTGCGATGCCGTCTCCGGCAGGTTGGCGCGCAGTATGCCGTAGAAGTATCCGACGGCGAAGACCGTCACCAGCCCCGCGACGAGCGAGCGCCGCCCGGCGGCGTATGCGAACGCGAATGCGGCGAGGCAGAATAAAACGGCGACCATGTTTGGATTAATGAACCGGAATAATTCGACTGTGAAAAACGTGCGGGTTCTTGCAGACGACCCGAAGCAGCGGCTTGCTCAGGATGAAATCTTCGCGAAGCCGGGAGCCTTCGGTCGAGAAAATCTCGTAGCCGAAAGTTTCTAGTAAGGAGAGCGTTTCCGCGGGGTCTTTGTTCAAGCCGCGGATGATCTCATTGTGAAGTTCGAGAAACAGGAGCGGAGAATCGGGCCCGGTTAAGACTTCGCGCCCGCCCTTCAGCACCGCAGCCTCGTCGCCCTCGACATCTATCTTGACGTGCGTCGGGCTGATTCCTAACTCCTTAGACAGTTGATCGAGCGTCGTGACGCGAGTCCTCGTCAACTCTCTCCCTCGATGATCTCCGGGCGAGACGAAGTAACACGCGCCGTTTGCGCCCGTCGCTACCATCCGCCGCCAGCCTGCACGCTCGCCCATCGCGGATTGGACGACTGTTAACCTGTCGCCGGTAAGATTCAAACGTGACTGAATCTTCATAATACGTGCCGCCGTCGGCGACGGGTCAACGGCGACGGCCAGGGCACTCGCGCCGCCGTAATGCAGTGCGGCGAGGCTGAACAACCCGAAGTGCGCGCCGATGTCAAAGAACTTCATCCGGTCGCCGCACGAGGAGATGAATGAGTCGAACTCCGCGATCTGTTCCGGGTCTTTGTGTTGGGCGAAATATGCGAAGCGGTAAGCCGAAGGATGCGAACGCAAGAGCCACCCCGGACGCATTTCGATCTCCTGCTTTGCCCCGACCATGAATCTAGTCTCGTTCCAGAGCCACTCGACCGACTTCTTCGGCGAGCGCAGCCAGTTTCGCATAGAGCGCGGCGTGCAAGCCCTGACCGCTGTTTTTATGGCGGCGCTCATCAGATACGTGCGAAGACCTCACTCAAGCGTTTCATTTGATTGTCCGGGCTGCACAACAGATGCGCCCGCGCCGGGCCGCTGCTGCCGAGTGTACTGAGCAGGGAGGGTCTTTCGATCAACCCTCGCAGCGCGGACGCGAGCGCCCGCGCGTCGCCCTGCGGCACGAGCACTCCGCACGAGTCGTCAACGACCTCAAGCGCGCCGCCGATGCCTGTCGTCACGACGGGCAGCCCTGCGCGCAACGCTTCCGCGAACGTGAGGCCGAAGGAGTCCGGGTGCACATTCGGCTGGCAGTAGATGTCTGCGGCGGCCATCAATCGCTGTACGTCCGAACGCTCGCCGACGAAACGCACGCGGTCTCCGATACCGAGCCGCGACGCGAGACTCTTCAAATCGTTCAGATACTTTTCCTCTTGAGTTCGCTGCGCGCCGCCGGCTTGCCAGCACACCCAGCCCGGCACTTCACGCAGCAAGCCGAGCGCTTCGAGATGCACGATGTGTCCCTTCAGTCGCTCAAAACGACCCGCCTGCAAGACGACCGTCGCCGACGCCGTCGTATCGAACTCAGCGCGAAGTGATGCGCGTTCGGCGGTCGTGAGTCTCGTCGCCCGCGCGCTCAAAGGGCAATAGACGACTTCGGCGCGCGCGCGCGGGTAAAGTTTGCCGAGGCTCCCGGCGGTGAAGCGACTGTTGCAGACTACAAGGTCTGGCGTCGTCCGGCGCGCCCAGCGTTCGAGCCAGTGCGTGCCGCTCTGTGGAGCGTGCATCCAGAAGACGAGCGGGAGGCCATGCGCGCGCACGACCGGGCCAAAGAGCGCCTGCGTCCAAGACGAATGGCAGACCGCGATGTCGAACGCGCGTTCTCGCAGCAGTCGCGCCAGCGCACGCCGCGAGCGACGCACGCTCAGCGGCGAGCGGACGCGCGCGACTCCGAGCGCATGCACCGTCGCGCCGTCGTCGCGAAGCTCTCTGCTCAGGCGGCCCTCGAAGCAGAGCGCGAACTGCGTCTCCATCGAGGGGCACGCGGCGCGCTCGCGCCAAAGAGTCGCGAGCAGCGTCTCGACGCCGCCGTAAAGGTTTCCGCTGTGGACGTGAAGGACGCGCATCGGTAAAGACGTACGTTGAAGTAGGGACGCTTTCGGCTGAGACGAAATCAACTCGCCTCCAACTCGTCGTTGAGCGCCCCGGCTTCTTTGTTCCTTAATCCGTTCACCCTCTTTGAAATTTCTTCGCCCCGCATCAACGCTCGATAGACGCGAGTCCACTGCGCCGCGAGCCGTGCGCGGTCGAAGCGGCGCACCGCCGTCTCGCGCGCGCGGCGTCCGAGCGAGACGCGCAAGCCCGGGTCGCTCGCAAGCTCTGTGATTCGCAACGCGAGTTCCGCGGCGTCGCCGGGCGCGTGCGCGAGCGCGTCGCGTCCCTCCGTGACGATCTCGCGCGCGCCGCCCGCGCGGCTCGCGACGACGGCGCGACCGCACGCCATCGCCTCAGCGATGACGAGTCCGAACGGTTCGGGCGCGGTGCTGGCGTGTACGGCAACGTCGAGCGCGCGAAAGACGCCGGGCGCGTCGGCGACGAAGCCCGTGAACCCGACCCGTCCGGCGACGCCGAACTCGCGCGCCGCACGCCGGAGTTCTTCGAGCCGGTGCTGGCTTCCGTCCGTCTCGTAGAGCGCGCCCCCGACGACGTAGCCGCGCACGCGTGCCGACGCGGGCACGAGCGAGAGCGCTTCGAGAAACGTCCTGTGCCCCTTCCAACGCGCGAGCGTCGCGACTAGCCCGACCCTCACCGTTCCCTCTTCCGCGCGCGGCAAGCCCGCGAGCGCGTCGAGATCAACAGCCGTGCCGGCGGGCGAGAAGCTTTCGATGTCAACCGCGTTGTGAATCGTGCGAACCTCGACGCGGCCGCCGAGCGCGCGTCTCGCGTCTCCGGCAACGCTCAGAGAGTTCGCGACCGCGACGGCGCAGTGACGCGACGAGAGCCGGAGCAGCCGCGACGCGACGGGGCGACTGCTTACGAAGTCGTGCACGTGCCACGCGACCGGCACGCACGCCGGTCGCGACCACGCCGCGAGCAACTGTGCCTTGAAGCCGTTCGCGTGAACGATGTCGGGCGCGAGACATTTGAGCACGCGCCGGAGCCGCAGGGCGTGGCGCGCAGCGGGCATCGACGCGGCGAGCATTCGCCGCGCGAGCGCGAGACGACCGACCTCCGCTCCCGCCGGCCCGCCCGCGCCCGCGTCTCCGAGCCTTGAGAGAGAGCGCGGCTGCGCGAGCGCCGTCACGCCGACGCCGAGCGTGCGTGCGCTCGCCGCCAGAGTGCCTTCCGACGGCACGACGAGATGCAGCGTCCACGAAGGCTCGGCAGCGCCGAGCGACGCGAGCAGGTCGAGCAGGACTCTCTCCGCGCCACCGATCTGCCCCGACGAATTTACGAAGACGATCTTCATTCTCACGAGATTAGAAAGACGAACCTCAAGCCTTCCCGACCGGGCAAAGAGATTTTCAGGCTCGCGCGTCTGCCGCCGGTCGCGCCGCGCGCGCCGTCTCGCGGAAGACGCCTTCGGCTAAGCAGATTCTCTCGGCGGCGCGCGCCGTCTCGCGCCGGAAGAGTTGGCAGAGGTAGTTGATGTCGAGTTGAAGCTCGCCCGCGTCGAGGCTGCGGTAGAGATTTATGTAGCCCCAAGTGCCGCGCTCGGTCGTGAGCGGCAGGCGCAGAGTCCAGAAGCGGCCCGAAGAGTAAGCCCCGGACGCGGCCACGGCGTCCCTCCGCTCCCAAGTCCAACGCACAGCGCCGTCGCCCGCGTCGCCGAAGGCGTCTTCGCGCCCTTCTCCGTCGCGACCGATGAGGATGCGCGCGTGCGCGAACTCTCCGAGTTCAAGAAGCTCGACGAGCGCGCCGAGCACGTCGGCCGTGGTCACGGCCTGCGACATACGCCGCACAGCGCGACGCACGCGCACGTTGTTCGCCGCGCGCGCGCGCCGGCCACCGATGTTGCGCCTGACGCTCGCGCGGAGTTCGTCAACCTCGTGATAGCGCAGGCGGCCCACGGCGAGCGTGACGGCGACGGCGACGATGAAGAGCATCAGCCCGGTTGTGCGCTCTGCGTTGTTGACGAGTAAAAGCGCCGCCATCCCGAAGAGCGCGCACGCGCCGTAGAGCACGAAGGCGACGCGGCGCTGCGACCAGCCGCGCGCCAGAAGCATGTGGTGTATGTGTTCGCGGTCGCCGCTAAAGAGCGGGCTGCCGCTGACGAAGCGGCGGACGAGCGTAAAGCCCGTGTCAACGACGGGGACGCCGAACGCCAGAAGCGGTATCGCGACCGCGACCGCCGTCGAAGCCTTCTGCGCGCCGCGCACTGAGAGCGCCGCGAGGACGAAACCGACGAAGAGCGCGCCGGAGTCGCCTAAGAAGATCGAGGCCGGGTTGAAGTTGTATCGAAGAAATCCTATCAGCGCTCCGCACAGTGCGCAGGCCACGACCGCGACAACGGGGTGGCCGAGCAGAAGCGCGACGACAAGCATCACGAGCGAGGCAAAGAGCGCCGCGCCCGCCGCCAGCCCGTCAACGCCGTCAATCAGGTTGAAGGCGTTGGCTATGCCGACAACCCACACGACCGTCACGACGAACGAGACGACGCGCGGGAGTCCTACGGGGCCGACGAGCGGGACGGACAGAAGCTCGACGCGACCGCCCATCGCGTAGAAGAGCGATGCGGCGAAGCATAGCGCGGCGAACTTCGCGCGCGCGCCCGCTCCGCGCAGGTCGTCGTAGATGCCGAAGAGGAAGATGAGCGATGCGGGCGCGAGCGTCGCGACCAGTTGCGCCGCCTCTGCGCGCAGCGACCGCGTGACGAGATTGTCAACGGGCAAGAGAGCGCCGAGAGCGGCGAGCACCGACGCGAAGACCGCGACGCCGCCGAGACGAGGCACGGCCTTGCGGTGAACGTGCCGCCCGTCGCCCGGATGGTCGAGCCAGCCGAGGCGCTCGCACGCGCGCCGAACCAAGGGCGTCAGCACGACCGACGTGAGCGTCGCGACGAGAAAGAGCGCGAAGTAAGTGTTCAAGGGGGAATTCCCTTCCGGGCCCTCACCCGCGCGTCTCGGCGGCCTGCGCCGCGGGCTTGCCGTCGGAATGGTAGTAGCCGCTGTAATGCTGGTAGTAGTAGTAGTCGTTCTTCTGTAGGTTCACGTTGTTGAGGACGACGCCGAGCACGCGCGCCCCCACGTCCTGAAGAATCTGCTTGGCGCGGCGTGCGAGCGCGCGCGAGGTCTTGCCGCCGTGAACGACGAGGAGCACGCCGTCAACCATCGATGAGATGAGCACGCCGTCGGTGAAAGAGACGATGGGCGGCGAGTCTATGATGACGTGCGTGTAGTTGGATTCGAGCACGGAGATGAGCCGCCGCATCTGCTCGGAGCCGAGAAGCTCCGCAGGGTTCGGCGAGATGGGCCCCGCCGTCAGAAGATGCAGGTTGCTCGTGGCGTGGAAGCCGACCTGACACAACATCTCTTCGGCGCTCATGTCGCTCGACAGTATCGTCGAGAGGCCGACGCCGTTGGGCATCTCGAAAATCCTGTGCAGGCACGGGCGGCGCATGTCTGCGTCAACGACGACGACGCGCGCGCCCGTCTGCGCAAGGCTGATCGCCGTGTTGATGCTCGTCGTGGTCTTGCCCTCGGACGGCAGGCTCGAAGAGACTAGAAGGGTGCGCGGCGATTGGCCCGCGCGCGACAGCAGGACGGAAGTGCGAAGGTGCCTGTAGGATTCGGCGAGCGGCGAGCGGTGGTCGGCGTCGAGTAGAAGTTCCGGGCGATCCATGCTATCGCCGTGGCCGTTGCGTTCGCGCCGCTGCAAAGAGAGTCGCGAGACGAGGCCGCGCGCCGCGTGCCCTATCCCTACCGATGGTATGACGGAGAGCGCGGGCAGGCGCAGCATCCTCTCGACATCGTCGGACGAGCGCACGGTGTCGTTCAGGTATTCGAGGAAAAGCGCCAGTCCCATGCCGAAGGCGAGCGAGAGGATGAAGGCGAGCGTGACGCTCTGCGCGCGGCGCGGTCCGACGGGCGCGTCCGGCGCGAGCGCGTAGTCAACGACCGAGATGTTGTTCGGCGTCCCCGCGAGCAGAACGTCGTTCTCGCGCGAGCGTTGGAGCAGCCCGTCGAGCAGACCCTTGTTCGTCTCGATCTCCTGCTGGATGAGTCTGTACTGGATTCCGGCGTCGTTCTGCGTGACGGTCTCATTGCGCTGCTGGTCGAGCGCGGCGCGCAGAGAGTCTTCGCGCGCCTTCGACTCCTTGTAGCGCGTCTCAAGGTTCGTCGTTACGGTGTCGGTCGCGTGCTGGTGGTTCTCCTTCAACTGCTTCTCAAGCTCAGCGATCTGTTTATCGACCTCGACGACCGAAGGGTTCTCGTCCGTGTACCTGACCTTCAACTGCGCGCGCTTCTGCCGAAGCTCGTCAAGCTTCGACTGCGCATCACCCGCCTTGCCGCCCGCGGCCTCGGCGAGCGCGCCCGCGGCCTTCGGGTCGAGCGCGGCGCGGTAGGCGGCCTCCGCGAGCTTGCGGTCGTTCTCGGCTTCGAGAAGCTGGTGATTGAGTCCGGCGAGCCGGTCGGCGACGATGTTCTGGTCGCCCGTGAGAGAGATTATCTGATGCTCCTTTGCGTAGCCCGCGAGTTGCTCCTCGTCGGCGCGTATCGCGGCTTGAAGCTCTGCGACGCGCTGTTGTAGGAACGTGCCCGTCGAGGTGTTCGTCTCGGTCTTCTTCTCAAGGTTGGCGAGGACGAAAGTGTCTGCGACGGCGTTGACGATCTTCGCGGCGAGTTGCGGGTCGGCGTGACGGAACGAGATGTCGATGAGTCGCGTGTCCTTGACGTAGCCCGCGGTGCGCGTCTCCTTCACAGGCTCGACCTGCAAGCCCCTCTGAAGCGCGGCGACGTAAGGCGCTAGCTGCTTCGCCTCGACCAAATCCTCGCGCGAGACGGCGGGCGCGACCGAAGAGGTGAGCGGAAGCTCCTGCGGCTCGCGCGCGTCCGGCCTCTCGGCGGGGCCGATGCCGAGCGCGCCCAGAAGACCCGGGCGGCGCGCGGGCGGCGGCGAAAGAAACGCGCGATTGTGTTCGAGGTCGAGCGTCTTGACGACGCGGCGCAGCAGACCCGGACTGGTCAGAATTTGGAGTTGCGTGTTGAAGTAGGTCGGGTCGCTCACGGGGTTGTTGATGATGACGGACTGGCTGCCCTTCGTCGCGCCGAGTCCGGGGCCCGCGCTTTCGAGGTCAACCTGAACGCGCGTCTGCGCGACGTAAACGTCCGGCTGTCGCCCCATGTAGAGCGCCGCCAGAAGCGTCACGAGAATGACGACGCCCGCGACGAGCCAGAGGCGCTTTCTGACGGCGTGCCAGTAGTCGCGCAGGTGTATGCCCTCGCCGTCGTCCGGCTCAGGCACGTAAGGCGGGAGCGGCGGCGCAGTCGCCTTCTCGATCTCGAAGTCGTCGGCCTTCTTGATTATATGTTGCTGGTTGCTCATCGAATCACCCCGGACTTCCATCCCTTCAAGGCGTCCTCGCCGCAGCGCGCATCACCTCTTCCCAAGACCGATGCGGCGCGAGGCGAGCGCCTCGCGCACGTGGTTCGGGTGCGCGAGGTTGAGGACTGTGTTACTGAGAATCACCAGAAGCTCTTCGTGCTCGCGCTGAAACTCGCCGGCGAGAGGCGAGTCGCCCGTCTTCGCGACGACGCCCTCGCGCACCCACTGCCAGAACTGCTTCTGCGTCGTCCAGAACTCTTTGCCGTCGCGGCAGACGACAAGCGCGTTGCGCTTCTTCTTTTTTTTCTTCTTCTCTTCGGTCATCGTGTTTTGTCAGTGCAGGCGCACGAAGGCCGTCGCGTGTCCGGTACGGCTTTCGGCGGCGAGAGGCCGTTAGACGGTCACGCCCAACCCCCGCACGGGGGGAAACCTCTCAAGCGAGGCGGCGTCCGCAATGTAACAGCGAGGGACTTCGAGCGCTGCGGCGTGACTTTCAAACGCCCGGCGATATCGAAGGCTTCGAGAAAAATTTGAACTGCGTCTTTCGGCGCGCTCGACGTAGGCGCGCCGCGCCACGCGTCAATGTTCTTATGGCCGGGTAGGATACTACGCCGCTCGGTCGAGAAAAACTTGAGCGGGGCGCTTCACTCGCGCGGCTCTTCGCAGCAGCGGCCTCGACGGAGGCCGCCCGCCCCGCGCGTTCGCGCGCAAAAGTATGAAGGGAGCCGTCGAAGGCATAAAAATCATGCGTGCCCGAACGACTCCCTTCATGCCCCCTCGATCCTTCCCTTTTGCATTTCAAAACTAGCGCCAGCGCGTCGTCGGATCTCCGATGAGAACCCACGTTCGCAAAACGTCCGCGTCTTTGGTCGCGGCGCGCGCGCGCTGCATTGCGTCGCCGAGGCGGAGCGGCCCCGCGCCGGAGAAGAGGGCGCGGTACAACTCCGCATTCATCGCCGCCTGTCCCTCCGGCTCGGTCATGCCGGTCGAAGACCACGCCGCTATCGCGCCGCCGTTCTGCGCCTTCAGAAGCGCCTCCGAGAGTCCGTCGAGCGACGGGTCTTGGAAGTAGCCGTTCAGGCACGTCATCATCACGAAGAGTGAAAGGTGCTGGCCGTTCGTCAGCGACGGCGCGTCATTGTTGCTCAGAATCGCGTCGCCCGTCCAGACGTTGACCGACCCGTGTCCCATCCAGTTGACGACCGATGGCCCGGCGTCAACGCCCGCGACGACCTGCGAGTGTACGTCGCCGCCCGACTGCGCGCCGCGGTTGATGCGCCGGACGCTCGCGCCCGCAGGCAGTTGCGTCTGCACGCCGTCGGTCGCCGACTCGAAGCTGTATCCGTCCGCGCCGTCGCGGTCGGCGACGAGGAGGGCCGACTGGTGCGCCGCATCCGCGGGTACGTAGGAGAGAATCTTCGCGACGACGGTGTTTGCTTCGGCTGCGGTGCGAACCGGCAGACGACCGACGGCCATCTCGGCGAGGCCGTCGCCGTCGAAGTCTGCGAACCAACTGTCGGAGGCTGTCTCCATCAGCGACGTGTCGATGAGCTTGGCGGGCACGAGGTCGAACGCGCCCGCGCCGAGATAGTTGCGCGGGTCGTAGCTGCCGTCGCCGACAAGAAGGACGTAGTGCGGCGCACGCTTCCAGTGCTGCGAAGTCCATGCGAGGAAGTCCTCGACGGCCTGCGCAGAGTGCTCGCCCGCCGAGAACTCGTCGAACACGTCGTCAACGCTTACGACCTTCGTCGCGAGACCTTCGGCGCGGCGCGCGTCGGCGAGCGGCGCGACCGCGTCGGCGAACGCCGGGTGCGTGATGATGACGAAGTCGGCCTCGTTCGTCTCGTCGCGCAAGCCCGCCGGGCGGTGCGCGAGCGCCGCGTCAACCGACGAGACGCGCGTGTCTGTGAATGCAAAAAGCGTCCGCTTGCCTGCGCCACCGACCTGAATGTTGATCGAAGCCTCGCCGCTCCCGATGTCGAAGTTGACCTCGCCTCCCTGAATCTCCGTGACGTTGTTCGGGTCGGTGATGTCAACGACGCGGACGACGCCGGAGTGGAAGCCGCCGACGCCGACGGTCGCGCCCGCGTCCGCAGTGAAGCGGAGCGTATCGTCGTCCGCACGATATTTGTGCTGGTAGGTCAGGCGTATGTAGTCGGTCAGGCTCACGTCGCCCGCCGCGGACGAAGTGAGCCTGACTTGATTGTCGCCCTCGCGCACGACGCCCGGCTCAAGCGCGAACGACGCGGACTGATGCTCGCGCCCGGCGAACTCGATTGTGCCGACTCCGACGCCGTTGATCTCGACGCTGACGCTATGCGCGCCCGCGTTGACGCCCTGAAGCGCCACTTCGAGCGTCGCGCCGTCGAGACTGGCCTTTGTCGGGTCTGCGCCGCCGCCGCCGAGGTTTTCGACGGCGACGGTCTGCGTGCCGGGCGTCGAAGAGACGACGCGCCCGAAGAAGTTTTCCGTGTCGCCGTTCACGAGCGAAGAGAAGTAAATCGTGCGCTCCTTCAATTCGGTCGTGTATGTGAAAGACCCCCCGGAGTCGTCGGGCGGATCAATCGTGATGCCGGGGACGACGTGACTGGACGTGCCGCGCGTGCTCGCGCCGTTTGCGACCGCGACGCGACCGCCGACGGAACTCTTCGCCGTCGCGGACTGCTGACCCGCGATGCGGAGTCCCGCCGTCTGCCCTTCGATGAGCCAATAGACGTGCGTGTCGGTCGCCTGCTTGTCAACCCCCTCGCCGTAGAATTCGACCGAGCCGTTCGACTGCCAATCGTCCGAGTTGACGCGCATTGCCTGCTCTGCGCCGTCAACGAAGAGTTGCAGGCGCGCGGGGTCTGCCGCCGGACTCAGACCCGCGGCTTCGAGTTGCGCGCGCGCGACCCTGTACCAGCCCGCGCGCCGAACCAGAAGCTTGACCGCCGCGCCGTCCGCAAGCGATGTGGGCGATGCAGCCGCCATCCTCTTCCCCGACCCGAACGCAGGACTCGCGCCCGTAGCGGCGGGCCACCACTGATGCTGCCAGTTCTGCGCGGGCGCACCGGAGCCGAGTTGGTCGAGCATGGTTGCGCGGCGCAGCTTCGGCGAGCGCCCCGTGCCGGAGCCTTCCGCGTAGAACGGCCCGCTCACGCTCGACTGCCCGCCGGTGTTTATGTCTTCGAGATAGTAAGCGGACGAAGACTTGCCGCCCGCGTCGAGCCATGAATAAGAGTTGCCGGCGCCGAGCACCGTGCCGGGGCCTGCGGTGAGCGCGGAACCCGCGACGAGCGAGGGCGTGATGAGTTTGCGGCCAGCGCCGTCGTCCCGGTAGAGGCGGAAGCCGAGATTGTCAACCTCGAAGCCCGTCCGCCACTTGACGAGCACGCCGTCGCCGTATGCGCTGGCGCTCGTCTCGCGCAGGCGTGCCTCGGTCGGCGCGAGCGGCTGCGAGGCGAGCGTCCAGGGCGAGAACTGCGTGACGAGGCTCGACTCGACCCACTTGTTGTTAGCCGTCAGGATGTCCGCGCCCGTCTTCTGTACGCGCTGCCACGCGGAGCCGTTGAAGCGCCAGAGGTCTAGAAGCGCTTCGGTGTTTCCGTTGAGTTCGGAGTCGAGGTAGTGCAGGCGCAGTGTCGCCGTAAAGGCGCTCGCGCCGTTCTGCGTGACGGTGTAAGTGCGTCTGACGGCGTTCGGGTAGCCGAAACCGTTGCCGGTCGGCACGGACTTTACGAGGTTGACGGTCATGTCGGTCGCGGGCGTGCCCGTCTGAAAGCTGACCTGCACGTTCGGGTTTCCGAATGTCTCGGCGTTCGTGACCGCGGGGCCGTTCGTGAAGCCCGTACGCCTGACGTTGCCGACAACGTCGCCGATGCCGGACGACGTTCCGTTCTGCGTGACGGTGAAAGAGCCTGTGATGATGTCGCCGGACGTGAGCGCGAGCGCGCCGTCAATCGTCACGTCCGAGCCGAGCGTCGCAGAAGCGTTCGCGCCCGTGCGATTGATCGTCAAATTATTGAGCGTCTGTCCGCCGACGAACGCAATCGTGCCCATCGCGCCGCCCGGCCCCGTGCCGCCGTCTTGCAGAGAGAGATTAGCCGAGCCGTCGCCGATAAGACCCGAACCCGCGGGCGGCGTGCCGACGGTCGAGCCGAGCGTGAGCGTCTTGCCGTTTAGTGTAAGCGTGTTGGTCGTGCCGAGAAACTGTATGGAGTCGCCGCCCGACGGCGCGAGCGTCGTCAGATTCGATTGAAGAACGACCGTGCCGCCGCCCTTGTTGATGCGAACGTATGGCAGCGCCGCCGTGCCGCCTCCGCTCACGCTTCCATCGGCGAGATTCTCGGTCGCCGTGCCCTCGAAGAAGACCGCGCGGTTGTTCGTCGTAAGCGTGCCGTTGTTCGTCAAGTCGCCACGCACTTTCAGGTCGCCGCCGGAGACAATCGAGAGGCGGAGCGTGCCGCCCGGCTCGACGAGGACGTTGCCGAAGACGCTGAGCGGCGATGTCATCGCGTGCGAGTTGTCGTCCAAGACCATCAGGAATCTGCCGCCGCTCTTCGCGTCGAGATTGCCAGCAGCCTGAAGCGCCGTGCCCGGAGTCGTACTGCCGAGATCAACGTCTGTGTTCGTGTTTGTGGTGACGTTGTTCGGAGTGCCCGGCCCACTGGTCGCGCCCGTCCACTCCGCGCCGCGACCGAAGACGCAGGCGCAGTCGTATAGAAGCGTCGAGGCCGCGCCGTAGGTCGGCGCATTGTTGGCGACGAACCCGCCGCCGCCGACTGTAAGCGTCCCGTTGACGGTCGAGAGCAGCGCGCCGAAGTCCATGCCCTTGTTCAGAGTGACGTTGACGCCCGTGTCGAAGACGAGCGTCTTGCCGTTGTTGTTCGTGACGCTCTTGTCGCCGCCCGTGACGGCGAACGTGCCCGTGCCTGTGACGGTGCGCGTCAACGGGGCGGCAGCGCCGCCGACGAGTACGTTCGTTCCGGCGACCGAGCCGTTAAGCGTCAGGCCGTTGCCCGCCGTGCCGAGGTCGATGCCGCCCGCGTTGATTAGTTGCAGTGCGCTTCCGCCGCCGGGACTCGTGACGATGACGCTGGTCGCGGGCGTGCTGCTCAAAGTCAGGTTGCCACCCGGCTTGTCAACGACGAGATAAGCGAACGTCTCGCTGCTCGCGGAGGTAAGCGCGACCGTCTGCGTGCCCGCGCCGTTGAAGGAGACGGCGCGACCGTTAGGCGTGAACGTGCCCGTGGCGGAATTGCGCGTCCAGTTGCCGCCGAGCGTGAGATCGCCGCCCGTGACGGTCGAGAGCGTCAGGTTGCCGTTTATGTTGACAGAGCCGAGGACGACGAGCGGCTGCGTCAAAGGCGTCGAGCCTGCCAGAAGCATCGTCGAGCCTGCGTCAATCGTGAGCGTGCCCGACATCTGGAAGGGCTGCGTAGTGGAACTGTTCGGGAGGTCAAGCGTCGTGTTGTTGCTCAGTTGTACGCCGGCGGGATAGCCCGCGCCGGCGCTCGCGCCCGGCAGCCATTCGCCGTTGCGGCCGTATGTGCCGCCGGTGTTGTACCTGAGAAGCGAGGACGCACCGTAAGTCGGCGAGCCTGAAGTGAAACCGCCCGTGTTGACCTGCGACGTGCCGTTCAGTGTGAGGTTGCCCATGTTGAAGACGCCCGCCGCGTACTGGAAGAGAAGACCCACGGTGCGCGCGACGTTCATCTGGATGCCGCCCGCGCCCTTGACGTTGACGTTCTGCGGGCCGTTCGTCGTCGGCCAGAAATTGAAGTTTCCGACGCCGAA
>DATINM010000068.1:0-9695 GCA_035474235.1 Pyrinomonadaceae bacterium
AGCCGTAGCCGCGTGCAGGATCTCACACGCGGCTGCGGCTTCCGCGTCCGGTCTTTACTCGAAACCGCGTCCCGAAAATCACGCAGACGCTCTCGCGAAGCGCAACGGGCAAGGCGTCGGCCTCATCTTAAACGGCGATAATATGAACGCCGTGCGTGATCTCGACGAAGTTTTCGCAGAGTTGAGCAAGTCGGACTTTCGCAGAAGGTTTCGCCTCGGCGGAAAGGATGCGGAGTATCTGCGCGCCAAAGGTCTGCCCGTCGTAATGGAGCACGCGGCGGACTTCATCGCCAAACGTCTGGCCCCGGCGGAGCCTTTGAACGACGGGCGGCAGACGCCCTGGAAAGGTCATCCCGTCTTCGTCGCGCAGCACGCCACGGCGACGTGCTGCCGCGGCTGCCTGCAAAAGTGGCACGCAATCCCCAAAGGGCGCGAACTCGACGCCGAAGAACAACGCCATGTCCTCTCGGCAATCGAGCGCTGGCTCGCCCGCGAAGCGACGCGCGAAGGCGTATAACTTCGCCCACCTTCCAGCTTCGGTTAAATTGCCGCTAGCCTTAGCAAGTGGGAACAGGATTGGGTCGAAGGCCGTGGCTTTAGCCACACAGGGCCGCGCTTAGGGTGAAGCCATTAGATTTTAATCTGCAATCCTAACCAGTAGCTATAAAGCTATTGGCAATTTAAGAACAGAACAGGCATCATAAACCGCGCGACGCACTTCTATCTCTCTTCAGTTCTCTTAAACTGTCCCTTCTGCTCAACGTCGTCAGCATGCTCGGCTGAAGTCTCCGCGCTCTCTTTCGCGCCCGCAGTCTCTGCGCGCGAGATGTTCATCGCCGAACGTATGAGCGCGAGATGAGAGAAGCCCTGCGGGTAATTACCGAGAAGCTCGTTGTTCAAGGGGTCTATCTCTTCGGAGAGGAGACCGAGGTCGCTCGCGTAGCCGACGATCTTTTCAAACAACTCTTTCGCCTCGTCAACGTGGCCCTGCAAAGCGAGGTTATCGACGAGCCAGAAGCTGCACAGCGCGAACGTACCTTCGCCGCCCGGCAACCCGTCCTCGTTCAGGTAGCGATAGACGAGTCCGTGTGATGTCAGATGCTTCCGTATCATCTCCGTCGTTGACCTTACGCGCGCGTCCGTCGGCGGCAGAAAGCCCATCTGCGGAATTATCAGCGCGCTTGCGTCGAGCGACCTGCCGCCGAGGGTCTGCGTGAACGCCCCGACATCTTCGTTGTAGCCTTCGCGCAGGATAATCTCGCGCATCGCGTCCCTCTCCCTCTTCCACACCGACACGCGCCCGGAATCTCGCGCACCATCCGCGAGACGCACCGCGCGGTCGAGCGCGACCCAGCACATCAGCTTCGAGTAGAGGTACTGGCGCGGCCCGCCGCGCACCTCCCAAATCCCGCTGTCCGGCTCGCGCCATCCTTCGACCGTCTGCTCGGCAATAAACTGTATGTCCTGCCACCAGGCGTCGGGTATATCCTTTCGAGTCCGTCGATGATAGAGGTAAACGGCGTCGAGCACCTCGCCGTAAACGTCTAGCTGCCTCTGCTGGTGCGCGGCGTTGCCCGTCCGCACAGGGCGCGAGTCTCGATAGCCTTCGAGGTGTTCCAGAGTCCGCTCCGGCAGGCACGTCTTGCCGTCGAGCGTGTACATAATCTGTAGGCGCTTCGCGCGCGGGATGCCGAGCGCGTTCAACCAGCCGAAGAAGTCCGACGCCTCGCCGTGATAGCCCAGAAGCATCAGCGCGTAGAGTATGAGCGTCGAATCGCGCAGCCACGTAAAGCGGTAATCCCAGTTGCGAACGCCTCCGACCTCTTCGGGAAGCGACGTTGTAGGCGCGGCGACGAGCGCGCCCGTCGGCTCATACGTCAAAAGCTTGAGCACAAGTGCGCTCCGGCGCACGTATTCACTGTAACTCCCCTCGTAGCGGCACGCGTGCCACCACTCGCGCCAGTAGCCGAGAGTCTTTTTCAACTCTTCGTCCGAGTCCGCGCCCGGCGGCTTCAGGTCTTTACCTCCGGCGTCCGTGAAATAGTCTATGGCGAACCAGAAACGCTCGCCCTCTTTGACCGTAAAGACGCCGACGACCGCCCCCGACTCGTCCGTCCTCAACCCGCAGTCGCAGGAGAGCGTCAGAGCCTCGCGACCGCCCTTCGCAACCGCGCCGCCCAAGCAAACTTCGACGCGCGTCTCGGCGCGTGCGAAGTCGAACGTCGGGCGAAACGCGATGCGCATCTCGACCGCCCCCGCAAGACCTTCAACGAGTCGGATGACCTTGTAACTCGGCGCGATGTCCTCGCCGCGATGGCTCTCCGTGAGGCGCTCGGCGGGCATGAAGTCCGTCAGGCGCGCGCGACCGCCCGCCGTTTTGAACTCTGTGCAGAGAACGTTCGTCTCGTCGGCGTAAGAGCGCCCGACATCGAAGTCGCCGGCGGGACAGATTTGAAAGAAGCCGCCCTTGCGCGCATCGAGCAGGCGACAGAAGACGGCTGGGCTGTCGAAGCGCGGCCAGCAGCACCAATCAATCGAGCCGTCCTTCGAGACGAGCGCCGCCGCGTGCGCGTCGCCTATCAGGGCGTAGTCGCGCAAGGGCCTGTAACTTCTCCCCGCACCTTCCGAGTTCGTTCCCAACGCTTCAACCCTCCGTCGTTAACGTCCTCGGAATTAAGTAGCACAAACGCACGCGCGCGCGTTAACAAGTTTCTGTCACGAATCGCGCGGGCGGGCCGCGGCACGCGCCGGATGATTTGCGACGAACACCGTTAAGAATGTTTGAAGGATTGTCGAGGGGAAAATCGAGGGAGGGTTATCTGTTGACCCTGTACATCGAGCCGCAGGGACTCCATTCGTCGCGCGAGATCGAGTAGAAGACGCAGTTGTAACCGTAGAAGTGTGCGTCGCGGACGTATCTCATCCCCAGACGCTCAAGCACGCGTCGCGACCTGCGGTTTTCGTGGCGCGTGAGGCCCGCAATCGAGTCGAGACCCAACCGCTCGAAGCCATAGCGCAGGCAAGCGCGTGCCGCCTCCGACGCAATGCCCTTGCTCCACTCGCTTCTCGATATAAGGTAGGCAATCTCGACGCCCACTTCCTCCAGTCCGTGCGTAAGCCCGCAATAACCGACGAGCGCGCCCGACACTTTCTTGACGACCGCCCATCTGCCGAAGCCGCGACGGCGAAATCCGTTGATGATGCTCGTCAGATTGAAGTGGACTTCCTCGCGCGTGAGCGGCTGCCCCGACCCGATGTAGCGCATGACCTCCGGGTCGGCGGCGATGGCGCTCAGTTCGTCGAGGTCTTCGGGCGTAAACATCCTGAGCCGCAGACGAGCGGTCTCGATCTGGTCAGCGACGAACTGCGTCTGCTGCTCGAACCCCATGTCTTGAAGCGCGGTCGCCATCGTAGTTTCCCATCATGCGGCGAGGATTCCCGCAGCCGCTTCCTCTTCCGAGAGGAGATTAGAGAACTCGTCCTTCAGGAGAAGCTCCAGCGCCTGACCCGGCGCGACGGCCTTCGAGAAGAGATAGCCCTGCCCGAAGTCGCACCCGAGTTCGCGAAGGCGTCCGAGTTGCTCGCAACTCTCGACGCCCTCGGCGATAACGTCCATGTCGAGGCTGCGCGCGAGCGTGACGATGGTTCGGACGATCTCGGCGTTCTCCGTATTGTCGGTCATCTGCGTGACGAACGAGCGGTCTATCTTCAGTGTGTCGATAGGGAAGCGGTGCAGGTACGAGAGCGACGAATAACCCGTCCCGAAGTCGTCAATCGAGAGACCGACGCCGAGGCCGCGCAGTTGCGCGAGCATGTCAATGGCAGTGTCGAAGTTCTCCATGACCATGCTCTCGGTGATTTCCAGCTTGAGGCTCGCCGGGCGCAAGTCCGCTTCGCACAGTGCCGCAGACACCTGCTCGATAAGGTCTGCCTGCGAGAACTGCCGGCTCGAAAGGTTGACGCTAATCGTAACGTCCTTGTCAATCCGGTAAATCTTCTGCCACTCGCGCATCTGCCGGCACGCCATGTTCAAGACCCACTGGCCGAGAGGGATGATGAGACCCGTCTCTTCGGCAACGGGGATAAACTCCGAGGGCATGACGAGTCCGCGTTCGGGATGACGCCAGCGCACGAGCGCCTCGAAGCTCCTGACTTTGCCAGTCGAGAGCGAGACGATGGGCTGGTAGTTGAGGAAAAGCTCGTTACGCGTGATGGCCCGGCGCAGATCGGTCTCGATCTGTAGGAGTTCCATCGCACGGTCGTGCATCTCCTTGTCGAAAACGATGTGGCGCTTCTTGCCCATCAACTTCGCGCGGTACATCGCCGTGTCGGCGTCGCGCAGAAGGTCTTCGGCGCGCTCGTAACCCGTGGTCGAGAGCGCGATCCCGATGCTCGCGGTCGTGAAGACTTCGTGGCCGCCGATGTTGAAGGGCTGCGAGACGGCATCCTGCACGCGGCGCGCGACCTCCAAGCAGTCGTCGGTCTCGCCGAGGTCTTCGAGCAGTATCGTAAACTCGTCGCCGCCGAGCCGCGCGACCGTATCGCCGGGGCGAAGGCAAGCTTCGAGACGGTGCGCGATGCCGACGAGCAGTTGATCGCCGACCATGTGGCCGAGCGAGTCGTTGATGATCTTGAAGCGGTCGAGGTCGAGGAAGAGAGCCGCGAAAAGGCGGTCGCCGCTGCGGCGCGAGCGCTGGATCGCCATCTTGACGTGATCCATAAAGAGCGCGCGGTTCGGCAAACCCGTCAGAGCGTCGTGGAAAGCGTCGTGCAGTAGCTGCTCTTCGGCGCGCTTGCGGTCGGTGATGTCCTGAATCTGGAAAATAAGGTGGAGCGGGCTGGCCTGACCGTCGCGGACGAGCGACATCCCCAAGTGCGCCCAGACCTCTTTGCCATGTTTGTGGGCGTAGCGAATCTCAGTCTGGTGAGAAGAGATCGTACCTTCGGCCAGACGCTGAATCTGCTCGTCGAGAGCGACCAAATCCTCACGGTGAGTGATGTCGTTGATGTTCGAGGAGAGCAACTCCGCGTCATCGTAGCCGACGATGTCGCATAAGCTACGGTTGACCTGAAGCCAGCGACCGTCGAGCGAGACGACACCCATGCCGATAGTCGCGTAGTCGAAAGCGGAACGGAAACGCTCCTCCGACTCGCGCAGTGCGCCCATGTGCTGCTGCACTTCGAGCGCGTGCTGGCGCGCGAGTTCCGCCTGCTTGGTCGAAGCTTCGACATTCTTAAGGTAAGTGCAGTACGTGAAATAGACGATGACGATGATCGGCGCGGTGGCGAGGAACGCGTAGAGTCCGAACGCCGCGACGAGCTTCACGATTATCCCGGCGGCGGATGCACCGGCGAAGTAGGAGAGCGAAGTCCAGAGAAAGTTCTGCCGCCACATCTGCCAGATGGGCTGCCCGGCCTTGAGCGCGACGCCGACGGCGACGAGGCCGGAGTTGAAGACGTACTGGACGAGCGCCATCGCGCAGACGGCGACGATGTAGTGCGATTGGTCGCCCTGAGCGAGCGCCTTGATGTCGCCGAACGCGAACCTGAGCGCCCATACTGTCATGAAGGTCGAGCAGATGTAAACAGCCGCGTTGAAAGCGATGACGAGCTTCTTCTTGGTGATGCGCCGCGAAGAGAAAATCGCGTCCGTCGCGGCGAGAAGTATGCCCGCCTCGCCACCGAAGAGCAGCAGGACGAGCATTATGAAGGTGTCGGAGACCGAAATTTGCCCTTTGACTCGCGGAATCTGCACGATCATGCGCGAACCGAAACTCAGCGTCAGCAACGCGACGAGCGCGAACCTCAATCCGAGGCTGGAGACGTGAAGTTGGCTGACGGTGAAAGCGCACGCAACGGCCCCTATGACTATTACAAGCCACATGTAGGGCGTCGCCAGGCGTTGTTTCGTTGAGACGTTGGACATTCTCTCTCTGTCCGAATCCGTTGACGCAGGATTTTTCGACCGATGGCAGGGCACCACGCAGGTGCTACTGCCATAATGAAGGGCAAGCTTCATGCCGTCTCAAGCGGAAACGAAAAATCTCATCTTCCTTGAAAAAACGGCATTTCAAGTAGCCGCGTTTGAGGGCGGCTCGTGAACGAATCGTTCAATGTGAAGGGGGGACTTTCATTTTGACGCAAAAACACTCACGCGCCGACGTTGAGAAATCCGCGGGGCGGCGGGTGGTTTGCGCGCTCGACGCTTCAAACCGGGGCTTTCCTGTTCTAACTTACTCTTCCCTGTTCCCTAAACTCTTAACCGACGACCGGACGCGCGAGCCGCGCGCGGGCAAAGCGCGCGGCGCTGTCCGCGTCTGCGCTTTGCACACGCCGTTCCATTCGTCTCGATCTTAATTAAAGCTTGATTCTTGCGGAATCGGGCGGGAGCGGCGGCGTGAGGGCGCGCTCCGCGTCTGGTCAGCCTGAATGCCTCGCGATTAAAATGAACGGCGTCGCCGAGTCAAAACGACGGCGCTTCATTTCCCGCCAGCCGCCGGCTCTTCTTCTTTGAAGCGCGCTCGAAAGTCTTTC
This sequence comes from Pyrinomonadaceae bacterium, assembly GCA_035474235.1. Lineage (GTDB taxonomy): Bacteria > Acidobacteriota > Blastocatellia > Pyrinomonadales > Pyrinomonadaceae > QHXN01. Next base: position 6,535 of record DATINM010000068.1, read on the forward strand.
GAGCCGAGTCGAAGCGCCAACCAATCCTCGAAAATCTCCGGCTGGTTGAGCCAAACCGTGAACCACTCGGCCATCTCGGCCTTCTCGGCGCGCTTTCGCTCGTTGACGGCGGCATTACGCGCGATCATCTGCGCGCGCTGCTTGCCCTTGAGCACGGTTTCGTGGACGCGTCGCAGACCTTCGCGGTCGCCCTTGCGCTGGAACTGCTTCCGAAGGTTATCCAGCCGCCTGATCGAGACAGCCGCGTTGTCGAAGGTCGAGAACTTCAGGACGTTTCGGAACATCGCCTCGTAAGGGTCTTGCGTTCGCCAACGCGCGTCCGCGTCGAGCACTTCGGCGTGTCGCAGTTCCGCCCCCTCGTCGGCCAGAAGGCGCGCGACCGAGGCGGGACTCTCGACAGCGCCCTCGCCGAAACGCTCGCGCACCGCATCCGTCACCGCCTCAAGCTCGCTCGCGCCGACCGACTCGCAATCAAGGTGTTCCCACACCTCGATCATGAGGTCGCGCTTCGTCCTCGCCTTCCATTCGCGCTTCTTCATCGCCTTCGAGATTACGACGACCGCGCGCGCCGCATCAAGCAGACCGGGCGAGGCGCGCGACTTCTTCCGCGGCTGACGCGCGCGCGCCGGTTGCGGTACAATTTCAACGCACACACAGATGACTCACGCCGCGACAGACATGAACGACGCGCTGGCCGCGCTCAGAAAGTTCTTCGGGTTCGAGGAATTTCGCGAGGGACAGAGCGAAGTCGTCCAATCCGTGCTCGAAGGGCACGACACGGTGGTCGTAATGCCGACGGGCGGCGGCAAATCGCTCTGCTTCCAACTGCCCGCGCTCATGCGCGAAGGCGTAACGGTCGTCGTCTCGCCTCTCATCGCGCTGATGAAGGATCAGGTTGACGCGCTCCGCTGGCGCGGGCTTCCGGCCACCTTCATCAACAGTTCGCTCGACTTCGACGAGCAGAAGGAGCGCATCGCGGGCGTGCGCCGCGGCGACTTCAAACTCCTCTACGTCGCGCCCGAACGTTTCCGAAGCTCGCACTTCGTCGAGACGCTGCGTCGCGCCAGCATCTCGCTCTTCGCCGTTGACGAGGCGCACTGCATCTCGGAATGGGGCCACGATTTCCGCCCCGACTACGCACGCCTTCGCTCCTTCCGCGAGGCTATCGGCAGCCCTCAGACGGTCGCGCTCACGGCGACGGCCACGCCCTACGTCCGCGCAGACATAATCGAGCAGCTTAACCTCGCAGACCCGCGCGCCTTCGTCAGCGGCTTCGACCGCCCGAACCTCTCGATAGCGGTCGTCCACACCGAGCGCGAACGCGAGAAGTTCGCGCGCATACGCCAGCTTGCGGGCGAGTACGCCGCGCAGTCAGGCATCATCTACACCTCGACGCGGAAATCGGTCGAGCAGATAACGCAGAAGCTGAAGGACGCGCGGCTGCTCGTAGTCGGCTACCACGCAGGGATGACGGACGACGAACGCGTGCGCGCGCAGGACGAGTTTATGTCGGGCCGCGCGCAACTGATCGTCGCAACGAACGCCTTCGGCATGGGCATCGACAAACCCGACATACGCTTCGTCGTACACTTCCACCTGCCCGGCTCAATCGAGGCTTACTATCAGGAGATAGGACGCGCGGGACGCGACGGTCGCCAGTCGATCTGCCTTCTTCTATTCAACTACGCGGACAAACGCACGCAGGATTACTTCATCGAAGGCTCGTACCCGCCGCCCGAACTCATCGTGAAGGTTTACAGCGCGCTGACGGGCACGGGGCTGAAACGGATCGAACTCTCGACGCGCGAGATCGCAGCGCGCGCCGGAGTCAGAAACGAGATGGCAGTCCAATCGGCTCTCATCACGTTAGAGAAGGCCGGGCACATCGAGCGCGGCACGGGCGCGGAGAACCGGGCGGAGCTTCGCCTGCTCATGCCCGCGCACCTCGCGCGCGAAACGGTCGCCGCTCGACGCAGCGCGCAACTCAAACAGGTTCTCTTCAGTCTACTCAACGGCCACGACCTCGGCGAGCGCCACGACGCGGAACTCAACGTGCAGGAGTTCGCGGACGCGCTCGGCTTTGAACTCTCTTCGATGAGACGCGCTCTCTCTTCACTCGCCGAAGCGGGCATCATCAGCTACCGGCCCGCGCGACGCACGCGCGGCGTCGTGATGCTCGACGAAAAGCCCGCGACGCACCTGCGCATACGACCCGAAGACATCGCACGTCGCGCCGCGCTCGAACAGCGAAAGCTGCGCGAGATGATTTCGTTCTGCTACACGGAGCGCTGCTACCGCTCGTTCATACTCGACTACTTCGGCGACCGCTCGCACCCGTCGAACTGCGGCAAGTGCGGCAACTGCCTGCTTCAATCGCGGCGCGGCGAGACGGCGGAGGCGCGCATCGAATCTGGCGACGCGCACGGCCAGACGTTGCCGCCGCTCGAACCCGCGCGCGAACTCGACAAGTTCGTGATGAAGCACGTCCCCTTCGCGCTCGACCTCGAAGAAGAACTCGCGGGACAAACACGCCGGAGGCGCAGACGCGAAGCGGCTGAGTCTTCGACGACGGGCGAGGGCGAATCCGCGTTTGACGGAGGCGATTCAATCGCAGTCGCGGAGCCGCGCGAGCTTTCGGAGGAAGAGGCGCTGACGGTCAGAAAAATTCTCGCGTGCGTGGCGCGCATGAATGGTCGCTTCGGCAAGGGAATGATCGCGGCCTGCTTGCGCGGCTCGCGCTCGTCGAAGCTCGCGCAGGCCGGACTCGACCGACTCTCGACCTACGGGATTCTTTCCGGCATGACGCAGGACGAAATTCTCATCTACGTTGACGCGCTCGTCGCCGCGGGCTGCCTGCACGTCGAGGGCGGCGCGTACCCGACCGTTGCCATCACGCAACTCGGCAGCGAAGTGATGCGCGAGCGCGCGGGCATCCGGCTCGCGCTTCCCTCATCACTCTATGATTCGAGTCCGTTGAAATCTTCAACGCCGCGCGCCTCATCATCGCTTGCTTCGTCGCGCTCGACAGTTTCTCCCGCGCGTTCCGCAGCGTCGAAGCCGAGCACGATTGATGAGACTTATGCTCTCTACGAACAGGGACTCACAATCGAAGAGATTTGCGCCCGGCGCGGCCTGACCGAGTTCACCGTCGAGAAACATCT
>DATINM010000069.1:0-28731 GCA_035474235.1 Pyrinomonadaceae bacterium
CTTCGTGCTGATGCAGTACTTCGGATACCTGAGAAGAAATCCTGACGACGCTCCCGACCACGACTACACCGGATACGACTTCTGGCTACAGAAGCTCGACCAGTTTCAGGGCGACTTCGCGAAGGCCGAGATGGTCAAGGCGTTTATCTCCTCGACCGAATACAGACAGAGGTTCGGACGGTAGGATGTAGTCGGGCAGTCCATTCACGAAGTCGCGGCGAATCAGCGCCCCCGGAAGTCCGGCAGGGCGCTGATGCAGATTGCTTTACCTTTCCGCCGCGTCCGAAGCTTTCACGGAGATACTTTGACGGACGGAAGTTCGCCTGATGAAAGCGGAGAGGACTTTCCGCCGCTCATCCCACACGACGCCTTCCCCCGCCGTCAGCGCGTTCCTGTCGGAGACGAACGAAGGCAGCCTCGCGCCGTTTACTTCGAGGCCGACGGGTCGCGCCAAGCCGTGGAAGTTCACGCGGTACGAGCGCGCGCCCGACGCGCTCTTGTACGTTCCGCGAGCCGCGTCGATGACGAGGCGCATCTCCCTCTGCGTGTATCGCATCTCTGTCAGCCTGTACTCGCCTTTAGTCCGGTACGTCTCGGTGCTGCCGTCGTCCTCGTAGAGACTGAAGCCGCCGTCACGCCCTGTATAGACTTCGATGACGAGCTTATCCTTTGGCAGTAGAGTCGTGCTGACGGCAGGTAGTGCCGTCGGGATGGTCGCGCCGGCCCTGACGAACAAAGGCAGCCTTCCGGTCGGGGCTGCGTAGCTGATGATCTGGTTGCCGGAGTATTTTGTGTCGCTCCAGAAGTCGTACCAGTCGCCTTCGGGCAGCCAGACGCTCACGTCGCCCCCGTCCGACGTGTTAGGCGCGACGAGCAGTTCACGGCCCCACATGTATTGCAGGTCGTGTTGCCAAGCGAGCGGGTCGTTCTGATGTTCGATGACCATTGCCCTCGCAACCGGTACTCCCGTCGCGTGCGCCCGGTAGGCGTAGGTGTAAATGTATGGCATCAGTTTGTAGCGTAGCTCGCCGTAGGTCTTAGCGTCCCGCTGCGCTTCGGGTGAGCGATCCAGAGGCCAGCGCGACTGGCCGAAGCCGTGCGGCTTCCAGAACGGCGTGAAGCTGCCGAAGGCCATTGACCACTGGCGATACATATTGTCATCAGGCCCGCTCTTCTTATCGTAATCGTAAAACCCGCCCGCGTCGTGCCCCCAGTAGGGGAAGCCTGACAGCCCCGCCAGTTGCATGGCGCGAATCTGTCCTCTCATGTCGTCGTAGCTGGGCCTGATGTCGCCGCTCCAGAGCGTCGCGTAGCGCTGCGCTCCGGCGGTCATCCCGCGCACCCAGACGAACGGACGCTTCGACGGCCCGACCTCTTTATCCCATCCTTCCTGCACCAGCGCCCTGGCGATTAGGAAGAACCAGTAGTTCCGCATCTCGGCCCAACTCCGGCCGTTGCCGAGAGTCATACTTAAAGGGGCCGGCCCAAGTTCATCGAACTCGTCAATCCAGAGCGCGTCGCCGGGATAACCCAAGCCCGGGTTCAGAGACTTGCGCCAGAAGAGTCGCCAGAACCACGCGCGCACCTCCGGGCGAGTGAAATCCGGCGCGCTCGCGCCGAAGTCTATGCCAGCCGTCACGGGGATGTTGAAGGCGGGCGACCAGCCTTCGCTCCGCTGCGCGATGCAGCGATTGAAGTCTATTGTCGTCACAAGCCCGTTGGCCTTCAGCCAGTGCTCAAACTCTGCCGGGTTGGGGAAGCGCGTGCGATCCCAATCGAAGTAGGAGTCGCAGCGCTTGCCGCCGCCCGCGCGCCAGCGGTTGTCGTTGATCAGATGGTCGAGCGGGAAGCCGGCACGCCTGTGTTCGGCGACCTTGCGCTTCCACCAGTTCTCGTCGGAAGGTTCGTGCGAAGTCTCGTCGTTGCTCTTGTCGGAGAGCGCGAGTCCGAAGATCGAAAGCGGCGGCAGTCGCGGCCTGCCCGTCAGTTGCGTGTAGCGGTCGAGAATCTCTGTGAAGCGTGGGCCGGCGATGAGGAAGTAATCCATCCGCCCGCCGAATCCGTCGTCGTCGAGCATGAGATCGTAAGCGCCGTTGCGACCGAAGTCGAAAGCGTTAGTGAAAGTGCTGTTGAGGAAGACGCCGTATCCTTTACTTGAGAGATAGAAGGGCACAATCAAAGGGGCCTGCTGCCCATGCTCGATCCCGTAGTTGCGCTCGATCAGTTGGCCTTTGAGGTCGAGGCTGTCCGCTCTGCCGAAGTAACCGTGCCCCAAACCGGTGAAGTGTTCCTGCTCGTCATAAACGAACCGCTGGCGTATTCGATTCCCTTCCCAAGAGACGCCCACATCTTCACGCAGCAAAGGACGCGCCGCCCCTTTCAAGTAGAAGCTGACGCGCAGCGGCGTCTTACTGACTTCGATCACGAGGCCGTCGGGCGCGGAAGTCTCAAGACGTATGAAAGATTCTTGCTCAAACAGGCGAAAGCTCCCCGGCCAGTCGTGTCTCTCGACCATCTCGTAATGGTCGTCGGGGAAGAAGTCCTCGCCCCTGCGCACCGCCTGCACCCTGACGATGTAATCACCGTAGGGTGTCAGGCGTAGTCTCTGGCCCGCGTCTGTGGTGAAAACGACGCTACGGCCTTCCGTCCGGCGGCTTTGGTAATTGGTCAGCGTCTCTTTCGCGGTCGCGGCTGCTGCCGGCGGGCGGTACTGTGTTCCCGCCAACAAGCATACGAAGCACAGACAAAAGGCTCTTGCGGACTTCATCTTCATCACCTGTTGACTTCGCCGGGCGCGTGGGGATTGCCGCCGCGACCGTTGGAGCGCGTCGTCGCCTTTGCGCTCTTTCACAGAGTGAAAACTTAAAAGGCGTCGTGCATTTTATCCTTCGCTCCCCGAAGGTCAGCGGCGCAGGGCGTCTGAGTTACAGAATCTTCACCGGAAGGTTTAGAATTCCTTCTTGCGTCGCATGAATTTAGACTACCGCGTCACATACATAAACGACCAGCGGCGGCTGCTTGCGCTGAGCGAGGGACTCGAATCGGTCACGGCCCTCGCGCTCGACATCGAGACCGTCAACTGGTGGAGCCGGCAATCCGAGCGTGTGGCACTTGTCCAACTAGCTTACCGCGAAGGTCTTGAGTTGCGCGTCGCGGTCGTGGACGCGCTCGCGCGGCTCGACCTGACGCCGCTCCGCCGCCCGCTCGAACTCGGCACCGCGACGAAAGTCATCCACAACGCGGCATTCGACGCGGTAAGGCTGGCCCGCCACTACAAGATCAGCGCCGCGCCGATCCACGACACAATGCTGGCGGCGCGGCGGGGCGGCGAGAGACGGTACTCGCTCAAGGCGCAGGCCGAAAAACACCTTAACCTGTGGCTCGACAAGGGCGCGCGGCAGAGTGACTGGGGCCTTCGCCCCCTACACCCGAAGCAACTCTCCTACGCGGCGCTCGACGCCGTCGCCGCGCTCCTGCTCTACGAGAACCAGGTGAGTCGCGGGCTGAAGGGTGACTACCGTCTGCGAGCCGTGTTGGCGGACGAACAGGCTGACCTGCCCCTGAGCGCCCCATCCCCGCGTGCCGTTCAGGTTGAGAAGCCAGCACACGTGAGTCCGCAGGTGTCAGCGTGGGGCGATCTATCCGCCGCCTCTCTGGCACTCCTGGGGATCATCGCGGAGTTGCCTTCACGCTACGGCCCCGAGCAGTTGGCAGCTTCGGTCGGCTGCGACCGGGTGGGGCTGGCCGGGTGGATCATCGACCGTGTGTTGGGCGAGGAGGCGGATTTGGACGAGTCGTCGGCGAAGATTGAGATCGCCGAACTGTGCCGGCGCGGACTGGTACGGGTCACGCCCACGGGCAGGCTCGAAGCGAATGATGCGGGCATGGGCGTCTGGCAAAAACACAAGCCTTTTTGATAACGCACATGCAATCGAATGCGGCGCCCCGCTGACGGCCATCCATCCCGAGCAGGCCGCGTTGATGTTGGCGCGCGCCGTGCGCCACTACGCGCGCGCACGCGGGCGGCTTTTCCACAGAACGTGGACGGTCGAGCGCCCTGCCGCGCTCGTCAACCTGACGCCTGATTACGTGGAGTTGATTGAGGACGAGGGCGGCGCAACCATTCTCTTTCGCCAGACGCGCACGGGCAAGCCGCCCGCGAAGACGCCCGACGAAGACCTTTACGCGCTCTTCCACACCATCGCCGCGGAACATTTCCCGCAGGCACGCACGCGCGTCGAGCTTCTATACCTTTCGATCGACGAGGTTGTTGAAGTGAACCTGAGCCGGCGCACCATCGAAACGCGCCTCAGACATTACGACGACGCCATCGCCGGCATTCTCGCCGGTGAGTTCCCGCCCGAAGTTTCCGAACACCAGTGCCCTCGTTGCGCGCACTTCTTCACCTGCCCGAAGGCCGAAGATTAAATTTCTTCACCGCCGGAAAAATTTTCCGGAATTCGTTCCGGCGTGCGCTGCGGGCTACACGCCCCGGCGCGCGACTTCGCCCGCTGAAAGAAGACGGGCGCGACGAGTCCAAACTCAACGTTGAAAGGCTAAACTCCCGATGCTCAGACAACGCGTCATCACGATTGACTGTGAAACTCTGCCCGCGCAGCCAGCCGCGCACACGTGCGAAACGGCTGTCGTCGGCTCGGCCTCCAACCTTCGATCTTCCGCCCCGACGAACGACGGCAGGCCGAAATCCACGCCGCCCGAAGAGGAGAGCCGGCAGCGCACTGCACTGAGCGGCGACACTGGGCGGCTTCTCTGCATAGGGTTTCATAGACGAGAGCGGCGGGCGGGCGGCCGTGAAAGGCGTTCTGGGCTAGAGCCGCGAGCGTGGTTGTTTTAGCGGCGAAGAGGCTGAGATCTTACGCGGCTTCTGGGAGATGATGCGGACGTTCCGCCCGTGCGTTGACCGCGTCGTCGGGCACAACGTCTATAACTTCGACCTGCCCTTCACCTACAAGCGCTCGGTCGTCTGCGGCGTGCGCCCTTCAGTCGAACTCAATTTCACGCGCTACCGCAACCAGCCCATCTACGACACGATGTGCGAATGGGAGAAGTGGAACCTGCGCCACGCCATCAGCCTCTACCGTCTTGCGCGCGTGCTCGGTCTTGAATCTCCAAAGACGAGCGAGTGCGACGGCTCGCGCATTGCCGAATTATTCGCGCGCGGGGAACACGAAACGATCCGTGATTACTGTCTCAGGGACGTGATAACGACGCGCCGGATATACCGCAGGCTGACCTTTGCAGACGCGCCGGCCCCGGAACACGCACGCACTCTCATCCGCCGGGACGACGCGTGCGAGCCGACCGTGCCGTCCAACTATCCTTAGCGATGAACGCTCGACCGCGAAAGCGGTCTAAAATGCTAAAAGCGTATGGGAAAGGGTGAATAGGCACGTGCGGATTTGAACCGCAGACCCCTACCGTGTCAAGGTAGTGCTCTACCGGGCTGAGCTACGTGCCTGCAAATCGAAGTTTTCAAACGCTTCCGTTCGGGCGGAAGGTTAAGTTAGCAAGCGCTTTCGCCTTGTGTCAAGCGCCCGGTCGGATGCGAAAAGTCAGGGGATAAACTAGTGGAAGAACGGCGCAAGATGTTAGCATAGACGCGGCGCGCGTGTTAGGCGCGTGTCAGGAAAAACGAGACGATTGGTCTTTTCCGTTTGACTGTTAAGGCGGCACGCGAGCCGCCCAAAAAGTTTCCCCTTCAGCCGGTGAGCGCGCGAGCCGCGACGCTTTTCACCAACCGCCCGACAAGAGCAAGTCACGCGGAGAACTTAAACCTTGTTCCCGAAGTCCCCTCAACAACCGCCCCCTCCGAGCGCAGACGCCGACGCCGTGTGCCGCGACACCGCGGGACTTCGGCGCGCTGCCGCGATACCCCGGCTCGCGCGGCTCTGTCTCTTGTCGCTCGTCGCGCTCTGCTGCGCGCAGTCTTCGACGGCATCGGGTCAGCAACCGGCGCAATCGCCGACGCCGAGCACGCGTCCGCGGACGGTCGGCGCGAAAGTCGGCGCCCCCCCGCCCGCGACGCAGACCGATAGCGGCGCGACTCAGCAGCCGGAGCGCGGCAACTCGCAGCCGTCGCAGGAGGCCGTTGACGACGACGAAGTAGTCCGCGTCATCTCGAACCTCGTCATCATTCCCGCGTCGGTCGTTGACGGCAACGGTCGCGCCGTCACAGACCTGAAGGCCGACGACTTTGAGTTGAAGGTTGACGGCGAGGTGAAGCCCATAGGCGACCTGAGCCGCGCGGAGACGCCCGTCAACGTCGCTCTGCTCTTCGACAACAGCGCGAGTCTTTCGACGGCGCGCGAGTTCGAGAAGCAGGCCGCGGTGCGTTTCTTCCAATCGGTCATTCGCCCGATTGATCGCGCCGCCGTGTACTCGATCTCGACAAACTCGACGCTCGCGCAAGGTCTGACGAACGACGTGCCGCGGCTCGTCCGAACGATTCAAAACTTCGGCAAGCCCGACGGCGCGACCGCTCTCTTCGACGCGGTCACGCAGGCGTCGGACTACATGCGACCGCTGCAAGGACGCAAAGTCCTCATCATCGTCTCAGACGGCACGGACACGGTCAGCGACGCGAGCTTCGAGGACGCCGTGGGCCGCGCGCTCCTCGCAGAGTGTCAGGTTTACGTCGTGCAGACGCATCAGGTCGAAGACCCTAGCCTGCACGACACGGTATCGGAGCAGCGCATGTGGAAGCTCTCGGATCAGACGGGCGGGGCCGTCTTCACCCCTCAGTCGGTTGACGATCTCGACAACGTGTTCTCTCAAATCTCGCTCGACATCTCGCAGCAGTACCTTCTGAGCTACTACCCGCAGGATGAGCGCAAGGACAACTTCTTCCGCTTCATCAGCCTTCGCGTTAAGACGCGACCGAACACGCGCGTGCGCGCGCGCAAAGGCTTCTATCCGGCGTCGGCCCAAGTCCCGCCGCACGCCGCCGCAGCCGCCTCGGAACTCACGGGCGGATTCTCGCGAGTCAGCGGCGTCGGCGGCAACTCTTCGCCCGCCGCGAACGATGGCGCCGCGGCGCAGAAGCGCGCCGACGCGGGCGCGCGACCTTCCGGCGCGAGACGCGGCGACGCATCGGGGCGCAAGGTCGGCCCCGACGGGCCGGACGACGACCGCGCGAAGCAGGCCGCGAACGCCGACGACTCCGCGCCAACCTTCACTGTGACTGCCGTCGCTTCATCGACGCAGCCGAAGGAGTCTGCGTCGCCTGAGCCGACGCCCTCGCCGACTACAGCGCAGGAGACGGCCGCTCAACCTCAACCTTCGACGCAGCCCTCGCCGGCTCCCTCGAACGAACAATCGACTTCCAAAGACGCTGACGTGGTCAGGCCGCGCGACCCTGTGTTGGGCGGAGTCATGAACGGCAGGGCCTTGAGCCTGCCGCCGCCCGTCTATCCGGCTGCTGCGAGGAGCGCGGGCATCTGGGGAACAGTCGTCGTGGAGGTTTTGATTGACGAGCGAGGAAAGGTCGCACAGGCGCGCGCCCTCTCCGGTCATCCGTGGCTTCAGCAGTCAGCCGTGAGCGCGGCGAGGCTCGCGAGGTTCACGCCCGCCGTTCTAAACGGCCAGCCCGTATCGATCAAAGGCACGATCAACTACGACTTCCTGCGGCCTTAAAAGTCGCCGTCAACTTCGGTAACAAGAAGCGCGAGCCGCCGACTGCTTCGACGGCTCGCGCTTCGAGCGTAGGCGACGCAAACGTCAAGCGGCGGTGGTTTCCGCGACACGAACGTCAGGCGCTCGCCGATTCCGCCGCGCGCTCCCACTCTTCGTAAAGCTGACGCAAACGCTCGTCCGCATTCCTGTACTCGTCGTTCAGGCGCGCGAGCCTGCCGGGGTCGCGCGCGGCCTCCGGCGTAGCCAACTCTTCGCCGACCTCGGCGAGCCGCTTCTCGACTTCGGCGATCTCTTCCTCGACCGACTTCTGATCGCGCGCGCTCCCCTTCTTCTTCGATCCCTTGCCGCCCTTCGACTTCGCGTCTGAGCCTTTCGCGTTCGATGCGACTCGCGAAGCGCGACCGCCCAACGCATCCTCGCGCGGCTCTGCTTTCGACGAAGCGGCTTTCGACGAAGACGACTTTTCACGCGCCGCCTTCGCCGCCGACTCGGCTGCGCGGCGCTCCGCCTTCCAATCGTGGTACTCGGTGTAATCGCCCTCGTAATATTCGGCGCGGCCCTCGCCGTCGAGCGCGAGAATCTGCGTGGCGATGCGGTCTAGAAAGTAACGGTCGTGGCTAATGGTGATGATCGTCCCGTCGTATGCGTCGAGCGCCTCTTCCAGAGCCTCGCGCGAAGGGATGTCGAGGTGGTTCGTCGGCTCGTCGAGAACGAGGACGTTGACACGCGAGTAGATGAGTTTGGCGAGCGCGAGCCTTCCCTTCTCGCCGCCCGAAAGGTCGCCGACGTGCTTGTAAACGTCGTCGCCTACGAAGAGGAATCGCGCGAGGAAGCTGCGAAGCTCGCCCGCAGTCACCGTCTGCGGCGCGACGCGCCGAAGTTCCATGATGATCTCGTTGCGCGAGTCGAGGTCGTCGAGTTGCTGCGCGTAGTAGCCGACCGTGACGTTCGCGCCGAGGCGTATCTCGCCCGCGAGTTGCGGAAGTTTGCCGAGGACGGTCTTGACGAAGGTCGTCTTGCCCGAACCGTTCGGGCCGATGATGCCTAGCGCTTCGCCTCGCCGCAGGATGAAGTTGATGCCTTCGGCAAGCACCTTGTCGGGATAGCCGACGGCTGCGTCCTTCACCGTCAAGACGTATGTGCCCGCGCGCTCGACCTTCTGAAGCTGAAAGTTCCCAGAAGATTGATCGCGGCGCACGGCGTCAACCCGCTCAAGTTTTTCGAGCATCTTGCGGCGCGACTTCGCCTGCTTCGTCTTCTGCCCGGCGAGGTTGCGACGTATGAACTCCTCCGTCTTCTCGATTAGCTGGCGCTGGTTCTCGTAGGCGCGCATCTGAATCTCGCGCCGCTCCTCGCGCTCGACGAGGAAGGCGGAGTAGTTGCCCGTGTAGCTCGTGGCGCGACCGTTCTCGACTTCGACGATGCGCGTGCACGCGCGGTCGAGGAAGTATCGGTCGTGGCTGATGATGACGTAGGCCGACTTGTAGTTCGAGAGGAACTCTTCGAGCCACTCGACAGCCGACACGTCCAGATGGTTCGTCGGCTCGTCGAGCAGAAGCACGTCGGGTTCGGCGAGCAGGAGGCGCGCGAGTCCCAGACGATTCTTCTGCCCGCCCGAAAGAATTTCCGTCGGCGTCGCCCACGAATCGCGGTCGAAGCCGAGACCTTGCAGGATCGCCTCGGCGCGCGCGGCATACTCGAAGCCGCCCTGATGCTCGAACTCATGTTGCAGGTCGCTGTAGCGGGCGAGCACCGCGTCGAGGTCTTCCGTCGCCTCGGCCATGCGGTGTTCGAGTTGGTGCATCTCGTGCTCGATTGATTGAAGCTCGCCGAAGGCCGCGAGCGCCGCCTCGTGCACGGTCGCGCCCGGCTCGAAGTCAACGTGCTGTTCGAGGAGTCCGAGCCGTAGCCCGCGCGCTCGCACAACGTCGCCTCGGTCGGCGGACTCTTCGCCCGTGACGAGACGGAAAAGTGTCGTCTTGCCCGCGCCGTTCCTGCCGACGAGTCCGACGTGCTCGCCCGCGTTGACCTGCAAGGAAGCGCCGCGCAGAACGTCCTGCGCGCCGTAAGATTTTTCAACATCGGTCAGACGGAAAAGCATTCTTCGATTCGACGCAAGTGAAGCGGGCTTCGGCCCGCTTCGCAATTCTCGCGGCCTCGCCCGCTCCATTTTTTACTTCACGAACGGCAGGCGAATGATTCGCCTGCCGCGCGAGCGAAGACTCAATCGCCCACAACCTTCAAACGGCCTTACCTCTTTGGCGAAGCGCCGGGCGTCGTCGCAGCCGGATGCGTCGCCTGCGGATGCGGCGTCGCAGCAGCCGTTGGCCTCGCAGCAGGCGTCGGTTTCGCGGCTGCGGGCGAAGCGGTCGTGGTCGCCGCAGGCGTGTTCGCTGCGGGCGATGCGTTCGCCGCGGGTGTCGTGGACTGAGCGGGCGATGCCGATGGAGTCGCGCCCGCCGAGACGGGCTGATTGCCGCCCAGATTGTTCGGGTCGTTGAGCATACTCTCGGCCAGCTTGTTGACGACCGTCACGTCGCTCATCGCGTTGCTGATGAGCGCGTCCTTGAGTATCGATTGACGCTGGTTGATAAGCGCCTGCTTGATCTGGTCGTGCACGTCCTCAAGCTTGAGCGGTTTGTTCTCAAGCTGGCGGTTCGTGAGCTTGAAAATTATCCAGCGACCGTCGGGGAAATGAATCGGCTCGGTGATGTCGCCGACCTTCATCGTGTTGAAAAGCCTGTTGACGAGGTCGGGCGGAAAGTTGTTCTGCTTTAGATCGTCCTCGTTGGCGAAGCCGATGTCGCCGCCGCGGACGCTGCTCTGGTCTTCGCTGTTCTCGCGCGCGACCGTCGCGAAGTCCGCGCCGGTCTTTAGCTGCGCCTCGATGCTGTTGATCTTGAGCGCCGCCTCGGCCTCGCTCTTCGCGTCGTTCTTGAAGAGGCCGCCGCTGTCGCGCGGGTCTGCAACGATGTCGGAGAGCGCTACGCCGCGCGGGTTGACGTACTGCGCCGGGTTGCTGTTGTAGGAGTCGGTTATCTCCTGCTCGCGGATCGTGATCTTGCCGAACAGCTTCTCCTGAAGCTTGTTGATGGCGAGGTCTTTCTTGGCCTCGTCGCGCAACTGCTGCTCGGTGAGGTTGTTCTCTTTCAAAAACTTCTCCCACTCCTCGGCGGTCATCTGCATCTTCTGGCTGTTGATGGCCGTCGTCACTTCGTCGTCGGTCGGGACGGTCTTCTCCTTCTCGGCGCGAAGGACGAGCGCCTCGCGCTGAACCAGGCTGTCGAGCGCCTGAAGCCGCGCCGCCGCTAGCTGTGTCGGCGACAACTGCTGCCCCTGCGTCTGCTGATTGATGATGCGGTCAACGTCGCTCAGCAAGATGTCTTTGCCGTTGACGGTCGCGGCAACGTCCTTTGCCTTGTCACCGCCCGGGCCGCGCCCGCACGCGGCGAGCGCGAGAAGGATCGTTGCGACGGCGGCGAGGGTTGCGGTTTGTCTGAAGACTTTAGGCACTTTGGCTCTTACGCTCCTTAACTTACTCTCTGAAAGTTGTTGACGCCGCGACCGCGCGACCGCGGGCTGCCTCAACTTGACGCTTCGTAAATCCGTTTGCTATAACTTTTCGTTTCCGACGTGCGTCGAAGTCCTGACCATGTGGCACAGCGACGAACGACACACGCCTTTTTAACGCCCGGAGGTTTTAAACTGCTATGGCTAAAAGATGCGAAGTCTGCGGCAAGGGGCCGCAGTTCGGCAACAACGTTTCGCACGCGAACAACCGCACGCGCCGCCGCTTCGATCCGAACCTTCAATCCATACGCGTCCAACGCCCGCAGGGCGGGAACGTCCGCATGAAGGTCTGCACAAGCTGCATCAAGGCGGGCAAGGTCGCGAAGGCGGCCTGAGTTAAAATTTCAACCTGCTAAGGGCGGCGGTCGCTCTCACTCGTGAGCACGCCGCCTTTCGTTTGCCCGCGCGACCCCTCAAAGATCATTCGCCGCCCGCGAGCGCGATCACGTCGATCTCGACGCGCGCGTCGCGCGGCAGGCGAGCCGCCTCGACGGTCGAGCGAGCGGGCGGGCCATCGCCGAAAAACTTTCCGTAAACCTCGTTCATCGCCGCGAAATCATTCATGTCGGCGAGAAAAACGGTCGTCCTCACGACGCGCCCCAGCCCCGTGCCCGCCGCCTCCAAGACCTTCGAGACGTTTCGCAAGACCTGCTCGGTCTGCTCGGCGATTCCGCCCGCGACGAACTGCCCCGTCGCCGGGTCGGTCGGAATCTGCCCCGACGTGAAGACAAAGCCGCCCGCCACGACGGCTTGCGAGTAAGGCCCGATGGCCTGCGGCGCGTCCTCAGTTTTCACGATTCGCTTCACTGTCTAAGCATCTCTTTTCGCAGGGCTGCAAACAAATTGCAGATTTTAGCAGAGCGCCCGTCGCACGGCAAATGAAGAAGCTGTCGGCAATCCGCTTTCAGCTTTTGTCCACCGCCGGCATCGAGGCTATTCGAGGTGCTTATTCATTGATGACGTTTTCGCCGGGGATGGATGTACGGGCAGCCGGATTTCGGAAAGGTTTTAGCTGAGACTTTTGCGAATGCCGGCGGCTTCCCTCACGCCGCGCCCTGTATGCGCTCAACGTCGAGGACGCCGGGAACTTTGCGGATCGAGGACATGACCTTATCGAGATGCTTGAGGTCGAAGACTTCGACCGTAACCTCGATGCGCCCGCGCTCGTCCGGCGCGACCGAGGCGTTCGACGAACGGATGTTGGTCTTGATGTCTTTGATGGCGTTCGTCACGTCGGCGATCATCCCCGTCCGGTTCTCCGTGACGGCAAGAATTTTGACGGCGTATGAGGCTTGGGCGTCGTCCGCTCCGGCCCACTCGACTTCGACGACGCGTTCCGGGTTGACCATCAGAGACTGTACGTTCGTGCAGCGGCGCGCGTGGACTGTCACGCCCTTGCCGCGCGTGATGTAGCCGACGATATCCTCGCCGCGGACGGGATTGCAGCAGCGCGCGCGCGCGACCAGCAGATCGTCAATGCCGCGCACGACAATCGAGTCCTCGCCGAGCCGTATGAACTTCTTGACGGCCTGCACACCTGCGTTGACTTTACTTCGGAGCGGCGACTCCTTCTTCTGTTCGATCTCGGCGAACTTTTCGGGGCCGACGTACTTTGCGATGACGTTGCGCGGGATGAGTTTGCCGTAACCGATTGCGGCAAGCAGGTCGTCAACGCGACCGTAGCCGTACTCGTTCGCGATGCGCTTGAACTCGCCGTTGCCGTCCGACAGAATCTTCTTCGGCGAGAGACGGAAGCGCGTGGCCTCTTTCTCGAAGAGCTTGCGGCCTATCTCGATTGATTCTGCTCGCTGCTGCTCGGCGACCCAGTGGCGCACACGGTTGCGCGCGCGCGAGGTTGTGACGAAGTTGAGCCAGTCGCGCGACGGGTGCGAGTTCGGAGTGGTGAGAATCTCGACCACGTCGCCGTTCTGAATCGTCGTCCGAAGCGGAACCATCCGCCCGTTGATGCGCGCGCCGGAGCACGTGTTGCCGACCTCGGTGTGAATCATGTATGCGAAGTCAACGGGCGTTGCGCCGCGCGGGAGTTGGATGACCTTGCCCATCGGCGTGAAGGCGTAAACGTCCTTCGGGTAGAGGTCGAGCTTGAGGGATTCGAGGAAGTCGCGCGAGTCCTTTACCTCCTGCGACCATTCGACCAGTGAGCGCAACCACTGAAAAGCCTCGTCGTCGTCGTGCGCGCCGCGGCGGCCCTCCTTGTACTTCCAGTGCGCGGCTACGCCCTCCTCGGCGATGCGGTGCATTTCCTCTGTGCGAATCTGAATCTCGAATGGCTGCCCCTTCGTGCCGATGACCGAGGTGTGAAGGGATTGATAGAGGTTGTCGCGCGGCGTTGCGATCCAGTCTTTGAAGCGGCCCGGAATGGGCTGCCAGAGCGTGTGGACAACGCCGAGCGCAGCGTAGCAGAAGCGCGTCTCGTCGGGCGTGATGATGCGCGCGGCGATGAGGTCGTAAACCTGATCAAGCCCGATCTTCTGGCGCTTCAGTTTCTTGTGGATCGAGAAGAGACGCTTGACGCGCCCCTCGACGCGGACGAGCGGCACATCGACCTCGCGCATCTTCTCATCGATGCGCGACGTGACCTCGGCGAGAAACGCCTCGTGCTCTTTGCTTCGGCGCTCCAACTGCTCGGATAACTCGCGATACTCTTCCGGGTGCAGGTGCTTGAAGGCGAGGTCTTCGAGTTCGCCGCGGAGTCGGCCCATGCCGAGGCGGTGCGCGATGGGCGCGAAGATGTCGAGGGTCTCCTGCGCGATGCGGCGGCGCTTTTCGGGCTTGAGGTGCTGGAGAGTCCTCATGTTGTGAAGCCGGTCGGCGAGTTTCACAAGGACGACGCGAACGTCGTCAACCATCGCGAGCAGCATCTTGCGGACGTTCTCGGCCTGCTGCTCCTCGCGCGACTGGTTACTTATCTGCGCGATTTTGGTCAGCCCGTCAACGAGGTGTGCAATCTCGCCGCCGAACGACTCGCGTATTACTTCCGGCTCGACGAGCGTGTCTTCGACAACGTCGTGGAGAAGTCCCGTTGCGACCGATACTTCGTCGAGACGCATCTCGGCGAGGATGTTGGCGACTTCGAGAGGGTGCACGAGGTACGGCTCGCCGCTGGCGCGCGTCTGCCCCTTGTGGTGGAGCGCGGAGAAAAAGTAGGCGCGCCGCAGAACGTCCAAATCCGCCTGCGGGTGGTTGCGCCCGACCTTCTCGACGATTTCCTCGATGCGAATCATAGGAGAAGCCGTCAGCCGTCAGCCGTCAGCTTTTTGTTTGATGACTGAAGCGCCTTTTTTATTGCCAAGCTGCTTTCGGCGTCGAGGCTTTAGCTGAAAGCTGACCGCTGATTGCTGACAGCTATTATAAAAACAGGTGATGCCCGACGGGAAGCCGGGCATCACCGGGGACGTTCGTGTCTGTTTTTGCGCGAGAGGCCCTCGACGCAGAGACGTTGAAGCGCCGGCCTCAGCTTGCGGGCGGCGTGGGCGAAGCGGCGGCCTCGGCATCCTTCTTCTTCTGCGCCTCGGCGGCCAGCTTGGCCTGAGTCTCGCGCGCCTGCGTCGCCTGATTGTCGAGGTCGTCCTTGGCCTTCGCGTCGTTCGACATCTCGGCGAGCTTCGACTTCTCGCGAAGTAGATTGGCCTTCTGCGTCCAGGCGTTCGGGTTGTTCTGGTCGAGCGAGACGGCCTGCTCTGCGAGCCTCAGCCCCTCGGTCGCGCACTGGTTGGCCTTGTCGAAGTCCGCCTGATTGGCGGGCTTCTTATAATGGAGAAGAATTTTCCCGCCCTTCTCCTCGGTTGACTTGTTATCCTTCTGCTCTGTGATGTCGTAGGAGCACTGCCACTGCTTGCTGGCGAGAATGACGAGCGCCTCGGCGCGCTTCTCCGGCGGGATCGAGTCCATGCTCGCGCGCTGGTTCAGCATCTGCGTGACCTTCTCGTCGTTCTTCATCTGCCCGTAGAGGTAAACGATGGCGCTGTAGGCCCCCTCGTTCCCCGGGTCTTTGTTGAGTATGTCCTGATATGCGGCTATGGCGCGATTGCCGATGTCGATGTTATCGGGCGTGGTGACGCCGGGCTTGTACTGCTGCTGGATGGCACGGGCGATAAAGAGCGGCGCGTTCTTCTGCGACGGGTCGAGTTCGTAGGCCGTGCGGAACTTCTGCTCCGCCTCGGCGAACTGCCCCTCGTGGTAGGCGCGCGCGCCCTCGTTCAAAGCGTTCTTGGCGCGGACTCGGTTGACGAGCGAGCACCCGCCGGAAGTGGCGACCAGCGCGGCGAGCAGTGCCGCGGTGCTGATTCGAGAGAGTTTCATTGGATGGTTGCTCCGGGCAAAAAGTCAGAAGCTCTAGGGGCGTGTGGGAAGCGGTGCGCGCGTGCCGACCAACCGCAGTCCCCGAAGACTGGCCGCGGGCGTCGGCACGCGCGCACGTCGCGTGTTACTGATCCAGTGCCTCCGTCTGAAGGCCGACGGGGTTTGCGCCCGCGCCCTTGGCGGCGTCAATGACCTTCACGACGTTGCCGTATTTCTGCGATTCAGGCGCTTTGACGAAGACCGTTCTCTCGATACGCTCGTCGGGCGAGAGTTGAACCTGATTCTCGAAGCCCGTCTTCCAACGCTGCTCGTCCTTGCGCGTCTTGAACTCCGTGGCGAGCGCCGAGGCGATGGGGCCGGGGTCGCTGACTGAGCCGTGGGCTATCTCGACGCCGCCGCGCAGAAGTACTGCTCCTGCTGAGGGGTCGGCACCCTTGATGTCAACGACGAGCGTCTGCGGACTTTGCTTGGCCTGCGAACTCATGTCCTTGCTGTTCTCCGGCACGAGCGCCTTGAAGCGAGCGGGCTTCAACGGCGAGATGACCATGAAGATGATCAGCAGTACCAGCAAGATGTCTATGAGCGGCGTGACGTTGATGTTCGGGGCCGCCCCCCCGCCTCCTGAAGTCATTGCCATTTGGTTATTCCTCCGTCCTGCTAAAAATTCGCCGCCTCAGGAGGCGGGCGTCGGGGCGCTCGTCGCCGGGCTGCTCGCCCCGCCCTTGTTCTTGTCGGCGACCAGACCGATCTGGTCAATACCGGCGTCACGGATCATGTTGATTGTGTCAACGACCGCACCGTAGTTGGCGTTGATGTCGCTGCGAATATAGACGATGCGATCCTGATCCTGCTTGGTCGCCATCTTCTGGTCTATCTCGGCCTTCAACTGATCCTTATCAACCTTCTTCTTGCCGATGTAAGTGTCGCCGCTCTCGGTAATCGCGATCACGACCGACGTGTCCTTGATGATTGCCTGGTCTGGATCGGGGTTATCGTTGTGCGGGAGGTTGACCGACACGCCCGACTGAAGCAGCGGCGTGATGACCATAAAGATGATCAGCAGCACCAGCATGATGTCCACCATCGGCGTGACGTTAATGTTGGATTGAAGGCCACCGCCTCCGCCTGCAGCCATTCCCATAGCATTATCTCCTGCCCGTCCGCGGGCCGGGCGCGCCGCCGCGGCCTGCGGTCGAGCGCGGACTCAAACGCCCGTGCGACCCGGCAGCGCGCCGCGCCGAACTATTAAAAAAAAACTTACGACCTGAGTTGCCGCGTGCGGTTCTTCAGGAAGTAGTCGATCAATTCGGAGGCCGAGTTGTCCATCTCGATGATGAATCCGTCAACCTTGCCCGTGAAGTAGTTGAAGAGCCACACGGCGGGCACGGCCACGGCCAGACCGAGAGCCGTCGTCAGCAGCGCCTCGGCGATGCCGCCCGCGACCGCGCCGATGCCGGCCGACTCGGCGGACTTCATGCCGGTGAACGCGTTGATGATGCCGAACACCGTGCCGAAGAGTCCGACGAACGGGGCCGTCGAGCCGATGGTCGCAAGACCCGACAGTCCGCGCTTGAACTCTGCCGACTTGATGGCGATGGCGCGTTGCAGCGCGCGCTTGCTGGCCTCGATCTCGTCGCCGGATATGTCGGAGGATGCGTCGTGCGCGCGGAACTCCTGAAGGCCGGCGTTGACGACCATCGCGAGGTGCGACTTCTTGTGCTTGTCGCTGATGTTGATGGCCTCTTCGATGCGGTCGTTCTTGAGGGCCTGCGCGACGCGCGGGGCGAACTCGCGCGACTGCTTCTTGGCAGCCGAGTAGGTCAGAAAGCGCTCGACCATGATCGCGATGGAGTACATGGACATGATGAGCAGGATGACGATGACTGTCAGCGCCACCCAGCCCAGATTCTTAACCATCTCGGTGATGGTGAAGGCCGACTTCAGACTCTCCTTGTCGTTGCCTGCTCCCTGCGCCGCCTGGAACAGAAAGACGAAGAAGCCGAGGGCCTTGCTTCCGAGAATGCTCATCAGAATGGTCACGGTAAAAATCCTCCAAAAGGTTTTCGTTTGTGATGTCGAAAGCGCCGCGGACGTTGCGGGCGGGCCTCACGCGCGATGACGCCCGCTCCGCCCGGCTACTCGTTTGCGCGCCGCTACTGAAGCGTGAAATTGACGGTAACTGTGCCCGTCACCTTAACCGGCTGCCCGGTGAGCATCGTCGGCGAGAACCTCCAGTTGCGCACCGCCTGGACTGCCGCATTCTGGAGCAGCGGGTTGCCGCTGATCGCCGAGGCCGAGACGACGCGCCCAGATTCGTCAACCGTGATCTGGACGACCACGGTGCCTTGCGCACGCGCGGCCTTCGCAATCGCGGGGTAAGCCGGCGGCGGCTTGCTGATGGCCTTGCCCGTCAAGACGCCGCCCGAAACCGTGACGTTCTTCTTCGGCTCGGGCGTCGGCTTCGGGGCGCTCGGCGGCGGCGGCGGCTCATCACTGCCACCGACGACAGGGCCGCCCGTTCCGCCTCCGCCTGAGCCGCCCGTGGGAACGACGCCCGACGCGGCGGCCAAGTTCACGTCGCCTGTGTCGTGGCTGCCCTGAACGACGAATTTGGAAACGTCGCGCGCGACCTCTTTGGTCGTCTCCTTCGCTACCTCGTGGCTGGCGACGACGGGCGCGACGACCGAAATCTCCTGCCGCATCGCGACCTGCGGTTCGTTCTTCGCGGGCTTCGGCTCGTCCTGATGCTTCGGCTCCTCGGCCTGCATCGGCGCGGGCGCTACGAGCGTCAGCAGTTCGAGACTGGGGTCGGGGATCGAGTCGTTGTACAGATAAATTCCTACGACCGCGACCGAGACGAGCACCACGGCGTATAGCACCATCGTGCCGAGCAGAAACGAACCTTTGCGCGCGAGGTCGTCCGCGTGCGAGCCGGACTCAACCAACGTGTCGAACATACTCTCTATCCTCCCTCTTCCAGAAGCCAGGTGGATCAGGGTTTACTTGCGAACTTATTTAATCACACGACTCTTAAAGTAGAGTTGTGATTCCAAAACGTTTTCAATCAAAAACGCCCGCCGGGTTGATTCTTTGTGCCAAAAGGAACGGGGGAAATGGCCGGAGCGCTCGCCCGCGCAAAAACTGAAGACGCGGGGTCAATCCTTCTTCACGCTCGCCATACAGGGAATGAAACAGATTCGCCGGCCCTGTAAAAGACGAACGCTCACGGCTCAAACGTCCGTCTCACACAACCTCGCGAGACGGGCGCGTTCGTGACTATTTTATTGGGCCAGCAACGCGCTCAGTCTATGTCGCAATCCGCGGCGAAGTCAAGTTAAAATAAATTCCGGCTCCGCCCGCGCACCCTTCCGTTCGGTTGTATAGATGCCGGGCCTTACAGCTTGTTCGATATTTTTTGACGCCGCGCCTGCCTTTGCGAACTAACGCGCCGCGGCGCTCGCCTTCGCGCCTCGTGTACCCTGCGCGGGCTGGCGGCGCGCGCCGCCGCCGCGCGGGCCCGTCGTGGTCGCCGCCTGCGCCCTTCCCGCTTCGAGCCGCTGCTGCCACCAGACCATGATCGGGCTTGCGATTGCGACCGAAGAGTAAGTGCCGAAGACGATGCCGATCAAAAGCGCCAGAGAGAAGCCGCGCAAGACCTCGCCGCCGAAGACGACGAGCGCGAACACGGAGAGGAAGACGAGTCCCGAAGTGATGATCGTGCGCGAGAGCGTCTGGTTTATCGAGTCGTTCGTCACGTCGTAGAGGTTCGAGCGCCGGTGCATGCGTAGGTTTTCGCGTATGCGGTCGAAGACGACGATTGTGTCGTTGACGGAGAAGCCGACGAGCGTCAAGAGCGCGGCGATGACGGTCAGGTTAACCTCGAACTGGAATATCGAGAAGAAGCCGAGCGTGATGAGAACGTCGTGGAAGACGGCGATGACTGCCGCCGCGCCGTAAGTCCATTCGAAGCGGAAGGCGATGTAGAGCAGTATGCCGACGAGCGCGAGCATCGTCACGGCGACGGCCTGATTGCGAAGCGCCGCGCCCGCCACAGCGCCGACCGCATCCGTGCCGATGATCTTGTACGCGTTGCCTTGATCGGGGAACGGGTCGTTGACGCCGACCTGCGTTCCGAACGACTGCAAGGCGTCGGTGACTGTTGCGCGGCCTCTGTCAACCTGCGTCTGGCCCTGTGCCTGGCCCGTCTCCATCTGTGGAAGGCGGATTAGAACCTGACCGGGCTTGTCCGTTATCGGCTGGATAATCGGGTCGGAGACGCCCTTCGCGTGGAGCGCGTCGCGGATGGCTTCGGGCGCGGGGCGCTGCTTGAATTCCGCCGTGACGACCGTCCCGCCCTTGAAGTCAATGCCGAGGTTGAAAGCCTCTGTGCCGCCCGGATGGTACGCGTGGCGTATGAGCGCCGAGGCCAGCCCGGCCAACATGATGGTCGTCGAGAGAAGGATGAAAGCCTTCCTGAATTTGAGCCAGTCGAGGTTTACGTTTTGGAATAACTGAAACATAGCAAATCCGTAGTGATAAGTGATGAGTGATAAGTGATGAGATGAGCGATTTTCTTATCACTTATCGCTCATCACTTATCACCGCCTTCTAAATGCTGAGCGTCTCGACGCGTCCCTGCTTGCGCGAAAGCTCCCACATGAAGATCGTGCGCGAGACGAAAACCGCCGTGAAAAGGTTCGCCAAAAGTCCGAGGACGAGCGTGACGGCGAAGCCGCGTATCGGCCCCGTGCCGAAGACGAACAGGAACAGAGACGAGATGATCGTCGTCACGTGCGTATCGATGATCGTGACGAAGGCGCGCGCGAAACCCAAATCAATTGACGACGGCACGGTCTTGCCGGAGCGCAACTCTTCGCGTATGCGCTCGAAGATGAGCACGTTCGAGTCAACGGCCATGCCGATGCCAAGGATGATTCCGGCGATGCCGGGCAAGGTCAGCGTCGCGCCGAAGACGATGAGCGCCGCGAGCGTCAAGACAGTGTTCAGCATCAACGCGACGACGGCGTTGATTCCAGACCATCGGTAGTAAACGACCATCGTCAGCACGACGAGTAACAGTCCGACGATGCAGGCCGTCACGCCCGCTCTGATTGAATCAGCGCCGAGGCTCGGCCCCACGGTTCGCTCTTCGAGGTAGATGATTCGCGCCGGGAGCGCGCCCGAACGCAGTGTGAGCGCGAGGCCGTTGGCGGAATCCTTCGTGAAGTTGCCGTCAATCTGGCCGGAGTCGGTAATCTGCGATTTGATGAAGGGCGCGGACTGAACCTTATCGTTGAGGACGACGGCCATGTACGCGCCGACGTTCGCGGCCGTCCACGCGCCGAACTTCTGCGCGCCCGAAGGCTTCAGCGTGAAGGCGATGTGGTAAGTGTCGCTGCTGCCCGTCGGCCCGGCGTTGACGGCCTCGGCGCTACGCAGTTCGCTGCCGTCAACGACCGCGGGGTTCTCGACGACGACCCACGATTGCTGCTGATTCGGCGACGAAGGATTCTGCCCGGCCTGCGTCGGCTCGTTGCCTTCCTTATATTCGAGCACGCGACGGTTCGCGGGGAGTGTGCCGCCGAGCGAGGCGATAGCGGCCTCCTGCGTCGGGTAGGTCTGAATCGGCGCGGGGTTGTTCGGGCCGACGACCTTCATCAACTCAAGCTTCGACTCGGTCGCGAGCAACTTCTTGACGCCTTCCGGGTCGGACATACCGGGCATCTGCAAGAGAATCTCGTGCGAGCTTGCCGAGCCGTGCTCCTGAAGCGTCGGCTCCGCGACGCCGAGCGAGTTGATGCGCGAGTCGATGATCTTCATCGCGTCCTGCGTCGCGCGCGTGCCGAGGTCGGTCTTCGCCCGGTCGGTCATCTCCCACGTGATCGTGTTGCCGCTCGTCGTCGCCGACCACGTGTTCGGGTCGAAGTCGTTGACCTTGCGCGGCAGTTGGTCGCGCATGTCTGGAATCTTCGACGCGTCGTTTGCTACGGCGACGACGCGATAAGTGTTGTTCTTCTCGTCAACTTCCGGGCGCACCTCTTTCAAGTCGTAACCGAGTTGCTGCGCCGCCTGCTGCACGCCGGTGGCCGTCGCATTGGTGAGATTATGTAGATACTCCGGCACCTGTACCTGCATGACGAGGTGCGAGCCGCCGCGAAGATCGAGGCCGAGATGGATTGTCTCGCGCAGGTTGTTCTGGATGCCTGCGAGCGTGAAGTCTCTGGCCGTCGGCTTGTGGCGCGGCCAGAAGACAATCGCAAGCCCGGCGAGCGTCACGAGTACGATAACGATAATGCGTTGAGTAAGACTCTTTTTCATAACCCTGTTTTCGGTTTCCGGTTTTTAGTTTTCAGCCGAGCATTTGTCACGTTCTGAAAACTGAGAACCGGAAACTGCCTGCTATTAAGAACTCTTTTCCTCTTCGCCGTGCATCCCTGCGACCGAGGCGCGTGTGATTTCGAGCATGGACTTGTCGCTCATGACGACGAGCGACTTCTCCCTGACCTGCTTGACGGTGGCTATTACTCCGCCCGACGTGATGATCTTGTCGCCCGCCTTGAGCGCCGATATCATCTCCTGCAAAGCCTTCTGGCGTTTGCGCTGCGGCACGATGATTAGAAAGTAGAAGACGCCGAAGATTAGCACGAAGGGCATGAGCGCGCCGATTAGTCCGCCCCCCGCCTGAAGTAAGATGACAGCGAGATTGGTCATTTGAAGTTAAAGAGTTTGAAGCCTCAAACTTTAGAAATCTTAAATCCGACAACGGGCCCGGACGCGGCGTCGCGTGTTCGCGCGCAAGCGCCGGGTGGTTTCCACACCGCGCGCGCAAAGAAAAACCGCGGCGTCGGACGCGACCGCGGGGCCTTCGACCGGAAGCATTTTTTCGGGTGAAAGTGCGCTCGCCGTGGGCCGCCGGCTCACTCTACGCCGGAGCCTGTTCTCACAAGAAACTCCCGCCGAAATCGCGCGAATTCGCCAGACCGGATAGCTTGCCTCACGCGCCGCATGGTGTCAAGGAAGAACGCGAGGTTGTGGTGCGACAGGAGAACCGCCGCGAGCATCTCGCCCGCCATGAACAGGTGTCGGAGGTAAGCGCGCGAATGCCTGCGACAGACCGAGCAGGCGCACGGCTCGTCGAGCGGGCGCGCGTCGGTCGTCCAGCGAGAGTTTTTGATGTTGAGACGCCCGCGCGACGTGAACGCCTGACCGTTGCGACCGTTGCGCGTAGGCATCACGCAGTCGAACATATCAACCCCGCGCGCGACGCACTCGACCAAATCTTCGGGCGTGCCGACGCCCATCAAATAACGCGGGCGTTCGGCGGGCATAAGCGGCGCGACGTGCTCGACCGTCTCGTACATCACCTCTTTCTCTTCGCCGACGCTCAAGCCCCCGATTGCGTAGCCGTCGAAGCCGATCTCGACCGTGCGCGCGAGGCTCTCGCGTCTCAAGTCCAGGTGCGTCGCGCCCTGCACGATGCCGAAGAGAGCCTGCCGCCCCGTCACTCCGTCGGCGTTTTGAATTTGCCCCGCGTCCGCGCCGTCGCGTTGCAGTTCGTCGAAGCGCACGCGCGAGCGACGCGCCCAACGCGCCGTCAACTCCAGAGAGGCTCGCGCCGCGTCGTGTGTCGCGCGTCCGGGCAGGCACTCGTCGAACGCCATAACGATGTCGGAGCCGAGCGCGGCCTGAACCTCCATCGAGACTTCGGGCGAGAGAAAGCAGAGCCGCCCGTCAACGTGCGAGCGGAACTCGACGCCGTTCTCCGAGACGCGCCGCAGGTCGCTCAGAGAGAAGACCTGAAAGCCGCCTGAGTCCGTGAGAATCGCACGCGGCCAACCCGTGAACTCGTGAAGGCCGCCGCACGCGCGCACGACTTCCGCGCCGGGCCGGAGCCAGAGGTGGTAAGTGTTTCCGAGAATGATCGAGGCGTCGAGGTCGGGTGCTTCCAACGCCTCGAAGCGAACGCCCTTCACGCTGCCGAGCGTGCCGACGGGCATGAAGACCGGAGTCTCGATTGCGCCGCGCCGCGTCCTGATTACGCCTGCGCGCGCCTCGCCTTCGCGCGCGAGCGTTTGCCAGTCGAGTGCCGTTTCCGTCATAGAGAACCGAGAGCGCGTTTTAGAACTTTAGGTGCAGTCTTGTCCCTGCCCGTCGTGTTTTATGATTTGTCTCTTGAAACTGATGAACGCTAGCGGGCAGGGACAAGCCCTGCGCCTACAACCATGACGCCGCGCATGTGTTTTCAAACACGCCCAAATATTCTTTTCTCAGCCGTTGTCCGCCTCGCCGCGCGGCGCGTTCTGCTCGCCCGAATCGAATCGCGGCTCGCGACCGGCCCACTCGTCGAACTCGACGACGGGCAGGCGCACGTTGAAGCGCGAGCCGACGCCTTCCGTGCTCGCGGCCTCGACTTGCCCTCCGTGCGCTTCGACCAACTCCTTGACGAGCGAGAGGCCGATGCCCAAGCCCCCGTGTCGCCGCGTCGCCGAGCCGTCGGCCTGACGGAAGCGATCCCAGATGTAGGGCATGAAGTCCGCGCGTATGCCCTCGCCCGTATCCTCGACTTCGATCTCGACCCAGCGCGCGCCGCGCGCCTTCGCTCCGTCTCTGCGCGCCATCGATTCTTCGTCGCCCGCTCTCGACTCGCCGTCCGCACGCGCTTCTTCGTCGCGGCGCGCGCGCGCCGAGTTGATGAAGCGCGTGCGGACGAAGATTTGGCCGCCCGCGGACGTGAACTTGATGGCGTTCGACAGGAGGTTCCAGAGAATCTGCTGGACGCGCTGCGGGTCGGCAATCGTGAGCGGGAGCGAGTCGGCGAGTTCGAGCCGCAGGTCGAGCCTGCGCGCGAGCGCCGACTGGCGGACGTTGCGCGCGGCGGACGAGACTGTCTGATTGATGTTGAGCAGGTCGCGGTTCAGTCGAAGCACGCCGCGCTGCACGCGCGAGAGGTCGAGGAGGTCTGAGATGAGTTGAGTGAGCGACGTGGCCGACGCGCGGATCGCGTCTACGCCGTCGGCGAAATCTCTGTCGTGCTCGACCGCCTCGCTCTCGGCGAG
This sequence comes from Pyrinomonadaceae bacterium, assembly GCA_035474235.1. Classification (GTDB taxonomy): domain Bacteria; phylum Acidobacteriota; class Blastocatellia; order Pyrinomonadales; family Pyrinomonadaceae; genus QHXN01. Next base: position 24,603 of record DATINM010000069.1, read on the forward strand.
CATCTCGACCCAGCCGTTGATGGCTGTCAGAGGCGTGCGAAGCTCGTGCGAGAGTGTGGAGAGGAATTGATCCTTGAGACGATTGGCCTCGCGTAGCTCCGAGATGAGCCGTGCGTTCTCAAGGGTCGCCCCGAGATGCGTCGCGACCGCGACGAGCAAGTCCGTGTCGTCCTCGCTCCACGCCCGGCGCGCGCGAGTCTGGTGCGCGCTGATCGAGCCGATGACGCGTCCCAGATGCGTGACGGGCACGACGAGAAGACTCTTCAGGCGCGTGCGCTCGATGAGGTTGCCGAGTCCTTCGGCGAGCGGATGCGCGCGCACGTCCGCCGCCGCGAGAGGTCGGCGCGCAGTCTTCAGCGCGTAGCGGAGCGGCGAGCGCTCGCGCACTTCGGGCCAATCCGTTATCGGCTCGACGCCTTCGGTGCACCACTCGCCGTAATAGTCCTCGTGCTCGCCGTCTGCGAACAGCACGGCGATGCAGCGGTCGAGTTCGAGCGCCTCTCCGACGCGCTCGATAACGGCGTTCACCTTCTCGTGCGGCTCGCCCCCGCGCTGCAACGAAAGCAGCAAACGATTGACGATTGCCTCGCGCTCGGCCTGCGCCTGAATGGTCGTGAAGAGTCGCGCGTTGACGATAGTCTCGGCGGCCTGCGCCGCGAGTATTTCGAGCAGGCGAAGTTCGCGCTCGGTGAAGCCGCCCGCGCGGTTCGCGACGTAGATGAAGCCTATAAGCTCGCGCTTGATCTTCAGAGGCACGCTCAGAATCGAGCGCACGCCCCAGCGCTCGGCGAAGTCGCGGTTGAGTCGCGCGTCGCCCGCGGGTTCGTTCGAGACGAACGCCTCGCCGGTCTGATAGACGGGCGCGGCGGCGTTCTCGCGTTCGAGCCGGAAGTGAAACTCTTCGACGAGTCCGGGCGGCGTGTTGCAGCCGGGAGCTTCCGCTCTGACTTCGTCCGTGCGGCGGTCGTATGTTGCGATAAGGCACATCTCGCCGCCCGCGAGCTTGCAGATCGAGCGCGCGAGCCGTGCGCTTATGTCCGAGGTGTCGGAGAGCGTCGAGAAGGTTCGCGTTATCTCGAAGAGGCCGCGAAGCTCACGCTCGCGCTCCCAACTCTCTTCGAGCAACTCGGTCTTCTCTATCGCGATTGCGAGCGGCGCGGCCAGACGTTCGAGCGCCAGCAGGTGTTGCCGCTTGTATGCGTCCGGCTCTCTGCTCGTCAGGTTCAGGCTCCCGACCGCGCGGCGCATCGAGAAGAGCGGCACGCAGACAGCCGAGCGGAAGCCCTCGCGCCGCAGATCTGCGTAGGCGTTGAAGCGCTTCTCGTTTTTCAGTTCGGGGATCGCGACCGTGCGCCGCTCCGTCAGGGCGAGTTCCGTGACCGAGCCTTGCATCGGCCCGCGCGCGCCGACCGCGAGCGACCCCGCGCGCTCGCCCGATAGCGCAAAGACCCGGAGCGTCTCGCCGCCCTCTTCGCACAGCGCGATTGAAGCGCGGTCGAAAGGGACGAGCGCGCGCACCTGCTCGCTGGCGAGCGCGAAGACCTCTTCGATGCTGCGGCTCGTGTTGACCGCCGCGACGATTCGGTTGACCGTCTCAAGTTGCTCGTTCGCCTCGCCGAGATACTCGACGAGCGAGCGCAGCCGTTCCAACTCGGCTTCGTGCGCGAGCGATCTCCCCGCGTCGAGTTTCGGGTTGTCGCTTGCGTCGGGCATCAGTCGGCGCGTCCTCTTTTCTTGTGTCGCTCGATGATGCGAAGCGGCGTGGCGAAGAAGTCGAACTCCTCGCGCAGGCGGTTTTGCAGGAAGCGCTCGAATGAGAAATGGATTCCGGCCCTGCCGCCCGCTGTGAACACGACGAAGGAGGGCGGGCGTATGCCGACCTGCGTGACGTACTGCACGTGCAGCCGTGACTGGCCGCCCTTGACCGGCGCGGGCGCAGTCGGCGCGCGGCCAGACGACATGACGCGCTCGAAGAAGGCGTTAAGCTGCGAGGTCGGGATGCGCCGGTTACGCGCCTCGTTCGCGCGAAGGGCGAGCGGAAGGATTCGCTCGACGCGCTGGCCCGTCAGAGCCGACGTGGTGATGACGGGTGCCCATTCGAGGAACTTCATCTTGAAGCGCAGGTCGCGCTCGAACTCCGAGACGGTGTGCGTGTCCTTGTCCGAGAGCGCGTCCCACTTGTTGACGGCGAGGATGATCGAGCAACCGGCCTCGACCGCGTAGCCGGCGATGTTCGCGTCCAGAGCCGCCACGCCCTCGACCGCATCGACGACGACGACGGCAACGTCGGCACGCTCTAAACTCCTTCGCGCCATCAAGACCGAGAGCTTCTCGGCCATCTCTTCGGTCTTGCCCTTGCGTCGAATGCCCGCGGTATCGACGAGTCGAAACGTTCGGCCTTCGCTCTCCAACACCGTGTCAACGGCATCGCGCGTCGTGCCCGCGACGGGCGAGACGATGACGCGCTCCTCGCCTATGATTCTATTCAGGAGCGAAGACTTCCCGACGTTCGGGCGACCGACGATTGCGAGACGCACCTCGCGCGCTCGCGCCTCGGTCTCTTCGTCGTCGCCTGCTGTCTCTTGCTCCGGCGGCAGGTGTTCGACGAGCGCGTCGAGTAGTTCCGCAACGCCGTCGCCGATCTCTGCGGAGACGGGCAACACTTCGAGGAAGCCAAAGCGGTGGAACTCGGCTGCGTCGGCTTCGAGCTTCGCCGCGTCAACCTTGTTCGCGGCGACGAAGACTGCCTTGCCGGTCGAGCGAAGGAGTCCCGCCAACTCTTCGTCGAGCGGCGTCGCTCCGGCGCGCGCGTCAACGACCCAGACGAGCGCGACGGCCTCGTCTATGGCGAAGCCTGCCTGCCGAAAAATGTTCGAGGGGATGATCGCCGTCTCGTCCGGCACGATGCCGCCCGTGTCGACGAGCGAGAACCGGCGGCCCGCCCACTCGGCCTCGCCGTAGATTCGGTCGCGCGTGATGCCCGGCTCGTCGCCGACGATTGAGCGGCGCTCGCCGACGAGCCGGTTGAAGAGCGTTGACTTCCCGACGTTCGGGCGACCGACGATTGCGACGAGCGGAAGCCCCGCGTCGCCCGCGCCCCGCCGTCCGTCATCTCTTTTCCGCTTGCTCGTCATCGCCCGAAACCCGCCCGCGTGTGAAAGTAGCCCCGCGCCCGTCGCCGTCCAGACGCTCCTTCCGCATCTGTTGAAGTGAAGACGACTTTAAAGAGGGGGCTGTTCGGAAGTGTAGCCTGCGGTAGATGTCGCCGCAAGGATGTCTTTGACGTTTGTCCGGCTGCGACTCGTGCGGAAACAGCTTGCGCCGGAGACGCTCAGGCGATAATCTGCGGCGCGCGAACAAGATGAACTGGCCGAAAACTCCTCTGGCGATTCTCGACAAAGCTCGCGCGCGTTTCGCACGCGCGGGCGTCGCGCAGACCACGCCCCACCTCGACTTGGGCCGGCGCGGCGAGGCGCTTGCCGCCGAGCATCTGCGCACGCGAGGCTACAAGCTCGTCGCGTCGAACTTCAAACTCGGCGTCGGGCGCAACCGGCGCGGCGCGGTCGTGCAGGCGGAGATTGATCTGATCGCCTACGACGGCCCGACGCTCTGCTTCGTCGAGGTCAAGACGCGCGCCTCCGACCGCTTCGCCGCGCCCGAGGCGAACGTTGACCTTCGCAAGCAGAGACAGATTACACGCGCCGCGCGCGCCTACCGACGCCTGTTGGGTCTCGCGGCGGCCCCGTACCGCTACGATGTTGTCAGCGTCATACTCCCGTCGCCCGGCGAAGACGGCGACGCACCCGCGCCTCGCCTCACACTGTTCCGAGCCTTCTGGAATGAGGACAAATTTCGCAAGCGTCGATGGTCAGAAAGTTTTTAAAACGGGATGCATCCAGTGCCGGTAATGAATTGATGGGCGGCGCTCTATTTTCGGGTGCGCTTGACAAGTGCGGTCGAATCAGTAGAATTTCAGACGCTCTCGCGGGAGTAACTCAGTGGTAGAGTGCGACCTTGCCAAGGTCGAAGTCGCGGGTTCAAATCCCGTCTCCCGCTTTGAAACGATGAAGTATGAACGCTGAACGCGGGATTAAATCATTTTAGCTCATCGTTCGGCATTCATACTTCA
>DATINM010000070.1:0-14999 GCA_035474235.1 Pyrinomonadaceae bacterium
TGACGTGGACGTGGTTGTCGCCTATGTGCCCGAAGATGACGTATGCGAGTCGGCTGGCGCGCAAAGTCTCTTTGTAGAAGTCGAGCATCGAGGGGAAAGCATCGTCGGGCACGGCCATGTCTGTCGAGATCTTCCGCTGCCCGCGCCGGGCGAGCCATTCGTTGACCATGACGGGCAGCGCGTGTCGGAAGGCGCGCATCTCCGCGCGGTCGTGCACGTTCGTCCCGAACCAAGAATCGTTAGCGAGCGCGCCGTGTCTCTCGACCAGTTCAAGCCACTCACTCATCAACGAGTCTTCGGTCGCCGCGGTCGTCTCCTGCTCGAAGAAGACCGCGTACGCCGCGCGAAGAGGCACGAGCGGGTATCGCTCGCGCAGGAATTTCAGCGACTCGTCGTCGAAGTATTCGAGCGCGCGCGCGTCGAGCCTGCCTGCCGGCCCCGGCACGCTCAAGTCCGAAGTCGCCCGTCCGCCTGCTTCGACAGCCGCGCGGGTTTCGAGCGAACGCGCGCGCGCCTCGCGGACGAATGAGAGCAGGTCGTCTTCCTGTTTGAAAAAGACGACGCCCGCGAGCACGCCTTCGGGCTGCGGGAGCAATGAGATCTCCGCTTCGGTGACGACGCCGAGCGTTCCTTCGCTTCCGATGAACAGGTCGATCAAATCCACGCCCGGCGCGACGAAATATCCTGCCGCGTGCTTGCGCGTCGCGGGCATCGTGTACGAAGGCAGGCGCGCTTCGATGCTCCGACCGCCGGATAGCGGAACGCTGATGCGTCCGCCGGCGTCCGCGAAAATCTCGCCACGACGGATGTCGAGCAGGTCGCCTCCGGCGAGCGCGACCTTCAAACGCCGTGCATACCGGCGCGTCGGGCCGTACTTGAACGTGCGCGCGCCCGAAGCGTTCGTAGCCAGTGTGCCGCCGATGAAGCAACTCGACTCGGTCGGGTCGGGCGGGTAAAGAAAACCGCGCGCGCGAACCTCGCGCTGAAAATCCGCGAGCACGACTCCCGCGCCGACCGTCGCGCGCCCGCCTTCGCCTTCGCGGACGATCTCGCCGATTGCGTTCAGTCTTTGAGTCGAGAGCACGACGCCGCCAAACGGCACGCGCCCGCCGACGATCCCTGTTCCCGCGCCCGCGACCGTAACGGCCGTGCTATCCCGCGACGCGAGCGCGAGCGCCGCAGCGACCTCTTCGGAATTTTCCGGGATGACGACGCGCGCGGCACGTCCACCCGCCATGTTGCTTGAATCGGCGAGGAAAGATTGAATCTCGTCCTGCTCAATTTTCGTTTGCATGAGCGAACTCTTGACGCGACCACTTACGGCGAACCAATGCGCTCTCAGGCCCGGAGTCGAAACATTTACGCCGCGGCGTCAACGGAGCACGAGATAGATTAACAAGTCCCTCAAGATGAAGCCGGACGGGAGAGCTACCAGCCACAGGACTAGCGCAAGATTTTTCGAGCGCCTCGCTTTCGAGTAGTCAGGGTCGCCCGTGTTGATGCTGCTGAACCTCAACTGCCACCGGACAATCAGAACTATCACCACGAAGAATGTGATGACGAAGCCGTAAAAGACGAGGGGCACGAACGGGATGAGGCTCACCGCGAGGAATCCCCACATCACGAATGCCGCCGTCTTGAGATAGCTCGCGTCGCTGTACGCCTGATTGACCTTACTCTGCGTCTCGGCGAGCATCTGAGCGATTCCCTTATCCACCGGCGCGCCGCAAAACCTGCACTGCTCCATCCTGTCGTTGATTATCTCCTTGCAGGAGGGACAGGGAAATCTGAGCGTGTCATCTAACATCTCTTTGACTCAACTCCTCGAAAGTAGTCGTCACCTCGAACAATCATTCCGGCGGCTACCTCAACTGAAGCTCGCGGTCGCGAAGATATTTTACGCGGTCGCGGAGTTCGGCGGCGCGCTCGAATTCGAGGTTCTTGGCGGCGAGGCGCATCTCCTGTTCGAGTCGCGCGATTGTAGCCTCGATGTTGCCCGCCGTGTATTCCTCGATCTTGTCGAGTTCGAGCGGGACTTTGAAGTAGTCGGCCTCGTATGCGGTGACGAGCGTTGACTCGATTGATTTGATGATCGTCTGCGGCGTGATTCCGTGCTCGCGGTTGTAATCCTGCTGAATCAAACGCCGCCGCTCGGTCTCGCCGATGGCGCGCCGCATCGAGTCGGTTATCTTGTCGGCGTAGAGTATCGCCATGCCGTTAGCGTTGCGCGCCGCGCGCCCCATCGTCTGTATGAGCGACGATTCGGAGCGCAGAAAGCCTTCCTTGTCCGCGTCGAGAATGGCGACGAGCGAGACTTCCGGCAGGTCGAGTCCTTCGCGAAGAAGGTTGATGCCGACGAGCACGTCGAACTCGCCGCGCCGGAGGTCGCGAAGTATCTTGATGCGCTCAAGAGTCTCGATGTCGGAGTGGAGGTAGCGGACTCTCACGTCCACCTCCGAGAAATACTCGGTCAAATCCTCCGCCATCTTCTTCGTCAGGGTCGTGACGAGCACGCGCTCGTTTCTTTCGGCGCGCGCGCGGCACTCGCCGAGCAGGTCGTCAATCTGTCCCTTGACGGGACGCACCTCGACCGGCGGGTCGGTGAGTCCGGTCGGGCGTATGATCTGCTCGACGACCTCGCCGCCCGTGCGCGTCAACTCGTACGGGCCGGGAGTCGCGGAGACGTAGATCGTCTGGCCGATGCGCGACTCGAACTCCTCGAAGTTCAAAGGGCGATTGTCCATCGCCGACGGAAGACGAAAGCCGTACTCGACCAGAGTCTTCTTGCGCGACTGGTCGCCGTTGAACATACCGCGCACCTGCGGGACGGTCTGGTGCGACTCGTCGATGACGACAATCGAGCCTTCGGGCAGATAGTCGAGGAGCGTCGGCGGCGGCGAGCCGGGCGGCTTGCCCGTCAGGTGTCGCGAGTAGTTCTCGATGCCGCGGCAGAAGCCCATCTCCTTGATCATTTCGAGGTCGTACATCGTGCGCTGGTGCAGGCGTTGCGCCTCGACAAGCTTTCCCTCTTTGACTAACTGCGGCTCCCACCAGTCAAGCTCCTGCTTGATCGTCTTGATGGCGCGTTTGATCGTGGACTTCGGCATCACGTAGTGCGTCTTCGGGTAGAGGGGCAGGCGCGACGTGTGTCGTGCCAAGACCTCGCCGAGCAGAGGGTCAATCGTCGAGATGGAGTCAATCTCGTCGCCCCACATCTCGATCCGGTAAGCCTGATCCTGATAGCTCGGATAGACCTCCACGGTGTCGCCGCGCACGCGGAAACTGCCGCGGTCGAACTCGATGTCGGAGCGCTCGTACTGCAACTCGACCAAACGCTGCAACAACTGTTCGCGCGTCGTCTTCATCCCCGGCTCAATGAAGAGGATCATGTTGAAGTATGCGTCCGGGTCGCCGAGGCCGTAGATGCAGGAGACGCTTGCCACGACGATAACGTCGCGGCGCTCGAAGAGAGCGCGCGTCGCCGAAAGTCTGAGGCGATCTATCTCCTCGTTTATCGTCGCCTCCTTCTCGATGTAGGTGTCGGAGGCCGGGACGTATGCTTCGGGCTGATAGTAGTCGTAGTAGGAGACGAAATACTCGACGGAGTTTTCGGGGAAGAAGCTTTTGAACTCCTGATAGAGTTGCGCGGCGAGCGTCTTGTTGTGCGCGATGACGAGTGTGGGGCGCTGCGTGCGCTCGATGACGGAGGCGACCGAGAAGGTCTTGCCCGAACCCGTTATGCCGAGAAGGACTTGATCCTTCGCGCCCTCGTCGAGTCCGCGCACGAGCGCGTCAATCGCCTGCGGCTGATCCCCCTGCGGCTCGAAGTCTGAGCGAAGTTTGAATGGCATAAAAGCGGCGACAAGCAAAAAGCAACGGGTGACAAGTTGAATAAGAATTCTAACTTGTCACCCGCCACTTGTCACTCGCGACTGCTTTCACACCGCGGAGGGCTGGCCCGTGCTGCTGCTTATCTGGTAGATGGCCTCCATCAGCGCCGAGCGAACTTCCGTCGGAAGCGAGCCGCGCACGGCGAGGCGGCGGAAGGCCGGGAGGATCTCCTTCTGGCCGGAGAGCGCGAGCAGCTTGACGACGGCGAGCCGGACTTCGTTGTTCGGATGGCCTTCGATTGCGCGTATGAGCGGTTGGACTTCGCCCGCCTTCGCCATCAGGAAGAGGAGCGAGAAAGCCTCGTAGGTTTTCTCGCGGCTCTCGCCTGTGAGTTGCGAGATGGCTTCGGAGGCCAGTCCCGAAGTGGCGATGGATGCACCGATCTGGCGGCGGCGTTCGGGCGTCGCTTCGCGCAGCGCGCGCGTGAACGAGTCTGCGCGGTCGGCTCTCAGGTCGTAGAGTGCGCGCGCGGCGGCGCTTCGGACTTCCTTCGCGTCGTCGTCGAAGGCCGCGCAGATTTGCTGGAAGGCTTCGTCCGTATCGACGTGCGAGAGTTCGGTGATAGCTGCGGCGCGCTCCGAAGGCACGCGGCTCGCGATGCGTTGCTGGATCGAGGCCGGGACGGTCGAGAACTCGTCGAACGGGGCAACGCCCTTCTCTTCCGCTTCCGTAGCGTGCGCGTCTTCCGCGGCGGGTGCAGGCCGTTGGCCGCTCTCGATCTGCGCGCTCGCCTCTTCGGCAGCGCCCGACGGCTCGACCGCGCGCGTCTGCTCGAATGGCAGTGCGGCGTCGGGCGCAGCCTGCGAGGTCGCGTCGCCGGACAAAGCCTCGAAGAGATGCGTCGAAGGCTCGACCGCGGTCGGCTTCGGCTCAAACGTCTTCTCGTCAACGTCGAACTCGAACCACTCGGACGCGGGCGCTTCTTGCCTCGCCCGCGCGGCCTCTTTCTCGACGGCTTCCGTCTCTTCGACGTGTTGGAGCGATCTCTCTTCGACGACCGCAGGCTCCGTCGAGTGAAACTCGAAACTACTAGGCGCCGCCGCCAGCGTGTCCGTCTCGACATGTTCGATGGCAGAGACGGTCGGCGGCTCGGCGATCTGAGACTCATCGCGCGGCGACACTTCGATTGCGCGCGACTCGTCGAAGTGAACCTTTGCAGGCGCGGCCTCGTCGAATGCGTGGACTCCGCCGAAGTCTTCAAGCTCCGCTTCGAGCGCCTTGAGTTCATCCGCCGCCGCGGCCGTCTCCATGCCGGACACCGGTTCGACGAACGGGGCAATCTCGGCCGTCTCCTCGGCAACGGGCGTGGCCTCGACCGTCGTCTCGGATTCGGGCTTAGACCCGGACAAAGCCACGGCGCGAGTCGTTTCTTCAAACGCGCTCGAAGGCTTCGCGGCCAACGTTGGCGCTCCGGCTTCGAGCGTAGCTTCTTCGTCGCGCACGCCGCCGCCGAACGGCGAGATCTCGGACGTGACGGCTTCGGCCTCCGGCGCAGGATGTCCGGTCGTCGCCGAAACCGACGGCCCGGTCGGCGTTAACCCGGTCGAGGACAAAGGCTCAGGCGCGGGCGCGACTTGCGCCGGCGCTTCCATTGATGCGAGCGCGGCGTCTCGGCTCTCGGCTGCCGCACGGCACGGCTCGACGGCGTTGCGTATGATTCGGCTCGGTATCCCGTTTCTGAGTTGACGCTCGCGCGGTATGAGCGATTCGAGCGGGCCGACGGCTGCGGGGTCTCGGAGCGAGCCGAGGGCTTCGACCGCCGCGCGTCGAACGTCAACCGAAGGGTCTTCGAGCGCGGCGACGAGGTGCGGCGTCGCGTCGAGGCTGCCGACGAGCGCGAGCGAGCGAGCGGCCGCCGCGCGTTCGGCGGGCGCTTCGGCTCCGCGCAGGTCGCGCGCGGTCTCGTCGAAGTATCCATGCTCGACGAACGCCGCGCGTGCGCGTTCGCGCCTCTCAAGATTCCGACCGGCGAGCGCCGCGAGAAGTTCCGACGCGACCATCTGCCGCGCCATCGAGTCGTGCGTGGACAAGACCGCGCGGTCGTACTCGCCGCCTTCGAGCAGACGCCGCGCCTCGGCCTGCGCCGCTTCGGGGTCGTGCGCGACTGCGGGCGCGACTTCCGACGTGGAAGCGGCTTCGGGCTGCCGGGCTTCGACTTGTCGAACTTCGCCCGGCTGAGCCTCGGCCCGCGCGACTTCGAGTTCTGTCGATTCTACTGCTTCGACGCGCGTGTGTTCGTGCTCTTCGACCGCGGCGACAATCGAAGTCTCTTCCGAAGCCGCCACTTCCGCGACCGCCGCGGCTTCCGCGACCGGCACGGCTTCCGCGACCGAAGGCTCGGCAGTCGCAGGCGACGACTCCGGCTCGACGACGGCTTCGACCGCGTGCTCTTCGACGGGAGGCTCGACGGAGACGTGCGGCTCTGGCGCGACTGACGGTTCGACGACGACGGAAGGCTCGGCGGCGACGCGCGACTCGGCGGCGGGAGCAGGTTCGACTGCGGGAGGCCCGGCGACCGCCGCGGATTCCGCGACTGCCGAACTCGACGCTTCCGCCGCTGCCTGACTCTCGACGGCGCGCGCGGCTGAAATCTCTGCGAGGCGTGACTCCGCGGCCTGCCTCTTTTTCTCTCTTGCCTCCTGCTTCTTCTTCGCCTTCTTGTTTTTTCCAGACTGTTTGCCGACCTTGACGGCGGCGGGCATGGACGCGAGCGCGGAGGCCGTCGCGAGCGGCAAGGCGTCGGGCGCGCTTGCGACTTCGGCTGCGCTCGACTTCGATTCGGCGTGCGCGTCTTTGAGACTCACAGCGCGCGGAGCGTCGAGCGTCGCGGTCGCCGCAATCTTCGAGTCTTCGAGCGCGACGGGCTGTGGCGGCGCGGCGCGGCGCGAAGCGAAGATGAGTCCGAGGCCGACGACGAAGAGCGCCACGAAGAGCGCCACCGGCCAGTGATTAAGAACGTATGCGCCGAGCGAGACGCCTGTCGCAGTGCCCGGCTCCGCGTTCGTCTTCGTTATCGGCGCGACCGTGTTCGGCGGCTGATTCTGCGCGACCTGCGACTGATCGACTGCGGGCGTTGCGGAAGGCGTCGCCTCAGTCGTCGCGGCGGAGTTCTGCGTGCCCTGTTCGACTCCGTTCGCCGGCGCGTTCACAACCGGCGACGCAGCGACGCTCTGCGTGGCTGCGTTCTGCGCGCCCGAATTTTGAGTGGACGAGTTTTGAGTGGACGAGTTTTGAGCGCCCGCGTTCTCGACGGACGATGTGTTGCGTCTGTCGCTCTGCCCCGAAGTGTTGGGCGCGTTCGCCTGCTGAGTCTGACCGGCGTTGCGACCCGAAGCGTTCGAGCCTTCGTTCTCGTTCGCAGTCCTCTCGCCTGCCCCGCTTTGCGTGCCGCCCGTCTGCGCCGCGCCCTGCGCGCCGCCCTCGGGCGCGTCGAAGACAACGTCGAGGCGGTTGAACTTCTGCTCGACGCGCGGCTTCGCACCGGGCTGCACGCGATACGAGAGCACGACCGAGTCGCCGCGCTGCTGCACCTGCATGTCCGAGTAGCCCTTGCCCGCGCCGCCCCGCGCCACCGACCCGGCAGCCGCGCGCGGCAGGACGACGTAGAAGCGGTCGCCGCTGCGGTAGGCCGAGTAGTCGTTGAGCGGGTTGTCGCTCTTTATAGTCACGCGCGAGCCTTGCGCGGTATCGCTGCCGCGTCCGACGAAGACGTGCTTCGTCTGGCCGGACTTCTGCGACGACTGGGAGGCGTTATCGTTCCCGCCCCTCTGTTGCGCGCGCGCCGCGTCGCCGCGGACGCCGACGACGAGCGCGAGCGCCGTCAAAGCGATGAGCGCTGTAAGAACTTTGGTTCGCATTTCACTTCGCATTCGTGAGCATGACTTAGGAAGCATGGCGCAGTTTTCGGGACAAGTGTTGCGGGCCGCTCTTTCGCCATCATTATGCAATAGCGCGGCACGGTTGTCATTAAACAATTCCGCCGCGCCTTCGTCAAAGTCGAACGCCTAGTCCGCCGAAACCGGCTCCGGCTTCGGCGCGCGCCCGACCGTCTCAAGGATCGTGCGTCGAACCTTTTCGGGGACGCCCCCGTTTTCGGCGACGCGCGTGAGTTGCTCGCACGTCTCGGGCTTGAGGGACGTGGCGAGAAGGTTGATGCAGGCGAAGCGCACCTCGATGTCGCGGTGGCACTCGACCGCGTCGAGTATCGGCTGAACCTCGCCCGCCTTCACGCAGAGCGAGAGCAGCGAGAACGCCTCGTATGCCTGCCTGCGGTCTTCGCTCGCGAGCCGGCTGATAGCCTGCGACGCAAGCCCCGCCTTCGAGCAGGCGCGCGCGACGCCGCGCAGAGTCTTCGAGTCCGCCGACTCGAAGACGCGCACGTATGCGTCGGCGCGGTCGAAGCTCAGGCGCGAGAGGGCGCGCGCAGCCGCCGCCCGAACCTCGCGCGCCTCGTCGGCGAGCGCGATGATGACCGGCGCGAAGACCAATTCGTGGTCAACGACGCCGAGACTCGTCACCGCAGCCGCGCGAGCGCCGGGTTCGGGGTCTTCCTGCGACATCGAGGCGAGCGCAGCGACCGAGCGCCGGACGCGGAACTGAGCGAGATGGTGCGCGGCGTTGACTCTGGACTCAACGTCCATGCTCTCCAACTGTACGAGCGCGACGCGAAGGTTCTCGTCCTCGATCCACTCCGGCAACTCGTCGAAATTCTCGACCGGCGCGAGCAAGCGCACTTCGCCGCTGAACCATGTGTCTTCGCCCGCGTCCGCGTTCGTGCGCCCGCCGAGGTACGAGTCCCTTCCGGGTTCGACCGACTCGACAGAGCAGGCCGTGAGCGCGGGGCCGATCAACGCGGCGGGGATGTCCTTGTGGCGGCTCGCAACGTCGAGCAGCGCGCCGATGGCCGAAGGCAGGCCGAGCGAGCCGAGGCTCTGCACGCACTCAAGCCGGACGACCGAGTCCGCGTCGTAGAGCGCCTCTTTGAGAAACGGCAGCGCGTGCGCCGACCGCATCTCGCCGAGCGTGCGCGCCGCGTATGCGCGCTCGAAGCCCTCCGCTCCGAGAAGCAGCGACGCGCACTCGCGCGCGACGAAGCCGTAGTCTTCGAGAGCCATGCGCGCGCGCCGCCGTCCGTCCTCGTCCGTCTCCGGCGCGCGCAGCGCCTTGAGCAGCGACGCCTCGACGGCCCGCCGGTCGTCGAGCGCGCGCGACGAGAGGACTTCGACGCTGTGCGTCTTGCCCTGCACAAGCCGGCTTATCTCCTGTTCGACCCTGTAAGCGCCGAACTGAACGGCTTGAGCCGAAGGCTTGGCGACGACAACGTCCGGCACGTGATCCTGCCTGCCGCTACGGCCCGCGCCTTCCGCCTCGCTCGCGAGTTGCTGACGCGACGCCTCATCTTCGGCACCGCGCCCGCCCTTGCGCCGCTCGAACGGGACAGCGATGTTCGCCTTGCGCCGGTCACCCATGTACGACTGGAAAGGCTGGCCCGCCGGTTCTGCTGCGCGTCTCGATTCTGCCGCGCTCGCGACCGGCCTGCTGCTCTTATTCTCGTATTCCGCGTCGTCGAAAACTTCTTCCGACCTCCTTCGTGCGCGCCGGATGATGACGAGCGCAGCGCCCGCGAGCGCGACGCCGAGAAGAATCAAAAGCCCCGGCAGCGAGAAGACAAAGGATGAGAAGCCGCCGCCCGAACTCGTCTGCGGCGTTTGCGGCTGCGTTGCTCGTGATTGCTGCGACGGCAAAAGCGAAGACTTCAACTGTGCGGCGGCGGAGTTCTCCGCCTGTGGCGGCGCGGCGGGACTCGACAACGCATCGGGGTTTGAAGCGGCGGGAGATGTCGCCTCGCCCTGCTGCACCTGTGGCACCGGCTTCGACGACTGCGACGCGGATTTCTGCGACTGCTGCGACGCGGGCTGTGAAGAAGTCTGCTGCGGCTCGACCGCGGCTTCGTCCGAAGCGGCGCGGCGCTTGTTCGGGGATTGCTGTGCATGGCCTTCAGCGCCCTTCGACTCTTGTGCGCCCGGCTCGTCGGTCTGCACGCGCGTGCGGCTTCCGTGCTTCGCTTCGACGGGGAAGTTCTCGACGCTGAGCGCCGGGGCCGACCCGCCGTTGACGACGAGATTGAGTTGGTTGCCCTTCGGCTCGACCGTCACGCTCGCGCCCTGCCTTACGGGGACGACAAGCTCAAGCGAGTTGCCGACGTGGCGAACCTTCACGCCGCGCGAAGCCGCAGCGTCCGAAGCCTGACCGTCGGGAACGACGACGTGAAAACCTTCAGGGTCTTGCCACGTCTGCGCACGGTTCAGCGAGCCGTCGGCGGAGATCGAGACGGTGTTGCCGCTCGTCGCGACGCCGGTCACTCGCACCGGCTGTTCCCTGTTGCGCTTCTGCGCGTTCGGCGCGTCGGACATCGAGGCGGCGAGCGCGCAGCACATCGCGGCTGCGAGTCCGAGACGCGCGGCGAGCGAGCCGCGACCGCGCGCGTTCTTCTGCGCGACGATGTCTTGTCGAAGGCTTGGCTTGTTCATAATTCTTTTCTCAGGCCGGGCGGATGTGCCCTTCGGCGGTTGAGGGTTGGAGTTATTTCGTTGTCGAGAGCGACGACGGGCAGGAAGCCCCTTGCTCGTCGCCCGTTAAATAAAACGCGGGCGGGTTTCGTGAGAACCCTTCAGCGCTGTTCGTCGCTGAACTTGTAACCGATGCCCCACACCGTCAGGACGAGTTGCGGGTTTTCGGGGTTGTCTTCGATCTTGGCGCGAAGACGATTTATGTGCGAGTCAATCGTGCGGTCGTAGCCTTCGTAGGAGTAGTCCCAGATTTTCTCCAGAAGGTACTTGCGCGGGAAGACGCGTCCCGGGTTGGACGCAAAGAGTCGCAGAAGCTCGAACTCCTTGGGCGTGAGTTCGACCTGACGGTCGCCGACCGTGACCTCGCGCTTCGCAGGGTCAATGCGCAGCCGCCCGCGCGTGATCGGCGCGTCCTCGCCCGCCTCGGTGCGCGCCGCGACGCGGGCGCGGCGCATTACGCTCTTGATGCGCGCCTCAAGCTCGCGCAACGAGAAGGGCTTTGTGATGTAGTCGTCCGCGCCCATCTCAAGGCCGAGCACTTTGTCAACAACGTCGTCCTTCGCCGTCAGCATCAGGATCGGGATGTAGGGAGCCTTCTCCCGTAGCTCGCGGCAGACCGCCAGCCCGTCCATCTTCGGAAGCATGAGGTCAAGGACGATTGCGTCGGGCCGGTCGTTCAAGGCCGACTGGACGCCCGACAACCCGTCAACCGCCGTCTGCACGCTGTAGCCCGCGCGCGAAAAGTATTCGCTGATGGCTTCGAGAATCTTCTCGTCGTCTTCGACAACGAGAAGGTTCAGCTTTCTCTCGTCGATCTCAGCCTTTTCCTCGCCTGTCTCTTTAGCTCTGGGCGCGTTGGCGGCGGATTTAGTGGTCATCGCGGGTCAGTTTTGAAGGGGCCATGCCGCGGGGGCTTTCTGCGGTAAGATGCCCAGAAAAGGCGCGCGGCATCTGAGCCGTCTAAAACTATAACGAACATGGCGGCCAAACTCAAGCAATAAGTTAACTTTTCCAACCACAGAGTTCTGTCCGAAAGTGAACTGATGAAAAGCTTAGGAGGCGCGCCGGGGCCGCGTAGCCAGCGAATAATTCGCGTCTCGCCCCTCGAATCTTCCAAAGACTCTCCCGGCTGTGATACAAGATGCCGGTCGAAGAAACAGTTTCGCAGACTCCCGTATACCCGCAACCAGCACACGGAGTTTTATGACGCACGAAGAGATTCAGTCACTCGTCGCAACATACAAGGCCGGCTATGATGAGGTTGTCGAAAGTCTCGAAGGCTTCCCCGCCGAGCAACTCTCGGCGCACCCGATTCCGGGCAAGTGGAGCGCGAGAGAGATCGTGCAGCACCTCGCCGACAGTGAGATGAACAGCGCCATCCGCCTACGCAAGCTCCTGACCGAAGACGGCCCGCAGATACAGGGCTACGATCAGGAGTCTTACGCCGAGCGCCTGCGCTACAACGAGCGCGACATCGCGCCCGCGCTCGATACGCTTCGCGGCGCGCGCGCGACGACCGCGCAACTCCTCGACGCGATGACCGAAGATGACTGGGCGCGCGAAGGCACGCACTCAGAGTCCGGACGATACACCGCCCGCGACTGGCTCAGGATTTACGCCGCGCACGCGCACAATCACGCCGCGCAAATCCGCCGCCTGCGCGAAGCGTTAAAGTCGTGAACCGTAAACCGTAAACCGTGACAAGAAAAAACGGATTTCTCTCGTCACGGTTTACGGTTTACGGTTCACGACTTTTCATCCTTGACAAGAATTGAAAGTCGCGAGCACAATCGCGGCTCGCCGCGGTCACTTTCGTCTTTCATCATTCAAACGCAGCAACGAACCTTTAGAACGCGATGACCGGCACACGAACAGTTGCCGAGACAACCCTTTCTTCCCTCAAGCTCCTTCGCCGCGGCAAGGTGCGCGACGTTTACGAGGTTGACGGTGAGCATCTTCTGGTCGTCGCCACCGACCGCATCTCGGCCTTCGACTGCGTCCTGCCGACGCAGATCGAACGCAAGGGCGAAGTCCTGACCGCACTCTCGCGCTTCTGGTTCGGGAAACTGGCGGACATCACGCCGCACCACCTCGTCACGACGGAGATCGAGCAGATGCCCGACGAAGTCCGCGAGTCCGCCGAAACTCTGCGCGGTCGCTCGATGCTCGTGCGTCGCACTGAAGTCTTCCCCGTCGAGTGCGTCGTGCGCGGCTACCTCGCAGGCTCGGGCTGGAAGGATTATCAACGCACGGGCGAAGTCTGCGGCCAACGCCTACCCGAAGGTTTGCGCGAGTCCGACAAACTCGCCGAGCCGATCTTCACGCCCGCGACCAAGGCCGAGTCGGGCCACGACGAGAATATAAGCGAGCAGCGTATGCGCGAGATCGTCGGCGCGGAAGTTACACGGCATCTACGCGACACCGCGCTCGCGCTCTATCGCGAAGCCGAAACTTACGCGCGCAGCCGCGGCATCGTCATCGCCGACACGAAGTTCGAGTTCGGTCGCACGGGCGACGGGCGCGTCCTTCTCATCGACGAGGTGCTGACGCCGGACTCTTCGCGCTTCTGGCCCGCGGACAGGTACGAGCCGGGCCGCCCGCAGCCCTCGTTCGACAAGCAGTTCGTCCGCGACTACCTCGAAACTCTCCCGTGGGACAAGCGACCGCCCGCGCCGCCGCTCCCCGCGGAAGTCGCCGCCGCGACGACCGCGCGTTACCTTGAAGCTTACAGGCTTCTGACGGGCGAGGAGCTTGGATAATTCTGATGACCGTCTTCGACCTGTTCGTGCTTGCAATCGTCGGCGCGTCGGTGGCCGCGGGCGCGTTGCGCGGGTTCGTGCGTGCGCTCATCGCGAGCGTCGGCCTCGTCGTCGGCTTCTTGTTCGCCTCGCGCTTCTACGAGCCTGCCGGGTCACTCCTCAGAAGCCTCGGCTTCGTCGAGTCCGCAGAGGCGGCACACGCGGGCGGCTTTCTTCTCGTCACCGGAATCATTCTGGTCGCGGGCTTTGTGCTCGGCGAGTTCGCACGCGCCGGACTCAGGCACGCTCGGCTCGATTGGCTCGACCGCGTGCTCGGCGCCGGCTTCGGCCTCGTGCGGGGCGTCGCCGTCTGCTCCGTCATCTATCTCGCCCTGACTGCGTTCCCTGTGCGGCTCGAATCCGTCGCGCGCGCACGCACAGCCCCCGCCCTCGCACAAGGCGCGCGGCTGCTCGCGCTCTGCACGTCCGACGACGTTCGCGCGCGATTCCTCGCGCAGTATCATCGCGTGTTCACTTAAACTTCTTTCGCCCTCAAAGGGAACGATCCGGGGATTGAGAATTTATACTTCAGACTGATGGAGCGAACCCCCATGCAGATGCGCGCCCGTTTGGAAGCCCTGATTGACGAGATGCTCGACGGCCAGATCATGCTCGACGAGGCCCTCACCGAATTCGAGAAGCTCTACATCCAGAAGTCGCTCGCGCGCAACAAAGAACACCTTTCGCGCACCGCCACCTCGCTCGGCATCCACCGCAACACACTCTCCAAGCGCGTCGCCGACTACCGCACGCAGGAGCGCGCCAACAACAACCACCGCCCGCCGAAATCCGCCCCGCGACGCAAGCGCTAAACTTCTTAAGTCTTTCCCGCTCCCGACGCGACGACGGGCGAGTTGACAAGCTCACCCGAAGTGCTTTATTTTTAGCATTCTCGGAAAGGGAGTGCTAAAAATTCGCGTTTTTCGGAATAAAACGGGGCATTTTGCGGCCACGCTTCAAGCACTTTCGACGCGAGAGCGCTAAGGCCCGAAGGCCTTTGCAATCAAAGCAAACCACCAATCATACGGACACGGAAAGGAGCGTTATGGCTACGAACATCAAACCCCTGCACGACAGAGTGATCGTCAAGCGCATCGAGGAAGGCGAGCAGGTGCGCGGCGGAATCATTATCCCCGACACCGCGAAGGAGAAGCCGCAGGAGGGCGAGGTCATCGCCGTCGGCGACGGCAAGCGCAAGGACGACGGCACGCGAATCCCGCTCGACGTTCAGGCGGGCGACCGCGTTCTGTTCGGCAAGTACAGCGGCTCGGAGATCAAGGTTGATAGCGAGGAGTACCTGATCATGCGCGAGGACGAAATCCTCGGCGTCATCTCCCGCGCCGGCGCGGCGGGCGGCAAGAAGGGTGGCAAGTAGTCTCGCAAGAGAGACAGCTACCGCACTTCTGTCACACTTCCGTTGTGAAGAATTTTTGAAGACGATTCTCAAGGAGACGAAACTGCAATGGCAAAGCAAGTGATTCACGGCGAAGAGTCGCGCGCGGCGATACTGCGCGGCGTCAACCAACTCGCCGACGCGGTGAAGATTACTCTCGGCCCGAAGGGCCGCAACGTCGTGCTCGATAAAAAGTTCGGCTCGCCCACCATCACCAAAGACGGCGTGACGGTCGCGAAGGAGATCGAACTCAAGGACAGCCTTGAGAACATGGGCGCGCAGATGGTTCGCGAGGTCGCGTCGAAGACTTCGGACGTTGCGGGCGACGGCACGACGACGGCGACCGTT
>DATINM010000071.1:0-14626 GCA_035474235.1 Pyrinomonadaceae bacterium
GTCTTCGACAATGGAACATTCCTAGAGAGCACTGGGCTTGAGAAACACTCGACTCTGCGCCGCGTCGAATTGCAGACGGGCAAGGTTCTTCAAAAAATCGACGTGCCGCCCTTCTTCTTCGCAGAAGGGATGACACTCTTCGGCGGGAAGATTTACCAACTCACTTGGAAGGGCGAGAAGGGTTTTATCTACGACCCGCAGACGTTCCAGAAGACGGGCGAGTTCACGTACACGGGCGAGGGCTGGGGGTTGACGCACGACGCAGACTCGCTGATCCTGAGCGACGGCTCGGACAAGATTCGTTTCCTAGACCCGAATAACTATCAGATCAAACGCATCGTCGCCGTCACCGACGCCGGCCAGCCCGTCGTTTCAATCAACGAACTCGAATACGTCCGAGGCGAGATTCTCGCGAACATCTGGCCTTTGGAGATGGGGGCCGAAAAGTACAGAGACCGCATAGCGCGCATAGACCCTCAGACCGGGCAGGTCAAGGGCTGGATAGACATGACTGGTCTGCTTCAGCCGGGCGAGGTCGCGAACGGCGACGCCGTGCTCAACGGGATAGCTTACGACGAGCAGGGCGACCGTCTGTTCGTGACTGGAAAGCTGTGGCCCAAACTTTTCGAGATCAAGATGAAGCAGAAGTAGCGCCGACGCGCATCGAAGTTAGGACAGATAGATTTTACCGCCGTCGGGCCTTCAACCTTTCTTCAAAGACCCGTGAGCGAGGTCGGCCAGACGCGGCGTTCGAGTTAGTTCCATCGGTTTAGAATCATCGGTTCGGATGAGCTTCGAGAATTATTTCAGAGCGTGCTCTTACGCGACGGTCGCGTGCGGGGTGCTGGCGCTCGCCGTGTCGGGCGGCGTCGGCGCTCTGCTCGCCTCGGCGTTTGCCGCCGTGCTCCTGGTCTCTTGGAAGCTCGCGGGGACGCGCTGGCAGATGTCTGAGCGCGCGGGACTCGTCGTCGTACTGCTGGCGCTCCCCGCTTTCTACCTCGACTGGAGTTTTCAGAGGAGCGGCGCGGACGCAGCGAGCCGTGTCTATGCGGGCGTCAGTTCGCTCGTGCACTTCACGCTGCTGCTCTCTTCGATCAAGCTCCTGCAAGTCAAGTCCGACCGCGACTGGCTGTTTCTCTATCTCATCTCGTTCTTCGAGGTTCTGCTCGCCGCGGGACTGAGCGTCAGCCCGACGTTCCTCGCGTCGCTCGCGCTCTACGTCTTCTGCGCCCTGCTCGCCGTCGTGTGCTTCGAGTTGAGAAGGTCGGGCCGCGTCGCCCCTTCGGCGGAGAGTCGTCTGCTCGTCGCCAACGAAGCGAAGTTTTTTCGTCGCGGTGGCGCGAGCGTGCGCAGGACGACGCCGCGCGCGCTTCGGCGTCTGCCCGTCGCCGCCGCCTGTCTATTCGCGCTCATATTCGGGCTGGCGCTACCGATCTTCTTCATTACGCCGCGCGCCGGTGCAGGCGTCCTTTCGATGCCGGGCGGCTCGGCCTCGACGGGCTTCACGGGCTTTTCCGATCACGTCACGCTCGGCGACATAGGCCGTCTCAACGAGAGCAACCAACTCGTGATGCGCGTCCGGGTCGAGGGGCCGAGTCCTGCGCACGGGCTTCGATGGCGCGGCATCGCGCTCGACCGCTTCGACGGGCGCGAGTGGTCGCAGACTTCGGACGCGAGCGCGGCATACCAGACTTTCGACGGCAATATCTTCCGGCTCGGCACGACCGAAGACATCACGCGCCTGACGACCGAGACTTTTTTCGTCGAGCCGATTGACACGCCCGTCATCTTCGCCGCGCCGCGCGCCATCGCCTTGCAGGGCGCGTTCCCCTTCGTCCGGCGCGACCGGGACGACGGACTCGCGACGCGGCAGCATCCTTCGGAGCGAATCACCTATACAGTCTACTCCGACACGTACGAGCCGCCGCCCGAGCGACTCCGCGCGGATCGGATGCGGGTTTCGACGGCGGCGACCGCGAACCTTCGGCGCAGCGTGGAGGCGTACCTGCAACTGCCCGCGAACCTCGACACGCGCGTCGGCAGTCTCGCATGGTCTGTCGTCCGGCAGTCGGGCGCGCGCAACGCATACGACGCCGCGCGTGCAATCGAGTCGCACCTGAGCGAGAACGCATACGGCGGGCGCTACAGCTATTCGCTCGACATGCGCGCCGCGGGCCCCGACCCGCTCGCGGACTTCCTCTTCGACGTGCGCACAGGGCACTGCGAATACTTCGCGACCGCGATGGCCGTCATGCTTCGCACGCTTCGGATTCCGGCGCGCGTGGTCAACGGATTTCAGTCGGGCGAGTACAACAGCGCCGCGGACGCCTTCGTCGTCCGTCAGGCCGACGCGCACTCATGGGTCGAGGTCTATTTTCCCGAAACCGATTCGTGGGTGACGTTCGACCCGACGCCCGCCGACGGTCGCGCCGCGGGCACTAGCGGCAAAGGGCTTTCGGGAAGCCTTCGCCACTACGCCGACGCGCTCGAACTTTTCTGGATTCAGTACGTCGTCTCTTACGACCGGCAGGGGCAGCGCACGCTCGCACGCACAATCCACGACCGCATCAACTCGTTCACCTTCGCCGCGTCGCAGTCCGCCGACACTTTCGGCTCGCGGCTCTCGGCCTTGTGGTCGCGCGGGGGCGGAGGCGCGTTGCCGTTCGTCTCGACTTCGCCGCTCGCGGTCGCGTGTGTTTTGATTGTTCTATCCGCCGCAGCCTTCATGATTTTACGGCGCGCGGGACTTCTTAAATTCAGGCGGCGGCGGACGGACGCGCGCGCGGCGGACGCAATGGTCGTCAGGTTCTACGAACGGATGACCGCGGCGCTCGAAGCGCGAGGGCTGCGACGACGCGCCGATCAGACGCCGCTCGAATTCGCCGCGTCGGCGGGCGCGCCGGAAGTTCTGGCGGTCACGCAGGCTTACAATCGCGTGCGCTTCGGCGCGCGGCATTTATCAAATTCCGAGGCCGCCGATATCGAGCGGTGCTTGATGAGCATTGAGGAGCAAATGTAGTGATGAGTGATGAGTGATGAGTGATAAGAAACTGCAAGGTCAATTTCTCATCACTCATCACTCATCACTCATCACTCATCACTAATTTATGAAGAAAGTCGGATTCATCAGCTTGGGCTGCCCGAAGAACCTCGTTGACAGCGAGGTGATGATGGGACATTTGAAGTCGAAGGGTTACGAGATAACGGGCGACGCGGCGGAGGCCGAAACGCTCGTCGTCAACACGTGCGGCTTCATCGACGCCGCAAAGAAGGAGTCTGTTGACGCCATACTCGAAGCCGCGCGTTTGAAGTCGGATGGTAAGTGCAAGCGGCTCGTCGTCGCGGGCTGTCTCGTCGAGCGTTATCGCGAAGAGCTTCGCGCGGAGATTCCGGAAGTTGACGCCTTCATCGGCACGAGCCAGATCGGCGACATCGTCACCGCCGCCGACGAGAGGACGAACACGCGCTCGCTACCCGTCTTGCCGCTCGGCAACCAGACGGCGACGTATCTCTACGACGAATCGACGCCGCGCGTGCTCGCTACTCCGAAGCACTTCGCATACGTCAAGATTGCCGAAGGGTGCGACCGCCCGTGCGCCTTCTGCTTCATACCGCAGATGCGCGGCCACTTCCGAAGCCGCCGGTTCGGCTCGGTCGTCGCGGAGGCGAAGCAACTCGCAGGGCAGGGCGTCAAAGAGATAATCCTCGTCGCGCAGGACTCGTCGCGCTACGGCGAAGACCTTGGCGAGAGCGATGCGCTCGCGGCGCTCATGCGCGAGTTGTGCAAGCTCGAAGGCGTCGAATGGGTGCGCGTGATGTACACGTATCCGACGCACATCAGCGACGCGTTCCTCGCCGCGCTGGCCGAAGAGCCGAAGGCCGTCAAGTATCTCGACATGCCTTTGCAGCACGCCTCGCAGAATGTTTTGAAGCTCATGAAGCGCGGGGGAAATCGCGCGAGCCTCGAACGTCTCGTCGCGCGCGTGCGCGAGCGCGTGCCCGATGTCGCCGTCCGAACGACCTTCATCACGGGCTTCCCCGGCGAAACCGAAGAGGACTTCGAGGAGTTGCTCGCCTTCGTCCGAAACGTCGAGTTCGACCGCGTCGGCGTCTTCACCTATTCGGACGAAGAGGGCACGCCCGCCTTCGATCTGCCCGGCAAGGTTGATGCGCGAGTTGCGAAGCGGCGGCGCGCGCGACTGATGAAAGAGCAGTCGCGCATCTCGCTCCGGCGCAACCGCGCTCGCGTCGGCGAGACAGTGCGCGTGCTCTTCGAGGGCGCTTCCGTCGAGACTGATTTGCTCTGGCAGGGAAGGATGGAAACTCAAGCGCCCGACATTGACGGCTGCGTCCTCATCAACGACGCGCCCGAAGGTTTCAGCCCGGAGCCGGGCGACTTCGTCAACGTTCGCATAAACGAAGCGCAGGAATACGATCTGGTCGGAAGGATCGTCTAGGAAGCAGTCAGCGGCCAACTGTCGAGTCCATGCATCCGGCCTCCGAGGCGGACAGTTCAGCCCAGATGCCACGAGCCAAAGAAACGAGCGACATAATAAATCCGGCGGTCGTCGAGGTGGCGCAAGTCGTCGCGCCGGGCAGACGGACGGCGGTTGACTACTTCGCGCTCGCCGTGGCGACGTGCGGCGTCGGACTAATCCCGCTCGCGCCGGGCACTTGGGGTTCGGGCCTTGGCGTCTTTGTATATCTGGCGGTCGGGCGCGGTGCGCTGGCTTCTTTCGACTACGCCGTCACGCGCTGGCTCGACCTGTCGCCGCAGACGTTTCCCATATTCCTTACGTCTGTTCTGCTGTTCGTAATCTTCGCCGTTTCGATACTGGGGACGTGGGCGGCGACGCGCGCCGAAAAATTGTTCGCGAAAAAAGACCCCGGCGCGGTCGTCGTTGACGAAGTCGCGGGTCAGTTGGTCGCGTTCCTGTTCGTGCCTTGGGGCTTGGGCTGGTGGACGGTCGCCGCGGGCTTCGTCGCGTTCCGGGTGTTCGACATCTGGAAGCCTTACCCTGTAAGACGGCTCGAAGGACTCGGCGGAGGCTTGGGCATCATGGCCGACGATTTGCTCGCGGGCTTCTACGCGGCGTCGGTCTTATCGCTTTTGATTTCGATTCACACAATTTTCTGAAGGGGGCGAAATGGAAGAGACTAAAAAACAGGACGCGCCGGCGGGCGAGTCGGCACAGACCGGAGACTCTGCAACGCAGGAGCGCGACGCCGAAGCCACGAGCAGCGAGACTTTGAGCGACATCGAGGCGAGCGAGAAGGTGAGCGGCGGAAGTACCAGAGACTCCGAAAGCAGCCCGCTCGAAACGTCTTCGCCGAGTCCCGACGGAGGCGACGAGGGACGCGCCGACGGCAGTGACACCGGCGGCCCGATGTGAAGACGAGTTTTCAGTTTTCAGCAAGACGGGTCAAGCCCGACATGAAACCGAAAGCTGAAAACCCTGAACTGAAAACCGAAAACCGAAAACTGATGCCTGATATCAAAATTTTTGTCGCGGACGATGTGAACGAGGGCGGCTTGCAACCTCTGCGCGAGGCCGGGTTCAAGGTCGAGAAGCGCACGGGTTTGAAGGGCGACGATCTCGTCGAAGCCTCGCGCGACGCAGACGGACTCATCGTTCGGAGCGAGACGAAGGTGACGGCGCAGTTGCTCGACACCAGCGCGCGCCTTCGCGTGATCGGTCGCGCGGGCGTCGGCGTTGACAACATCGACGTGGCGGCGGCCACGCAGCGCGGCGTCGTCGTGATGAACGCGCCGGACGGCAACACGATGACGACCGCCGAGCACACGCTCGCGCTTCTGCTCGCGCTCGCGCGCCGCGTGCCGCAGGGCAACGCGAGTTTGAAGGCGGGGCGCTGGGATCGGAAGAA
Organism: Pyrinomonadaceae bacterium; assembly: GCA_035474235.1. GTDB lineage: Bacteria > Acidobacteriota > Blastocatellia > Pyrinomonadales > Pyrinomonadaceae > QHXN01. The sequence goes on from DATINM010000071.1 coordinate 5,887, forward strand.
GTACGTCGGCACGGAGATTCGGGGGAAGACTCTGGGCGTCGTCGGATTGGGTCGCATCGGTCGGGTGGTGGCGAGCCGTGCGCTCGGCTTCGAGATGAAAGTCGTCGCCTTCGACCCGTTCGTCGCGCCGGAGCAGTTGCGAGACACCGAGATCGAACTCGCGCCGCTCGAAGAGGTCTTCGCGCGCGCAGACTTCGTTACGGTGCACACGCCGCTCACGCCGGAGACGCGCGGAATCATCGGCGCGCGCGAGTTCGCGTTGATGAAGAAAGGTGTTTACGTCATCAACTGCGCGCGCGGCGGTCTGGTTGACGAGCGCGCCCTGAGTGATGCGCTCAAAGAGGGCAAGGTGGCGGGCGCGGCGCTCGACGTGTTCGAGGACGAGCCGCCGCCATCCGGCCACCCGCTCGTCGCGCTCGACGAAGTCGTCTCGACGCCGCACCTCGGCGCTTCGACGAAGGAGGCGCAGGAGGGCGTGGCCGTAACGGTCGCCGAGCAGATGCGCGATTTCTTTCTGACGGGCGCGGTGCGCGGTGCTGTAAACGTTCCGGCGGTCGGCGCGCAGGAGTTGAAGACGCTCGAACCGTACCTCGTGCTCGCCGAGCGGCTCGGAAGGTTTCAGGCTCAACTCGTTGACGAGCCTGTGCGCGGCATCGAGATCGAGTACGCGGGCGAGGCCGCGAACCTCGACTCGTCGCCCGTCACGCGCTCGTTCCTCGCGGGGTTGTTGAAGGGCATGAGCGCGCGCGTCAACGTCGTCAACGCGATGCTGATCGCGGAAGAGCGCGGCATCGCCGTCACCGTCTCGAAGCGACACGGCGCGGGCGTCGAGGCGCGAGAGCCTGTGCGGACGCGCGTGCGGACGACCGCCGGCGAGCACGCGGTCGCGGGCGCGCTATTCGGTCAGCAGTCGGACGGTCGCGTGACCGGGATTGACGGCTTCCGCATCGAGGCCGTCCCGTCCGGCAACATGCTCCTGACGCGGAGCAGCGACGTGCCCGGCGTCGTCGGTCGCGTCGGCACAATACTCGGCGACCACGGCGTAAACATCAGCCGCTTCCATCTTGGGAGACGAGAGCGCGGCGGCGAGGCGATGTCGGTGATCGAGACGGACGCGCCGCTCGACGACGCCACGCTCGAAGAGCTTCGCTCGTTCGGGCCCGTAATCTCTGCCCGCCGTATCGTTCTTTAGGTTTGCTTTGAGGCTCGAAAAAAAGAGCCGCGGCGCTTTCAGCGGTAGATCGTCGGCGCGGGCGGCTGGTCGTATGCGAGCGGCGGGACGCTGCGCGCGATGAGTATCGAGATGCCCGCGCCCACAGCCGCGCCGATTAGCGCGAAGAGGTAGATCAGGAGTGAGCCGCTTCTGCTCATGGCGGCGACGATTGCTCCGATGATCGCGCCGACGACCTCGCAGCCGAGCCAGAGCAGGACGGTCAACAACTTGTACCAGCCGCCCCTTCGTCCCTTCGCCTGAACTATCTCGCCCACGCGCCGGGTCAGAAAAATTAACAGGATGATCTCAAGCATACTTTTCTCCTTCTGGGGTTAAGGAGGCGCGCACACGTCGGACGCGCTCCGATTTATTCGACGACAAAGCTGGTGCGCTGCGACGCGCTGGTCTTCGCCGTGCGGTCAATCGCAGTGAGTTGCAGGACGTAGCGTCCCGACGGGAAAGATTCGAGCGGAAGCTCTGCCAGATACGGTATTCGAGAAGCGTCGGGCAAGCCCTCGGTCTTGATCTTGCTGAGCGGCGCGGTGAAGACCGGCTGGTTGTCGCGGAAGACTTGAACCTGAAGCGCAACGTCGGGCGGAGTCGTCTCGCCGCCCGCGGCGTTGTAGATGTAGGTCAGGAATCTTATCGATGAGTTACGCGCGAACCGCCGGTCAACGTTGAGCGTGGCTAGTGACTGCTCGAACTGCTGCGCGGCGGCGTCGCCTTCGCCCGCGGCCTGCGAGCCGAGAAAGATGCTGCTCAGGAGCAGCTTGCCCTGATCGAAGGCGGGGATTTCGACCCACTGCATCGAACTGCCCGTCCGCCCGCTCGCAGCGTCGCGCGTGGCGACGCGAATCTGGTAGAGGCCCGGCGCGAGCTTCGTCTGAAAGCTGACGACGACGTTCTGCCGTGGGTCGTGCACCGCCGGGTCGGTCGTGACGGCGAGGGTCTTGCCGAAACTTGAGATGGTCTTGCCGCGGTCGTCAATCACTGCGCAGAGAAGCTCGAAGAGCGCTCGCGGCTTCACGGCCTGATCGAACGTGAGTCCTGAGCGATCAACCTCGACCAGAGTCGTCAGGAGCGCGTCGCCCTCCTGCGGGTGCAGGACGTAGCCGAGCGCGAGCGCCGTCGGGACGCCCGCGCGCGGGAGCGGCGCACGCAACGCCGCGACGATCTCGCGCTCCGCCTCCGACTTCTGTTGATCCGCAGCCGCGCCGTCCGCCTTCGGCGGCGTCTCCTCCTGCTTCCTGTTCTTCGAGCCTTTGCCCTTCTGCGCTTCCTTCGCAGAAGCTTCGGCTGACGGCTCGCCGAAGAAACCGTGGCGGACGATGACGTGCAGGTCTGGACGTGAGCGCACGCTCACCTCGATGTGCCTGTACTTCGCATCGCCGCCGTCGGCTGCGGGCTTCCACGCGAGAAGATAGTAGAGCGAAGTCTCCTTGAGCGCGACCGAGACGCTGTGCGTGAGCGCATTCGTGTTGATGAGCGCGCGACCGCCCGTCTCGTTGGCGAGCGTGAAGAGCGGTGACTGCATCTCGGAAGCCTCGCCCATGTTTGCGAGCGAGAGTCGCCCGCCCGGGTCGAAGGCCCCGCCCTCGGATGCGTCAACCATCCCCGTCCGAAGCCCCTTCGCGTCAAGCGAGTAGATGACGACGCCCGCGCGCGCAGCCGCGTCGGTTACCGAGCGCATACGGTCGCGCAGCGTGCCCTGCGCCTCGTCCACGACGAAGCCCTCCGAGATGAAGAAGAGAATCTTTCTTCCGGGCAGCGGCGACGAAGAGAGCACGACCGAACGAAGAGTGGAGATCGTGTTAACGGCGATGCTCTCCGACTGGATGAGTATGTCGTGCGCGCGCGCCTGAACTATCTGCACGGCCTGATCGTGCCGCAGGAGCGGGTTGTCGCGAATCAGCGCATCCACGAAGAAGTCGAGCACCGAATTGTCGTTGCGGCTAATCGAGAGCGCCTGCGCCTCCGACATCGGAGGGGTCTGGCCGTCGCGCGTCGAGTACGGTCGCGTGTTGATTCGCGAGGCGGCGGCGCGCAGCACTGCCTTGTTGTCGGTGAACTGCTGTAGGAATCCGATCTGGCCGCTCGGCGAGACGACGGCGGCAACGTCGTTCTGCCCGATCTCGTCTTCAATGAAATGGTGGAGCGTGCCGCGTATGTTGGCGACGCTGCCCGCGGAGAGGTGCAGGTCGTCAACGAAGAAGATGACCGTGCGCCCACGGTCGAGCGGGAGCGCCGCGCCGCTCGCCGCGTGGCCGCCAGCGCCACGCGCCGCGGCGAGTTGCGCGTCCTCGTTGACCGAGCCGGCCTGCACGCGGTCGAAGAAGGCTATCTGCCGGGAATGGCCGTCAACTTTGAGGTCGAACTGTTCGGGCTTGAGTCCGTCAACGAACTTGCCCGCCTTGTCGAAGACCATCACGTCCGTCTGCACGAGTTCGGTGCTGATGCGGACGACATCCTCTTCGTCCTGCTTCGGCGCGGACTGGCTCTGCGCGCGCGCGAAGGAGACGAGAGCACAAAGCCCCGCGAGGAGCGAGACGGCGAAACGCGATCTGTTGAGCGAGAAAGAGAGCATGACGGAAGTGGCCCGAAAGTCGTCGGGGAGACAACACGCGCAATCTTATCACGCGGGCATGCCCGGCGTGAATGAAATCGGCGCGGGGCGAAGGCGCGCGAAACGCGGTAAAACTTTCATTCCGCGCGGACGTATAAACTCCGGCAATTTGAATTTCCAAACAGAGGCGGCGCGTGACTGCGACGCGCGCCTGCCGATTAGTTTATAAGTGATTCCGTGAGCGAACAGAAAATCACTCTCAGGCTGGAGCGCGTTACAAAGCGCTTCGGCGACTTCACAGCCGTCAACGAGTTGAGCCTGAACGTCCGCGCGGGCCGAATCTACGGGCTGCTGGGGCCGAACGGTGCGGGCAAGACGACCACGATCCGAATGATCGTCGGCATCACCGCGCCCGACGAAGGGACGATAGAACTCTTCGGCCAGACGGTCAACGCCGAGACGCAGAACCGCATCGGCTACCTGCCCGAAGAGCGCGGACTCTACAAACGAATGAAGGTCGGCGACCAGTTAAAATTCTTCGCGGAGCTTAAAAACTTCGCCGGGCGCGAGGCCGAAGCAGCCGTTGACCGCTGGCTCGAAAAGGTGAAGTTGTCGGAGTGGAAGCGCAAGAAGTCGTCCGAACTATCGAAGGGGATGCAGCAGAAGATTCAGTTCATCGCCGCGGTCATGCACGACCCCGACCTCGTCATACTCGACGAGCCTTTCTCCGGCCTCGACCCCGTAAACGTCGAACTGCTGGAAGACCTCGTGCTCGGACTGAAAGGCGCGGGCAAGACGATCATCTTCTCGACGCATCAGATGGAGGTCGCAGAGCGAATCTGTGACGACATCTGTCTCATCAACCGTTCGCGCAAAGTACTTGACGGGAGCATCCGCGAGGTCAAGAGCAGCTTCGGTCGAAACGCGGTCGCGCTCCGCTTCGAGGGCGACGGCTCCGTGCTCGAAGACCCGGCGCTCATTCGGAAAATCGAGCGGCACAGCGACGACGTGGAGGCGCTGCTCGCGCCGGGCGCGGACGCGCAGGAGCTTCTGCGCCGCCTGCTCTCGGCGGGCGCGAGCGTGTCGAAGTTCGAGCTTGTCGAGCCGAGCCTGCACGACATCTTCATCGAGAAGGTCGGAGGTGAACAGTGAGAAAGTTCGCGGCGGTCGTCAAGCGCGAATACGTCCAGCGCGTCCGCAGCAAAATGTTTCTAGTCGTCACGATTGGCGGCCCCGTCATGTTCGCGCTCTTCACCGTCGTCCCCGCGTTGATCGCGGGCATCAAGGCGGGCGGGCCCACACGCATCGCCGTAGTTGACGAGACGGGACGGATGTACGAGCGCGTGCGCGACGCGTTCAACTCGCGGCAGGACGAAGATGTCGAGGAAGGGAAGGCCGAAGTCTCAAACCCCGCGAACCAGAACAGCGGCGACCGTCTGAAGCAGGCGGCGAAGGCGGTCGCGCCTGAGTACACGGTCGAGCTTGTGCCCGCGGACGGTCGCACATCGGACGAGATGAAACGCGCCCTCGACGAGCGCATAAAGAAGGACGAGTTGGACGGCTATCTGATTCTTCCGAAAGACGTGTTCGACGGCGGCGAGGCGCAATACTACGCGCGCAACGTCAGCGACATCGGCACGCGCGCTCAGGTCGAAAGCGCATTGACGCGCGCCGTGCGCGACGCGCGGCTCGACGAGCGCGGCGTGAGCGCGGACGTGATGCGCGCGGTCAACCGCCCCGTCAACGTCAAGGTCAGGAAGGCCGGCGAGGGCGGCGGCGAAGCCGACACAGGACAGGGCTTTTTCATCGCGTTCGGCGCGGGCTTCGTTATTTACCTGACGATACTTCTGTACGGGCAGGTCATCCTCGGCGCGGTCATCGAGGAGAAGGAGACGCGCATCGCGGAGATTCTGTTCTCTTCCATTCGCTCGTTCCCTCTGATGATGGGCAAGCTCATCGGTGTCTCGCTCGTGGCCGTGACGCAGTTCGCGATCTGGGGAGTCGCCTTCGCGGCCTTCGCACTCTACGGCGCGGCGTTGCTTGCGGGGCAGGGGATGAGCATCACTCTGCCGCACGTCCCGGCGAGCCTCCTGATTTACATCGTGCTTTTCTTCCTGCTCGGCTACTTCATCTACGCGACGATCTACGCGCTCGTCGGCTCGATGGTGACGACGACGCAGGAGGGCGGCCAGTTGGCGATGCCGATCATCCTGATACTCGTCGTTGGCTTCTACATGGCCTTCCCCGTCATGCGAAGCCCCGACTCGACGTTCGCCTTCTGGGTTTCGATGATTCCGTTCTTCGCGCCGATAACAATGCTGATGCGCGTCGTCGTGCAGACGCCGCCCTTCTGGCAGATCGCGCTCTCTTTGATTATAGGATTCGCGACCGTCGTGCTGCTGCTCTGGCTCGCCTCGCGCGTCTATCGCGTAGGAATGCTGATGTACGGCAAGCGCGCGACCATCCCCGAAGTCCTGAAGTGGATACGCCAGCCTTGAGAGCGCAGGGTGTGAAACATGGGAACTGAGATTGAGAAGAAATACAAGCTGACAGGCGAACAGGTCGAGCCGCTGCGTCGTCGCCTCGAAGATGTCGGCGCGGGTGCGGGCGCGGGCGCGGAGTTCGAGGAGAACGTCATCTACAACGGGCCGGGACTCGACCCGCAGAGGCGAGTTTTGCGTCTGCGGCGAAAGAACGGGCGCGCGATCTTCACGTTCAAAGAGCGTGGCGCATCTGCGTCGGCAATCAAGCGGCAGCGCGAAGACGAGACGGAAGTCTCGGACGCAGACGCATTGGCCTCGATACTCGACGCGCTCGGCTACCGCCCCGCTCTCGTCTACGAGAAGCGGCGCGAGACGTGGCAGGTCGGCGGCGCGGAAGTCGTTCTGGACGAACTGCCGTTCGGCCTCTTCGTCGAGATCGAGGGCGAAGAGGATGAAATTCTGGCCGCCGAAAAATTGCTCGGTCTCGAAAGCGCCGAGGCCGAGCACGCGCCTTATCCCGAACTGACTTTACGCCACGGGACGACGAGAGACGGCGTGGTCGAAGCCCGATTCTGACCGGCGAAGAAGTCCCGCGTGAAAACGAAAAGCCTTCAACCCGCGGGTTGAAGGCTTTCCAGTACGGAGACGACCGGATTCGTTGAAGCCTTCTATCCGGCGAGGCGTCCGCTGACTTCTCCTGCAAACGCCCGGATTCGTGCGAACAGGGTTCGGGTTTTGGGCGCTTGGGTCTGAACTCCGGTCGCTCAGGTCTGGATTTAAGTCGCTTAGGTCGAGAGCCGAGTCGCTCAAGTCCAGAGTCGAGTCGCTTAACTCTTGATGCTGGTCGCTCGAATCCAGAGTCGAGTCGCTTGAATCTGGATTCGAGTCGCTCAGGTCTGGATTCGAGCGACTCAAATCCAGATGTTAGTCGCTCAGGTCTTGAGCCAAGTCGCTCGGATTGAGACCTGAGTCGCTCGGGTCTGGATTTTAGTCGGTCGAATCCAGACCTGAATGACCAAAGTCTTGTGTTCAGTCGCTCGGATTGAGAGTCCGGCGACAAAGGATTTGATTCAAGTCGCTCAAATTTAGACCATAATGGCTGCGATTTTGAGTTTAGAGGCTAAACGTCATTACTTAATCTGCCGCATAAAGAAGCGGCTTCGCCCGGAATCGGGCGAAGCCGCTTTCAATTCGGAAGCAGGCAAGATTCCTTACATTCCCATGCCGCCGCCCATGCCGCCCGGCATCGCGGGCGTCTTGTCGTCTTCGGGAATCTCTGAGACGAGCGCCTCGGTCGTGAGCATCAGCCCCGCGATTGACGAAGCGTTCTGCAACGCAGTGCGCGTGACCTTCGCAGGGTCAATAACGCCTGCCTTGACGAGATCTTCGTAAGTCTCGGTTGCGGCGTTGAAGCCGTGATGGTCGTTCTTCTCAGAGCGAACCTTCTCGACGACGACAGCGCCCTCGACGCCCGCGTTCGCGGCGATCTGGCGCAGAGGCTCTTCCAGAGCGCGACGCACGATAGTAACGCCGATCTGCTCGTCGGTGTCGCCCTCGCCGTCCTCGTTCGCCTTGAACTTGTCGAGCGCCTTCGCCGCGCGCACAAGCGCGACCCCGCCGCCGGGTACGATGCCTTCCTCGACCGCCGCGCGTGTTGCGTGCATCGCGTCCTCGACGCGCGCCTTCTTCTCCTTCAACTCGGTCTCAGTGGCAGCGCCGACGCGGATGACCGCGACGCCGCCGATGAGCTTCGCAAGACGCTCCTGCAACTTCTCACGGTCGTAGTCCGAGGTCGTCTCCTCGGCCTGCGCCTTGATGGTCTTGACGCGCGCCGCGATGTCTGCGTCCTTGCCGTTGCCCTCGACGATGGTCGTGTTGTCTTTGTCCACCGTGATCTTCTTCGCACGGCCAAGGTCTTCGAGCTTGACGTTCTCCAACTTGATGCCGAGGTCTTCCGAGATGACCTTGCCGCCAGTCAGAATCGCTATGTCTTCGAGCATCGCCTTGCGTCGGTCGCCAAAGCCCGGAGCCTTCACCGCGCAGACGTTCAGAGTGCCGCGCAGCTTGTTGACGACCAGAGTCGCCAGCGCCTCGCCCTCAACGTCTTCCGCGATGAGAAGGAAAGGCTTGCCCATCTTCGCGATCTGTTCGAGAAGCGGCAGAAGGTCTTTCATCGAGCTAATCTTCTTCTCGTGGATGAGGATGATCGGGTTGTCGAGAACCGCTTCCATCCTTTCGGGGTCGGTCACAAAGTAGGGCGAGAGATAGCCTCGGTCGAACTGCATTCCCTCGACAACGTCGAGTTCGGTCTGCATCGTGCGCGACTCTTCGACCGTGATAACGCCGTCCTTGCCCACCTTGTCCATCGCTTCGGCGATGAGTTCGCCGATGGTCGCGTCTCCATTCGCTGAGATAGTTCCGACCTGCGCGATCATGTCACCCTTCACAGGCTTCGACATCTTCTTGATCTCTTCGGTCGCT
>DATINM010000072.1:0-76961 GCA_035474235.1 Pyrinomonadaceae bacterium
GCCGCCGAAGGTCTGCGTGAACTCGAAGTCGGCCTCGGTCGCGAGGATTGCCTGCTCCTTCGGAGCGAACGCCGCCGCGGTCTTAAAGAGCTTCGAGGCCGAGTGCGTCGCGCCGCCCTGTGCGCCCGGCCCTTGCGCGCCGACCTTCTGAGCGAGCGTCGTGCCGCACTCGCCTGCGCTCTGCTGCTTCACGCTCGACGCCGCGTAGAAGACGAAATCACCTTTCGCCGCCGACTTCGAGAAGTTGCTCGCGGGTTCGACGTAGTACGACTCGTCGGGCGTCGCGATGATGCCCTCGAAGCGGTCGGCGTCAATGAGAAAACGCGCGCGCGCATCCGTCATCCCGGCGACCGTCGCCTCGAACGCGTTCGACTCGCCGCGCGGCAGGTCGCGCGCGACGCCGTCCGCGCCGACGGCGACCGAGCGATAGTCGTCCGTGCGTATGTCGTAAGGCTCAAGCCGTAGGTCGAGTTGGCCGATGGAAGTCTGGAGCGTGAGCGTGCCCGACGAGCGCGCCTGCTTCAAGGCGGCGGTCGTGTCTATGCTCAACTCGTCGAAGTTCGCGAGCGACTGCGCGATGTCGTCGCGCACGCGCTTGCTCTGGCCCGTCGCCGCGGGCGAGACGAGCGCGAAGGCAGCCGCCGCGGCGAAGACGAGCAGGAGCGCGAAGCGCGGGGCGCGGGAAGACTTGCGATTTTTCATCAATTACCTCAATGGGCGCGGGGAGGCGCGAAAAATTATTGCTTACGGACTTTCGCAGGCAGGATAAAACTTCCGGCGAAGCGGGCGAAATTTTAGCATACGCGAAAACAAAATCGCGAACGGCACCCACTTTTTATCAGAGGTGCTGGCCGATCTGCTCGGTGCCGAACGTGCCGATGCCGTTGAGACGGAAGCTGAAGACGACGCGATTCTCGTGGCGAAGGCCGACGTTGAAGGTGAAGTATTGAAGGTTGACTGCGCAGCAGTCCCATGCGCGCCCGACGGTGGCGACTGAACTGACGAGCGAAGAGCCTTTGTCCGGTCGATTCTGAAAGTCGAAGAAAAGCGACGCGCCGCCGTACCAGCCGCGTGTGCGGTCGCCGAGGAAAACCGAAGGACTCCACTGCGAGCCTTGCAGCGTCCCGGCCTCCTTGCCGACGCTGTTGCCGAACTGCGCGAGGTCGGGCGAGAGCGAAATGGCGCGCGTGTAGTAGAAAGTCTGGAAGGCTTCGATGGCGTGCAGCACCGCGACCCTTCGGCGCAGACCGAAACTGACGGCGAGGTCGCGCAGTCCGCTCCCGCCCGCCTCGCCGAACATATCGATGTCGGTGCGAACGTCTGCGAACAACTCGCTGTCGGCGACCGTCGGAGTTCGTATGCGCGACTCGATGTTCAGCGGCGAGAAGCGGCGCGGCACGCCGCCGTATGTGAAGCCGGAGAAAGTGTTGATCGGGTAGAATTGGTTTCGCTCGCCGGGGACGAGCGCGCCGCCGAACCGCGGGTCGAAGAAATACTTTTGCCTGACCGTGATCGAGAAGAACTCGTAGGGCTGTCGCGCAACGGACGGCTTCGTCGTCATCACGGTCAGCGCGCCGCTTACACGCGCGTTCTTCGGTATCGCCGTGCCGCCCGACTCGTCCGCCTTCTTCTCGCCCGTCTCGTCCGCCTTATTTTTATCCGCGCCGCTTCGCCTCTCGCCCAGAACGCCCGGCCGCGTGTGCGGCCCGACCTTGACCCTATCGGTCGAGCGGCGGAGAAAGAAACGGTTTGAGACGCCGTACTCGATCTCGTTCGTGTCGGCGACGGCGTCAACCTCGTCGAAGCGTATGACGCGGTCGAAGTCCGAGACGCCGCCGATTCTTCGATAGGTTACGTAAGGCTCGATGACGTGGCGGAACCAGAAGCTGCCGTCTTTACGATTGAAGTTGCGCGCGAGCGCGGGCGGTCGCAAGTCCAACTCGAACTCGCCGTAGCCGCGCAAGAGGTTGTTCGGGAGCACGAGCCGCGTCAGAGGATCGAGCGAGTTCGAGTAGAAAGTGCCGCGCACGCTCGCCGTCGCCGTCAGCCCCCAGCCGTCGAAGCTGAAGGGCACGCTCACGTGCGGAAAGATGTCGAGCCGCTGAACTATCGACGGCGTGATGATCGGATTCTGAAGGCCGTCCGCCGCGAAGGCCACAGGGTCTTCGACCGTCTCCTTGCGGCTCATCCCCGAAAGGCTGCTCTCGAACGAGAAGTACGCGTCCAGCTTGTCCTTGAGAAAAGAGACGAGGCCGGGGCGCTTGTCAATCGAGACGCTCGGCATCTCGCGCGTGCGTATGCTCGCCGACGGTATCGAGATGACCTGCGTGCGCGCGATGAAGTTGAATGAGTAGGAGTTGAAATTTTTGTTGACGAAGACCTGCGAGCGCTCTTCGGGCGAGATGGCGAGTTGGATCGAGTCGGAGAAGACCTGCCGGAACGCAAGGTTCGACGTGATGTTTATGTCGGCGGCGGCGAGGAATCCGTTGGGGAAGTAGTGTACGCCGTCAACGTAAAAACTCGAACCGCCCTGATCCGGGTGCTCGGCGTCGGCCTTCGGGCCGAGCACTCGATCCTTGACGGCGTAGAAGCCCATGTTGAAGTACGAGCGCGAGTTTGCGCGCGTCCTCAAGTCTGCGCCGAAGCCGAAGCCGCGCTGCGTGTAAACGTCGCCGCGGAACGTCACGTCGGCCGAGCGCCCTAACGTCTGGAAGTAAGCGTCCGAGAAGCGAAAGCCTTTCTGGCCTGAGCCTGAGAAGGTCGGGGTCAGAAAGCCGGAGGCGCGGTCGCGCGGCTTGATCGAGACCGAGGCGTAGGGCAGGAGAAAGACTGGAACACCGTGGACGAGGAAGCGCGGCTTGCTGACGCGAACGCGGTCGGCGAGCGTGATTGTGGCGCGCGCCGCCTTGAAGCTCCACTTCGGAACTTCGTCGTCGCCGCACGCTGTTACCTCGGCGTTCGTGATAACGATCTTCGTGCCGCTGACTTTCTCGACGCGGTCGGCTGTGAAGTAGATGATCGTACCGTCCTGCGTCTGGTTCGTGAACCCGGTCGAGTTCTCGAAGAAGCCCTTCTTGGTCGCGTAGTTCCACTCGGCGCGCGAACCCGTTATGCGCTGAAACTCGCCCTGATCGAAGACGACGTTTCCTTCGGCGACGACGAGATTCTTCGCCTCGTACACCGTCACTTTGTCGGCCTGTAGGCGATAGATGCCGATGCGCGCGTCAACGTCCCCCTCGTAAACGATGACGCGCGCGTTCTCCGGGCCGCTGACATCGCTGCGCTTGGCTTGAACGTCGAGCAGGTCTGTCGGCTGTTCGCCCGCCGTGCCGATGGGGCGGCGCGAACGCGTTCGTATGGGCTGATCCTGTGAGAGCGGACTCACGCTCGGCGTGTCGGTGATCGGGTTCTCGACCTTGCGGTCAACGGGGTTGGTCTGCTGCTGCTGCGCGCGCGCGACGGCTGCGGACACGAATGCGGCGGCGCAGACGGCGAGCGCCAGCGTCAACGCACGGCCCCTTGTGTGTCGAGGATAGTCAGCGCGCAAGTGTAGAGCCGAAAGCCTCCGTCGGAGACGACGAGAGCCGCGCGCTGCTTCAGGGAGCTTGCTGGTATTCGGCGAGCGTCGCGCGGCTGTCTCTAAAAACGCGCCGATGCTATCACGCGCCTCCGAAGCGCGACAAGCAAAGGACGTGGAAAGGATGAAGGCGGAAGGATGAAGACGGAAGCGAAGGCGGCGAGCCTTTCTTTCATCATTCATCCTTCCGCCTTCCGTCTTATCTTTCTCACGCGCGACGCCAGTTCAGGCGGTAGCGAGCCGTGAGCGAGAGGCCGAGGCTTACGACGACGAGCGCGACGACGAGAAACGGCCAAAGGTACGGCAGCGCGAGCACGACCGCCCAGAAGCCCGCGCCGAGCAGAAGCGCGATTGATTCGGAGTGCCTCTCTTCGCGAAGCAGCACGCGCTGGAGCCAACGCCCCGTCGCCGCGTGAATGACGACGCGCCCGAACAGGTACGAGAGCAGAAGGAGCAGCAGCGCCGTCACGCCGACGAGCGCGCCGAGCACGGGCGGCAGGTAATGAAGCGCCGCGCCCACGCCGGGGCCCACGACGAGCGCGCCGACGAGTCCGATGAGCGCGACGCGTGCGAACGTCAGTTGCAGGCGCGCGGCGGCGCGGCTTATAGCGCCCGGCGTGACCGCGGTCATCGCTATCGAGACGACGAACCAGAAGAGGACGGCGAGAAGTCTAAGACCCAAAAACTTCAGCGACAACTCCGGCGCGAGCAGCGTCGCGGGGTTTCGCGCAAGCGAGCGTAGCTCATCCTCGTAGCCCGCGAACATTACGGTCTTGCCGGCGGGGTTGCGCGAGGCCGCGGCGGCGTGCCGGTACGAACCGCCGAAGACCATCACGTCGCCGCCGACGTAGGAGCCGTCGAGTTGTATGACCGAGCCGCCGATGGCCGCGGCGTCGCCCTCGATGCGCCCCTCGACGATCACGTCGCCGCCGAATGCGATGACGCCGTTCTTCACGTCGCCGCGCACGCGCACGTCGCGCCCGAGTCCGAACACGTCGCTCGCGTACCCGCCCTCGACGACCAACTCTCCGCCCGTCTTCGACGCCGCCGCCGCGGACTCCTGCGCGTTGGCGGCGAGCGCCGCGAAGAGGAGAAGCAGAACGACGACGGCGGTGCTGGCGAGAAGCGAGGCGGCGCGCGTCGTCTGTTTTGTTTGAGAGTCGTTGAAGCCGGGGCGCGTTCCGAAGCATGAGCGCGGACGACCCGGCAGAAGCGAGCGGACTCGAACGCTCAAGTCCGGGGCTTGAGCTTCGAGGTTCGAGATTCGAGATTCGAGATTTGAAAATTGAAATCTCAAAACATCAAACTCCGACGCGATAAAAGGCCAGCGCCCGCCGCGACGACTCTTCCGACGGGGCTGGCCGAAACAGTCCGGCGCTCGAACTTTCGTCTTCAGTCGCGTGTTCGCTCGCGGTGGTATGCGCCGATGAGTCGCAGCAGCAGGACGAGCGCCGCGGCGGGCGCGGCCAGTAGCAGAAGCGCGGGCGATACGGCCCTCTCGGTCAACCCCGCGCCGACCGCGTGGAGCACAAGTCCCGCGCCCTCGCCCGCGCCCGTCGCCGCGCGCCCCGCGACGGCAAGCGCGCCGCCCGCCGCGCGTGCTGCGCCGAGCGCGGGCGAGAGCGCCGCGTCGAGCGCCGCGAACCCGAGAAGCGCGAAAGCGGCAAGGCCGAGCGCCGCGCAGATTTTCAGCGCGAGCCGGCGCTCGCCTCGCCCGCGCACGCCGCTCATGTCGTTCTGCGCGCGCGCCCTCAACTCGCGCGTGAAGTTGGCGGGCAGCGCGACTCGCTTTTCAAAGGTCTGGTCGAAGATGCCATCGAGCAGGCAGAGCAGCCGCCGCTGTTCGAGAAGCGCCGCGGAGCAGCGCGGGCACGAGCGCGCGTGGCCTTCAAATTCTTCGGACGAGCGCGCGTCCAACTCGCCGTCGAGATAGGCGGCTGTCAGAGTCGTCTGCGGGCACTGCGCGCCCGGCTTCGCGCCTTCCGGCATTCTCGTCTCACACACCCGTGATGCCGCGCGCGACGAGGAGTTCGCGCATTGCCTCGCGCGCGCGGAAGATTCTGTTCTTGACAGTGCCGAGCGGAAGATTCGTCACCTCTGCGATCTCGTCGTAGCTGAGATCGTGCGAGTGGCGAAGCACGATCAGTTCGCGGTACGCGTGCGGCAGGAGTCCGACGACCTCCTCGATCTCCGCGCGACGCTCGCCGCGCTCCGTCTCCTGCTCGGGCGTGGGCGACTTGCTCGCCAGAGGCTTCTCGAACGTGTGCCCGTCCTCGCACTCGACCTCCATCTCGCCGATGCGCGCGCTGCCCGCCCTGCGAAGGTGGTCAATCGCCGCGTTGTGCGCGATGCGGTAAATCCATGTCGAGAACTTGAACTCGGCACGGTAGCGCGTGAGCGACCCGTAAACTTTTATGAAGACCTCCTGCGCCAGATCGAGCGCCGCGTCGTAGTCGCCGACCATCCGGTAGACGTATGCGACTATGGGGCGCTGGTAGCGGCGCACCAACTCCTCGAACCCCTCTTCGCGCCCGGCGAGCGCGCGCAAGACGAGTTCCGAGTCGGCGACGGCGGCCAACTTTTTAAGTGCGACTGCTTCTGCTGCGATCATGACGCCAAAGTTTTACGTCCGGGCCGCGCGCAAGGTTTCAGCCCCACGCGAGCGCGGCGAGTCCGGCGGGCGCGACGATCTGTCGGAAGTCAATCTCGCCCGGAGGGAATGCGAGGCGCAGGTCTTCGGCGTGGACGGCGTGGGGCGGCGAGGCGAGCGTCTCTTCGACTATCTCGCTCGCCTGTTCGTAGTCGAGTCCGATGCCCGCGACGAGCAGACGCTCGATTCTTTCGGTGACGGCGGGCGCGGCGGGCGGCTCGCCTTCCGGCGTGGGCGGCGCGGTGCGGTCGCGGTAGAAGAGAAGGAAGCGATAAAGCTCGTCGGCGCGGTCTTCGGTCTCGCACGAGACGGCGCGCACGTAGAGCGGCTGGCCCGCGCGCAGTATGACGGCTGTGAAGCCTTCCGCGTGCGAACTGACGAGGAGCGAGTCGGCGCGCGAGGCCGCGCCGTCGCGCATGAGCCACCATGCCTCGCCCGCGTGGCGCGGGAGGATCAGTCCCGCGTGCCAGTCCAGACTCTCGAAGACCTGCTCGTACTCGTCGAGCACGGAGAGGCGAACTGCCGTGACGAGATAGCGCGCGCGCCCCTGCGCATCCGTCTGAAGCCGCTCGCGCGCGACGCGCAACTCGTCGAGCGGCGCGCCGAGCGTTCGCTCGGTCTTCCACTTGAGCATGTCGTCGGCCTCGGCGCGCGAGGTTGGCGCGGTCTCCATCGTCAGGATCGAGGTGCGCGTCGAGGCTTCGGGCAGCGCGACCGACCAGCGTCGCCGCTTCAGGAGTCCCGCGCTCGCGACAAGCTCGGAGAGCGCGGCGGCGAGTTCCGAACTGTCTCGGACGTTCTGCTCATCGAAGCCGGGGCGGACGAGTCCCGCGGGCAGCGGCAGGTATCCGGCGCTTCGGACGGCGAGCGTGCCGCCTCGACGCTCCAACTGCACGATGCTCGCGCCGTCGCCGGCGAGGCCGACGGCTGCCGACGGATAGCGCGGCGATACGAGTCTGCTGAGTGGATTCATTTGAGAAGCTGTTGGCTGTTGGCTTTTAGCTTTTTCTCTTAGCTGGCGGTCGGTTCGCCCAATTAAGGCCCGAATCGAAATGCGATCAAAGCTAACAGCTAATAGCTAACGGCCAACGCCGCGTATAACGCGTCCGTAGGCACGATTGAATTTAAGAGTCACGCTGATGCTGGTCGCGTTCATCTGCTTGTTAGGCGCTACTATGGGATAATCTCCAAGCGGCGCAGTAACATAGCAACGAACACGGCGAGCAAGCCAAGGCCCAACAGAGCCAACTCCAACGGAATACCGAGTGTGTAAAGGCTACGACGCTTCCCATCGCTCCTTTTATAAACCCAGAATGACATTCTTATTCCTCCGCAACTCGAAGCCACCTAACAGCTTCTTCACCATTCGTTGTAGCGCGTCTGGCCGTCCGAGGACAGATCGCCCGAGTTGCTGTGAACGTTACCCAAGCCCTGCGCGCCTTCGGTCGAGCCGGGGTCGTCGGCGGATTCAGTCTGCCAGTCGGGTTCGTTCGTCATCGGATCGACGGGGATGTCGTGGATGTAGCCCGCGCTCTTCAACTCGTCGAGCGTCTGCGGCGGCTTGCCCTTGTCGGCGGCGTACTGGTCTATCATCTTCCGCATCGTGTAGAGGTCTTCGCGCAGCGTCGCCTCCTTCGCGGCCTGAACGGTCTTGCTGTACTGCGCCATCGCGATCATGGCGAGTATAACGATGATCGAGATGACGATCATCAGTTCGAGCAGCGTGAAGCCCTTCTGCTTACCAGTCACTGTACTTCTCCCCGTTGAGCGCCTCGCCCGATGCCTTCGAGCGCACGTCGAAGACGTTGGCGGGGCTTCCGGTGCAGCCCTCGTCCGGCGAGTCGTAGTTCGAGAGCACGCACCAGTCGGCCTTGCCCGTCATTGGGTCAACGGGAATCTCCCGAAGGTAATGCTTCTTCTTGGGCGTCGTCGCGGCGGGGTTGTCGGTCGCCTGCCCGGTGCCCTCGCCGAGTCCCCTGCCCGCCTGCGCCAACGCGCCGCCGAGGCTCGCGCGCGGCACAACGTCCACGCCGTCAACCAGAGTCTGCAAGTCGGGCGGATAGTGGTCGGGGTTATCAACGCCGAATATCTTGCAGTCGGAGACGACAACGCGGCTGCGCGGGTCAACGAATATTTGGCCCACCTGATTCGGGTTCTGCGGCACGACGTTCGGCGCGTTGTTTGGGTCGCCGATGCCGCTGATGCCGCCCGCGCCGCACTGCATCCCGACGGTGTCGCGGTGGAACTCGTCAATCGCGCCGCGCATCTCGCGCAGAGCCTCGCGCAACCGCTGCTCCTTCTGCCGCCGCACAGAAGTCTTGACCATTGGAATAACGGCGAGCGTCAGTATCGTCATCACGGTCATCGTGATGATTAGTTCGACGAGCGTCCAGCCGCCGGAAGACCGGAGGCCGGTGACGGAAGGGCGGCGTTGAAAGGTCAAGTGTTTCTCACTCACGCCTTCCGACAACGCTCTCTTTCGCTCTGTTCTCGACATCGCTTCTCTCAAATCTTACTGCGTGACCTTGAACTTGCCCGCGGATACCTGCGGGCGCACGGTGCGACCGTCGGTCGCGATCAGGTGAACCTTGTCGGCGTCGAACTGCAAGGAGGCATCGCCCTGCGCGAGCGCCTCGACCTCGACGACGACGAGCAGGCCCTCGCCCGTCAGGGGCTGCGCGCCCGCAGCGGGCGAGACTGAGACGAGCAGCACGCCCGAAGGATCAACCGACTGCGTGAGCACGGGCGCGAGAGACTTGTCCGAGGTGAAGACTCCCTGCGAGATTGAGCGGACGGCGAGCGTCTTCGGGTCGAAGCGCAGCGTCGCGGTCGCGAGTCCGAGCGGCGCGTCCGTCTTCAGGAAGAGCATCAAGCGCCTGCGCTCGCCGACCTTCATCTCCTGCTGTTCCGGCAGGAGCAGAAGCTCAGCCGTGCTCTCCGCCGGAGCGACAGACGCCGCCGGCTGAGTGTTCGTGGCCGGCGCGGCTGGCCGAGCGTTCGACGTTGCTGGCTGAGCATTCGACGCTGCCGGCTGAGAACTCGACGGCTGCGAGTTTGCCGGCGCGGGCTGCGTCGCCGGGGCGCTGTCGTTGGTCGCGGGCTTCGCGTTCGCGTCGCCTGCGGGCTTCGGCTGTGCGCCGGTCGCGACGGCGGGCGGGGCGGCGTTCGAGTTGTCGAGGACGGCGGGCTGCGCGACCGGCGTCGTGTTGAGGTTGAGGTTAATGGCGACGGGCTTCAGGCCGCTCGCGGCGTCGGTCGCGTTCGACGGCGACGTGGCGCTCGTCGTGTCCGCGCTGTTCACCGCCGCGCCCGCGAGCGCCTTCGGCGCGGGGACGAAGCCCAACTCCTCGCCGGACTGCGCCGGTAATTGGACGTTCTGATTTGTTGGGAGCGTGCGCAGGCGCGCGTACTGATCCTCTTTGTCGGCCTCGCGCACGAGGGCTTCGAGCGAGGGCGATTGCGGCGTCTGCATAGTGCCCGTGTCGGTCGGCTTCAAATCTTCCGGCGTGATCTCGGGCGCGCGCAGAACGCGCGGCGTCATCGTGATGACGATGTCGCTCTGCTGGTCGTTCTTGTTCGGAGCGGTGAAGACGCGACCGAGTATCGGGATGAGGCCGAGGAGCGGAAGGCCAGAGCGCCCGTTGGTCTGCCTGTCCTGCGCTATCGAGGCGATCATCATCGTCCTGCCGTTCGGGATGCGCGCCACGCCCTCGATCTTGCGCTGCGTGAAGATGGGCGTCAGCGGGTCGGGGCCGGATGCCTCGTCCTTCGACTCGATGCTCATCGAAACCTGCACGTCCTGATTCGGATAGACCTTGGGTTTGAAATCGAGGTTCAGTCCTACGTCCTCGTACTGTATGACGGGGTAGCCGTTGCTGAAAGCGTTGTTGACGCCCGTGCTTGTGCCGCCTGTGCCCGTGCCTGTGCCGCTGGACGTAGGCAGGAGGCCGTTGTAAACGGACGCGGTCTGCACCGGGACTTTCGAGCCGACGCGCGTCGAAGACTTCTCGTCGTCGAAGGCGTGCACGGCCGTCGAGAACAGGAGGCGCGTGTTCGTCCTGCTCTGGAATGCCTGAAGCGAAGTGGTCGGGATGAGCAGCCCGACGCCGGTCGAGAGCGGCAGCACGCTCCCCGTCGCCGCGCCGGCGAGTTGGCGCGCGCCGCCCCAGAGAATGGAGCCGGGTTGGACGGCGGCGAGGTTTGAAAGTTCCGACTGCGAGCCGATCTGGTTGCCGAGTTGCAGCAGATCGTTGCGCGAGATCTCGTAGATTGAAACCTCCATCACGACCTCCGAGCGATCCTTGTCAACCGTCTTCAGGAGTTGCTCGACGATGCGTATGTTCTCAGGCGTGTCGCGAACCGTGATCGAGTTCGTCTGCGGGTTCGTGACGAACTGCGGCTGTCGCCCGGCGTTCGCGGGAAGCGACTGCGACAGAAGGCGCTGCGCGTCCTCCGGCTTGATGTTGTAGAGGTAGAAGGTTCTCAGAACCAACTGCTGATACATCGGGCGCTTCGACTGGTCTGCGACAAGTATGGTGCGGCGGTCGAGCTTTTGGAAGAACAACCCGTTCGAGAGGAAAACGTAGTCGAGCGCGCGCGCCGGAGTCATGTTTTTCCAGCGTATGTTGACGTTGCGCTTGACCTGCGAGAAATTCTGGTCGAAGACGACGTTGAGGTCGAGTTCGTCGGCGAGCTTGCGTATGAGTCCTTCGAGGTCGGCGTTCCACTGAATGTCCTGCAACTGCTCGCGCGCGCCGACGCCGTCGGCCTGCCCGTCGGCCTGCGCAGCGCGCGCCGGGCCGCCGCTCTGCTGCCCGTCGCGATACGTGGCCGGCGAGTTCGTGCTCGTCGGAGGATTCGTCGCGCCCTCCTTCTCGCGCTGGAGGTTGAGCATCCTGTCCATCTCCTGCGCGGCGAGGTTGTTGACGGGGTCGAGTCCGTATGCCTGCCTGAAGGCGTTGTACGCGCCGATGTAATCGCCCTGATCGGCGAGCGCCCTGCCCTTCGTCATGTAGACCTGCGAGGCGTTGAAGACGGAGCGGCGGTAGTGAAGTTGGTACTGCGTGTTCGACGGGTCGGCGGCGACGGCGAGCGCGAATTCCTGCGCGGCCTTCTCCCACTGCTGCGCCTTCTCGTACTCCACGCCGAGGTCGTAATTCTTATCGCCCTTCTTCGCCATCGCAGAAAGGGGCGTGAGCAGCAGGGCGGCGGCGACGACGAGCGTCGCGAAGGGACGTGCAAGGGGATAAGACTTCATCTCGAACCTCATTTGATTACTACAATCTATTTCGGGGCCGGCTGCCGCGCAATCTTCAGCGCGAGCACGGTCGCCGCCTGTCGAATCGTTATGTCGGGGAGTCCGAAAGTCTGCGCGAGGACTCGAATATCGAAACCCGGGCGTCGCTACGCATCGCGGCGCTTTCTCGTACGGCCTTAAGCCCCGCATGGTCAACTTACACGCCGGGGCGTAAATAATAGTTCCTGAAAGGCGAACGAACAAGCGAGGAGAGTTTGCAGTTTTCGGTTTTCAGTTTTCAGCGCCTTTACGAAGGCCCGGCTGTAAACTTAAAGCGGCTTTCCGTGGGCTGAAAACCGAAAACTGTAGACTGAAAAACCGTCTTCACTCTCTGCCGACGCTCACGATCTCGTCGCCGTTCGCCCTGACCTCTTCGACGAAGGTCACGCGATTGATCTCGTGCAGAGTGGAGAGTCCGGCGAAGACCTTCTCCAACGCCGCCTCGCGCAAAGAGCGAAGCCCCTCGGCCTGCGCCGCGCGACGAACCTCCGAGCCGGGCCGCCGCTCGATGATCATCTCGCGTATGTTGTCCGACATGTTCAGAAGCTCGTGGATGGCCGAGCGCCCGCGATAGCCCGTGTGGTTGCACGCGTCGCACCCGACGCTCATGTAGAACGTTCGATGGCCGTGCTCCAGAGGCTTCAGTCCCGACTCCATCAACTCTTCATTCGTAGGTCTGTACGGGCGCTTGCAGACGGCGCAGAGCACGCGCGTCAGTCGCTGCGCGAGCACGCAGTTCAGTGACGAAACGAAGTTGTACGGCTCGACTCCCATGTTCAGGAAGCGGCCAATCACGTCAATGACGTTGTTGGCGTGAACGGTCGTGAAGACGAGGTGGCCCGTCAAAGCCGACTGGATTGCGATCTGCGCCGTCTCGTTGTCGCGAATCTCGCCGACCATGATCTTGTCCGGGTCGTGGCGCAAGATAGAGCGCAGGCCGCGCGCAAACGTCAGACCCTTCTTCTCGTTCACGGGTATCTGCGTGATGCCGTGAAGCTGATACTCCACGGGGTCTTCAATCGTGATGATCTTGTCTTCCTCGTTGCGAATCTCGTTCAAGGCGGCGTAAAGCGTCGTCGTCTTGCCTGAGCCGGTCGGGCCTGTGACGAGAACCATGCCGTAAGGCTCTGCGATGTAGCGCCGGAATTCGCGAACGTCCTGCGGGAGAAAACCGACAACGTCGAGCGTCAGGTTTCGGAACTGGTCGTTGATCTGCTCTTTGTCGAGAATACGAATCACCGAGTCTTCGCCGTGAATGGTCGGCATGATCGAGACGCGGAAGTCAACGTTTCGGCCCTTGTAGCGGACGCGGAAGCGACCGTCCTGCGGTATGCGTCGCTCGGCGATGTCGAGTTCCGACATGACCTTGATGCGCGAGATCAAGGTCTGGTGATAGGCGATGTCGATAGGCTCGACCTTCTCGTAGAGCGCGCCGTCGATGCGGTACTTGACGTGGACGGCTGTGTCTGCGGTCTCGATGTGAATGTCCGAGGCGCGCGACTCCATCGCGTTGTAGATGATCGTGTCAACCAGCTTGATGATCGGCGACATGTCGCTGTCGGTCGCCAGACGGTCGAGGTCTAGAACTTCCTCGCCCTGCTCGGTCTCTTTGACAAGCGAGATGCGAAAACCCGAAGCGGCCTCCTGCAAAACGCGCTGCGTCGCGTCGCCCTTTCGCAGAACGACTTCGATTGCGCCCGCCGTCGAGACGTGCGGGACGACGCGCGCGTGCAGCGCCGACGCTATCTCGTCGAGTCGTTCAAGGTCGGTCGGGTCGGCCATCGCGATGTGAAGGCGGCGGCCCTCGCGCCTCAACGGCACGAAGAGGTGGCGCAGCATCAGGTCAACCGGGATTTCTCCGAGAAGCGCGTAGTCAATCGGCGACTCGCCGACCGGCGGGAGCAGGTCAACGTAGGGCAGGCGATAGCGGCGCGCGAGCGTGAGCGCGGCGCGGACTTCCGGCGGAGTGTGCCCGTCGCCGTCGGGCGCGTGAGTGCCGTTTTCGCCGCTCCGGCGGACAACTCCCGCCGCGGCATTGTCCGTGACCTTGTTTTCGGTTTGGCTCATGAGCTTAATCTGATGCTTTCAGTCGGGCGGGGGATGCCGCAGAGTCAACCTCGAATACTAAGATTCGAGATGGACTGGATGATGGGCAAGTAGATGGACAGCAGAATCGTCACGACGACGCCGCCCATCACGAGAAGGATGGCAGGCTCAAGCACGGTCGTCAACTGTTCGAGCCTCACCTCCGACTCGCGGTCGAAGAAGTCCGCGACCTCTTCGAGCATCTCGCGCAAAGAGCCTGAGCGCTCGCCCACGCCGATCATGTCGATTGCGAGCGGCGGAATCCAGCCCGCCGACTCAAGACTCTCCGTAAACGAGCGCCCCTCTCGAATCATCGGCAGCGTCGCAGAACTGCGCGCGCGAAGGTCTCTGTTCGTCACGGACTCGGCGGCTATCTCCCATGACTCGACGAGCGTGATGCCTCCGGCCAGGAGCGTCGCGAGACTGCGCGTCATCTGCGAGACGGCGAGTTGCTTTATGAGCGCGCTGACGATGGGCAGCTTCAGGAGGAATCGGTCGAGCGCGAGCGCGCCCGAAGGCGTCCGCGTCCACAGGTAAAGTCCGACGCCGACGCCGACGACCGCAGGCGCGAGCCAGTAAAAGTTGTTCGACGTGAAGTGCGAGAGTCCTATGACGACTTGCGTCACCAACGGCAGTTCGCGGTTAAAGCCCTCGAAGAGCGAAGACATCTTCGGCACGACGTAAACCGTCAGGAACATGACCATGCTGAGCGAGGCGGCGAACAGAAAGAGCGGGTAGGCGAGCGCGCCTCGAATCTTGCGGCGAATCTCGACGCCGCGCCTCATGTAAGAGACGTAGCGCGCCAGCACGTCGTCCAAAGCGCCGGAGCGCTCGCCCGCTAAGATAGAGGCCGTGTAGATGCGCGGGAATATCGGCCCCTGCGCGGCGAACGCCTCCGACAGCGCCATGCCGCTTCTAATCTTCTCCTCGACGTTGGCGAGCACGTTCCGAAGGCGCGAGGACGCGGCCCGACGCCTGAGCATCGCGACGGCCTGAAGTATGGGTATGCCAGCGCGTATGATCGCGGATAGCTGCTGGTTAAAGAGAAGGAAGTCGCCGGGCTTGACGCGCGCGCTCGTGCCGCCCTTGCCGCCGCGCGTGACGGCTGCGAGTCCTGCGGCGCGCGGGGGCGCGACCGAGAAGACGCGGAAGCCCTCTGCTTCCAGACGGACGCGAGCCTCGGCAACGCCGACGGCCTCGACCGTTCGCGTCACGACTTCGCCCGCGGGCGTACCCAAACGACAGATGAATTCGGCCATGCTTCTTTTCTTTACTTCCCGGAGGGCGGCGTTGAAGTCCGCGTGAGTCCGAACACCCGAACTCGCCGGCAAAAATTATAACACGCGGCTCGCCCCTGCCTCACGCGGCGGCGGCGGGCGAGAAGTTATCGCGCCGTGACTTCCCGGTCGTGTACACGCCGCAGCCCGCACGAAGTTGCGCGGAGATACAATCTCAACAAACTCCGACGAGATGTTTGTTGCGCAGCGCGCGCGCCGTGCAATACAATGCGCGAGAAGGAAAGAGGAAGTCTCCCCGTCTTCCCGCTACCGCGAACAACCGAATGGGCGCTCGCCGCCGTCAAAGCGGCATCGCACAGTTTTTTTTCGCGCGGGCAAAGGCCGGCCTCGCAAGGCGGGAGTGCCCGCGCCGGAATTTCACTTCTCCATTCGTTCAGAAGACACAACTTCAGGAGGGTTCAATGAGGACACGGCGCTTCAACAGCTTCAACGGAGTCGCGCTCGCCTCCTGCCTCTTCGCACTTTTGCTCGCCTTCGCCCCGACGCGCGCCGTCTCGGCCCGCCCACAGGCCGAACAGAAAACCGCGCAGCAGGACGACCGGCAGAAAAAGGATCAGCAGAAATCCGACCAGCAGAAAGCCGGGGC
Organism: Pyrinomonadaceae bacterium; assembly: GCA_035474235.1. Lineage (GTDB taxonomy): Bacteria > Acidobacteriota > Blastocatellia > Pyrinomonadales > Pyrinomonadaceae > QHXN01. Next base: position 15,493 of record DATINM010000072.1, read on the forward strand.
GGAGCAGACCGAGCAGACGGACAAGCCCGCGCAGAAAACCTCCGTCCCCGCGACGAACGGTCGCGCCAGTTCCGCCTCTTCTCCCGCGCCCGCCGCGCAGGACGGCCCCGTCGTGCAGGTCAGCGAGGACGACGAGCGCAAGCCCGTCATCACACACTCGGACTTAGTCACTTTCACAGTGACCGTCACAGACACCTTCGGGCGCTTCGTAACGGGACTCGGCCAGAACGCCTTCACGGTGACGGACGACAAAGTTCCGCAGGAGATAACCTTCTTCTCCGACGAGGACGCGCCCGTTTCGCTCGGCGTCGTCTTCGACGTTTCCGGTTCGATGGGCGGCGACAAGATCAACAAGGCGCGCGAGGCGCTGTCGAAATTCATCGAGACGAGCCACGCGCGCGACGAGTATTTCCTCATAGGCTTCAACAACCGCGCACAACTCCTCCTCGACCACACGCGCGACAGCGACGCGCTGATGCAGAAGCTCACCTTCGTGCAGACGCACGGTCAGACGGCGCTCTACGACGCCGTTTACCTTGGCGTCAACAAGGTGACGCGCGGCACGCACACGAAGAAGGCGATCCTTCTGATCTCGGACGGTCAGGACAACAGTTCGCGCTACACCTTCTCTGAGCTTCGCCGTCAACTCAAGGAGTCGGACGTAATCATCTACGCCATCGGCATCGTCGACTCGAACGACAACTCGGAACTCGGTTACGGCGGGCGCGCGATACTCGAAGAACTCGCGGGCGTCTCCGGCGGTAAGGCGTTCTTCCCCTCGACCGCCGCCGAGATGAACGACACGTTCGAGCGTATAGCCCTTGAGCTTCGGACGCAGTATTCAATCGGCTTCCGCCCCAAGAGCTTCGCCAACGACGGCAAGTGGCACAAGCTGAAGGTCAAGGTTCAGCCGCCGCGCGGCTTCCCGCGCCTGTTCGTGCGCGGGCGCGAGGGCTACTTCTCGACCGACACGCCGAAGAACTAGGCGCGGCGCGTCTCACACGCGTGCCCGCTTTTCGGCAACGCCGGTCTGCCTCGTGGCATCTCTAAAACGGCGTGTGTTTTGCGGGGCGCGCTAATTTTTAGTTTTCAGGCCATAATGTTTCATGCCCCGGCCACGCGGAAGCCCACAACCCGACTTCATTCAAGACGGGCTCGACCGACCGAGCGCCCCGCGCATTCTCCACGCCGGACACGCGCGGGGCGATATTCCAGAGGTCAGAGGCCGGAGGCCGGCAGTCGTCTTTCGGCTGACCTCCGACTTCCGACCTCTGCTTTTCGAGGGACGAGATGAGACGACGAGATGTTTCCGTTCGAGTGAAGGCCAAGGCGCGACCCGCCGCGGCTCTGCTCGCGCTGACGGCGCTGTGCGCGGCGCTTATCCCTTCGACGCACGCCCGGCAGCAGGACGTTCGCCCGCGCCGCGCAGCCGTTACGCAGACGAGTGCCGCCGCGCAGCAACAGCAGACGGCGCAGCAGACCGGCCAGCAGAAGCGTCCGCCGCAGACGCCCGCGCAGCCGAGGCAGACGCCGACGTCCGCGCCGGCCACGACGCCCCAGCCGCAGGGCAACGACGGCAGACCCGCGCTCAAGACTTCGCCCTCCGCCGCGCCCGACGAAGCGCCACAGAAGGATGCTTCGGGACAGGAGGTTGACCCGGACGAAGTCGTCCGCGTCGAGACGAACCTCGTCAACCTTCACGTCCGCGTCATCGACCGAAACAACCGGCCCATCGACGACGTTCGCGACGACGAGTTCAAAGTCTTCGAGAACGGCGTGCCGCAGCAGATTCAGTTCGTGACGCGCGAAGAGGTGCCGATCACATACGGGCTTGTGGTTGACAACAGCGGGTCGATACGCTCGCAGATAAATCAGGTCATCGAGGCCGGCAAGAGCATCGTCAACGCGAACAAGCCCGGCGACGAAACCTTCGTCGTCCGCTTCATCGGCAGGGAGCAGATCGAGATGAAGCAGGACTTCACCGCCGACAAGCAGTCGCTCGACGACGCGCTCGACGACATGTACGTTGACGGCGGCCAGACCGCCGTTATAGATGCCGTCTATCTCTCCGCGGAGCACGCGGCCGAGCGACGCAAGAACGATCCGGCGGACGAGAAGCGCCGCCGCGCGCTCATACTCGTCACCGACGGCGAAGACCGCGAAAGCTTCTACAAACAGGAGCAGCTTTTCGAGTCTCTGAAGGAAGAGGACGTTCAGATTTTCGTCATCGGTTTCGTTAACGAACTCGACAAGGATCGAGGCTTCATCAAGAAGTCGAAGCGCGACACGGCGGTCGCGCTCCTCGACCGCATGGCGAAGGAGACGGGAGGCCGCACGTTCTACCCGAACTCGCTCGCCGAGCTTCCCGGAATAGCCGACGAGATAACAAAAGACTTGCGCACGCAGTACGTCATAAGCTACAAGCCTACAAGCCCTGCGCGGGCGGGCGAGTACCGCCCCGTCCGCGTGGCCGTGGCCGACGCGCCCGGACGCGATAAGCGAATCGCCGTCACGCGCTCGGGCTACACGGCGAAGGGCAGCACGCAGCCGCCCGCGGCGCAGACTCCGCCAACCGTCAGGAGGCAGTGAATGGGCGTTGACCCCTCGGCACTCGAAGGCATCGAGTTCTTCAATCTGCTCGGCGAAGACGACCGCCGCGCGCTCTCCGAGGTCGTTGACCTCATCAACTTGGATGAAAACCAGACTCTCTTCCGGGCAGGCGATCCGGGCGAGAGTCTTTTTCTAGTCCGCTCGGGCGAGATAGAACTCTTCATCAAGGACACCGCCGGGCAGAAGATCGTCCTCGACACGGCGCACGCGGGCGACTTTTTCGGCGAACTCGCGTTGCTCGACGCGGGCGCTCGCTCGGCGACCGCGATGGCGCTCATGCCTTCGGAGTTGATCGAGCTTGACCGCGACGACCTCATGCTCCTCTTCCAGCGAAAGCCCGACGCCGGACTCAGCATGCTCGCGGCGATGGGGCGCATGACGCGCAAGGCCGACGAGCTTTTGCAAAAGCGCGTCTCGCGCAACGCCAACGAGGAGGCCGAAGAGAAGCTGACGACGCTGCAAAAAATCGCCGACTGGCTCGCGTGGTTCTCCGGCAGTATGCCCTTTCTCATCATCCACGCCTTCTGGTTCATCATCTGGATTTCTCTGAACACATTCCTCTCGTCGCTCTTTCCGCCGAACGCCGACGGCTCGCGCGGCTTCGACCCGTTCCCCTTCGGGCTGCTCACGATGGTCGTCTCTCTGGAAGCCATCTTCCTCGCCTGCTTCGTCCTTATCAGCCAGAACCGGCAGGCGCAGAAGGACAAGGTTCGCTCCGACATCGAATACGACGTGAACATCAAGGCCGAACTCGAAGTCGCGCACCTGCATGAGAAGGCCGACCATCTCCACGAAGAGATGCTGCGCCGCTTCTCGAACCTCGAAAAGCTGATCGCGCAGCGCGCCGAAAAAGTCTGATCCGAACGGTCAATTCCGACGCTCTCCTATAAACCCGAACGACCGCGGCGCGGTTAGTGTTATCATCCGTGCCTGCCTAATCTTTCTTCGGAGAGTAATCGTCCATGTCGCAACTCGAAACAGAGCTACAGGCCGCCGTGCGCGCGCGCGACTTCACGGGCCTTCGCGAGTCGTTCCAGAAACTTCCGCCGTCCGAGATAGCCAACCTCATCTGCCGCGTCCACTCGGACGATCAGGCGCTCATGTTCCGTGTGCTGCCGCGCGACCTCGCCGCAAAGACCTTCGAGTACCTGCCGCACTCCGAGCAGGAAGAACTCATCAAGTCAATGGGCCACGACGAGGTATCCTCAATCCTCAACTCGATGGCCGACGACGACCGCACTACGCTTCTGGAAGAGTTGCCGGGCGCGGTCACGAAACAACTGCTCGAACTCCTGAGCGAAGACGAGCGTGCGAGCGCCCTCAAACTCCTCGGCTACCCCGAAGGAAGCGTCGGGCGGCTGATGACCCCGCACTACATCGCCGTGCGCCCGGCTTGGACTGTGCGCGAGGTGCTCGACTACGTGCGCGAGCACGGGCGCGACAGCGAGACTCTGAACATGGTTTACGTCGTTGACGAGGACGGGCTGCTCGTTGACGACATACGAATGCGCGCCTTCCTGCTCGCGCCGCCCGAAGGGCGCGTCTCCGAGTTGATGGACAATCGCTTCGACGCGCTCAAGGCGACCGACGACAGCCAGACCGCCATCAATCTCTTCCGCCGGACGGGTCTCTTCGCGCTGCCCGTCACCGACACCACAGGCGTGCTCATCGGCATCGTGACGATTGACGACGTGCTTGAAGTCGCCGAAACGGAGGCGACGCGCGACATACAGAAGATCGGCGGTTCGGAAGCCCTCGACGAGCCTTACATGGAGATAACGCTTGCGCGCATGATAAGAAAGCGCGCCGGTTGGCTGATAATTCTTTTCCTGAGCGAGATGCTGACGGCGACGGCGATGGGATTTTTCGAGGACGAGATCGCGAAGGCCGTCGTGCTCGCGCTCTTCGTGCCGCTGATAATCTCTTCGGGCGGCAACTCCGGCTCGCAGGCCGCGACGCTCGTGATTCGCGCGATGGCGCTCGGCGAGGTTCGCCTGCGCGACTGGTGGCGCGTGATGCGGCGCGAAGTTTTTTCCGGCCTCGCGCTCGGCGGCATACTCGGCTCGATAGGCTTTCTGCGCATCACGATCTGGTCGGCCTTCACGAATCTCTACGGCCCGCACTGGCTTCTGGTCGCGGCGACAATCGGCATCTCGCTCGTCGGCATCGTTCTGTGGGGCACGCTCTCCGGCTCGATGCTCCCGCTCCTGCTGCGACGAGTCGGACTCGACCCGGCGACATCGTCCGCGCCCTTCGTCGCGACGCTCGTTGACGTGACCGGCTTGATAATTTATTTCAGCGTCGCCATGCTCATCCTGCGCGGCACGCTTCTGTGACGCAGGCGGCGGCGGCAAAACTATTCGTGCGGCGGCGCGGGCGTTTGTGGTATTTATCTCGCGAAAGAGTTTTGTGTTCCCCTGCGATACTATCCCGGCACACCCGAACAGAGGGACGCGCACATGACGAACCTACAGGGGCGACGACTGACGCTCCTTCTTCTTCTGACCTTTGCGCTGCCGCTCGCGACGCGCGCCCAGCAACCCTTTTACACAGACGACGCCGACGTGACGGCGAAGGGAAAGCTTCACTTCGAGTTCAGCGACGAGTACGACGCGCTACAGCATTCTCTCTTCCCGTCGCGCGCGCAGAACACCGCCGACGCGGAGCTTGACTTCGGCCTCGGCCACGACATAGAGGTCGGCATCGAGTCGCCGCTCATCACAATCAGCAACGCGCGCGGCACCGTCCCTTCGGCCTTCGGTCTCGGCGACACGAACCTTTCCGCGAAATATAATTTCATAAAGGAAGACGAAGGCAGGCGTCATCCTGCGTTCGCGGCGAGCCTCAACATCGAGTTGCCGACCGGCGACCCCGCGCGCAAACTCGGTTCGGGACTGACGGACGTTTGGCTGAACGGCATCATGCAGAAGTCGCTCTCGCGCAGGACGAAACTGCGGCTCAACAGCGGCATCCTCTTCGCGGGCAACACGACGACGGGCGTCGTCGGCATCAAGACGCGCGGGCGTGTCTTCACGGGCGGCGGCTCGCTCGTCAGGCAGTTTACGAAACGGCTCGACCTCGGCGCGGAGGTCGCGGGCGCGGTCACGGGCAACTTCCAATTAGGTCGCGGCCAGTTGCAAACTCTCTTCGGCGGCAACTACGCCGTCAGAAAAAATTTCACCTTCGACTTCGGCATCATCGCCGGTCGCTATTCGGCAAGCCCGCGTCTCGGCGTGCAACTCGGCATCTCTTACGACTTCTGAGACGGCTCGCCGGTTCTTTCTCGCGCGACGAAAACTTTAGCGACGCGCACGTCGCGCTTTTGTGTAGGATTCATCCAGACAGCGACGCCACTAAATAACAGACGACAAGCGGGAGGCCGAGATGGCTCCGAAAAGGACGCGCGCCGAAGACGACGAAGAGTCGAAGCCGATAATCCCGCACTCGGAGCCAATCGGCATCTCTGAAGAGAGCGAGGGCGGCCCGCTCCGACGCTTCCTGAACCTCTTAGGCCCCGGCCTCATCACGGGCGCGTCGGACGACGACCCTTCCGGCATCGGCACATACACGAGCGCGGGCGCGGCGCTCGGCTTCACGACGCTCTGGACGGCCATCGTCACGCTGCCGCTGATGGCCGCCGTGCAGTTCGTCTGCGCGAAGGTCGGGATGGTCACAGGCAAGGGACTCGCAGGCGTCCTGCGCGCGCATTACTCGCGCTGGATTCTCTACGTGGCGGTTTTCCTGCTCGTCGGCGCCAACACGATCAACGCGGGCACTGACATCGGCGCGATAGCCGCGGCCTTCAACCTCGTCGTGCCCGTGCCGATCCGGGCGATGGTCGTGCCCGTCGCGCTCGTCATACTCGTTCTGCAAATCTGGGGTTCGTACAAGCTTATAGCGAAGGTCTTCAAGTGGCTCACGCTCTCGCTTTTCGCATACGTCGCCGCGGCCTTCCTCGCCAGACCCGACTGGAGCGAAGTCCTGCGCGCGACCTTTATCCCGCGCCCCGTCTTTACGGCCCAATACCTGACAACTCTCGTCGCAATCCTCGGCACGACCATCTCGCCATATCTCTTCTTCTGGGAAGCGAGCGAAGAGGTCGAGGAAGAAGTGCAGATGGGCCGCACGACACTCAAAGAGCGCGAGGGCGCGACCGACCGTGAATTGAAGCACGCGGCGATAGACACAAACGTCGGGATGGTCTTCTGCAACTTCGTCTTCTACTTCGTCATACTCGCCGCCGCCGTGACGCTCAACAAGTCGGGACACACAGACATTCAATCGGCGACCGACGCGGCTCGCGCGCTCGAACCCTTGGCGGGCGCGGCTGCGAAGTATCTCTTCGCCGTCGGACTCGTCGGCGCTGGCTTTCTAGCCGTGCCCGTGCTCACGGGGTCTGCGGCCTACGCCGTCGCAGAGACGTTCGGATGGGAGTGCAGCCTCGACGCGAAGCCGCGGCAGGCGCGACCGTTCTACACAGTCATCGCGGCCTCGACGTTCGCCGGGATGCTCATCAACTTCGCGGGCATCAATCCGATCAAGGCTCTCTTCTGGACGGCGGTCATCAACGGCCTTCTCGCGCCGCCGCTGCTCGTCCTCATCATGCTCGTCTCGAACAACCCGAAGGTCATGGGCGAGCGAACCAACGGCCACCTCGTCAACGCGCTCGGCTGGGTCGCCGCAGTCATCATGGTCGCCGCCGCGATGGGAATGTTTCTGACTTGGAATCAGCAGTGATTAACTTAAAGTGATGAGGATGTCTTTCCGGCTCAAGATAAGAACGTCTCTTCGACGATCTCTTCGACATCGCGCGGGAGAGTAAGTAACACGAACCGCTCGCCATTGTAGAGATAATCCTCCCCGGACTCGTCCACAATGCGGAGCCAGTCGGCGGGGTCGTTCTTTTCCGGCGTGACAACCTTGTATAGCTTTCGCAGTTCGAGCGCAGCTTCGTATCCGTCGTTGTTGACGCAGATCGCGTAGGCGTGTGTTTCGTTGTTGCGGCTCATAGATTAATCTAATAAGCGCTTGACCTTCATCATTTTCTTGCCGATCCCATGCGCCTCGTACCAGTGGAGTTCGGCGGCGTGTACCTCGCCGTTAGTCAACTCGACCGTTACAATACCCTTGACCTTCCGCCAACGGCCACGACCGTATAGGCGACGCAGGTGCGCGGCCTCACGAATTTTACCACCGACGGCGATGTTTTCCACGATGGTAACGCGACCAATAATGCGTTTGAGTTCATACATTCAAGCCTTCGCGTGTCCGACCATCCTCCACGTCGAACACGGTTGCCGGCGCAATAATATCACTTCTCCAGATACATCTTTGCGGCCATCTTTGCGAGTTTCCACACACGGCCCCAATTTATCTTCCCTTCGTCACGGCCCGTGATTTTGTCGAGCAGGAGCCGGCGGAACTGACGCCCCTCGCGCCTGAGCATGAACTCTTTGGCGTAGGGCTTCGCCGTGTCGAAGAAGCTGAAGCCGGGGTCTGTGACGATGCCTATGCCTTCCAGAGTCATCAGCGCGCGGATGATGTATGTGAAGTTCGACGGCAGGCGAAACGGATACTCGTACATGACTTCGGCGAGGTCGTAGGTCAACTCCTTGAAGTTCACCTCTCCGAGTTTCAGATTCAGGTAATGTCGGAACAGCCCTTCGACGACGGGCCGCACGCGCTCCGAGTCAACGCCGGGCTTTAGGAAGTTGAGATTGATTAAGTCCTGCGCGAGTCCCTCGATGTCTCGCCCGACGACGTGGAAGAACGCGTCAATCATGCTCGATTGAAGTTCGGGCGTGATGCGACCGACCATGCCGAAGTCGAAGAAGACCAGATGCCCTGTGTCCATCACGAGAAGGTTTCCGGGGTGCGGGTCTGCGTGAAAGAAGCCGTCTTCGAGTAGCTGCTTGAGGTAGGCGCGCACGAGAAGCCGGTTGACCTTGACGGGCGAGATTCGACGCGCGCGCAGAGCCTCAACGTCCGTCACCTTCGTGCCGCGCACGAACTCCATTGTGAGGACGCGCTCGGTCGTGTGCGTCCAGTAAATTCGTGGAACGCGAACGGCTTGCCACTCGCGAAAGTTGCGTCGGAAGCGTTCGGCGTTCGCGGCCTCGCGCGCGTAGTCCATCTCCTCGAAGATGGTCACGCGAAACTCTCGCAGCATCCCCTCCCAGTCGGCGTTCTCCGAAGCGGAAGGGAAGCGCGCGAGGAAGCGCGTGATGCGCGCAAGCAAAGCGATGTCGAAGCCGACGCGCTCGCGTAAATTGGGGCGCTGGACTTTGACCGCGACCTCTTCGCCCGTGTGCAGCCGCGCGCGATAGACCTGTCCGAGCGACGCCGCGGCAATCGGCTCGGTGTCGATCTCGGCGTAAGCCTCTGAGACCGGGCGCCCCAACTCCGACTCGATTCGCGCGAACGCTTCACCGGTCGGGAACGGCGGCACCTGATCTTGCAGCGTCGAGAGTTCCTTGACGTATGCGAGCGGCAGGAGGTCTGCGCGCGTGCCGAGTGCCTGTCCGATCTTGATGAAGGTGGGCCCGAGCGCGATCAAATTCTCTTTCAGCCAAACGCCCTGTCGCGCGAGTTGCCGCTCGTGCGCGCCCGTCCCTTCTGCGCCGCGATAGACGATGCGGCGAACGAGACGAATCAAACGGTCGAGCGCGCGGCGCAGCAACAAATCTCGCGCCCAAGCCTTGCGATAGTCAGAGCGACCGCGCGCGCGCGCCCCGGCGAGTTTGCGCTCGGCGACGCGGCGATTGAAGTCGGCGCGTATGTCGTAGTCGTTCAGAAAAAGGTAGAGCGACATCGTGCCGAGCACGCGCACGATCTGCGCCAGACGCCACCACGCCGCGAAGCCCCGCGCCTCCGTCTCCGCGGCTTCCGTCTCCGAAGTTTCATTCTGCGAAGGCGGAAGCGCGCGCGGTGCGGCGTGTGCGTACACGTTCCCCGCCGCGTTCTTCGCGACGCCGGATTTTACGAGCGCAAGCTGCGTCTTCTTTTGAACGCCGCGCCCGCCAACATTCGTCGCGCCGTTCGTCGCGCTCGATTCCGCAAGTTCTTTTTGTTCGATGGCTGCCATGTTGTATGAATCGTAATGAAAATTTGTGGCGATACTGTCGCTCATAGTTCAAAGTTCGGGCTACTTCATTCTTCTAGCCACCCAAGTGACGCAGCAGCCTACCAGCACAGCAATGATTAAGTTCTCAAGTAACTCGCCCGGCGAGATCTCGCGTCCCATGAAAATGTCTCTCGTCGCCTCAGCGGTAACAAGCACAAGACCATATAAGATGCCGCCGAACAAAACTGGATGTCTCTTAAATGTGTTTCTGAAGGCCATATCAAACCACATTTAGCGAGCGGCGAACGCTCGCGCGCTCGAAATATTTTCGTGCGCGCGCCGTGTCCGAGTCTATCTGCCGCCTCAGCTCTTCGGCGGACGCGAAACGTCGCTCGTCGCGCAGGCGGCTCAGGAATCTGACGCGAACAACGTCGCCGTACAAATCGCCGCCCCAATCCATTACGAACGTCTCGACGGAAGGTTCGCCCGCCGTCTCGAACGTCGGGCGCACGCCGACGTTCGTCACGCTTCGACGCCACGAGCCTTCGATCAGAGTTGCCGACACGTAAACTCCGCCGCGCGGGATGACGCGGTTAACGGGCCGCAGGTTCGCCGTCGGGAAGCCGATGGTGCGCCCGCGCTCAGCGCCGCGCACGACGCGCCCCTCGACGCCGTAGGGACGCCCGAGCATGCGGCGCGCGAGGTTGACTCGGCCCTCTGCGAGCAGTTTGCGTATGCGGCTCGAACTGATGCGCTGTCCGCGCAGGCGAACCTCCGGCACTTCGTCAGCCTCGAAGCCGAGTTCGCGGCTCGCCTTCCGCAGAAGCTCGATGTCGCCCTCGCGCCCGCGCCCGAACGCGAAGCCGCGACCGAGATAAACTTCCTTAGCGTGCAGGCGTTCGTGCACAACATCTTTCAGAAATTCCGCGGCGCGCACATGCGCGAACTCGCGCGTAAAGCGTATGACGATTGCCTGTTCGACGCCGAGCATGCCGAAGGCTTCGATCTTCTGGTCGAACGTCTGCAAGAGCGGCGGCGCGGACTCCGGGTGCAGAACCGCGCGCGGGTGCGGGTCGAAGGTGATGACGGTCGGGACGGCCCCCTCCGCGCTCGCACGCTCGACGACGCGGCTGATGATGAGTTGGTGTCCGAGGTGCAGCCCGTCGAACACGCCGAGGGTCAGAACCGTCGGGCGCGCGATCTCCGCGTTCTCGTAGCCGTGGAAAAGTCTCATAAGTGATGAGTGACGAGTGATGAGTGATGAGTGATAAGAAAAAGCTGGCAGGATTTACTTATCACTTATCACTCGTCACTTATCACTAAACCATCGTAAGCCCATTCGACTCCGGCGGGCAGAAGCGCCGAGTCGCGCGCGTGCTTGATGTCGTGCGTGATGTGCGTGAAGTAAGCACGGCGCGGCTTCAACTCTTCGACGTAAGCGAGCGCGCGCTCCAACCAGAGGTGCGTCGGGTGCGGGCGGACGCGAAGGCAGTCGAGCACGAGCGTATCCAGGCCGCGCAGCAGTTCGAGCGACGCGGACGAAATCTCGCTCAGGTCTGTCGCGTATGCGAAGTCGTTGAAGCGATAAGCCATCACAGGCAGACGCCCGTGTATGACTTCGACCGGCGTTACTTTTAAGTCAGGGCCGAAGCAGAACTGCGCGCCGTGCTCGACCGTGTGCGCGACGACTTGCGGCAGTCCGCCGCCGAAGTGCGTCGGCTCGAAGATGTACTGGAAGATGCGTCGGATGTCTTTCCACGCGCGCTCGTTTGCGTAAACGCCGAGCGCGCCGTGGCGGAAATTCAAGGGGCGTATGTCGTCGAGTCCGAAGATGTGGTCGGCGTGGCAGTGCGTGATGAGCACTGCGTCGAGATGCTTGATTCGTTGACGAAGCGCCTGCTGGCGGAAGTCTGAAGACGTGTCGATTAAGACCGACTGCCCGTCGTGCTCGACGAGGACGGAGACGCGCAGGCGCTTGTCGCGCGGGTCGTCCGACGTGCACGTCTCGCACTCGCAGCCAATCGAAGGCACGCCCGTCGAAGTGCCAGTGCCGAGAAGTGTAAATTTCATAGGCAGTTTTCAGTTTTTAGTTTTCAGTCTTGGCCTTTGCGATCAACTGAAAACTGAAGACCGAAAACTATCTCCCCCCCGTGATGTCGCCGCCGGTGAAGCCGCGCCCGCCCTGCGGAGGTCGCGGCGCGCTGGTGAGCGAGACGTACTGCATTCGGAGTTGCGAGAGGATCATCTCAAGGAACTGCTCTTCCTCGCCGCTGAGGTTGCCGCGCGTGCGGTCGCGAAGCGTGCCGAGCATGTCAATGCACTGCTTCGCGAGTTGGAGGTTGACGCCGCCCCCGCCGGGGTGGTTCACCATGCCGAGCGCGTCCGCCGCGAACGACGCGAGGAACTCGACGAGCATGAGAAAGTCTTCCGCGCCCTCGGCTGCCTGCGCCGCGGGCGCTTCCCTCTCGCGTGCGTTCTTCTTCTGCGACGGCGGCGGGCCGGCGAACTCGGAACGCGAAGAATCCGCCCGCACGTCGCGCGCGGATTCTTCGGCGGAGGCGCGCGGCGCTCCGGCGGAAGCGCTCTCGTCCGGGGGCGCGGGCCGCGGCGCTGTGGCTTCTTTGAGCGGCTCCTCTTTTTCTTCGCGCACGATGTCGCGCGGCGAACCGTCGGGGTTGAAAAGGCGGCGGTCTGTGATTTTGAAAGTGGGTTTCTCTTCGCTCATCTCGTGCTCGCATCCGGCCCGCCGCGGCCTCGCGACCGGCGGGCGTTGAAATAAAAGTTTTGTCGATTGCTTTGAAGTTGGATGGTAGCACCGCGCGCAGCGCCGTCGCAAGAATACTTCAAGGCCGTCACTTCGCTTTACCGCGCGCGGCGAACTTGCGCCTTATCTCTTCGTGATTAGTCGTGCCGGGAAGTTTCTTTGGTAGGTCGAGTCCGTCGTCAACGAGGACTTCCATCGGCACGCCTGCCACGCGGGCATAGCACAGCAGAACCGTCAGGGTCGGCTCACTCTTATCCAACTCATAATCCGAGATTCTTGTGTACGGAATCTCATCCTCAACGTCCATCCGCCTGTGCATCTCGGTCTGTGAAATATCGAGTGCAGTCCGAATCCGTAGAAGCTTTTCGGCAAGGCGCTTCGGCCTGCGGCGCGCATGACCCATCAGGAATGTCCTCCTGATGAGACGACGAGCGCACGAAATAACTTGACTCTATCCGGTGTACCGGATAGAGTATCGCAGCGTAACTGTTTCGCCGTGAGAATGAACCTGCTTTCATCTCGAACGGCGGCGCTCATCACTCCCTTGAGATTGAGGCCGAGTTACGCATCAGACCGTCGCTTTATTTTCAAAGATTGGAACGCGCCGAAATATATCACATGAGCTTTGAGGACAAAGGCATTTTAGTCTGCGATTAATTGCGGGCACGTCTCGTTTGGTGAAGGCTGTGCCGCACGCCCCGTTGATGGGACGGGGCGCAAGGGGGCTGCGCGCGGATCGGCGGGCGCACGCGGCCCCCTTTCCGTCGTAGGGACGAGCGTGCCGCTACAATCTGTCGTCGCGGAAACGCTCGCGCAACTCTTCCGGCGGGACTCCGGCCTCGCGCAGAGCGCGAAGCGAGAGCGCCGCGTGTCGCTTCGCGAGCCGACGCCCGCGCTCGTCCGTAACGAGGTCGCAGTGAAAGTATTCGGGCGTCGGAAGACAGAGCGCGCGTTGAAGAAGAATCTGGCGCGCGGTTGACTTGAGAAGGTCTGCGCCGCGCACGACTTCCGTCATCTCCATCGCGGCGTCGTCCGCGACGACGGCGAGTTGGTACGCGGGCACGTCGTCCCTGCGCCACACTACGAAGTCTCCGAAGTCTCGACCCGCTATGAACGACTGGCGGCCCTGCTTCAAGTCGTCGAAAGCGATCTCTTCGCCATCACGAACGCGGAAGCGCCAGTTCACTCCGGCGGGCGCGCCGGCTCGCGCGTTCGCGCGCGTGCGGCATGTGCCGGGGTAGAGGGCTTCGTCGTCGTCGGCCTGCGCCTCTGCGCCCGCGGCGTCGCGAGAGCGTTCGTGCGGGGCTTCAGCCGCGCGCGCGATGTCGCGCCGCGAGCAGGTGCAAGCGTAGATCGCGCCGCGCGCGAGCAGGCGCGACCATGCTTCGAGGTAAAGCCTGCGTCGCCCGCTCTGCGAGTAAGGAGCGAACGGGCCGCCAACGTCCGGGCCTTCGTCCCAGTTGACGCCGAGCCAGCGAAGATCTTCGATCATCGCGGCGGCGAACCCTGCGCGCGAGCGTTGCGGGTCGAGGTCTTCGTTGCGAAAGACGAGCGCGCCATTCGCACGTCGTGCGCGCTCGAACGCTGTCCAGAACGTGCGCGCGTGGCCGAGATGCAGAAGTCCCGTCGGCGACGGCGCGAGCCGCCCTCGATAGACTCCGCCCGAAATTGAAGACGACTCCAACGTTGCTGAATCCTCCGTCTACTCACGCTCCGGCGGCGGCTGACCGCGCCGCAGACTTTCTGTCATAATCCGAGTTCGGAGTTCAAAGCTCAAGCCTTGAAGTCTCGCGCGCCGTCGCGTCCGGGCTTTCATTTCGGCGACGCGGCTTTGAACCTGAGCCTTTAACTTTGAATCCGAAACTCTTCAACGAATCATGCCAGCAACATTTAACGATCTGGTCGCGCTGATGTCGCGCCTGCGCTCGCCCGAAGGGTGTCCGTGGGATCGAGAACAGACTTACGCAACGCTCGCGCCGATGCTTCTCGAAGAAGCCTTCGAGGCGTTCGAGGCCGTCGAGGATGCGCGCGCGGGGCGTCACGAGAACTTGCGCGACGAGTTGGGCGACCTGCTGTTTCAGATCGTCTTCTACGCGCAGATCGCGCGCGAGCGCGGCGAGTTCACAATCGAAGACGTGACCGATGCGATACACTCGAAGATGGTGCGCCGCCACCCGCACGTCTTCGCGGATGTGAAGGTGCGCGACAACAAAGAACTCCTGCGCAACTGGGAACAGTTGAAGGCCGAGGAGAAACGCGCGGCGGGCAAAGACGAGACGGGCGACGGCTCGCTTCTCGACGGCGTTTCGGCGAAAGTTCCGTCGCTCATGGAGGCGCACCAGTTGGCGACGAAGGCCGCGCGCGTCGGCTTCGACTGGCGCAACGTCGAGGAAATTTTTGACAAGTTGCAGGAAGAGATCGAAGAGTTGCGCGCCGCCATGCGCGAGCACAGAGATGCAGGCAAGGATGCGGAGGCCGCGCACGAGCGCGTCCGCGAAGAGTTGGGCGACATGCTCTTCGCCGTCGCGAACATCGCGCGCCACCTACAGGTCGAACCCGAAGCCGCTCTGAAGTTGACCAACCGAAAATTCCGCCGGCGCTTCCGTCACATCGAGCGTGGTTTGCGCGCGCGCGGTCGCGAGCCGGGCGCGGCGACGCTCGAAGAGATGGAGGCGCTCTGGCAGGAGGCGAAGAACGAAAGCATCGACGAAGCGACAAGCGGCGTGTAAGAAGTGACGGGTGACAAGAAAAAATCTAGCTGCTATCTTTTTCCCTGCTGCGCGCCGCAGGCGCAGACCGACGGGTTCTTTAACCCGCCGCTCAAAAAACTTTTCACTCGCAACTGTTTTCGAGGAGGTTCGCGCAATGGGGATGATTCAGTTCGTCAGCAATACGGACGACCTTTCGACGGACAAGGGCTATCAGTTCAAGTTCTACTGCGACAAGTGCGGCAATGGATACATGTCGCGCTTCCAGCCTTCGGTGGCGGGGACTGCCGGTTCTCTGCTGCGCGCGGCGGGCGACATATTCGGCGGCTGGCTCGGCTCTGCCGGTAACTCCACTTACGAACTTCAACGTGCCGTGGGAGGCCGCGCGCACGACGAGGCTTTGCAGAAGGCTGTCGAGGAAGGCAAGACGCACTTCCAACAGTGCTCGCGCTGCGGCAAGTGGGTCTGCCCCGAAGTCTGCTGGAACGCGGCAGCCGGACAGTGCGAGGGCTGCGCGCCCGACTTCAAAGAGGAGTTGGCCGCCTCGCACGCGCAGGCGAAGGCCGAGGCCGCGCGGCAGCAGTTGTACGAGAAGGCGCAGGCGACCGACTACGCGTCAGGCGTTGACATGAGCGCGGACGCGTCTGTAAAAGCGCCGACGCAGGCGCAACAGCAACAGGCCACGGCAGCGCCTACGTGCGCGTCTTGCCACGCCGAAGTCGGCAAGGCGAAGTTCTGCCCCGAATGCGGCGCGCCGACCACTCCGCCAAAACTTACATGCACCGGCTGCGGTCATCAGGTCGAGGGCACGCCGAAGTTCTGCCCCGAATGCGGCGCAAAGATGTCTGTGACGAGTTAAGTCTTACGAAAAAATTCAGGCGGCTCGCCGCCTACTGAACATGAAAGCGGCCCGCGGAGTTACAAGACTCCGCGGGCCGCTTTCATCTTTCAGCGCGTGCGCGAAGTATCGCGCGGCGCTCGTCATCCAGACTCGGCGATCTCGCGTTCGAGCGCGACGAGCGTGCGCTTGAGCATCGCTCGATGAGCGGCGCTCGTAGAGCGCGAGAGTTGGTCGAGCGTGCGCGAGCGCGAGAGTTCGAGCGTGGCGAGACGCTCGCGCCTCGCGCGCTCTTCCGGCGTGAGCGCCCTTGCGTCGCGCTGCTCGGATTCTCGCGCTCTCTCTTCCTGCTGCGACTCGACCGACTTGCTTTCCCAACCTCGCGCCATGATTGATAGAAACAGACGGCAGTCGCATGAGGCAGTCGAGATAATCTCAAATTTGAGATTTGAAATTTCCGATTTGAAAGTTCAACCGTGAAATCCGTAACCTGATTCGACTGTTGAACTCTCAGATCAAAGCTGCTGTGACTGCCGACTGCCTCCCTGCCTTTCAATACCTGCCGCTGAGCCTGAGCGAGCGGAGGATGTCGTTGAACGTCCGCTGGTACGCGGCGTACTCGGTCTGCGGCGTGACGGCGGCCATGTAGAAGACCTGCCCGTTCGAGAGCATCGTCGTAATCACAGTGACGCGCTCGCTCTGCCCCGTGACGGGCGAGCGGCCCGTGAGCGTCGCGGCGAGCGCGTCGCGACCGTCAACCGTCGTTCGCTGGAAGTCGGTCGCCTGACTCAGATAGTTGTTCGACTGCAAAAGCCCTTGCACGACCTCGTTGGTCGCGTTCTGAAGGTCTTTGTAGTTCGACTGCGCGACGCTGAACATCACGCCGTGCGTTATCCCCTGCGAGCCGTACGCGCCCTGCGGCGCGTATGAGACGGTGCTCTCGTCGCCGCCGAGGCTCTGCCAGTTCGAGGGGATGCCCGCGCTGAAGAAACTCGTGCGCTGCGTGACGTAGTTCGCCGAAGGGTACGCGACGCGCGAGTAGCTGCCGTCGTAACCGCCCTGATTCGGGTTGTTGTCCTGACTCGGATAGTTCCCCTGACTCGGGTAGTTCCCCTGATTCGGGTAACGCTGTCCGCTGCGCGCGATCTCCTCCATCGACTGTGCACGCGGGTAGCCGCGCAGACGCGCCTGCGCCTCGCTAAACGCGCGCGAGTCCTCGCCCACGCCCGGCGCGACGCGAAGCATCGCGGCCTCCTGCATGATGTACTGGTAGCGGTTGCCGGGATTCGGGTGGTCGCTCAGCCACTCGGGGCCGCCACCGCCGCCCTGCGACTCGATCTTCTGAAACATCTTTGCGAGGTCGCGCGGGTCGTAGCCGGCGCGCGCCATTATCTGCGCGCCGAGCAGGTCGGCCTGCTTCTCGTATTCGCGGCTGAACTTGTTGACGACGAGGCCGCCGCCGATCTGGCTCGCGGCTCCGACCGCAGCGCCGCCAACGCCGCCGATGACCGCGCCCGCGATCTGACCCAAGACCGAGCCGATCTGATATTTCTGCGCCTTCGTCGCCTCGGCGGTCGAGTGGCGGAGCGCGACGTGGCTCATCTCGTGCGCCATCACTCCGGCCATCATGCCCTCGTTGTCGGCGGCCTCGATCATGCCGCGGTTGACGAACATGGGCCCGCCCGGAAGCGCGAACGCATTGATGTCGCGCGCGTCAACAACGTCGAACGTGTAGCGGAATTCCGGGTGCTGGAACTCAGGCGGTATCGCCTGCGCGAGCCGGCGTCCGACCGACCCGACGTACTCCTTGACCGCCGCGTCGCGCAAGATAGGCATCTGCTGATAGACCTGACGCGCGGCCTGCTGCCCGAGCTTCACGTCGTCCTGTGGGCTGTACTTGTTCTTCGGCGCGACGATCTGCGTCTGCGCCGTCGCCGCGAGCGGCGCGAGCAGCATCAACGCGGCGAGCGTCAAGCCCGACGCACGGCGCGCGTGTCTGATTCCGATAGAAAGCATCTTAATTCCCTCCGCGACGCGCGCCCTCAGGCGTAGGGAAGGCGCGTCCAACAATCATCTCGCGAAATTCGAGAGCGGCAACGTCCACCCCGATTATACGCCGGAGGGCGTGCCGCTCGTCCACGTTTCGCGCCGCTCCGAACACTCGATGTCAAGGCCACTTCCGAGCGCGGCGCGTCGAGGATTGGGAGAGCTTTGACTTTACTTGCCGCGCCGTCGCTTCCGAGTTGCGTGGGCGCGTCCGAACGTTTTTTTGATGAAGGGCGCGGCGTAGGCGTTCGCCTCTAAATCTTCAATGCCTCGACCCGCGACGCACAACGCGCCGCGCGCGCGGCCTCACGCTCCTGTTCTGAGCCGGCGTCTGAGTCGGCCCCGCGCCGCGCTCGTCCGCGAATCGCACGCTCGCGCCCGTCGGCGGACGCGGTATCGAGACGGCGACGAACGGCGACGTGAGCGCCTCGGTTGTAACGTCGCCGGACGCCGGGCGACGCTCGTTGACGCTGACAGCAAGCACGGTGCCAACGCGCTTGATGCCTGTAATCTCCACGCTGTAACCGCCCGTCCTCTGCTGCCCCTGATAGGCTACGACGACGGCGCGCGTGTCGAAGCTCACGTCGGGCAGAGGACGGCCCGCGCCAATCGCCTCCCAAGCGCGACGCCACGCGGCCTCGTCCGTAATCAACTCGACCGCGCGCGCGCCTTCGTGCGCGCTCGACGTGCCCGTCGCCAGCAGCGAGAACTCGACCGGCTTCGCCTCTTCCGAAGAAGACTGTTCGACGACGCCGCGCGCGCCTTCGTCGCCGAGCATCGCCATGCGAAGGATTTTCAAGGGCGGCATCCCGTAACTCAGGAGACGGTCGTGAAAGTCGCCGATGCGGAACGAGTCGCCCATTCGCGCGCGCCAGTCGTCTCGGAGTTTAAGTATCTCCATCTTGCCGAGCGTGTAAACAAGATAGGTCGGGTCGAGCGTGCCGCGCCTCGCCTCGCGCTCGGCGTTCGTGCGCGCCTGATAGCCCTCGCGCATGAAGAACGAGACGGCATCGTCGAGCTTCATCCCGCCAGTGTGCATCCGAATCCCGACGACGTAGCGGCACAGACGCAGAAGCGCCGCGTCCAACTGCGCGAGCCTGAGCTTCGGGTTGTTGCCGCCGAAGCCCTCGTCAACCATCATCTGCTCGCAGTAGTGCGCCCAGCCTTCGACAAAGCTTGCCGAGGCGAGAGCGGAGCGCACGCGCGAAGGCGTCTGCCTGAGTCTCAGCGATTGATAGTAGTGGCCGGGGAAAGCCTCGTGTATCGAGGTGATCGTCAGCGTGTACCGGTCGAAGTGTTCGAGGTGCTCTTCCTGCTGCTGCCGAGTCCACGCGGGGTCGGGCGGAGTGACGTAGTAGAAGGCTTCGGTCGCCGTGCGCTCGAACGCGCCGGGCGCGTCGAGCGACGCGAACGAGAGCGAGCGAGCGTACTCAGGCGTTTCGGCGACCGTCAGATTCTCGCGCGCGGGCGGCGTCATAATCTCCTCGGAGCGTATGAAGGCGCGTATGCGTTCGAGTTCGGCTCGCGTCTCGCCAACCAATCCGTCGGCAGTCGGGTGCTCGCGCGCGAGCAGTTGCAGAGCGACTTCGACGCCGCGGCCCGGCGCGACCTCTTCGGCGACGGCGCGCATCTCGTCCTGCGTCTCGCGCAATTGCCGCTCGCCCTCGCGCAGAAGCGCGGGCACTGGCGTGTCAACCATCTCTTCGTAGAGAAGCTTCTTCCTGAAATTCTCAGCGCCGAGCGCGAAGTCACCCGTAGAACGCGGCAGGAGGTCGCGCGTGAGCCAGTCGCGAAAAATTTTAATCGCCTCGACCGCCGCGTCGTTCGCCGCGTGAAACTCCGCGCGTCGCGCCGCGTCGAGATGACTCCCGCCCGCGCGCTCGAACATCTGCGGCACGACGCGCTCGAAGAAGTCAACGCTTCCCCCGACCTGCGCGATGGCCGTCTCGGTGTAGATGCGCGGCGGGTTGTCGAGATTGGCGCGCGCCTCTTCGAGCAGCCGCGCGATCTGACGCTCGCGCGCGAGCACCGTTTGGAGTCTCTGCTCGATGGGCGCGTAGTTGCGCTTCAGTATGTTGTCAACGCCGGAGGAGACGATCTGGTTATAGACGTTCGGGTTGCGTCGCCACATGCGAACGTCTTCGAGTTCGAGTAGCTGCGCATTGGCGTGCGACTGTAGGACGAGATAGTCGTAACGCGCGTCCGCCGAAAGTCGCCATTCGGGGACGCGCGCGAGTTCGGCGAGCGTCGAGCGCAGGCGCTTGACCTCGGCAGCCACAGCCGACGAGCTTCGCTCTTCGAGTTGCGAGTCGAAGTCGTGAAGTCCGGCCACGGTCGCCTCCGAAGGGTTGAATGCGTAGTAGCCGCGCAGGTAAGCGTCGCCGATCTGCGCGACGCGCGCGTCGTAGAATCTGTTTGCGCTCGCCGCAACCGCGACCGTCGTGCGGCGCGCGGGCGCGCGGCGACGCTGACCCGACGCGCCCAAGGGGACGAGCGACGCGCAGACCAAGAGCGCGGAGAGAGACGCAAGGAGCTTCCTTCTCATCGAGCGCAACATCCTCGGAAGAGTCGGACTGAAAAGCTTTTCGTCCGAAAGAAGGGAGACGAAGAACGCCGAGGAGATTAACACAAACGGCGGTCAGTTTTCAGTTTTCGGTTTTCGGTTTTCAGTTTGCCCGGTGCTCATGTCGTGGGCTGCGCCGATTCCTCCGCGCCGAAAACTGAAAACTCAAAACTGCTTCTTCACTTCACGGGCGAGATGCGCTCGTTTAGTTGGCGCGTGGCCTCGTCGAGCGGTGCGACGTGGTGCGGCTTGCCCTGAAGGACTCGTATCATCGAGATGATGAGGAAGACGAACGTCGCGAGCCAGAAGAGGGAGCCGCCGAAGCCGCTGCCCGTGACGAGGGCGATGATCTTGAAAAGGATCGAGCCGGCGAGAATCGCGAGTTGGAGCGCGAGTCCCTGCGACGCATGGAAGCGCGTGCGCGTCTCGTTGCGCGGGACGATGAACAGTTCGATGAGTGCCGGGACGATTCCGATGTAGAACGGAAAGTACGGCGCGGCGTTCGCGATGTGCTCCGGCAGTCCGAGCCGCGAGACCGTGCGCGAAGAAGGTGACGCGAACGGTTGATACGGCGACGAAGGCCCCGGCGGTGGCGGCGTGACCTGCGCGGGCGGCTGAGCGGGGCCCGCGCCGAAGTTTGTGAACGGCTGCGGTCGCGGCGGCTGGTACGCGGGCGGGACGAAGACGGACGGGTAAGACTCAGGCGTCTGCTCGTCGAAGCGACGCGTCTTCTCATCGGTCGTGTGGTCGCGCGGAAGCTGCACGGTCGCTTCCGGGTCTTGAACGCCCGCAGTCCCGCCCCTCATCTCGTCCGTGCGCCGCACGAAGTCGGGGTCGAGCGGGTCTGTGTCGTACTTGCTTCTCTTCTCCGGCATAAAACTTTTTACGTCGCGCGCGCCGCGCGGGTTCTGACACTTCACTCGACGGCCTCGAACGCAGCGTGCTCGAAGCGCCCTTCCCTCTCGTAGATTCGGAAGGCGCGCAGCACGCACTCGCCCGCGGCGTCGAAGCCGATTATGAAATAAATCGCCGAAGGGTAAAAGGCGAGCCGCACGTCCGAAGCCGAAGGCGCGGGGTCTTGCGAGCGCGGGTGCGAGTGGTAGATGGCGACGAGAGTTTCGCCGCGCCCGCGCATCCGTCGCTGTGCGAGGAAGAGTTCTTCGGGCGCAACGTCGTAAGCGAGTGCCGGCGCGTGCGCGACGTTTCGGAGGCGATAGAGTGACGCGGCCTCACGCCCATGACCGCCGAGCAGACCGCAACACTCTTCGGGCGCGGCGTCGCGCGCGTGCGCCTGCATCTCTTCGACGAGAGTGCGCCGCAACCTGATGTCAGACATCTCGCACGCGTCTCTCACACCGTCTCAGCCGGAACTATTTTTCGCGCTGCCCGCGTCTTCGAGCGCGCGCTTGAGCGTGACGAGCACGCCCAGATGATAAGCGTTGTGATCGGCGACGAGCAGAGCCTCGCGCAAGACGCTCTGCCCCGTGCCGTGTGGAATCGGCGCGTGCAAATCGGTCGAAAGGTCTTCGACAAGCGACTGCATCGCATTCAGGTCTTCGCGGAAGCGTTCGACGCTCTTGCGCCAGTCGTCCTCGCTCGCCTCTTTCGACTTGTCGGGCCAGTAGCCTTCGGGCCAGTCGGGCGAGACGTGCTTTGGATCGCGGCTGAATTCAAGTATGTCCCACTGCGCGATCCTCATGTGTTCGAGCACCTGCCAGGGCGTGTAAGGCACGCCCGCGACCTTGCCGTTCAAAAGCTCTGCGGGGAAATCCTTCACCGCGTCTTCAAACTTTATGTGCGCGCCGCCGCCGCGCAGAAGATAAAGCACGTGCTCGCGCAGGGAACGATCTTTCTCGTCAGCGTTCATCTCAAATTCCTTCGCCCGTTAGATTCAGTCTTCGACGATTCGTATGTGCAACTCTTCAAGCTGGTGCGGGTCAATCGAGCCGGGCGAGTCAATCATAAGGTCAGCCGCCGAGGCCGTTTTGGGGAAAGCCATCAGGTCGCGTATGTTCTCGATGCCTGTGAGCGCCATCAGCATTCGCTCGATGCCTGCGGCGATTCCGCCGTGCGGCGGCGTGCCGTACTCAAGCGCGTCGAGGAAGAAGCCGAAGCGCTCGCGCGCCTTCTCTTCCGTGAGTCCGAGCGCCTTGAAGACGAGCCGCTGCACGTCGCGGCGATGAATACGGATTGAGCCGCCCGCGACCTCGATGCCGTTGACGACCGCATCGTAAGCCTTCGCACGCAGGCCGCCGAGCAAGTTTGTCTCGCCGCCTTCGACCGCGCGCTCGAACGCCGGAAGGTCTTCGTCGAGCGGCGAGGTGAACGGATGATGCATCGCATAGAAGCGTCCGTCTGTCTCGTTGAACTCGAACATCGGAAACTCCGTCACCCATAGCGGCGCATACGTGTTTGACGGAATCAGCTTCTCGCGCCGCGCGATCTCGTTTCGCAGAGCGCCCAAACTTGCCGCGACGACCGACGACTTGCCCGCGACGACGAGAACCGCGTCGCGCTTCTCCGCGTAGGCTGAGGCCGCGACGCGCGCCGTCGCCTCTTCGCCTATCGCCTTCAAAAGCGAAGACGAAAGCTCGTCGCCGAGTTTTATCCAAGCGAGCGCGCCCGCGCCGTAGCGTCTGGCGAACTCCTGCAACTCGTCGAGTCGTTTGCGCGAAAGATGCGCGCCGCCCTTCACGACAATCGCCTTGACCTCGCCGCCACCTTCAAGCGCCGCGGCGAACGGCGCGAACGTCGTCTCAGCAAGCGCGGGCGCGATGTTCTGCAACTCCATCCCGAAACGCAAGTCCGGCTTGTCGCTCCCGAAGCGGCGCATTGCCTCCGCGTAAGTCAGACGCCGGAACGGCGCTTCCAACTCCGCGCCGACCAAACGGAAGACGCGAACGAGCAAGCCTTCGATCAAACGATAGACCTGCTCGCGCGTGGCGAAGCTGAACTCGACATCGAGTTGTGTGAACTCCGGTTGCCTGTCCGCGCGAAGGTCTTCGTCGCGGAAGCAGCGCGCGATCTGGTAATACTTGTCGAGTCCGGCGATCATGCAAATCTGTTTGAAGATTTGCGGCGACTGCGGCAGCGCGTAGAACCGGCCCGGATACAGGCGCGAAGGCACTACGTAATCGCGCGCGCCTTCGGGCGTTGACTTAATCAGTATCGGTGTCTCGATCTCCGTGAAACCTTCGGAGTCCATGTAGCGCCGAATCTCGCCGGCCATCGCCGCGCGCAAGCGTATGTTGTTTTGCAGGTACGGGCGGCGCAGGTCTAGGTATCGGTACTTCAGACGCAAGTCCTCCGCCGCGAGCTTCTCAGGCGGCGCGTCGAGTTGAAACGGCGGCGTGCGCGCTTCGTTCAAGACGAGTATCTCGCGCGCCTGTACTTCAACGTCGCCCGTTGCGAGTTTCGGGTTGCGCTGCCCCTCTTCGCGCAGCACTACCCGGCCCCGAACGGCGACGACGTACTCGCCGCGCACCTCTTTTGCGCGCGCGTGCGCGCTGGCTGCGTCCTCGGCGTCGAAGACGATTTGAGTTACGCCGTCGCGGTCGCGCAAATCGACGAACGTCAGCGGCCCGAAGTCGCGCCGCACAGCGACCCAGCCCATCAAAACGACTTCGCGCCCGGCATCCGACGCGCGCAGCCCACCGCACGAGTGCGTGCGCTCAAGTTCTCCAAGGTGATCGAGATTAGTTGGCATGATCCTTTTGCAATGCGGCTGCGGCCTGCTCGCGCTTCACCGAGCGTTGCTCGCCGGTCTTCAAATCCTTCACCACGACCTCGCCGCGCGCGCGCTCGTCTTCGCCGATGACGACGACGAAAGGCACGCCGCGCGTTGAAGCGTACTTGAACTGCTTGCCGATCTTGTCGGCCTCCGGGTAAACGTCAACGCGCAAGCCGGGCGCGCTCCGTCGCAACTCGGCAGCGAAGGCGAGCGAGTCTTTGATCGATTCTTCGTTCCACACCGTCACCAGAACGTCCGCCGCCGCTCGCTCAAGGTCAGCAGGGAACATCCCGCGCTCCGTCATCACGACGATGATTCGCTCAAGCCCAAGCGAGAAGCCGCACGCAGGGATGTCGCGCCCCGAAAACATCCCGACGAGATTATCGTAGCGCCCGCCGCCGCCGAGGCTGCCCGCGAGGTCGGGCACGCTTATCTCCATGATCGCGCCCGTGTAGTAGGAAAGCCCGCGCGCGAGCGACGGGTCAATCTTTATCCGGTCTGCAACGCCGTAGGCCGAAGAGTATTCGACTATCTGCCGAAGCTCTTCGAGTCCGAGCGCGCCCGCGTCGTGGCCGCCGACGAACTCGACGAGGCGACCGAGCGCGGCGCGGTTGTAGCCCTCAGCTTGCGACACGCCGCTTTCATCAACGACGAACTCGGCGGCGTGTTCGAGCGACGGCAGGCTCTCAAAGAAGCCGAGCAGCTTTTCGCCGCTCTCGGCGTTGATGTCGCGCGAGGCGAACTCGCGCGCGACACCTTCGCGGCCAATCTTGTCCAGCTTGTCGAGCGCGACGAGCGCGTCGCCGTGCTTGTCGCTTGCGACGCCCGATGATTCGAGCACGCCCGCGAGCACCTGCCGGTGGTTGAGGCGAATCGTGAAGTTCGTAAATCCCAAAGCTGTGAGCGCGTCGCTCGCGGCGGCGCACAACTCAGCTTCGACGACGGGCGAGCGCGTCCCCGTGCAGTCAACGTCGCACTGGTAGAATTCTCTGAACCTGCCGCGCGCGGGGCGGTCTGCGCGCCAGACAGGTTGAATCTGGTAGCGCTTGAAAAAGCGTGGAAGCTTGTCGCCGTACTCCGCGACGACGCGCGCGAGCGGGACGGTCAGGTCGTAGCGCAAAGCCAAGTCCGCTTCACCCGTCTTCTCGTGCTCGCCGCGCTTGAGGATTTTGAAGATGAGTTGGTTGCCCTCTTCGCCGTACTTCCCCAGAAGCGTCTCGATGTTCTCGACCGCGGGCGTCTCCAGAGGCTCGAAGCCGTAGCGCTCGTAAACGTCCTTGATGACGCGTATGACGTACTCGCGCCGCCGCACGTCCGCGGGGAGAAAGTCGCGCATCCCGCGCGCCGGTTGTGTCTTTGCAGCCATGTTCACTGAGGTGTTGGGTGTTGGGTGCTGCTAAAAACCAAAACCCAGAACCCAGAACCCTCCTTCACGCTTCCGCGTTCCACATGCCGTACTCTTCGCGGTAGGCGCGCGTGTACTCGACGTAGTTCTTCCAGAATATGTCGAGGTCTGCCACTTCCTTGTCGGTCAACTGCCGCTTGACTCGCGCAGGCACGCCCATGACGAGCGAGCGCGGCGGGACGATTGTGCCCGGCGAAAGAAGCGCGCCCGCCGCGACCAGAGATTTCTCGCCGACGCGGCAACCGTCCATCACGATTGCGCCGATGCCGACGAGCGAGCCGCGCTCGACGTGACAGCCGTGGAGCGTGACGTTGTGCCCGACCGTTACTTCGTCTTCCAGAATCGTCGCGTGCGTGCCGTTCGAGACGTGTATGACCGTGCCGTCTTGAACGTTCGTTCTCTCGCCTATCGTTATGTGGAACACGTCGCCGCGCAGAACTGCGCCGAACCATACGGACGAGTGCGCGCCGATTGTAACGTCGCCGATTATTTGTGCGCTCTCTTCGACGAACGCGGTCGCGTGAATCTGCGGGTGCTTGCCGCGGAACGGTCGTATCATCTCGGCCCACTCCGACGCGAAAGCGGCCTGCTCTCGCGCGCTCGGGTGAAAGCGAAAACGGTAGCACGCGCGGCGCGGGCGGGCAAATCGTCAGTCCGACTCTGAAAACAGCGCGCCGTGTTACAATCGCGCCCCGACAACGGAGACGAATTGACGTGCCGACGAACACACCGCCGCCCTACTTCCCGCAGAACCAACTATCGCCCGGCGACGAGAAGACCGCGCGCCGGCTCAGGTACACTTTCTACGGCTGCGGCGTGCTCGTCGCGATAGCCTGCGTCGCCGCGATAGCCTGCGTCGTCTATCTGATTCGCTCGCACCTTTGAGGTGCCGAGTTGCCGTATGAAAAATTTGAGATCGCAGATTTGAAATTT
Source organism: Pyrinomonadaceae bacterium (assembly GCA_035474235.1). Taxonomy (GTDB): domain Bacteria; phylum Acidobacteriota; class Blastocatellia; order Pyrinomonadales; family Pyrinomonadaceae; genus QHXN01. Next base: position 42,153 of record DATINM010000072.1, read on the forward strand.
AAGACGCGTGCCAGAGGTTCGAGATACGAATTTGAAATCCGAATCCCCGAAACTCAATTCCGAATCTCGAAGCTGAAATTTTCAATCTCAAATTTCAAATCTGAAATCTCGAAAGAGCCTGTCCGTCTCTGAACAAATCAACCGATGGCCGACACGCACGAAGACTCCCCGCGTCAGAACGCCAGCGTTGCGAGCCACGGACTCGCGCGCAAGCTCGGTCTGTTCGACGCGACGATGATCGTGATGGGCGGCATCATCGGCTCAGGCATCTTCATCAATCCTTCGGTCGTGGCGCGACAGGTTCACACGCCGTTTCTGATACTCGGCGCGTGGCTCGCGGGCGGCGCGGTTGCGCTGGCGGGCGCGTTCGTCTATGCCGAGCTTGCAACGCGCAGGCCCGAAGTCGGCGGGCAGTACGCGTACCTTCGCGAAGCCTTCCACCCTTCGGTCGCGTTCCTCTACGGCTGGGCGCTGCTGCTCGTCATACAGACGGGCGGGATGGCCGCAGTCGCCGTCACCTTCGCGCGCTACTTCATCGAACTCACGCACGCTCGCGCGCCCGACTGGTTGGTCGCAGCCGCGACGCTCGCGCTGCTCTCGGTCGTCAACTGTCTCGGCGTGCGCGCGGGCAGCAACGTGCAGAGCATCCTGATGGTCTTGAAGATCGCCGCAATCGCCGCGCTCGTCGTCTTCGGAGTGTTCGCCGTCTCGGAGCCGCACGCGCTTTCGGGCGCTGCGCTCGACCGTCCCGTCTCTTTCGATCTACTGACGGGAATCGGCGCGGCCTTGACGCCCGTAATGTTCGCATACGGCGGGTGGCAGACGGCGAGTTTCGTCGCGGGCGAGATGCGCGAGCCGCGCAGAGACTTGCCGCGCGGTTTGTTGATAGGCGTGTGCGGGGTGATTCTGCTCTACGCGCTCGTCAACTTCGCATGCCTTCGCGCGCTCGGCACCGAGGGACTCGCGGCGACGGAGACGCCCGCATCCGAAGTCATGCGTATCGCGCTTGGGCCACGAGGCGCGTCGCTCATCGCCGTCGGCATCGCGATCTCGACTCTGGGATTTTTGAGCCAGAGCATGCTGACCGCGCCGCGCGTCTATTTCGCGATGGCGGAGGATGGAGTCTTCTTCCGTGACGTTGCGCGGCTCGACGCACGCACACGCGCGCCCGTCGTCGCAATCGCGTTGCAGGGAGTTTTCGCCGCCGTCATCGCCGTCTCAGGCAGGTACGAGCAGATACTCAACTACGTCGTCTCGGTTGACTTCATCTGGTTCGGACTGACCGCCGCCTCGCTCTTCGTCTTCCGAAGACGCACAGCCGCGCGCGGAATCGACGTTGACGAGAGCAACGCCGTCGGCGATTCGCGCGCAGGCTTTCGTGTGCCCGGCCATCCTTTCACGACCGCACTCTTCGTCGTCGCCTGCGCGCTCATCGTCGCCGCGACCGTTTACCAACACTTGCGCGACAGCGCCGTCGGCCTCGCAATTCTCGCGACGGGCATACCTGTTTATTTTCTCTGGCGCGGGCGGAAGCGTTGATGCCGTATGTGGAACTTTCTTGAGGATGTCGTGTCTAACTTTGGAAGGTGAGCTATGACAAAATTGCTGCGAGCTTTACTTACTTTAGCTGTGGCTTTCGTCATTGGCGTTTCGGCTGCGATGCTGTGGGTCTATTATCTTCCCGATGAAAAGCTTGAGTCGGAGCATCCCAACTTAGCTAAAGTCAAAGAGGATGCTTTGATTTGGTGGTATCAGCCTCATGCTTTCAAAGTATTTGTGCCTGAGAAAATTGAGCAGCCTAAAGATTTAGTTTGCGTTATCGTTGGGCGTTCGACACTTGTTATTTCGATTGATGCGGAAAGACGGCTTAAGTTAAATGACAGCGATGTGGGCACGCTTGCGGATACCGTAAAATTGAAAGATAGCCTGAGAGAAATTTTCCGATGGCGTGTAGAGAATCGAGTATGGCGCACAGGAGTAGAATCGCAGACAGACCTTCCCGATAATGAGCGAATCGAGAGAACCGTTTTTGTGCAAGCCGCGCCTTCGTTAAAGTATGGCGATGTAATAAAACTCATAGACGAAATTAAAGATACCGCAGCTAACCCAATCGGATTACGAATAGAAAATTCTCCGCCTTATGCCCCGCTGTCTTACATTCCTCCTTATAATTTCATGCACCCGACCACCCGATAGGCGCTCTGTGTGAGTTTGATGATTCTCGCAATCCACTAACCTTTCCAGCACGCGCCGGCGAGACACAGCCAGCCGGCGAGGAATGCCAAACCGCCGACGGGCGTTATCGCGCCGAGCCAGCGTTGGCCCGTCAAACTAAGAAGATAGAGACTGCCGGAGAAGATGACCGTGCCCGCGACAAAGAGCCAGCCCGAAGCGCTCGCGAGCGCGCCCGGCCAACGAGCGCTCGCCCACGCCGCCGCCATGAGCGCGAAGGCGTGATACATCTGATAGCGCACGCCGACCTCGAAGATGGCAAGCATCTCAGCACTCAGACGATCCTTCAAGCCGTGTGCGCCGAACGCGCCCGCAGCGACCGCGACGAAGGCCGACAACGCGCCGATTAAGAAAAACAGTCTGTCCATTCAAGTCACCTTTTCGTCCGCCAACTCGTAGAGCTTCGCCGCCCGCCGCCTGCTTCAAGTCGTCTTCAACATCTCGCGCGCGTGGCGGCGCGCTGCCTCGGTTATCTCCGCGCCCGTCAACATTCGCGCGATCTCTTCGACGCGGCGGCGGCGGTCGAGTCGTTCGACCGAGACCTCTGTGCGACCGCGCGCGCTTCGCTTGTCAACGAGCAGGTGCGTGCCGGCGAAGCGCGCTATCTGCGCCTGATGCGTCACGCATAGAACCTGATTCGTTCGCGAGAGCGCTTTGAGTTTCAGCCCGACGGCTTCCGACACACGACCGCCGATGCCTGCGTCAACCTCGTCGAAGACAATCGTTCGTGGAAAGCGAGCGGGACTCGCGCTGGTCTTCAAGACGAGCATCATGCGCGACGCCTCGCCGCCCGAAGCGACCTTCGCCAGAGGCCGCAGAGGCTCGCCCGCGTTCGCAGAGAAATAAAACTCAACGCGGTCGAAGCCCGACGCCGTAAAACTCTTCGACGCATCATCCGCTTCGAGTTCCGAGGGCGACTCGACGCGCGCCTCGAACCGCGCGTTCTCCATCGCGACCTCTCCGAGCGAACGCTCGACCGCGCGCCGGAACTCGCCCGCAGACTTCAAGCGCGCAGCGTGCAGACGCTTCGCCGCTTCAAGATAAGACGCGCGCGCGCCTGCCAACTCCTTCGCGACTTCCGCCGCGCGCTCGTCCGTGCGTTCGAGTTGCCGGAGGCGTTCGCGCGAGTTCGCGAGATGTTTGAGCGCGTCCTCGACCGTGCCGCCGTACTTGCGTTTGAGCCGCGTGATCTCCGCCAGACGATTTTCTATCTCGGCGAGACGTTCGGGCGAGAAGGTCAGACTGTCGAGAAAGTCGCGCAAACTGGCAGCGAGGTCTTCGAGCACGGCGCGAGCAGTGCCGAGTCCTTCGAGGTAGTTTTTGTACGACGACTCGTAATGCGAAAGCTCTTCGACCTGACGCTCAAGCCGTCCGAGGCGCGCGACCGTCGAGTCGCTCTCCTCGTAAGTCGTGTTGTATGCGCCCGCGCAAAGCCCGGTCAGCTTTTCAAGATTGACGAGCCGCCGCCTCTCCGACTCCAAACGCTCGTCCTCGTCCGCCGAGAGGCGCGCCGATTCGAGTTCGCTCAACTGAAACCGGAGCGCATCCGTCAGATGAAACTTCTCCGCCTCGTCGCGACGCAAGGATTCGAGTTCGCGTTCGAGCGAAGACCAGCGGCGGAAGCGCGCGGCTACTTCTTCGCGAGCCGAGGCGAGGTCTGCGAAGGCGTCGAGCAGTTCGAGATGCGTGTCGGGATCGAAGAGCGTCTGCTGCGTGCCCTGCCCGTGAATGTCAACAAGAAGCGGCCTCAAAGTTCGGAGCAGCGAGAGCGTAGCCAATCGGTTGTTGACGAAGACGCGACCGCGACCCTCCGACGAAAGCTCGCGGCGTATGACCAACTCGACCTCGCCGCCCGCTTGCGCGCCGAGGCCCGCCTCTTCGAGTATCGCCGCGGCCTGCGCGTGCGCGCCGAGCGTGAACAACCCTTCCACGAAAGCGTGCCGCTCGCCCGCGCGAATCAACTCCGGCGAGAAGCGGTCGCCGATGAGCACGCCGAGCGCGTCAACGATGATCGACTTGCCCGAACCCGTTTCGCCCGTCAGAAGATTCAGGCCGCGCTCGAACTCGACTTTCAGTTCGCTGATGAGCGCGAAGTTCGAGATGTTGAGGAGCGCGAGCATCCGTCCTCCAAAAAATTTATCGAGTTCGCCGAAAACTTCTTTGCGTCCGCGCGAAGCGCTCATCTTACGAAAAGAACGCCGTCTTGTGTTAGGCCGAATGTCTGCGGCCCGGCGGTGCGGATACTTTTCCACAGAATTCGCGCCTGTGGAAAAAATAATTCTCGTCGCCCGCAGTCGCGCGCGCGCTCTTTGTGCTATTCTTTCGCGCCGTAAACGCTACACGCGCCGGAGCGCCCCCCGCGCCGGCGCTTCCGAGGGGTCGTCAGGTTTCACCCGCGCCGGAATTTTATCGACAATGCCGAATCAAGATTTCGCACACCTGCATCTACACACCGATTATTCACTCTTAGACGGGGCCATACAGATCAAGCCGCTCGCCGAACGTGTCAAGGAACTCGGCATGAAGGCTTGCGCGATGACCGACCACGGCAACATGTACGGCGCGGTCTCCTTCTACAAGGAGATGAAGGCGCACGACGTAAAGCCGATCATCGGTTGCGAAGTCTATCTCGCGCCCGGCCATCGCTCGGACAAGTCGGAGGTGCGGCGAGGCGAAAAGCCTTACAATCACATGATACTTCTCGCGAAAGACCGCGAGGGTTATCACAATCTCGTGCGCCTCACGTCAAAAGCGTTCAGGGAAGGTTTCTACCGCAAGCCGAGAATCGACCGCGAGCTACTTTCAAGATTCGGCGGCGGATTAATCGGACTCTCCGCGTGTCTTTCGGGCGTGCCGCAGGCGCACTTGAAGAACGGAAAGCTCGACGAGGCGGAAAGGGCTGCGAACGAGTTTCAGGAGATACTCGGCAAGGGAAACTACTTCCTCGAAATTCAGGATCACCAGCTAGACGATCAAATCAAAATCAACAAAGACCTCATCGAACTCTCGAAGCGCGCGGGCATCCCGCTCGTCGCCACAAACGATGCGCACTATCTTTTCCGCGAAGACTACGAGGCGCACGACGTGATGCTCTGCATCGGCACGGGCAAGACCGTCAACGACGCGAACCGTATGCGCTTCGGCGGGCCGCAGTGGTACGTCCGCTCGCCCGAAGAGATGGCGCGGATCTTCGCGCACATCCCCGACGCCGTCACGCGCACGACCGAAGTCGCGGAGATGTGCGACCTCAAGCTCCCGCTCGGCGAGAATCAACTGCCCGTCTTTCCGATTCCGACCGTCGAAGGCGACATTACCGTCGATGAGTATTTCGAGAAGGTCGTGCGCCTCGGCTACGAGAAGCGGCGCGAGATGGTCTGGGAGCGAATGCTCTCAGAAGGAACGCTCAAGTACGGTCTCGCCGAATATCAGGAGCGAGTCTCGCGCGAGATCGCGATGATCAAGCAGATGGGCTTCCCCAGTTACTTCCTCATCGTCTGGGACTTCATCAAGTTCGCCAAAGACCGGCGAATCCCCGTCGGCCCCGGTCGAGGCTCGGCGGCAGGCTCACTAATCGCTTACTGTCTGGAGATCACCGACGTTGACCCTTTGCAGTACGACCTGCTTTTTGAGCGCTTCCTCAATCCTGAGCGCGTCTCGATGCCCGACATCGACATAGACTTCTGCGTCAACGGTCGCGCCGAAGTCATCAACCACGTTACGCAACTCTACGGTCGAGATTCGGTCTGCCAGATCATAACCTTCGGCACGATGGCGTCGAAGGCCGCGATCAAAGACGTGGGGCGCGCGCTCGACATCCCATACGCCGACGTTGAGAAGATCGCCAAACTCATCCCGCCGCCCATAAGGGGACGCAACGTCTCAATCACTCAGGCGATAGAGACGGTTCCCGAACTCAAACAGGCATTCGAGTCCGACCCGCAGGTTCGCAAGGTCATCGACATAGCCAAGCGGCTCGAAGGCTGCGCGCGTCACTCGTCCGTCCACGCCGCCGGAGTCGTCATCAGCCCGAAGCCGCTCGAAGAGTTGATACCCGTCGCCGTCAACAACAAGCAGGAGTTCACCACCCAGTTCGAGATGTCCGACCTTGAGAAGACCGGAATGCTCAAGATGGATTTCCTCGGCCTCACGACGCTGACGATCATCGACCAGTGCCTCAAGACCATCAAAGAAAAGCACGGGCGCGACATTAAATGGTCTGAGATTCCGCTCGACGATGCGAAGACTTACGAATTGTTCGGGCAGGGGCACACGGAAGCAATATTTCAGTTCGAGTCAACCGGCATGCAGGAGATTTGCCGCAAGCTCGGCCCCAAGTCAATCGAAGACCTCTCGGCTTTGAATGCGCTCTACCGACCGGGGCCCCTCGACGGCGGGATGGTTGACGACTTCATTGACCGATACCACGGTCGCAAGCCGATAGAGTATGCGACGCCTGAGATGGAAGAGATTCTTCGGAACACGTACGGCATCCTCGTCTATCAGGAACAGATCATGCAACTCGCGCAGCGACTCGGCGGCTACTCTCTGGGCGAGGCAGACCTGATGCGTCGCGCGATGGGAAAGAAGAAGCGCGAGGAGATGGCCGTACACGAAGAGAAGTTCATCGCGGGCTGCGTCAGGAACAAGATTCAGAAGAAGAAGGCGCGCGAGATATTCCGTCTGATGGCGCAGTTCGCGGACTACGGCTTCAATCGCTCGCACTCCGTAGCCTACGCGCACGTCGCTTACCAGACGGCGTACCTGAAGGCGCACTACCCGGAGCACTTCTACGCCGCTGTGATGACGAACGTGACGGACGACGCGGGCAAGATTTTCAAGTACGCGTCGGAGCTTCGCGCTCATGGCATCAGGATGCTTCCGCCCGACGTGAACCAGTCGGGGCCGGGATTCACGCCCGTCGAGCACGCCGTCCGCTACGGCCTCTCCGCCATCAAGGGCATCGGTCAGACGGCGGTCGCCGCAATCATCGAGGCGCGCGTCGAGCGTTCGTTCCGCTCGATCTTCGATTTCGCAGAGCGCGTCGGCGAAAAAGGTTCGGGCAAGCGCGTCATCGAGAGTTTGGTCTGCGCCGGAGCGTTCGACTCTCTTAAACCGGAAGGCGAGACGCTCCACAGTTGGCGCGCGCGCCTGTTCGCGTGCGTTGACAGGGCGCTTGAGCACGGCGCGCGCACTCGTCGCGAGCGCGACAGCGGGCAGGTGGCGATGTTCGGCTTCTCGTCGGCGACAGACTCGCACTTGACGGACGAGATTCACGTCTCAGGCGAACTCTCAACGCCTTGGACGCACAAGGAACTGCTCGCGCGCGAGAAGGCTGCTATCGGATTCTACGTCTCCGGCCACCCACTCGAAGAGTTCGCGGACAAGATCGAACAACTCAGGTGCGTGCCGGTCTCGGAGCTTTCCGCGGTCGAGCAGAACGCGCGCGTCCGCGTCGTAGGCGTCGTCTCCGACTTCACCGTTCGCAACACGAAGAAGGGCGACCGCTACGCATACTTCCGCCTCGAAGATATTTCGGGCGCGGGCGTCAAGTGTGTTCTGTGGCCCGAAGCCTTTAAGACGAAGGGCGCGGACGCCGCGGACGACGCGCTGCTCGTCGCCTCGGGGCGTTGCGAGGGCGAGGGCGCGCTGACGATTGTTTGCGACGAGGTGACCTCGCTCGACAAGGCTCGCATCCCTGCCAACGGCGGCGCGTGGTCGGGCTACGCGAGCGGGCGCGCGCGCGCTCAGGCGCTCGTCATCGAATTTCCAACGTGTGACGACGTTCTTCGAGCCGGAGACGAGATCGCGCAAATACTTATCGCGCATTCCGGCGACTGCGAAGTCTTCATTGACCTGCACATCGCGGAAGAGAATCTGACCGTCCGCGCAAAGACTGCGCAGTTCGCGCGCGTCTCTCCGACCAGACAACTGCAAGAAGCGCTCACGGCGACGGGCGTCCGCGTCAGAGTCGTCGAGTAAAACATCCGTAACTGCTCCGGCATCGAGAGCCTTTTCAACAAAATGTCTTCAGGAGTCGGACAGACCATACACGTCAACGGCTTCGAGATGTACTTCGAGGTTCGGGGCGAGGGCGAGCCGCTCGTGCTCCTGCACGGAGGCGGCGGCGCGGGCGTCAATTGGGAACTCGTTTTCAAAGAGACGCCCGACGGGTTTCAGTTAATCGTGCCGGACTTGCGCGGTCACGGCGGCTCGACGAACCCAACGCGGGAGTTCACGTTTCGCCAGTCGGCGCTCGACGTGTTCGCGCTGCTCGACCATCTCGGCGTCGGACGTTTCAAGGCCGCCGGCCTGAGCATGGGCGCGAAGACGCTCCTGCACGCCGCGACCGCGCAGGCATCGCGCGTCGAGGCGATGGTGCTCGTCAGCGCGACGCCCTATTTTCCCGAAGAGGCGCGCGCCATCATGCGAAAGGTGAGTGCTGCGAAGCACTCAGAAGTGGAGTGGGCGCAGATGCGCCAGTGGCACAAGCACGGCGACGACCAAATCCGCGCGCTTTGGCGGATGGCCGACGTTTTCAAGGACGATTACACGGACATGAGCTTCACGCCGCCACACCTCTCGACCATCGAGGCTCGAACGCTCATTGTTCATGGCGACCGCGACCCGCTCTATCCCGTCAGGATGGCGACGGAGTTGTTCGACGCCATACCGCGCTCGTACCTCTGGGTCGTACCCGACGGAGGGCACGGCCCCATCTTCGGCAACATGGCTGAGCGATTCGTCGAGACTTCCATTGCGTTCCTGCGCGGCGAATGGAAGATAGATTAGCGCACGAACGCCGGGGCCCACACCGGAACGACATCGGATTTAACTCGCCGCCACTATATCCAAAACCTTCTTTTGTCTTTTGTCACGCGCCTCTTCACAACATACTCGACGCTGCTTTGAAAGCACTATATCCAAAACCTTCTTTTGTCTTTTGTCACGACTCAGACATAAAAACGAACGAACTCGTCGGCGATAATCCATGCCCGCCTGCCGTTTGGGGCGCTCCCGACACGATGGCTCGAAGGAAGAAGAAACAGAGCGAAGAGAAGAAGGAGGAAGGGCACGCGCGGCGGCTGCTCCGGCGCTTTCTCGAAGAGGCTCACTCGCGCTCGCGCCGGGAGACGAGCCGTTGGAAGCGTTTTAAGCTCTGGGTCTGGCGCGGATGGCTCTACGCGCTCGCTTGGGCGGCGGAGGCGACATGGGAGAAGCTGACGGGACTGCTCGTACTCGCCTTCGCAGTCCTCGTCATAACTTTCCTGCTCCCGCAGGAGAAGAGTCCCGAATACGGACTGGAACACACGGTTGATATAGAGTCGCCGGACTTCCTTCCGACGATCACGGGCGCGACCGGCGCGGCGACGACCGCGGGAAACAAGGTCGAAATCCTCACCAACGGCTCGCACATCTATCCCTCGATGCTCGACGCGATCAATCAGGCGCAGCACTCTGTAACGCTCGAAGCGTTCATCTTCTGGGACGGCGACGTGGGCAAGAAGTTCGCGGAGGCGCTCGCGGCCAAGGCGCGCGCGGGCGTTCCCGTCCGCCTTCTGCTCGACTCCGTAGGCTCCGCGCGCTACAAAAGCTTCGAGGTGGCGAGGCAGTTGGAGAAGGCGGGCTGTCGCATCGGCTGGTATCACCCAATAAAACTTCTCCTTCTCAATCGCTTTGACAACCGAACGCACCGAGAGCTTCTTATCGTTGACGGTCGCGTCGGATTCACAGGCGGCGCAGGAGTAGCAGACCATTGGTCGGGCGACGCCGAAGACCCGGATCACTGGCGCGACACGTCTGTCAGGATCGAAGGCCCGGCTGTCAGCACGTTGCAGACCGCTTTCTCGCTGAAGTGGCTTGAGACGACCGAAGAACTCATTTCCGGCCCCGATTATTTCCCCGCCGTAGCGCAGGCGGGCCCGCTTTCGATTAATACCGTCCTCAGCGAGCCTGAGACGCGCTCGTCTCCCGCGCGAATACTCTACTTTCTTTCGATAATGTCCGCGCGCAAGTCCATACTCATCGCCAACCCTTACTTCGTGCCCGATCCGAAGGCCATAGAGCTTCTGCGCGACGCGCGGAAGCGCGGCGTCGAAGTGAAGATAATGGTCGCTGGCGATCACAACGACCACACAATCGCACGCAGGAACAGTTCGAGATTGTACGGGCAGTTGCTTGAGGCGGGCGTCGAGATTTACGAGTACGACCGAACGATGATGCATCACAAGTACATGGTCTGCGACGGCGTCTGGTCAACCATCGGCACGATAAACTTCGATAACCTCTCGTTCGCACTTAACGACGAAGACAACGTCTGTATCTACGACCGGGACTTCGCCGCCCGACTCACGCAGATGTTCGACGAGGACGCCGCCGCCTGCGAGAAAATCGATTTGCAGAAGTGGCGCGAACGCGGACTCGTCACGCGCGTCGTTGAATGGTTTTCGTTCCTCTTCAAGCGCGTAACTTAAACGGCCCGCGCGCATCGAATGCGCCGTGGCCTTCCGGCAGTTAGGCGCGATCCTATCCTTTAATCATATCTTCGATTGGCGGGTTCGGTAGAAAGAAATGGCCGCGACCTCCGGGTCGCGGCCATTTCTTTCCGGGTGTGTTTGATTCGTGCCGGTTAGCAATTACGGGCGTCCGAAGATGCCGCCGAGGATGTCTCCGGTGCGGCTGCGACCGTAGCCGCCGCGTCCGTAGCCGCCGTTGCGGTTATAGCCCTGACGATAGCCCTGTAGGAAGCCTTCGCGGTAAGCCTGTTTGTAGGCGTTTTTGTTGCCGTAGGACGAGTCGTAGCCGTATGTGCCGTTCTTGTAGTAGTGAGAGCGTTGCGGGTCGTAGCTCTGCCTGCGGTATGCGTCCTCCTGTCCGGTGGCGAGGCCGTCCTGAAAGCCTCGATCCGCGGCGATGCGAGAGATGTTGCCGTAACCACGGTTGCCGTAGCCGCCGTTACCGTAACGACCGTTGTTGTAACCGCCGTTGCCGTAGCGTCCATTGCCGTAGTATCCGTTGTTGCGATCCCGGTCGGCGTCGCGTTCGCGGCGGTGACGTTGGCGTGCTTCGCGGTCGCGATCATTGTCGCGGCCATTATCGTCGTCGTTGTCGCGGTCGCGCTGGTAGTCGCGGTCGCGCCTGTTCTGGTCGTCTTGCCCGTAGGGGTACTGTTGTTGCGCCTGAGCCTTGACGCTCGAAGCGAGTGTGATGCCGATCAGTAAAGAGAAGACGGACAGGACTCCGAGAAGCCTGCCGCGCGCGCGTTTTGTCGTCATTAAATTAAAGAACCTCCCTTTCGCCCGTTGGTCAGCAACCATCATGCCGCGTCGGCGTGAGAGAGTCAGCGCCGGATTTTTGCAGCCCCGTTGCAATTTACAGATTTTAGAAGGAACACCATATCGTAACCGCACCATACGACTTTGTTGAAAGTCTCGGCGACTCCGCGCACGTCTTCAGCCGCCCGCGCCTCGCCGTCAAGGGTTGTTGTCTCTGTCTTCGTCTTCGACTCCGCCCGTCTGTCCCGGCGATGATGCGACGGCGGGCGACGGCTTGACGATGACGGCGGGGATGTCGGACGAGCGCACGAGGCCGTTAAAGCTCTTGAGGTCGGTGGACATTATTCTGTTTAGCGACCCCAACTGCGCGTCAATCTTCGACGCGAGTTCGTCGTAAAGCTGATACGACGAATCGGTCGGCTCGGCGTCGGCGCTGCCGACGATTGAGCCGAGCGCGGCAAGCTTGTTGTTGAGCTTGATGGGGAAGTTCAGAGGGTCTTGGCTGCTCTGGTTCTTCGTCTGATACAACTCCTCCTCGACCGCCGAGAGTTTCGCTTCGAGCGCGCGGCCTGCTTCGACGACGGGCGTCGCATTCGGCTGATCGGCGATGCGCGTGAGCAGGTCGTCCAACTGCCGCTTCACGTCGCGGACTTGGGCGATGGCGTTGTGCGTCTCCGTCAGCTTGTCGCGAATCTTCAACGAGAGCGCGAGTTGCTTCTGGAACTGTTCGGGCGTCGTCGAAAGCCGCGGGTCTCGCTTTATATCGAATACTTGCGTGTAGGTCTGGCCGTCGGCTGTGAGCTTGACCGTGTACGTGCCCGGCACGGCTTTGGGGCCGCGCACGTCGCCCGCCCACAGAATCATTCCGGGGAATCGCGCGGCGTCGGGGTAACGCATGTCCCAGACGAAGCGATTGAGTCCCGCCTCTGTCGTCACGCGCGCCGCAGCGCCGCCGCGACCGACGAACTCCGACGACTCTTCGCCCGAAGGCGCTTGCGGTTCTTGGGGCGGTTGACGCACCTGCGCCGAGCCGGGCGCGGTCGAAGCGCCGGGACGCCCTGCGACGCCGCCCGTCGTCGCGCCCGCTTGCCTCGGTGCGCGCGCCGTGTACTTGCGTATTGACTTGCCCGCGGGGTCGAAGAATTCGAGCGTCACGTCGGAAGCCGGTCTGCCTTTCAAGTAGTAATAGATGACGACGCCGTTCGGAGGGTTCTGCCCCGTGGTCGTCGTCGTCGGCAGAGGCGTTCCGCCCGCGCCCTCCGTGCGGTAAGCGTCTTCGGGTTTCAAGAGAGTCGTCTCGCCGCCGCCCGCGCGCATCGCGTCCGTCATCTGATGAAGCACGGGCAGATCGTCGAGAATCCAGAACGAGCGGCCTTGAGTCGCGACGACCAAATCCTTGTCGCGCTTCTGAATCGCGAGGTCTGTGATTGGGACGTAAGGAAGGTTTAACTGAAACGGTTGCCAATGCTCGCCGTCGTCGAAAGAGACGTACATCCCCGTTTCCGTGCCCGCGTATAGAAGGCCGCGGCGCGCAGGGTCTTCGCGTATGACGCGCGTGAAAGCGCCGTCGGGGATTCCCGCGTCTATCTTCTTCCACGTCTTGCCGTAGTCGTTCGTCTTGTAGAGGAATGGGCGGAAGTCGTCCCACTTGTACATCGTCGCCGCGAAGTACGCGGTCGCCGGATCGTTTGGCGACGCCTCAATCGAGTTTATCTGAATCCACTCCGGCATATCTTTCGGCGTGACGTTCGTCCACGACTTGCCGTTGTCGCGCGTCACCTGAACGAGTCCGTCGTCCGAGCCTGTCCAGATCACTCCCTTCTGCACGGATGATTCCGCGACCGTAAATATCGTGTCGTAATACTCGACGCTCGTGTTGTCTTTCGTTATCGGCCCGCCGCCCGGCCCCTGTTTCGACTTGTCGTTGCGCGTCAGGTCAGGGCTTATCATCTCCCACGACTGACCTTCGTTCGTCGAGCGGAAGAGGTGGTCGCCCGCCGCGTACAAAACGTTCGGGTCGTTCGGCGAGAAAAGGATCGGGTAGTTCCACTGGAAGCGATACTTCATCCCTTCCGCGCCCGAACCCATCGGATTATCAGGCCAGACGTTGACGGCGCGTAGTTGTTTCGTGCGGTGGTCGTAGCGCGTAAGGTATCCGCCGTATGAACCCGCGAAGACGACGTTCGAGTCGTTCGGCTTCGGCGCAATCCAGCCCGATTCGCCGCCGCCAACGTCCCACCAAGCGTCCGCGCCGATGCCGAAGTCCGCTGTGCGCGAAGCGATCTCGACCGTCGAGTTGTCCTGCTGCGCGCCGTAGACGTGATACGGAAAATCGTCGTCGAGTGCGACGCGATAGAACTGAGCCGTCGGCTGATCCTGCTCAGTCCATGTGCGCCCGCCGTTGTACGAGACGTTCGCGCCGCCGTCGTTCGACTCGATCATTCGGTTCGGGTCGTCGGGCGCGATCCAGAGGTCGTGGTTGTCGCCATGCGGCGTCCCGATTGGAGTGAAAGTGCGACCGCCGTCGTTCGAGCGGTAGAAGCCTGTGTTGACGACGTAGACGGTTTCGGCGTTCTTCGGGTCGGCGTAGATGCGCGTGTAGTACCATGCGCGCTGGCGTAGGTTGCGCTGCTCGTTCACCTTCGCCCAAGTGCGCCCGCCGTTGTCGGAGCGGAACACGCCGCCGTCTTCGGCTTCGACGATTGCCCACACGCGGTCAGGGTTCGCGGGCGAGACTGCGATTCCGATCTTGCCGACGATGCCGCGCGGAAGGCCCGGCGCGTGCGTCAACTCTGTCCAAGTGTCGCCGTCGTCGGTTGATTTGAAGAGGCCGCTGTCGGGGCCGCCGCTCTCGAACGTCCAGGGCTTGCGGACGTACTGCCAGAACGAGGCGTAGATGATGTTCGCGTTTGAAGGGTCGAGGATAAGATCGTCTGCGCCAGCCTGCGCCGTGCGGTAGAGAATCTTTTCCCAAGTTCGGCCTCCGTCTTTCGAGCGGAAGACTCCGCGCTGCTCGTTCGGGCCGAAGGCATGGCCGATGACGGCGACGTAGACGAGATCGGGGTTGCGCGGGTGGACGCGAACGCGCGCGATGTGGCGCGTGTCGTCGAGTCCGATTTTTTTCCAAGTCCTTCCGGCGTCCGTTGACTTGTACATCCCGTCGCCGTGCGAGACGTTGCCGCGCAGGGTCTCTTCGCCCATGCCGACGTAGATGACGTTCGGGTCTGACTGCGAAACCTCAATCGCGCCGACCGAGCCTGTCTTGAACGTCTGGTCGCCGAGCGGCTCCCACGTCACGCCGCCGTCGGTCGTCTTCCAAACTCCGCCGCCGCCCGCCGCGCCGAAGTAATAAACCATCGGCTGCGATGGAACGCCCGCGACCGTGCCGACTCGACCGCCGCGGTACGGCCCGATGGGACGATACGCGAGCGGCCCGAAAGGCTTTCGCTCGGCGGCGCGCTGCCGGTTCTGCTGCGCGCTCTGCGAAGACTGTTCCTGTCGCGCGAGTGTCGAGCGAGGCCCGACGCCTATGAATAGAAAGGCCGCGAGCAGAAGCGACGACGCGCGGACGAACGCGCGCGGAAGAAGACGGACGCTTTTCATGTGCGGGCATCCTCCGAAGAATGTTCTTGTGTTACTGCGCGGAAAGCATTAAAACGGCTGTTCGTGCCGTCTCAGGTGTTGTGACTATATTGCCTTTCGTCTTCGAGGGCAATCGGCAACTTTTAAGCGGAGCGTGAAAACCTTTGGGCGTTGAGATTCGATTCGCAGACCGGCTCACGGACGAAGAGCGCAAGATACTCTTCGAGTGGAGCGAAAACGTCTTCGGCGACGACGACGCGAAGTATCAGTGGCGTCCGAAGGATTATCACTTCGTCACGGAAGAGGACGGGCGCGTCATCAGCCACGTGGGCGTTCTCAAAACGACCGTGCGCGCAGGCGGAATAGACGTGACGGTCGGCGGAGTCGGAGGCGTCGTCACAGTGCCCGAAGCGCAGGGGCGTCGCCTCGTCCACGCGGGGATGCGGCGGGCGGCTGAGTTCATCTGCTCGGAGTTGAAGGCGGAGTTCGGCGTGCTCTTCTGCCTCGAACGCCTCAGAGCGTTCTACGCGCGGCAGGGCTGGCAACTCGTCGAAGAGACAATCGAGTTCGAGCAGCCTTCGGGCAAGGTCGTCTCGCCGTTTCGCTTGATGGTTCTGCCCTGCGGCTCGCGCGCGTGGCCCGCGGGCAAGGTCGAAGTCGCTGGCTTTCCGTGGTGAAAGAAGAAGCGCAAGAGGAACAGACGAAGGAGCGCGCCTCTCGTCCGTGAAACGACGAGAGGCGCGCGGCCTTTGACGCAAGAGAGCAGAGCCGACAGACGAGTGCAGAGCCGTTCGCCCTCCGCTCTTTCGCCTTTTACTTTTGCTTTTTGTGTTCGACGTGGATGCGCGGGATGCCGAGGTTTCCTTCTAGCTGCCTGAGCTTGCCCGGATCAATCGAGCCGACGATGTTTATAACGATCAGTTCCTTCGGCTCGAACGTGATGATCGCCATCCCATCGACGCGCTCGCCTTCGGTCGCGAGGTAAATCTCCGCGTTGTCGTCCGTCTCGTCGCGCGACTTAACGTCAACGATGCGCGACCAGCCCTGCGCGCGCAGTTGCTCGCGCAGTGGCGCGAGGTCTGCGTCCGTAAATTGACTGCCCGTCTTCGACTTGTAGCTGCGCACGTAAACGCCTTTGAGTCCCGCGATAATCTCCTTGACGTTGCGCTCGTCCGGTTCCTTGTCCGAGAGGAGCGACGCGGCGAACTTCATCAGAACGCCGTCAATCTCTATGTGGACGCTCTCGTCCGACTTCGGCGCGAGGCGTTCGAGACTGTCGAGCCGCAGGCGACCCTTCGACGCCGCGCCGTCCTGCGCGAGCGCCAGGGCGCACGCGAACGCGGCGAGCAGCGCGGCGGCTGCGAACTTCGTCGCGGCGGCTGCGAATGATTTTAAGATCGACGAATACATGTTTGCTCCGATTGGCTTCAACGCCCGGCGCGGCTTACGTTGCCTCTCTGCCCGGCGCGGCTCGTGCCCTCACCTGATTCGATCACCCTCGACGAAACTCTGCTTCGCGTCGCCAAGCGCCTGTGTCTTCGCGCGCACCTCGCTCAGCTTTGAACTCGTCAGCCGCAGCGCGTACACGAGTTGCTCCTTCGCGGCGAGCCGCATCTTGAGAGAGATGTCGTCGTGACTAGACGACTGCGCCGCGCTCTTCACGTCGCGGCCGTCCGCGTTGGCCGCGGCGATGCGTGGCGGTTGCGCCTGCTCTCTCTTCGCGACGAAAGCCGCCCGTCTCTCCCTGAGCGCCGCTTGTCTTTCATTCAGGTCGCCCCGCGCGACGCTCACGGCGGCGGCGTCTCGCACGTCGTTCTTATCTTTTTCATGCGTGATTGTCGCGGCGACTTGGGGCGTCGGCGCGAGAGTCGGCGCGACGTTTTGCTGCCCGGCGCGCAGGGAATCTTCACGCCTCGCCTGCGACGCCGGCTGAACGCCGCCGCCCGTCGCGCCCGTCCGCAGAAGCGCGAACGCCAGCGCGACGAGCGCCAGCAGAAGCATCGCGGCGGCGGCGAGCCACTGCGTTCGGAAGTGACGCCGCGCGGAAAGCACTTGCGCCCCGGCGCGTGCGCGCGCCGCCGTAGCTTCGTCCGGCGGCGCGAACGGTCGCGGCCTGTGTCGCAACTCGCCGAGCAGGCTTTCGAGCCGCTCGACCTCGGCGTCACGCGCGCCCGTCTTGTCCCAAAGATAGTCGCTCATACTTCACGACCTTTCGTTCCAAGCCTCTCTCGCAAAATTTTCATCCCGCGGTGCAGGTTCACGCGCACCGACGCGGGCTGCAAGCCGGTGCGCTCGGCTATCTCCGGCCCCGTCATGCCCTCGACGAGACGCAGCACCAGAGTCTCGCGGTACGCTTCGGGCAGGCCGCGTATGACTTCGAGCGCCTCGCGCGCCTCCGTTTCACGACCGATGCCGCGCGAGAGTTCTTCGTGCAGTTCCTCCGTGGCGTGCGTGCGCCTGTGGAAGTCGGTCGCGCGATTGCGCGCGATCATCGCGACCCAAGGGCCGAAGCGAGCCGCGTCGCGCAATGAGTTGAGTTTGCGAAAGGCTACGAGGAAAACATCCTGCACGAGATCGCCGACCTCGTCGTAAGGGACGCGCGCGAGCAACACGCCGTGCACGAGCGGCGAGTAGATTTCGTATAGGCGCGCGAATGCCTCGCGGTCGCCCGCGCGCACGGCTTCGACAAGCGCGATCTCCGGCGCTTGAGCCTCCGCCTCTTGCCGCTCCCTTTCCATGAAGAGCAGGCTGCTTGTCTCGACCTCGAACATTCGTGGAATTTAAGGCCGCCCTTCGGCCTCGCCGCCTTGTCCGACAATGAAGACGCGGATTGCGCTCGGACTGTTAACGAGAGTGATGAGTGATGAGTTAAAGACAAGCGCTCTTAACTCATCACTCATCACTCGTCACTCATCACTTCAGAAGATTGTGTAAATAAACGGGGCGAGCGCCGACGACTGGGCGAAGACGAGCAGGACGCCGAGCAGGAGCAGGACGACGACAATCGGCAGAAGCCAGAGCTTCTTGTTCTGCCGAAGGAACAGCCAGACCTCACCGGCGAGCGAGAGCTTGCCCATAAAAACTTCTTCCCTCCGACCGTCAAAAAATCTTCGTCAGAACAGGCGCTCGAACTGCTCGCGCGTTTGTCTTGTCGCCTTGCGCGCAATCCAGTAGCTCTCCTGCGACTTGCCGCGTCGTCTCAAAGTGTCGCGTCCCGCGAGCCGCATCACGAAGCCGTAAGGCGCGAGAACGAGATAGTACATGAGCGTCAGGAGCACGCGGCTGTTGACGTAGCCGAGCGCGGACGCAAGGCGCATCCAAGCTGTGTGGAAGACGCGCGCAGCCCCGCGCAAAAGCATTCCGACGACGAGCAAAGCCGCGCCGACGATGCCGAAGACTAGGACGAACGCCATTCGTCCTCGATACAGATTCCACGCCGCGATGGCGAGCAGCACCGCCGCGACCAAGAGCGCGGTCTTGCGTGCCTGCGCGTCGGTCACGCGCGCTTCGCCCGTGTTCGTTACGCTTCCGCGCGGCTCAATCAAGTTGGAACTCCTCCTGCCACGAGAGGTCTTCCGCGAATGCGCTCTCGCCCTGCTCCGACTTCAACAACACGAAGTCGCCTAAGACGAGCGCGTCCATCTCAGTCCGCATGAAACAGGCGAAGGCTTCGGCGGGCGTGCAGACAATAGGCTCGCCCCGGACGTTGAAGGAGGTGTTGACGACGACGGCGCAGCCCGTCAGGCGCTCGAACGCCGAGAGCAGTTCGTGATAGAGCGCGTTGTCCTCGCGCCTGACGGTCTGCACGCGCGCAGAGTAGTCAACGTGCGTGACCGCAGGGATGGTCGAACGCGGAACGTTTAGCTTCTCGATGCCGAAGAGTTTTTCCTCGCCCGCTGTCGTCTCGCGCCGCAGACCTGCGCGCACGGGCGCGACGAGGAGCATGTAGGGCGAGTCCGCGTCCAACTCGAAGTAGTCCGAGACGCGCTCGCGCAGAACCGACGGCGCGAACGGGCGGAACGACTCGCGGAACTTTATCTTCAGGTTCATCTGCGACTGCATGCGCGGCGAGCGCGGGTCGCCGAGTATGCTCCGAGCGCCGAGCGCGCGCGGCCCGAACTCCATGCGCCCCTGAAACCATCCGACCACCTTCTCGCCGGCGAGCAGGCGCGCGACCGTCTCGGCTACTTCCGAGCGCTCGACGCGGCGATAGCGCGCGCCGCTCGTCAACAAAAATTCTTCCACCTCGTCGTTCGTAAACTCCGGGCCGAGGTACGCGCCCTTCATTCCGTCGGCGCGACCGCGGCAGACTTCACCCACGTCGCGTCGGTTTCCGAGATACTGGTACCAGACCGATAGCGCCGCGCCAAGAGAGCCGCCCGCGTCGCCGGCGGCAGGTTGAATCCAGATGTTCTCGAACGGCCCTTCGCGGAGTATCCGTCCGTTGCCGACGCAGTTGAGCGCGACGCCGCCCGCGAGGCACAGATTTTTTTCTCCGGTTTCGCGGTGCGCGTGCCGTGCCATCCTCAGCATCGCTTCCTCGCAGATCTCCTGTACGGAGCGCGCCAAGTCCATCTCGCGCTGCGTGACTTCGCTTTCGGGCGCGCGGGGCGTGCCGCCAAACAGTTGGTCGAACTCGCGCGAAGTCATCGTCAGCCCGGCGGCGAAGTTGAAGTACCTCATGTTCAGGCGGAGCGAGCCGTCGTCTCTCAAGTCAATCAACTCGTCGAGTATCTGCCGGACGTAACGCGGCTCGCCGTAGGGCGCGAGTCCCATGACTTTGTACTCGCCGGAGTTGACCTTAAAGCCCGTGTAGTATGTGAAGGCCGAGTAGAGCATGCCGAGCGAGTGTGGGAAGTGAAGCTCGGAGAGAAGGTGCAGTTCGTTCCCGCGCCCGTAGCCGTAAGAAGAAGTAGCCCACTCGCCCACGCCGTCCATCGTCAGCACCGCGGCAGACTCGAAGGGCGAAGGGAAGAAGGCCGAGGCCGCGTGCGATTCATGGTGCTCAGTGAAGAGAACCTTGCCTGTGAACTCCGACTCCTTCGCGACCTGCTCGCGTATCCAAAGCTTCTCGCGAAGCCAAAGGGGCATCGCCATCAGGAACGAGCGAAGCCCGCGCGGCGCATAGTCGAGATATGTCTCAAGCAGCCGCTCGAATTTCAGAAGCGGCTTGTCGTAGAACGCTACGTAGTCGAGTTGGTCGGGCGTGATGCCGGCATGCTTCAGGCAGAACTCGACGGCGCGCGCAGGATACCTGTGGTCGTGCTTTCTGCGCGTGAACCTTTCTTCCTGCGCCGCGGCCAGAACCTCTCCGTCGCGCACGAGGCACGCCGCCGAGTCGTGATAGTAGGCCGAGATGCCGAGGATGTTCATGCCTTCGAGATCCTTTGCGCGGGCTTGCGGTCGCCGCCGCAGCCGGGCCGGAATTTTCTCGGTCGAAGACGCTGCGACCGCGCGAGCGAATACGCGACCGCGCGAGCCGTGGATTATGTCTGTTTTGAAGCCACGCGGCAACCGAGGCGGGCGCGCACCGTCGAACGCCGGCGCAGACAAAAACAGCACGCGCTGGCATCCGCATGAATCTCGCGCGGCCTTCATTGAGGTACGGTCTTTGCCTATCTCACTTCCGAAGAATTTTACTGATTCAGAAAGGTACAAAGATGATGCGTACAACACACGGCAGGCGCGTAATCGCTACAATCCTAAGCATGATTCTGTTGCTCACGGCGCTCGTCTCGACGGGGATGGCGCAGACGCACAGAAGGTACTACCGCCATCACCACAGCAAGAAGAAGGGAGCCATCATCGGCGGTCTCGCGGGCGCAGCGGCGGGTGGACTCATCGGCGGCAGGAAGGGCGTTCTGATCGGCGGCGCGGGCGGCGCTGGAACCGGCTACCTCGTACAGAGGCACAGAAACCGTCGTCACCGAAGGCACTACTAAAGGCGTTCACGACTTCGGCTGTACGCTCGGAGTTGCGAGCATACACAATTCATAAACTGACTTGATTCCTGCCGCCGCGCGATGTCTCGCGAGAGCTTCGCGTCGGCGGCTGCGTGTATCCGTCGAACGTTCCGCACGCCGAGGTCACCGGCAACGCGCAAATTCGAGGGCGAGGTTATCGCAGCGACTTTAATTTATTCTTGTCTGAAATTTATTCTTGTCTGATCGTTTACACCGGCGCTTTCACAGCGAGTCGGAGTCAGGGATGTTCGGCGCGCATGAGGTTTGAAGGGACTCGCACCGCTTCCGTTTCTTCGGGCGCGCCGAAGAGTTCCGGATGGATAATGCGAGAGAGGATTTCCGCGCCCTCGACGACGCGCGGGCCGGGGCGGCTGAAGTAGCTCGTCGCGTCCAACGCCCAGACGCGCCCTCCGCGCACGGCGGGAAGCTCCGGCCAGCCGCGTGGCAGCCGCGCACTCGCGAGTGCGCGCAACGTGTCCTCTTTGTAGTAGCCGCACGGCGCGAGGACTATGACTTCGGGCGTGTAGGCTTCGATCTCTTCGGCGGTGGTCGTGCGCGACTTCGCGCCTGCGTCGCCGAACGACGAATCGCCGCCCGCGAACGCGACCTGTTCTGGAACCCAGTGGCCGGGAGCGAACGGCGGCTCCAGCCATTCGAGCACGAGCGTGCGCGGTCGTGTTTCGGTTTCGGCGAGACGGGCGGATAGCGCGTCGAGCCTGCGCGTCAGTTTGCCGACGAGCGCTTCGGCCTCCGCCTCTCTTCCCGCGAGTCCGCCGATAGTTCTTATGTTGTCGAAGATGTCTCGGACGTTGTTGGGTTCGAGCGAGACGACGCGCGCGTCCGCTTCGAGCACGCGCGCGGCCTTCAAGACCGTCTTGTAGCTTACGGCGCAGACCTCGCAAAGCTCCTGCGTGATGATTAAGTCCGGTTCGAGTTCGGCGAGCAGGCGTTCGTCCAAGTCGTAAATCGAGCCGTGGCCGTCGAGATGCGAGCGGACGGCGTGGTCAATCTCGCGGCTCGACATCGTGGCGTGCGAGATGCGGCTCGCGGTCAAAATCGGCTTGCCGACGACCGACGCAGGGAAGTCGCACTCGTGCGTGACGCCGACGAGCGCGTCTCCGAGTCCGAGCGCGCAGACGACCTCGGTCGCCGACGGCAGCAGCGAGATTATGCGCGGCGTTTTCTTCATAATTTTTACGTTCCGATTTCCACGGCGGCCCGCAGGTTGGCGCACGCGCCGCGTGCGTGTCAAGGAAACAGCCGCGCCGACTTTCGCGCGCGCCCGCCGACAGAGTACAATCCGGCTTGAAGATTTCGGAGTTCGGAAGTTGAATGCACGGAGTTTAAGAATCTGCTTCCGACTTCGTGCTTGCGACTTTGAAACGTGCGCTTGAGATTTTGAAATATCGACGGAGGTTGCAATGCAGGAGCGGGGCGAGTTGCGTGTAGAGGGCGTCGTGGATCACGTCGCGGTGAAGTCGGAGGATTTGAAGGCCGACGTGCGCGAGTACGAGCGCCTCGGCTTCCGCGTCGAGACTCTGTACGACGACTGGGCGATGGTGCGCGACGCGCGCGGCTTCGGCGTGGCGCTCCTGCCGCCCGACTCGAAGCACCCGCAGCACATCGGCATCCGCGTCGAATCGCGCGAGGCTCTGGAAGAGGCTGCGCGGCGCGAGGGCCGCCCCGTCAAAGAGCACCGAGACCGCTCGGTCTCTTTCTACACGAAGGGCGTCGGCGGTCGCGCCGTCGAGGTCATATTCTATCCGCCGGAGTACAGCCCGAACGCCGCGGGCGAGAAGTGACCAACGGCTGCCTCGCTTCGCCCACACAACAGCCTGCCGCGGAATGAAATGCCGACCGTTCTACTAATTTTCGAGTTCCTTGGCACGAGCGAGATGTTGTTGATCGCGCTCGTCGCACTGGTCATCTTCGGGCCGCGCAAGCTGCCAGAGATCGGGCGCACGCTCGGCAAGAGCCTTGCGGAGTTCAAGCGCGCATCCGACGACTTCAAGCGGACGTGGGAGTACGAGGTCGAGATCGAGAGCCGCAAGCCCTCGCTCGACGCGGGGCCGCGCGAAACTGCCGCAAGCATCGCGACGCTTCCTGCGGCAGTACCGGACGCGAGCGTGACCGCCTCGGAGTTCGACTTCGACGCGGGACTTCAGACGGAGCAGACCGTCGCGCGCGACACCGCTTCAGACTACGAGCCGCCGCGTGCGCCGGGCGCGGAGAGTTCGGCGCGGCAGAGCGTCGAAGAGGAAGACGAAATCAATCCTTCCTGAGCCTGCCGGGGCGTCGGTCCGCGAGTGTTCGACTCGCGCCGCGCGGCGCTTCCGGGCTTCCGGCATCATTCGAGTTCCACGACACCGTGACTTAAACTTCCGAAATGGCTTCGACCCTTCTGGACACAAACAGAGAAGACGAGCAGGAAGGCCGCCAGCTTGGCGGGCAGATGTCGTTCCTCGAACATCTGGACGAGTTGCGCCGCCGCCTCATACGCTCCATCATCTTCATCTTCGTCGCGCTCATTCTCTGCTGGTTAGTCTCCGACCGAATCTACAACTTCCTCTCCGTGCCCATACGCCGCGCGATGGCCGAGGCCGCCGAGCGTCCAGTCCCGCTTCAGGGGCTGACCGGCGGCGAGACGATCATGACAGTCGGCGCGCTCGCCGAAGGCTCGACGGGTCGCTACGTCTTCGATCAGGAGACGAAACTCGGTAACACCGTCATCCCCGCCGGGGCGTCGGTCGCGGCGCGCGTCGCCAATGGGCCGGACGGACACCCCGGCGTCTTCACCGACGAGCCTATCTTCGCCGGGCCCAACGTCATCCCGAAGGGCGTGCGGCTGCCGGTTGACTTCGCGGCGCGCGACACTCTGCCGGGCATGGAGGACAGGCTCGTCATACACACGGCGATGGAGCCTTTCGCGCTCTATCTTGAAGTGTCGCTCTACGCGTCGCTGTGCCTGTCGGTTCCGTTCCTTCTGTGGCAAATCTGGGGCTTCATCTCGCCGGGACTCTACCCGCACGAGCGCGGCTACGCGATGCCGTTCGTCCTGATGTCGAGCGTGTCGTTTGTTCTTGGCGCGGCCTTCGCCTACAAAATAATATTTCCGCCAGCGGTGGCATACCTGCTCGGACTCGGGTCAAACTTCCGCCTGTTTCTGAACGCGTCGGACTACTTCGACTTCATCATCATCGTCATGCTGGCGATGGGTGTAGTCTTCCAGATGCCCGCGATCACATACGTCCTGTCGCGCATCGGAATAGTGAGCGCGGGGATGCTGGTGCGGCACTGGAGAATATCGCTCATCGTGATACTCGTCGCAGCCGCTGTGCTATCGCCGACGAACGACATCCCGAACATGTTGTTGTTCGCCGCGCCGATGCTTGTGCTTTACGTCATCTCGGTCTTCGTCGCGTGGATTTTCGGCAGGCCGCGCACCGCCGGATAAGTCTTGAGGCGTCAGACGTTCGGCGGACGCTTCCGGCGCGTCCGTCAGGCAACCGCGGGGGCACTTCCAAGCATCCTTGACTGTGTCTCCTGAGAACTCTAAAATCTGCACGAAAGTCGCGGCGATGACTGGGTTCCGTTCCTCCGTGGAGACTACAGACCCCGGCGGAGTTTCTCAGGCGTCGCCATTTTCGCGGCCTCTAGGTTTGACGCTCGACCGACACTAAAACGGCCCGCCGCCGTCCGGCGCGGGGGGCGAGCAAACAAAATTTTTGTTTCACCCGAACAGGAGTAGTAAAGCGATGGCCCGTCATCAAAGGATGCGTTCTCTCGCGTTGGCCCTCGGCATTCTCGTATCCGGCTCGAACGTCGTCGTCCCGGCGCAGCAGAAGGAGAAGAAGGGCAAGGCCGACCAGCAACAGGACGTTCCAGACCGCGAGCGCACCGTCAAAAAGGAACAGTCCAACGCCTTCAAGAAGTGGATTAACGAGGACGTGGTTTACATCATCACGCCCGAAGAGAAGAAGGCTTGGAACAAGCTTCAGACCGACGAGGAACGCGAGCAGTTCATCGAGGCATTCTGGCGCAGGCGCGACCCCGACCCGGACACAGAGGTCAACGAATACCTCGAAGAGCACTACGAGCGCATCGCATACGCCAACCAGCACTTCGCCTCCGGCATCCCCGGCTGGAAGACCGACCGGGGCCGCATCTACATAATGTACGGCCCGCCCAACGAGAAGGAGACGCACCCGACCGGCGGCTCCTACGACCGTCCCTCCTACGAGGGCGGCGGCGAGACGACGACCTACCCGTTCGAGGACTGGTTCTATCGCTACATACCCGGCGTCGGCTCCGGCATCGAGATCGAGTTCGTTGACCCGACGGGGAGCGGCGAGTACCGAATCGCTCGCAACCCGGACGAGAAGGACGCGATGCTGAACATCCCCGGCGCGGGACTGACTTTGAATGAAGAGTTGGGGCTTTCAAACAAGGCCGACCGCATCGCAGGGATGGGCACGTTCGGCTACTCGGGCCCCGGCGCGCGCGAACAGGACAGCCCCTTCGAGGCTTTGCAGCGCTACGTTGACTTGCAGAAACCGCCAGAGGTCAACGACGTTTTGGAGAAGAACCTGCTCGCCACGGCCAGCCGCGGCGCGGAGGACACCGCCGCTCTCAACGTCTCGACGAAGGTTGATTTCTATCGCGCCTCGGACAACACGGTGATGACGGCGCTGACGATCCAGACCGACAATAGCGACCTACAGTTCAAGGACGAGGGCGGCATCCAGACCGCGCGGCTGAACATCTACGCGAGGGTGACGAACCTTTCGGGCCGCCGCATCACGAGCTTTGAAGACCCGGTCACGACGCAGGCAACCACGGAAGAGTTGAACACGGCGAAGGATCGCAAGTCGGCCTACCAGCGGCAACTCCCGCTCTCGCCCGGCAACTACAAGGTTGACATGATCGTCCGCGACATCAACTCCGGCGCGCAGACCGTCAAGTCGGTCGGCTTCGAGGTTCCGAAGTACGCGCCCGACAAGCTCGCCACCTCTTCGCTCGTGCTCGCCGTCAAACTTCAGGCGACCGGCGACCAACTGCCCGGAATGTTCTCGATAGGCCCGTACAAGGTCTTGCCGAACGTCTCCGGCACGTACAAGCGCGGGCAGGACGTGGGCATCTACATGCAGGTCTACAACGCGGGCATCGACCAGACGACGCTCCGCCCGTCGGTTGACGTTGAGTACGCGCTCTTGAAGGACGGCAAAGAGGTCTTCAAGCAGACGGAGGACTGGCGCGGCATCTCGGATTCGGGGCAGCGGCTGACGCTCGCACGCATCATGCCTACTGCCTCGCTCGCGCCCGGCGAATACGAGATCGCCGTCCGCGTCCGCGACAAGGTTTCGGGACAGTCGCTCTCGCCCACGGTGAAGTTCCAGATCGTCGAGGACAAGAAGTAAACGGCTTCCGAAGTCGGAAACGAAAGGCGGTGCGCACATCCGTTTCGTGCGCGCCGCCTTTTCACTTCACGCCGCCCTGCTCCGTAGCGTCCCGTCCTGCGCTTTCCGAGTCGCAAAGGATTTGACAGCCGCGCGCGTCTTCGCCGAGTATGTCCCGCGCCCGCGTTTCGCGCGCGAATGCTTCCGAAAACCGAAGGACGTTGACAGCAAAAGATGCCGCAGACGAGACACGTCGAAAGACACTTCACGGCGAGCGACGCCGTGCGCGACATCGTCATAGGCGTGTCGGACGGGCTGACCGTCCCGTTCGCGCTCGCCGCCGGACTCTCCGGCGCGGTCGCGTCGTCGTCGGTCGTAATCACCGCGGGACTTGCCGAGATAGCCGCCGGCTCAATCGCGATGGGCTTGGGCGGCTACCTCGCGGCCAAAAGCGACGCCGAGCACTACCGAAACGAGCACGAGCGCGAGCAGCGCGAGATCGTCGAAGTGCCCGAAGAGGAGCGCCGCGAAGTCGCCTCGATATTCCGCTCCTACGGCCTGACGGACGAGCAGGCCGCGCCGCTCGTCCAAGCGCTCAGCCAGCGCCCTCGCAAGTGGGTTGACTTCATGATGCGCTACGAACTCGGATTAGAGAAGCCCGAACCGGGGCGCGCGCTGCGAAGCGCTCTGACGATTGCGGGCGCTTACATCGCAGGCGGCCTGATACCTCTAAGTCCCTACTTTTTCGCGCGCGACATTCGCTCTGCGCTCGTCGTCTCCGTGGCGCTCACTCTCGCGGCGCTCCTCCTCTTCGGCTACGTCAAGGGACACTTCACCGGCGCGCGGCCTCTGCGTAGCGCGCTTCAGACGGCGCTCATCGGCGGGCTGGCCGCCGCCGCCGCCTTCGCCATCGCGCGCGCGATCTCTTGAGTCGCACGGACGATTCAATGCGCACACAGTCAGGACGGCGGGCAAAAAGATTAGATTTAAACGACGGGCGAAAAGGAACCGACAAGGATGACGAAGACAAGGTTGGCTATCTGTTTTCTTCTGCTGTTGCTCTGCGTCCTGCCCCATCCCGCGCGCACGCCGGCAGCGCAGGGCGAAGAGATAGAGTCGTACACGAAGACCGGACAGCCTATGCCCGACTTCACTTTCAGGACGCTCGACGGCAAGGAGTCGAGGCTCGAAGACCTGAAGGGCAAGGTCGTGCTCGTCAACTTCTGGGCGACCTGGTGCCCGCCGTGCCGCACGGAGATGCCGCGGCTTGAGCGAGAGGTCTGGCGAAAGCACAAGTTGTCGCCCGACTTCGCGATGGTCGCGATTGCGCGCGAGCAGACCGCCGAAGAGATCGTCCCGTTCAGAAGGGAGAAGGGCTTCACCTTCCCGATGGCCTCCGACCCGCAACGCGACATCTTCAAGCTGTTCGGCAATGGCGGCATCCCTCGCAGCTACGTTGTCGGGCGCGACGGCCAGATACTCTTTCAGTCAATGGGCTACACCGCCGCCGAGTTCGACAAGATGAAGAAGGTCATCGAGTCGGAGCTTTTGAAGAGTCAGAAGCCGCAACCGGGTAAGTGAAGAACTTTCACAGGATCAAAACTCGAAACTCCCCTGCCCTTCGTCCGCCGCGCGCGTTCCTCTGCCTTGCGCTTCGGAAGTCGGCTCGCGCTCGCCGCGACGCAGAGCGTTGACGAGAAGGTGCGCGCGCCGCGTAGGCTCCGGCTGGCGATAGCCGCCGTCGCACGCAAGCGTCAACTCGACCGCGCCTTCGAGGTCAATGAGGTGTCCCGGCGAGACGAAGATCGGCTGGACGCGCGTCTTCGTCCGCAAGGCCGCGCCGACCGTCTCGCCCTTGTCAACGAGCGGCGTCCAACTCCCGCGTTCCTCGCCCGGCTCCTCGAACCGTCCGACGAGGACGGATTTCGCACAGCCGAGCGTGGGGCGTTTGATGACGAGTCCGACGTGCGAAGCGATGCCGACGCGACGCGGGTGCGCGATTCCCTGCCCGTCGAACATCACCGCGTCCGGCTCGGTCTTCAACTTCGCCCAAGCCTCCAAAACCGACGGCGACTCGCGGAACGACAGAAGGCCCGGCACGTATGGAAACTTCGTCTCGCTCACGACGCCGACCTCCTCGACTACTTCGAGCGAAGGCAGACTGAGCACGACCAGCCCTGCGTAAACGGTCGGCTCGAATTTGTTGAAGCTTATGTCCGCGCCCGCGACCGTCTCGATCTTCTTCTTCAGCGGCTCGACCCTGACGCGCTCGCGCAGGCGCTTCTGCAACTCTACCGCCTCGCGCGGAGTCAAAGACCATTCGTGCAGTTGTTCAAAGCTCGCCATGACTCACTACTCAAAACAGGATTTTATTTTCTTCTCTAGCTTATCGAGACAGTCGTACTGACCCGGCTTAGCAATGAAATAACAGATCGCGCCGGGATGCTGTTCCCGATACTCATCCAACCTGCGAATCGGCTTCGGGTATTCCTCATAGAATCGAACAACATCCATGACCTTGCCCGCCACGCAGACAAAGATGATTGACCATTTCGGCGCGCGCTTTTTCATCGACTCAGGTACATCAAAGTTATTCATCAACTCGAATGCCCGCTCCAACTTCATTTCTCGCCGGCGACCTCTGCCATGAAATCTATCGTCTCGCTCGAACTGATGCCCGCGTCCTTCTGAATTATCGAGTGCATGCGCCAATGCTCGTCGTCGCGCGCGGGGAAGTCAACGCGAAAGTGCGCGCCGCGCGACTCCTCGCGCCAGAGCGCCGCGCGCGCGACGAGCGTCGCGACCGTGACGAAGTTTCGCGGCGCGGAACGCAAGGGCGCACGAGCGATCTGCTCGAACTCCCTGAGCGCGCGAGCGAGTGAGGCGCGCGAGCGGAGTATGCCGACGCGCTCCCACATCAGACGACGCACGCGCTTTCGGACGGCGAGCGCAGCCGCGCCCGCACGCCTCGCCTCCGCGCGCGAAGTCGCTCCGGCGTTATCTTCTTCGAGCCTGCCCGCGTCGTCTTCGTCAACGACGCCTTCGCCCGCCGCGCGAATCGCGCCCGAGTCCGACAGGTCGCGCGCGGCGGCGCGGCCCGCGCGCGCGCCGAAGACCAGACCTTCGAGCAGAGAGTTCGACGCGAGACGGTTCGCGCCGTGGACGCCCGTGCAGGCGACCTCGCCCGCCGCGTAGAGTCCGGCGAGCGACGTGCGGCCTTCGAGGTCTGTGCGGACGCCGCCCATGCAGTAGTGCGCCGCAGGGCTTACGGGTATGGTGTCGCGCGCGAGGTCGAGTCCGAAGCGAAGACACGTGGAGTAAATCTTCGGGAAGCGGCGACGTAGAAACGACGCGTCGAAGGCAGTCATGTCGAGAAAGACCGTCCGCGTCGCGGTGCGCTCCATCTCCGCGACTATCGAGCGCGTCACGATGTCGCGCGGCGCGAGTTCCGCAGCGTCCGCGTAGCGCGGCATGAATCGCCTGCCCGATGCGTTGCGAAGGACGCCGCCCTCGCCGCGCAGAGCCTCGGACAGAAGGAAGCGCGGCGCGCCCTCGACGTTCAGAGCCGTCGGGTGAAACTGAACGAACTCCGCGTCGGCCAACTCAGCGCCCGCGCGATAAGCCATCGCCATCCCGTCGCCCGTCGCGACCGACGGATTCGTCGTGTGCAGGTAGAGAGCGCCCGCGCCGCCGGAGGCGAGCACGACGCCGCGAGCGAAAAGACTCCGCGCCGCGCGCACCAACGGGTCGAGGTATCGGACGCCCGCGACGCGCCCGTCGTGCACGATCAAACTTTCCGTCTCGGCGTGTGCGAGGAAAGAGACGTTGCGCTCGCGCCCGGCGCGCGCGAGCAGTGCGCGAACTATCTCGCGGCCCGTAGCGTCGCCGTGCGCGTGTAGTATGCGCGGGCGAGAGTGCGCGGCCTCGCGCGTGAACATGAGCCTTCCGCCCTCCCGGTCGAACTCCGCGCCCCACTCGATCAACTCTTTGACGTAGCGCCGCCCGTCTTCGACAAGGATTTCGACCGCGCGCTCATCGCACAGTCCCGCGCCCGCGGCCTGTGTGTCCTCCTCGTGCAGCATCACCTCATCGTCTTCGGCGAGCGCGACGGCGACGCCGCCCTGCGCGTACTCCGTGTTCGACTCCTCGCGCCTGTCCTTCGTGAGCACCGTCACGCGAGCGCCCGTGCGCGCGAGTTCTATCGCGGCGCGCAGACCGGCGATGCCGCTGCCGACGACGACGAAGTCAGTTTCCATCTCTCCCTCTGCTTCTTATCGTCTCTTCTGCGTCCTGTTGAAATCGCGGTGGATGCGCTTGACGCGCGACTTCTCTTCCTGCGCCTTGCGCTGATCGACGAGCGTCGCGGCGTGGCGCATCTCGGCCTGCATCTTCCTGTAATTCTGATAGCGCAAACGGTCGAGCGCGCCCTCTTCGAGCGCGTCGCGGACGGCGCAGCCCGGCTCGCCCTCGTGCCGGCAATCGCTGAAGCGACACCGCGCCGCCGCCTCTTCGATGTCCTCGAAAGTCTCGCGCAGGCCGCGCTCGCTCACAAGCAGTTGAAGCTCGCGCATCCCCGGCGTGTCGAGCACGAGTCCGCCGCTCGCGAGCAGAAACAGTTCCCTGTGCGTCGTCGTGTGACGCCCGCGCGCATCGCTCAAACGAACGTCCTGTGTGCGCTGCACCTCGGAGCCGAGCAGGCGGTTGACTATCGTTGACTTGCCGACGCCCGACGAACCCATCAGCGCGACCGTCCGCCCGCGTTCGATGTATGGCAACAACTGCTCGACACCCTCGCCGCGCTTCGCGCTCAAAAGAAGCACGGGCACGCCGGGCGCGACGCGCTCGACTTCGCCCCGCTTCTCTTCGGCGTCTTCGATTAAATCTGCTTTGTTGAGGACGACGACGGGCGCAGCGCCGCTCTCCCAGGCCATGATGAGGTAGCGCTCGACGCGGCGCGGGTTGTAATCATTATCGAGTCCGCTGACGAGAAAGACCGTGTCAACGTTTGCGGCGACTATCTGCTCCTCGGTCTCGCTGCCGGCGGCCCTGCGCGAGAACTTGCTTCGGCGCGGCAGCACTTCGTGAATCTTCGCCTTGCCCTCGTCGCTTCCTCTTCGGATGACGACCCAGTCGCCGACCGCGGGCAAGTCCTCCGCGCCGCGCGCATTGTAGCGGAGCCTGCCCGTCGTCTCCGCTTCCGTCTCGCCCGACGCGGTGTAGAGCGCGTAGATGCGATTGTGCTGTAGGAAGACACGCCCCGCCTCGAAGCCCTCCGAGGCGAAGGGCGCGAACTCCGCCGCGAAGAAATCCGACCAGCCGTAATCTTCAAGACTCAAGTTCATTCGCCCGTTCAATGATGAGAGCCGCGCTGGCCGCCGTCCACGGTTTTGTCGCTCGTCTTTTGAGCTTTGACTTCTTCCTTCGGCCCCGTGTAGCGATAGTGGCCCGTGATCTTCCAATTGAAGAGAACGTCCTCCATCTTCGGCCCCGCGCCGATGTTGTGGACGACCTGCATCCGGCTGGCGTCCGCGTCCGAAGGAAAGTTTACGACGATGCCGATGTGCGTCATCCCGCCGCCCAAGTCCCACGAAACAACGTCGCCGGGTTTGTAGTCGCGCGCGTCCGTGCTGACGGGAAGCCCCGCGCCCTGACGCTCGAAGAAGGTCATAAGGTTCGGCACGCGCCGGTGGTCAATGTTCGTGTCCGTCTTCTTCAAGCCCCACTTGTGCGGGTAGGCGTCGAAGTCGCGCTCCATGTCTTCGTGCACGAGCCTTTGCAAGTCAACGCCGACGGCGCGGTACGAGCGTATGACCTCGTCGGTGCAGACGCCGACGCCCGCGGGCACGTCTCCGTTCGGGTAATCAATCGTGAAGTACGTCTGGTCGTAGCGAACCTCGTGGCTCGTCCGCTCGATGGCTGCATCGACCAACTTGTCGAGGAATGGCGAGCCGCTCGAAGGCCGCAGCGCGGACGACTGCGACTGTGCGCCGTGCGTTTGTACGGCGCTCTGCGAAGCCCTCGACGCCGCGCCGCAACCCGTGCACGCCAGCGCGAGCAGCAAACAAATTTTGAGACGCACGTGCGACGGCATTTCTTTCATCTCCCGACATCACGCGAACGAACTTCGTCGCCCATTATCTTCCGACGACGTGCGCGGCGTCCAACGCTTTTGCCTGCGGCAATCAACATTCGAGAAACGACGACCGCGCCGCGCTTCACCACGAAGGGCGCTTCAGATAAAGCATGTCGAGCGCGGCCTCCGGCTCCTTTTGCGGGTGCGTGATGACGGAGACCAACTCCCAACCGTCGCGCCCGGCCTCCTGCAAGTAGTCCCAGACGTTCGGGCAAGAGGCGAGCGAGTCGCTCGTGTCTCCGCCCATCGGAACGCTGCCGCGCCACACGCCGTTGACGAACGTCACGCGCCCGTACTGCACCGAGCAGACTTGATATTCGTAGTTCTGCACAGTCAATCTCTCCGTCCCTGCATCTAAAATTCATCCGGCGGTCGAGTGGGGCAACGACCCGGCGCTCGAAATCAAGCGCTCGACCGCCGCGCATTTTATAGCTCATTCCGCGGCCCGCCGCACAGTCACGCGCGGGCTGCGGAGTCGGGCACAGCCGTTGTAGAATCCTTCGCGAGACGATGAGCGAAACGACACATCTGACGGGACTGACGCGCGACGAGCTTGAGCGATTCGCCGAAAGTTTGGGCGGGCCCGCGTACCGCGGTCGCCAAATCTTCTCGGCGCTTCAACGCCGACGCCTTCGCTCGTTCGACGAGATGACCGACCTGCCGAAGAGTTTTCGCGAGCGATTAGCAGAGAGCGCGACCGCCTCGACGCTCGCGGTCGAGTCGCGCTACACAGCATCGGACGGCACGCGCCGCTACCTTTTAAAGACGCGCGACAATCTTCCCGTCGAGACCGTCTTCATCCCCGAAGAGCGGCGCGACACGATCTGCTTCTCTTCGCAGTCGGGCTGCCCGCTTCAATGCGACTTCTGTCTGACGGCGAAGCTCGGCCTTCTGCGGACGCTCACGGCCGGCGAGATGGTCGAGCAGATCGTCGTCGCCTTGAACGACGCATACGGCGCGGGCGCACGGACGCCGCGCGGCACGAACCTCGTCGCGATGGGCGCGGGCGAGCCTTTCCTCGCATTCGAGCCGTTGATGAAGGCTCTGCGAATCATGTCGGACGAAGAAGGACTCTTCATCGTGCCGAACCGCGTCACGGTCTCGACCGCGGGCGTCGTGCCGAAGATAAGAGAGCTTGCAAAGATCGAAGATCGCCCGCACCTCGCAATCTCGCTCGCAGCGCCGACGGACGAACTGCGCGACCGTCTGATGCCGATAAACCGTCGCTGGCCGCTCGCGGAACTCCTCGCCGCGTGCAGGGAGTTCGAGGAGTCACTGAAGCCGGGCGAGCGCTTCACGTTCGAGTACGTGATGCTCGACGGGGTGAACGACTCGGACGAGCACGCACGGCAGTTGGCGAATCTGCTTAACCGGCATGAACTCCGCGCGAAGGTGAATTTAATCCCGCACAACCCCGCGGACGAGTTGCCGTACCGGCCTTCGCCCGCCGAGCGGGTGCAATCGTTCAAGGCGATACTCGAATCGAAAGGCGTCCGCGCTTTCGTCCGCCGCCCGCGCGGTCGCGACATCTACGCCGCCTGCGGCCAACTCGCCGCGCGCCGCGTTGGCAACACAGAGGCGTCCGCGCTTCATCAACTGACCTGAAGCTCGACCCGATTAAACTCGACGGGACGGATTCCGATGAGACTAAATTTTCAAGCCCGACTCGCGCGCACGCTTCTCGCTCTCGCCGCCCTGCTCGCGCCGCAAGCGACGTTGACGCAATCCGCACGCGCAACGACAACGCATGAGAGCGCCGCCACGACAACCAACACGACGAATGCCGCGACTGCGCGCGCGTGGACAGACGCGAGTGCTTCGACGCTCCCTCCTCTTGCAGTGCAGGCGAGCAATGTCGGCATCAACGGCTACTTCTCCGTTGACCCCGCGCAGCAGGGCAGCACGTTTCAGGCGGCAGTCGTCTTCGACATCCCCGAAGGCATGCACGTCAACTCGAACCGCCCGCTCGGCAAGTATGCCATCGCGACGAGCATCAAGGTCGAAGCGCCGCGCGGCCTGCGCGCGACGCCCGTCGTGTACCCGCCGGGCAAGGTGCGTTCGTTCAAATTCGGCGAAGGCACGCCCGAAGAGAAGCTCGCCGTTTACGAAGGCAGCGCCGTCGCGCGTTTCAACGTCGGCGTGCCCGCCGACTTCGCGCAGGGCGTGGCGCACGTCAAAGTGAGCGTGCGTTTCCAAGCCTGCAACAACGAGGTCTGCTTCCCGCCCGCGAC
>DATINM010000073.1:0-36670 GCA_035474235.1 Pyrinomonadaceae bacterium
AGGACGCGCCGGACTGGACTTGGGTTCCGGCTGTGCTTCTGGTTGACGTGGCGCACGTCTATGCGACAGGTTTCCGCGTCTATTTCGACGTTCAGGAGTTGAAGCGGCGCGCTTGGCTCTACGGCTTTGCGCCGGCAATCGCTTTAGTCGTCGGCATCGCGCTCTACTCCGAATCGGATGCGTTGTTCTGGCGCGTGCTCGCCTACCTCGCGGTCTTTCATTTCGTAAGGCAGCAGTACGGTTGGGTAGCGATGTACCGTGCGCGCGCGGGCGAGCGTGTGCGCGTCGGTTGGGCGATTGACTCTGCCGCCGTGTACATGGCGACGCTGTACCCGCTCGCCTACTGGCACGCGCACCTGCCGCGTCGCTTCTGGTGGTTTTTGCAGGGAGACTTCGCCGCGCTGCCTCTGTGGGTCGAGCGCGTGGCGCTGCCCGTTTATTGTCTCGCGCTCGGCGCTTACGCAGTGCGCTCGCTCCGCGCTTGGCTCGTCCGGGGCGAGGGCAATCCGGGGAAAGACATCGTCGTCGCGACGACCGCCCTGTGCTGGTACGCGGGCATCGTCGCGCTCAACTCGGATTACGCATTCACCGTTACGAACGTCTTGATACACGGCGTGCCTT
Organism: Pyrinomonadaceae bacterium; assembly: GCA_035474235.1. Taxonomy (GTDB): domain Bacteria; phylum Acidobacteriota; class Blastocatellia; order Pyrinomonadales; family Pyrinomonadaceae; genus QHXN01. The sequence continues at coordinate 622 of DATINM010000073.1, forward strand.
ACATCGCGCTGGTGTGGTGGTACGCGCGTGCGCGTGCGCCGCAAGCCGGAAAGTTTTACAGACAGTTCGCGCGCTGGCCCGTCTTTCTCATGACGCTCTGGCTTCTGGCATACGCGGAGGAGTTGCTTTGGGATCGAGGCGTGTGGCACGAGCGCGCGTGGCTGTTCGGCGCGGCGTGGGACTGGTCAACGCTTAGAGTCTTCCTCGTGCCGCTGCTCGCTCTGCCGCAGGCTACGCATTACATACTCGACGGCTTCGTCTGGCGTCGGCGCAGCAACCCGCAGCTTTCGTCGCTCACAGCCGCCGAAGTCGGGAGAGGGTAAGAATCGCCGAGCCTGAAGTCGGGAGTCGAGAAGAAGCGAGCACAGGCTTTGCCGAAACGGGCTGTTGCCGCGCTCGTGTTATTAGATTCGTTAATTCACAGCGCGACAAAATCTCCACACACGAACTTTAATTGTGCTTGCCCATCGCGAAAAAAAGTAGTATCACTAGTGCACCCTAAGCAGTTCTTCAGATTTTGTGGTGCAGCCGAAAGGCCACGCGGACGAGCGCGCCTTCCCATGTCATTCGGGAGGCCGCCGGGCACACTCCGAAAAGCACTTTCGTTGGCGAAAGCGAAAGCCGTTCGAGTGTGTCTCTCCCCGCGGCGGCAAGAGCGGAGGACGCGTCCGGCTTCTTTAAGTTTCAACTCGCCGGGCTAGTTCAAACAGTCACAAGACGGGCCGGAAGAGAATGCAAATTTTCCACCGCAGCACCAATACCATCGCCAAGGTCAGCATCTTCGGCGGCATATTTATCGTCGCCGCGTCGCTCTGGGTTCTGGCCGAGATAAACCGCTCGGCCTACAATACGGGGCAGTTCATAGAGGTGCAGCAGCCCGTGCAGTTCTCGCACAAGCACCATGCGGGCGACGACGGCATCGACTGCCGCTACTGCCACACGTCCGTCGAAACCTCGAACACCGCGGGGATTCCGCCGACGAAGACCTGCATGAACTGTCACTCGCAAATCTGGGCGGAAAGCCCGTACCTCGAAATCGTCAGGACGAGCTACAAGGAGAACAAACCCTTGGAGTGGACGCGCGTTCACGATCTGCCGGACTTCGTCTATTTCAACCACAGCATACACGTCAACAAGGGCGTCGGCTGCGCTTCGTGCCACGGTCGCGTTGACGAGATGCCGATGGTCTATCAGGCTGCGTCCTTGCAGATGGAGTGGTGTCTCGCCTGCCACCGCCAGCCTGAGCGCTACCTCCGACCGAAGGACAAGATCACAGACATGGGCTGGAACATCGAGGCCGACGCGGCGGACGAAGTGACGGCGGACGCCAGCAACCGCCTTGCCGAGAATCTTGCGCCGAGCCGCGTCAAGCTCGGCTTGCAGTTGAAGAAGGATTACCGCATTCGCAACGAGCGCGTTTTGACTAGCTGCTCGACGTGCCACAGATAGGCGTTTGGTATAAGCAGGATGCACATCAAAGACACTTTCCCCGAACTCTACCAGATCAGAAAGCAGCGTACGCTTTCCATAGAAGGCGTGCGCGACTCGCTCTCACGCAAGCGCGGGCGCGAGTTCTGGCAGAGTCTCGAAGAGCTTGCCTCCACGGAAGAGTTTGAAGAACTCCTGCACAGAGAGTTCCCGCAGCACGCCTCCGAATGGGACGAGGGGACGGATCGCCGCACGTTCTTAAAACTCATGGGCGCGTCGCTTGCGCTCGCGGGACTCGCGGGCTGCGCATACCAGCCGCCCGAAACAATCGTCCCGTATGTGCGCCAGCCCGAAGAGATCGTTCCGGGCAAGGCTCTCTATTTTGCGACGGCGATGCCCTGGACGGGCGGGGCCGCGCCGCTCCTCGTCCGTAGCAACATGGGACGACCGACGAAGGTCGAAGGGAACGACCTGCACCCGGCTTCGCTCGGCGCGACGGACGTGTTCGCGCAAGCCTCGATACTCGGACTCTACGACCCCGACCGCTCCGAGACGATAGTCAACCGCGGCGAGACGCGAACCTACACGAGCTTCCTCGGCGAGATAAGCACCGCGCTCGAATCCCTGAAGACGAAGCAGGGCGCGGGGCTTCGCTTCCTGACCGAGACGGTCATGTCGCCGACGCTCGCGGCGCAACTCAAAGAGATCACGACGCGTTTGCCCGGCGCGCGTTGGTACCAGTGGGAGCCTGCGGGCACGAACAACTCGCGCACGGGCGCGCGTCAGGCCGCGGGCGACTTCGCCACGCCGATTTATAACTTCGCCGCCGCCGACCGCGTGCTCTCGCTCGACTCGAACTTTCTCGAATGCGGCCCGTCATCGCTGCGCTACGCGCGCGACTTCGCGAGCCGACGGCGCACGAGCGACGGCGAACAGAAAGAGACTTCGCGCCTCTACTCTTTAGAGACGACGCCGACGAACACGGGCTTTTTCGCAGACAACCGTCTCGCCGTCCGACCTAGCGAATTCGCCGCGGTCGCCAACGCAATCGCGGCGGGTGTGGGCGCGGGCGCAAGCGGCGGAGCGACGACGCCCGGCGGCCCTGCGGCGGATTTCGTCAGCGCTGTCGTCGCCGATTTGAAGGCTCATGCAGGCGCTTCAATCGTCGTCGCGGGCGACGAGCAGGATCCGGAGATTCACGCGCTCGCTTACAGGATGAACACGGCGCTCGGAAACACGGGGAAGACCGTCAACTTCGTCGAGCCGGTCGAGGAGAACCCGACCGATCAGTTGCAAGACCTACGCACGCTCATCTCCGAGATAGACGCGGGCGCGGTCGAGGCGCTCGTCATACTCGGCGGCAATCCCGTCTTCACGACGCCCGCCGACGTGAAGCTCGACGAAGCGCGCATGAAGAAGATTCCGCTGACAGTCCACCTCAGTCTCTACGAGGACGAAACCTCGGAACTCTGCCAGTGGCACATCCCCGAAGCGCACTACCTCGAAGCGTGGGGCGACACGCGCGCCTTCGACGGCACGGTCACGATCATGCAGCCGCTCATCAACCCGCTCTACAACGGCAAGAGCGCGTACGAAATCCTCGCCGCCTTCACAGACCAGCCCGACCGCAAAGGCTACGACATCATACGCAACTACTGGCTCACGCAAGGGCGCGCCGCGCTCATGTCGGCGGGCGCGTCGAACGCCGCGAACGCGACGGGTGGGACGAACACTGCGGGCGCGACCTCGGCAGCCGTGACGGGCAACAACGCGACAGGGCCGACGAACGGCGGTGCTGCGAACACTGCGCCGGGCGCGGGTCAGACGGCTTCGCGTGCGAGCACGACGCAGGCAGGCTCGACGCCTTCGGGCGGCGCGGCTGCGACGAATCAAGCCGGTCAGACGCGCGCGAACGGCGCGGCTGCGACTTCCGGTACTGCTGCGACTTCCGGCGCTACTACCTCTTCGGGTGCGACGCCAGCGGCGACTCCCGAATTCGAGAAGGCTTGGCGCAAGGCTCTCAACGACGGCTTCATTGCGAACACCGCGCGACGACCGAAGGGCGGTGCGGGCGGCGCACAACAGAACGGCGCGGCGGCGCAGCCGTCGGCGGTCGCGCCTGCGGCGGGTGCGAACGGCGGCGGCCCGTTCGAGATAGTCTTCCGCACAGACCCTTCGATCCACGACGGTCGTTTCGCAAACAACGGTTGGCTTCAGGAATTGCCGAAGCCGCTCACGAAGTTGACTTGGGACAACGTCGCCATCATCAGCCCGGCGACCGCCAAGCGTTTAGGCGTCGGCGTAGAGCCGGACGGCGCGGTCGCCTGGGACTCGCCGGAGCGCGTCAACCGAATCACGGCGAAGGGCGGCGAGTTGCGCGTCGAACTCCTGCGGCTGACCTTCAAGGGGCGCAAAGGACGTAAAGGCCCGACGACGAACGAGGAACAGTTCATACCGGCCTTCATTCTGTCGGGGCAGCCCGACGACGTTGTGACGGTTCACCTCGGCTACGGTCGCTGGCGTTCGGGCCGCGTCGGCGGCAACGAGCACGACAAGACCGTCATGGGCTTCAACGCATACGACATACGCACGTCGGACGCGATGTGGTCGGGCGTGGGGCTTGTCGTCGAGAAGACGGACGACGTTTACCCTCTCGCCTCTTCGCAGATTCACTTCCAGATGGAGGGACGCGACATCGTCCGCCACGGCACGTTCGCAGACTGGACGCGCGACCCTTCGCTTCCGTTCGAGGGCGAGCGGAAAGAGAAGTCGGAAGGCGTGAGCGAGTCGCCGCCCGAAGGCGAGTCGCTCTATCCGCCCTACGACTACTCGGAGCACGAGGAAGAGGGCTTTCGCGGCTACAAGTGGGGCATGGCGATTGACCTCTCGACGTGCGTCGGGTGCAACGCATGCATCGTCGCCTGTCAGGCCGAGAACAACATTCCCGTGGTCGGCAAGGAGCAGGTCGCGCGCTCGCGCGAGATGCACTGGCTGAGAGTTGACGCGTACTTTCGTGGCGCGGTCGATAACCCTTCGGGAGTCTATTTCATGCCCGTGCCTTGCATGCACTGCGAGAACGCGCCGTGCGAGGGCGTCTGCCCCGTCCACGCCACCGTTCACAGCGCCGAAGGCATCAACGACATGGTCTATAACCGTTGCGTCGGCACTCGCTACTGCTCGAACAACTGCCCGTACAAAGTCCGGCGCTTCAACTTCCTTCTCTTCCCGGCGGTCGAGGGGTACGACTGGGACACGCCGAACTTCAAGCTGATGCGAAACCCGGAGGTCTCCGTGCGCTCGCGCGGCGTGATGGAGAAATGCACATACTGCATTCAGCGCGTCGAGTTCGCGAAGATCGAGGCCGAGAAGCGCGGCGACAAAGTTAAAGACGGCGAGATAAAGACCGCGTGCCAGCAGACGTGCCCGACCGAGGCCATAGTCTTCGGCGACGTGAACGACCCTTCGAGCCGCGTCGCGAAGTTGAAAGCGCAGAAGCGAAACTACGGCCTGCTCGCAGACCTCAACACGCACCCGCGCACGACCTATCTGGCGTCCGTGCGCAACCCGAACGACGCGCTGCCTGCGGCCAAGGGGGAGCGCAACTCCGGCGACGAAGGGTGAGAAGGAAGGCGGGCCCGGCGGGAACGAGAAGGCGTAAGTAAGGACGTTTATGGAGAGATACGACGACCCATACGACGATACTCGGATACACCTGACGCCAGCCGTCATCGAGCCGGGGCACACCTTCGACTCGGTGACGGACAAGATAAGCTCGCTCGTCCTACGCAAGCGCACGCCGACCGGCTGGTGGATCGGCCTCGCCATCTCGTTCCTCTTGACGAATATGTTGATGGGGACGATCACCTATCTCGTCCTCACAGGCATCGGCATCTGGGGCAACAACCAGCCCGTCGGGTGGGCATTCGACATCATCAACTTCGTCTGGTGGATCGGCATCGGCCACGCGGGAACTCTCATCTCCGCGATTCTTCTACTGCTTCGACAGACGTGGCGCACTTCAATTAACCGTTTCGCAGAAGCGATGACTCTGTTCGCAGTCGCCTGCGCCGGACTCTTTCCGCTCCTGCACACCGGAAGGCCCTGGCTCGCCTACTGGCTCTTTCCCTACCCGAACACGATGGGGATTCAGCCGCAGTTCCGCTCGCCACTGATGTGGGACGTGTTCGCCGTCTCGACTTACGCCACGGTGTCGGCGCTTTTCTGGTACACAGGACTCGTGCCCGACCTCGCGACCTTGCGCGACCGCGCGCGCTCGAAGTTCGGGCGCGTCGTCTTCGGCATGATGTCTCTGGGCTGGCGCGGCAGCGCCCGTCACTGGGCGCGTTACGAGGTTGTTTATCTACTGCTCGCGGGCATCTCGACGCCGCTCGTGCTCTCGGTGCACACGATAGTCAGCTTCGACTTCTCGGTCGGCATCATACCGGGTTGGCACACGCCGATATTTCCGCCGTACTTCGTCGCGGGCGCGATCTACGCGGGCTTCGCGATGGTTCTGACGCTGATAATCCCTCTGAGGAAATTCTACGGGCTGGAAGATTTCATCACCGACCGGCACTTGCGAAACGCAGGCAAGGTAATGCTCGCCACGGGCTTGCTCGTCGCTTACGGCTACATGAGCGAGGCGTTCATCGCTTGGTACAGCGCGGACAAGTACGAGCAGTTCATGATGATCAACCGTTTTACGGGGCCTTACGCCTTCTTCTACTGGTCGCTCATCACCTGCAACGTCATCGTGCCGCAGCTAATCTGGATTCGGCGCGTGCGTCACAGCCACGTGATGCTCTTCGTCGTCGCGATGTTCGTAAACGTCGGGATGTGGTTGGAGCGGTTCATCATCATCCCGATAAGCCTACACAGGGACTTCCTGCCCAGTTCGTGGGGGATGTACGCGCCGACGATTTTCGACTTCACGATGTTCTTCGGGACAATCGGATTCTTCTTCTTCCTCCTGTTCCTCTTCATACGCTTCCTGCCCGTCATCTCCATCTTCGAGATGAGGACGATGGTTCCCGAAGCGCAGGTAAAGGAGGAGGCGTGAGATGAATAAGATCACGCGCCACGCGACATACGGCCTGCTGGCCGAGTTCGACAACCCGACCGATGCGGTCGCCGCCGCGCGGCGCGTCCACGAAGAGGGCTATCGTCGCATTGACGCCTTCTCGCCGTTCCCCGTCGAGGAGTTGTCCGAAGCCATCGGCGTGCACAAGACGCACATGCCGCTCATCGTTTTAATCGGAGGTTTGCTCGGCGGCACGCTCGGTTTTCTGTTGCAGGTCTATATCGAGGTCTTCAGCTTTCCGATCAACGTCGGCGGCAAGCCTTATTACAGTTGGCCCGCGTTCGTCCCGATCACGTTCGAGTGCACCGTTCTTGGCGCGGCCTTCTTCGCCGTCTTCGGGATGCTCGCGCTGAACAGGCTGCCTGAGCCGTACCATCCGGTCTTCAACGCGCCGAGCTTCGCGCTCGCCTCGCGCGACCGCTTCTTCGTGCTGGTCGAGTCGGCTGACCCGAAGTTCGACCGCGAGCGGACGGCTGAGTTCCTTCGGGGCCTCGGGCCGATTGAGGTGACTGATGTCGAACACTGAGGTCAAGTCAAAAGTAGAAAGGCAAAAGGCAGAAGTGTGGGCGCGCGTCACGCGTCGCGTTTCCGCACGGCTGCTTCTCGTCTTTTGCCTTTTGCCTTTTGCCTTTCTACTTTCCGGCTGCCGTATGGACATGCAGGATCAGCCGAAGTACAAGACGTTCCGCGCGGGCGACAAAAAATTCTTCCCCGACGGCGCTTCCGTTCGCGCGCCCGCCGAAGGGACTGTCGCGCACCAGTTCGGAGACTACCGCGACCGCGAAGACTATTTTTACACGGGCAAGACGGCGGGTCAGCCCGCGGGTCAGGCGGCGACGGCTGCGAGTTCGCAGGCCGCGACGGGCGCGAACGCGCTCGGCAACACGGGCGCGAGCGTTCCGGGCACGCAGACCGCCGCGACGGGCGGGCCGGACGTGTTTCCCATCGCGATTGACGCGGCGGCGTTAGAGCGCGGACGCCAGCGTTACAACATCTACTGCATCGTCTGTCACGGCGCGACGGGCGAGGGCGACGGCATGGTCGTCAGGCGCGGCTATCGTAGGCCGCCTTCGTACTACGACGACAAGCTTCAGGAGGGCACGGCCTCAGCCGCGCACTTCTTCGACGTGATAACGAACGGCTGGGGCGCAATGCCCGACTACGGCGCGCAGGTCGCGCCCGAAGACCGCTGGAAGATAATCGCCTACATACGCGCGCTTCAACTCACGCGCCGGATGAAGATGAACGACCTTTCGCCCGAAGATCAGCAGAAGGTTCTGAGCGGCGCGCAGAAGCCCGTCTCCAAGGAGTCTGGGCAGATGTACTTGCAGTCAACGGAGGGGGGCGAGAAGCACTAGGATGGACGCGCACGCAAACTACAACACGCCTCCGGTGGTCGCGCGCTACCGCGGGCGGGCGCTCGTCGTCGGCTTCGCGCTTCTCGTCGCCGGCGCGTTGCTGGCCTTCGCGCTCGGCTCTTACGCGGGCTACGGCGGAGTGGTGCACATCTTCCGCTCTTATCTTGCAGCCTTCGTCTTCTGCACGGGCATCGCGGTTGGCAGCCTCGCCTGGGTCGCGCTCGGACACATGACGGGCGGCGCTTGGGCGATAACCAGCCGCCGGCTCTTCGAGGCCGCGACGCGCACGCTCCCGCTCTGCGCGCTCTTCTTCGTCCCCGTAGTCGTAGGGCTATTCGTACACGAGCAGGCGAACGGGCACACGTTCTCGCTCTACGAGTGGACGGACAAGGCTCGCGTCGCGGGCGACTCCGCTCTGCAACAGAAGAGCGTGTATCTGAACATCCCTTTCTTCGTCGCGCGCGGCGTCGTCTACTTCGCCGTGTGGTTCTTCTTCGCGAACCTCCTGAGCCGCTGGTCGCGCGAACAGGACAAGACGGGCGACCCGCGTCTGCGTCGAAAGATGCAGGACATCTCCGGCCTCGTTATCCTCGTCGTCGGGCTGACGGCGACGTTCGCGGCGTTCGACTGGGGGATGTCTCTTGAGCCGCACTGGTACTCGACCATCTACGGCCTCATCGTGCTTGCGGGTTGGGGACTCTCGGCGCTCGCCTTCATCATCACGGTGGCGACCTTCCTCTCATATCACGAGCCGATGGATCACGCTTACCAGCCTTTGCACTTTCACGACTGGGGCAAGCTGCTGCTGACGATGGTGATGCTCTACGCGTACTTCGCCTTCTCGCAGTTCCTGATTATTTGGGCGGGGAATCTTCCGGAAGAGATTTCTTTCTACCTGAGCCGTCTGCGCGGCGGGTGGCAGGTCGTCGGATTGATGGTCATCCTGTTCCATTTCGCGCTGCCGTTCGCGCTGCTGCTGTCGCGCTCGCTGAAGCGCCAGCCGCGAAGCCTTCGGCGCGTCGCCGTGCTGATGCTGTTCATGCGCGCATTCGATCTGGTCTTCTTCTTCGCGCCGTCGGTGCATCAGGGGGGCGGGGCCGAGTTCGGCGCGCGCGACATCGTGACGAGCTTCGTGCCGATGCTTGTGATGACGGCGGGCCTGGGCGGCATCTGGCTCTGGTACTACTTCGGGCAGTTGGCGGCGCGACCGCTGCTGCCGCTCGGCGCGCCCGATCTTGAGAAGGCGATTACTGCGGGCGAACATCATTGAAAGGAGTGATGAGTGATAAGTGATGAATGATAAGTAAAAGGCAAAGGCAGTTTCTTATCAATCATCAATCATCACTAGGATTTTATGGCTCACGGTAAGAGAAGGCGGGACAGCATACACGAGACGCCGGACGTGTCGTACATCACGAACCCGGACGTTGCGCACGAGGAGTCGGACGTGGCGGTGCGCCCGCTCCTGTGGTTCGTCGGCGGGTTGACGTTCTTCACGCTCGTCGTGTGCGGCGTGGTGCTCGTCATGTTCATTTACTTCCAGAAGCGCGAAGAGTCGCAGGAGATCGAGGCGTCGCCGCTTGCGCGACAGGGCGAGGAGCGACTGCCGCCGGAGCCGCGCCTGCAACTCGCGCCCGGCTACGGCGTGACGACCGACGACGGGCAGAAGCACGACCTCTTCTACAAGCCGAACTCGGAGCGCGTGCCGCAGCCGCAGTCGGAGTACCTCGTCGTGCGCGACGAGTGGACGAGAGAGCTTCAGGGTTACGGCTGGGCCGACCAGCCCTCCGGCACCGTGCGCGTTCCCATAAACGAAGCCATGAGCCTCTACCTCCAACGCCGGCAGGCCAAACAGCAGCCGCAACAGGGAAGCCAGCAGCCGCAGCAGAACGGCGCGGGCGCGCAGACGGACGGGAACACGACGGCGGCGGGCGGCAATCGTTGAGAAGTTTGAAAGAGAGAGTTTGTCTTGAGAAGTAGTTTGAAGACGAAGATAGCGTGCGAAAGTTTCATGCGCCGGGCGCTGTGGGCGGTCGGTCTAATGCTGCTCGTCGGCGGCTGCGCGCCGCGCGCGGCCTTCGGGCAGTACGCGCAGCCGCCGGTCGGGCCGATGCCTACGGGCAACTCGACGGAGATTCTGAAGAAGGTCGGCATCGAGCAGAAGCTCGACAGCCAGATACCTCTCGACCTGAAGTTCAAGGACGAATACGGGCGCGACGTGCGGCTCGCGGACTTCTTCCAGCCGGGCAAGCCCGTCGTCTTGACGCTCGTCTATTACGAGTGCCCAATGCTTTGCAACCAGACGTTGAACGGTCTGGTCGGCGCGCTCGACGCCGTGACGTTCACGCCGGGTAAAGAATTTCAGGTCGTCACCGTCAGCTTCGACCCGCGCGAGGGGCCAGAGCTTGCCGCGAAGAAGAAGGAGACGTACCTCAAGCGATTCCGGCGCGAGGGCGTCGAGAACGGCTGGCACTTCCTGACGGGCGACGAGGATTCCATACGGCAACTCGCACAGGCGACCGGGTTCCAGTACCAGTGGGACGAGCAGTCGAAGCAGTTCGCGCACGCCTCGGCCATCATGGTCGCGACGCCCGAAGGGCGACTGTCGCACTACTTCTACGGCATCGAGTATTCGCCGAAAGACTTGCGGCTCGCGCTCGTCGAATCGTCGCAGGGGAAGATCGGCTCGCCCGTGGATGCGCTCATACTTTACTGCTACCACTACGACCCCGCGACCGGAAAATTCGCGCCCGTGATGGCGGTGCTGCGCGGGGCGGGCGTGCTGACGGTCTTCGGCGTCGTCGGACTCATCTTTTACTTGCGTCGCCGCACGCGGCAGAACGAGGAGCGTTGGGAAGAGGAGATAAACGCCGGCGGGGCCGCGTGAAGGCGAGGCGCGTTTAACGGGAGTTCACGCCCCGGCGTGTTCTCGAAAGAGGCGTCGCGGCCCGAAGGCCGAACTCTTGAACGCCGCCGCGGCAGTTCCCGACTGATTCCCTTCGGGGAGGGGAGTTTTAGTGAACTTGATTCAGGGCATTCCGATCCCGAATGTGACCGTGCCTTTCGCGCCGGAGCAGGCTTCGACGTTCGCGCCGCACGTGGACGCGCTCTACGCCTACGTCCTGCTGATAACCATCTTCTTCTCGACGCTCATCTCGGTGCTTCTCATATTCTTCGCCGTCAAGTACAGGCGGCGCGACCCCGACGAAGTGCCGCGTCCCATCTCCGGCTCGATGACGCTCGAACTCTCCTGGACGATCATCCCGCTCATGATCGCCATGACGATCTTCGTCTGGGGCGCTTCGACCTACTTTAAGGCGTACCGCGCGCCGCGAAACGCGATGGAGGTTTACATCGTTGCGAAGCAGTGGATGTGGAAGTTCCAGCACCAGACCGGCCAGCGCGAGATCAACGAGCTTCACGTCCCCGTCGGCGCGCGCGTCAAGCTGACGATGACGACCGAGGACGTGATACACAGCTTCTACGTCCCGGCCTTCCGAATCAAGCAGGACGTTGTGCCCGGTCGCTATACGCAGCTTTGGTTCGAGGCGACGAAGGCCGGAACCTACCCTCTGTTCTGCGCCGAGTACTGCGGCACGAACCATTCGGGGATGGGCGGCCACGTCATAGTCATGGAGCAGGCCGCATACCAGCAGTGGCTCGCGGGCGGCGCGGGCGCGGAGTCCGCCGCATCGCAGGGGCAGAAGATTTTTCAGGAGCGCGGCTGCGCCTCTTGCCATCAGACGGAGCCGGGAGGCCAGCAGAGCCGCGGGCCGACCCTGTACGGCCTGTTCGGCAAGCCGCAGGCGATTCAGGGCGACGGGCAGGTGACGGTTGACGAGTCGTACATACGCGAGTCGATTCTGAACCCGCAGGCGAAGCTCGCGCTCGGCTTCCAGCCGATCATGCCGACGTTTCAGGGCCAGTTGAGCGAGGAACAGATACTCCAACTCATCGCCTACATACGCTCGCTCGGCGAGCCGCAGGCGGGCGCTCAGGCGGGCAGCGGCACGGGCACGACGACGGGGCCGACGACGGGCGGCGTCTCGCCCACGGAGCAGCGGTCGAACCCGCTCGCGCCCACGTCGCCGAGGCAGGGGAGTCCGCAGCCGCAACTGCCGCCCGCGCCGGGCCGCGGCGGCCAGTCGAACGCGAACCGAGGTCGGTAATTTTTCGACAAGCAGTTTTAGGGAAGAAGTAATTATGATGAACGAACCGACGACGGGGACGCGCGCGCACGAGTGGCGCAGCCGCTTCCCCACGGTCAACTACCTGAACGCGGACTACAGTTGGAAGTCGTGGCTGCTGACGAAGGATCACAAGCGCATCGCGCTTCTTTATCTCGCCTCGATCACGTTCTTCTTCATGATCGGCGGCGCATACGCCGGGGCCATCAGGCTCGAACTCCTGACGCCGCAGGGCGACCTGATGCAGTCGGCCACCTACAACAAGGTCTTCACGCATCACGGGATCATGATGGTCTTCTTCTTCCTGATCCCTTCGATACCGGCGACGCTCGGCAACTTCCTCGTTCCGCTGATGATCGGCGCGAAAGACCTTGCCTTCCCGCGTATCAACCTTCTGAGTTGGTACATATACATGCTCGGCGGGATCATAACTTTTTCGGCACTGCTGTTTGGCGGCGTGGACACGGGCTGGACGTTCTACGTCCCGTACTCGACCAACTTCTCGAACACATACGTCGTGCTCGCGGGCCTCGGCATATTCGTCAACGGCTTCTCATCGATACTGACGGGGCTAAACTTCATCGTCACGATTCACACGATGAGAGCGCCGGGCATGACGTGGTTTCGCCTGCCGCTCTTTATCTGGTCAACTTACGCGACGAGCCTCATATTCATCCTCGGCACGCCCGTCATCGCGATCACGATCCTGCTCGTGGCGGTCGAGCGTCTCGCGCACGTCGGCATTTTCGACCCGGCCCTCGGCGGCGACCCCGTGCTCTTCCAGCACATGTTCTGGTTCTACTCGCACCCGGCTGTCTATATCATGATTCTGCCCTCGATGGGCGTCGTCTCGGAGCTTATCGCGACGCACGCGCGCAAGCCCATCTTCGGCTATTCGTTCGTCGCGTTCTCGTCCCTCGCAATCGCCATCTTCGGCTTTCTGGTCTGGGGGCATCACCTGTTCGTGTCGAGCCAGTCGGTTTACGCCGGGATGATCTTCTCGCTCATCTCGTTCGTCGTGGCGATTCCCTCGGCGGTCAAGGTCTTTAACTGGACTGCGACGATGTACAAAGGCTCGATCTCCTACGACGCGCCGATGCTCTACGCCTTCGCCTTCATCGGCCTTTTCACGATAGGCGGGATGACCGGCGTGATGCTGGCCGCGCTCGGCTTAGACATTCACCTCACGGATACATACTTCATCGTCGCGCACTTCCACTACATCATGGTCGGCGGCGCGGTGATGGGCTATCTCGGCGGCCTGCACAACTGGTGGCCGAAGATTACGGGGCGCATGTACCCCGAAGGCTGGGCGCGGTTCGCGGCGCTCGTCGTCTTCGTCGGATTTAACCTGACGTTCTTCCCGCAGTTCCTTCTGGGCTACATGGGAATGCCCCGGCGCTACCACGTCTATCCGACCGACCAGCCCTTGTGGCAGGTGCTTCACGTGATGAGCACGGGCGGCGCTTCGATACTCGGAATCGGGTTGCTCATCCCCGGCATATATTTCCTTTGGTCGATACGCTACGGGCGGTTCGCGCCGGCGAACCCTTGGCCCGCCACGGGTCTCGAATGGCGCACGCCCTCGCCGCCGCCGACCGAGAACTTCGCCGTTACGCCCGTCGTCACTTGGGAGGCTTACGAATTCCGCCCCGTCGAGGAGATGCGCGTCATCGGGCCGGGCGAAACGACCGAGCAGGTCGCCGGAGTGCCGCCGCCGCTCAATCCGGCGGAGACATAGAAGAGGTAATAAGTGTTGAGTGATAAGTGATAAGCAAATCCAATTCTCTTTCTTATCACTTATCACTCAACACTTATCACTAAGGAGGTGAGGAGTTTGGCAACGAACGCGGAGGCAATCGAACAGGGGCACGCGCCAGAGTCGGCGCACACGGCGCTGGCGCACCACTTCGACAACCTCGAACAGCAGCGCGAGGCCGGCACGCTCGGCATGTGGGTCTTCATCTCGCAGGAGGTGATGTTCTTCGGCGGGTTGTTTCTCGCCTACCTCATCTACCGGATGAAATACCCCGATGCTTTCATGGCCGCCAGCAACCACCTCAACTGGAAGATCGGCGCGTTCAATACCACGGTGCTCATCACTTCGAGTTTGACGATGGCGCTCGCGGTCTGGGCGACGCAGGCCGGACGAGCGCCCAAAGTGCAAGTCGCTTTAATGCTCGCGACGGTGCTTTTGGGACTGACCTTCCTCGGCGTGAAAGCCTACGAGTATCACGAGAAGTACACGGACGGACTGATACCTATCGCGGGCTGGTTCAACCCTTTGGCGCATGGCGTTCACGTACCCGAGGGCGTTACGATTGGACAGTACCAGATGTTCTTCTGGCTCTACTTCGCGATGACGGGCCTGCACGCGATTCACATGATCATCGGCGTCATAATCATCATCCCGATCATGTGGTGGGCGTGGCGCGGTCGCTACTCGCCTGAGTATCACGCGCCGGTCGAGAACTTCGGACTCTACTGGCACTTCGTTGACATTATATGGATTTTCCTCTTCCCGCTGCTGTACCTTTTGGGCGCGCACTTCGGGAAGCATTGAAGGCCGTTGATGAGTGATAAGTGATTAAGAAAAGCTTTCACTCGTCGCTCATCGCTCGTCACTGGATTTACTTATGTCCGTACACATCGTTCCAAGGCAAACTTACTTCGTGGTCTTCGGCACGCTGCTCTTGTTCACGGCGCTGACGGTCATCGTCGCGAACTTCGACTTCGGGCGCATGAATGACATCGTGGCGATCACGATTGCCGTCACGAAGATGATGCTCGTCCTTCTCTTCTTCATGCACGTACGCTACAGTTCGCGACTCATCTGGGTCATCGTCGCCTCGATGTTCTTCTGGCTGCTCATACTCCTTCTGCTGACGCTCACAGACTACAGCAGCCGGGGCTGGTTCGGCCCGAACGTCACCAACTTTTAAGACGGCGCTCGCGCAGTCCGGCACGCAGTCCGGCGCGCGCGCGTGTTGTAGAATTAGTCCGGCGCGAATCGTCGAATGATTCGCGCCGGGCTTTTAATTTCGCGCGCGGGAGTTTTCAGAAGGTCTTGCTAAGGCGTGCAATCACGTTCGTTCTGAGGTTCGCGCTGCGCGTCTTCTTCCGCCGCGTCGAGGTCGTCGGGCGCGAGCGTGTGCCGAGCGAGGGCGCGTGCCTGTTCGTCCTCAACCACCCGAACGGACTCGTCGATCCGGTCTTCCTGCTCTGCTTCGCGCAGCGCCGCGTCTCCTTTCTGGCAAAGTCGCCGCTCTTCCACGTGCCCGTCATCTCCTTCTTCGTCCGCGCGCTCGACTCGATACCCGTCTATCGCAGACAGGACGAGGGCGCGGACACCTCGCGCAACCACGAAACCTTCGAGCGCTCGGCGGAACTTCTGCGGCGCGGAGGCACAATCGCCATCTGCCCCGAAGGCGCTTCACACAGCGAGCCGTACCTGCTCCCTCTGAAGACCGGCGCGGCGCGCATCGCGCTCGGCGCGGCGTCTGTAAGGGATGAGGGCGGAGGGCGGAGGGATGAAGGCCGCGAGGTGAACGGTGAGCGTCACGAGTTGAAAGGTGAAGTTCCTGAGGTCAAGGACGAAGACCACAGGGAGAAAGTTGAAAGCCCGTCTGTCTCGGTCTCTTCTTCACTTCATCGCTCATCCCTCCGCCCTCATCCCTTAAAAATCGTTCCCGCCGGGTTGTACTACACGTCGAAGACGACGTTCCGCAGCGGCGCGCTGCTCTACTTCGGCGAGCCGATAGCGGTCGAGCCGGTCGAGCCGGACGAGCGAGGCGAGCCTCCGCGCGAGGCGGTCGCGGAACTCTCCGGGCGCATCGCCGAAGCACTGCGCTCGCTGACGCTTAACGCAGACCGCCATGAGGCGCTTGCGCTGGTCGCGCGTGCCGAGCGCATCTTCTCTTCGGGTGACGACGAGGAAGGGCAGAGTCTGGAGCGCGAGTTGAAACGGCGTCGGCGATTCGTCGAGGCTTACGCTTTCCACCGGCAGCACTCGCCCGCGCGTCTGGAAATTTTGGAGGGGCGAATACGTCAGTACGAGGAAGAGCTTCGTCAGGCCGGACTCGAAGACCCGCGGCAGTTGTCGCCGGCCACTGTCTCCGAGTACGCGCGCGCATGGACGACGCTCTCTCGCGCGGCGCTCTTCATTCTTCTGTCACCGCTCGCGCTCGCGGGCGCGGTCATCCACTACGCTGCTTACAAGCTTGCGGGGTTGCTCGCGACGAAGTTCGCGCGCGAGTACGACGACGTTCTCTCGACGTTCAAGATCGCTGCCGCGCTGCTCCTGTTCCCGCTGACGTGGCTCGCGCTCGACGCAGCGTTCTACCTTCTCGCGGGCTGGCGCGGACTTCTGGCGGCGTTCGTCCTCGCGCCCGCCGCGGGCTACGTCGCGCTTCGGACGCGCGAGGAGCTAGACCGCTTCCTCGCGGGCACGCGCGCCGCGCTCTTCTTCCTACGCGAGCGTAGCTTCTTCCGACGGCTTCTCGAAGAGCGCCGCATGATTCGCCGCGAGATACTCGAACTCGGCGACGAGGCCGAGCGCGCCGGCGCTCTAAAGTGAAAGCATGCGGCAACTACCTCTCTCACTTTCGACCGAGCGCGACGGCGCGCTGGTACGCCGCGTAGACTGCTTTCGAGAGGACTGTGCGGAGCGAGCCTTTCTCCATCTGGTAGATCGCCTCTGCCGAAGTGCCGCCGGGCGAGGTGACCATGTTACGGAGTTCCGCCGGGTGCTTGTGCGACTCGCGCGCGAACAGAACCGAGCCGAGCATCGTCTGTATGACAAGCTCCTCGGCGACGTGGCGCGAGAAACCCATGTGGACTCCGGCGTCAACGAGCGCCTCCATCATCATGAAGATGTAGGTCGGCCCCGTCGCCGACAGCGCCGTCGCCATGTCAATCATGTTCTCGTTCTCGACGCGCATCTCGCGCCCCAAAGCGCCGAGCAGCGCGCGCACCTCTTCGAGTTGCCTGTCGGCGACCTGCGGCGTCGCAAACCAAGTCGTCATCCCTTGGCCGATCTGCGCGGGCGTGTTCGGCATCGCGCGCACGACCGCCGAACGGCCCAACTCGTCTGCAATCGCCTCGGCTTGCGCGCCCGCGACGACCGAGAGGACGAGTTGATTCTCGCCGAGCGCGCCCTTGATCTCGCCGAGCACACGGCTGAGTCGCTGAGGCTTGATCGCGAGGACGACGATTGAGGCGACGCCTTCGCCCTGTCGTTCGCCCTCGTGCGCCGCGACACCGGCGGCCTCGCGGTTCGACTCGATCATGCGTATGCCGTAGTGCGTGTGTAGCTCTTCGCGGCGCGCGGCGCGCGGATGGCTGCCGACGATCTGCGAGCGCGCGACGAGTTGGCGGCGAAGGAGTCCTGCTATCATCGCCTCGGCCATCACGCCGACGCCGACGAAAGAGAGCCGAGCGCCGCGCAGCGGGTTCGATGCGTGCGTCTGAGCGGGAAGAGTCGTCATGCGCCAATCATATTCACGTGCGTGCCTCTTAGTCCACACGCCGTTCGAGAAATCGCCGCGGATTTCGGTTACAATTTTTTACAACAGTGCAAGAATTCTCCGCCCGCTTTTTGATACCATGCGCGGTCAAACGAGAACTCGACCGGAGCCGCGCGTCCACCGGCGACGCGCTCGCACGCAAACCGCTCGAAGCTTTTCCGTCGCCCGAAACTTCCGTCAGTCAAATTCCGAAGAGGAGAAGTTTAAGATGAAATCGCTTCAAAGATTCTTCCCGCGCGCCGCTGCCTCTCTGCTCGTGCTTCTTTCGCTCGCCGCCGTCGCGCCCGCGCAACAACAGCCGAAGGTGCGTCTGCCGCAGGCCAGCCCGGCGTCAACCCTTTCGCAGACCATCGGCGTCACGGACATAACTATTGTTTACCATCGTCCCGCGGTCAGGGGCCGCACGGTCTGGGGCGACGCGCCCGCGGACAAAGTGGCCGCGCTCGTCAAGGCGAACGCGGTCGGCCCCGACGCGTCGGGCGAAGGCACGCTCGACGGCGCGCCCGGCGGCGGCAAAGATTTTCCGCTCGAACCGAACGGCCACGTATGGCGCGCCGGAGCAAACGAGGCGACCCGGTTTACCGTCAGCGACGACGTACTTATCAACGGCCAGAAGCTTCCGGCGGGCGCGTACAGCCTGCACGTCATCCCGAACAAAGATGAGTGGACGATCATCTTCAACAAGACCGCCGACCAGTGGGGCAGCTTCCGTTACGACGCAAAGCAGGACGCGCTGCGTGTGAAGGTCAAGCCCATGTGGCTTCAGGAGTCGCAGGAAATCCTCTCCTACGAAATCCCGCAGGTGACTGCTAACACGGCTCAGGTATGGATACGTTGGGAGAAGGTCGCCGTGCCGTTCACGGTCGAGGTGCCCAATCAGGACGCGCTCGTGCGCTCGAAGATTGACGCGCAGATCGCCGCGAACCCCAACGACTGGCAGATACCGCTCGCCGTCGCCAACGCCTACTTCAACGACGACAAGTTCGACGAGGCGATGAAGTGGACTGAGCAGTCAATAAAGGTCAAGGAGACTTTCCAGAACCTTCGCACGAAGGCGAACCTGCTCTTCAACATGAACAGGAAGCAGGAGGCCATCGCCGTCGCCGAGCAGGCCATCGCGCGCGGCAAGGCCGACGGCGTTGACACCACGCGCTTCGAGAAGCAACTCGCAGACATCAAGGCCGGTAAGATGTAAGCCGGAAATTTTTTTACGAGACGAGGAGAAGTTGAGAGATGAAATCACAAAGAAAGTTCCTCCCCTTAGCCGCCGCGCTCGTCGCGCTCGCGGGCGTCTGCGCGCAGGCGCAATTGCGCGCGCCGCGACCGAGCCAGAAGGCGAGCGTGATGCAGACCGTAGGCGTCACCGACATCACAATCATCTACAGTCGCCCCGCTGTTAAAGGCCGGACGGTCTGGGGCGACGTTCCAGCCGACAAGTTGACAACGATTAAGACCGCGACGGGCGGGCCGTTAACGGGCGAGGTGACGCTCGACGGCGCGAACGGCTCCGGCAAAGATTTTCCAATGGCCCCGAACGGCCACGTCTGGCGCGCGGGCGCGAACGAAGCGACGCAGTTCATCGTCGCCGACGACGTGCTCGTCAACGGCCAGCCGCTCAAGGCCGGAACCTACAGCCTGCACGCGATTCCGGGGCGTGACGAGTGGACGATCATCTTCAACGGCGACGCGGGTCAGTGGGGCAGCTTCACATACGACGCGAAGAAGGACGTGCTGCGCATCAAGGCGAAGCCGCAGACGGTCGCCGCGAATCAGGAGAATCTCATCTACACGTTCGACCCCGTGACCGACAACTCGGCGCAGGTCAACATACGCTGGGAGCACGTGCTCGTGCCCTTCACCGTCGAGGTCAAGGACGTGAAGGCGCTGGCGGTCGAGAAGATGCGCGCAGCCGTCGCGGCGGCGAAGCCCGACGACTGGCGCACGCCGCTTCAGGCCGCGAACTACGTCTATCAGAACAACCTCTCGAACACGGACGAGGCCGGGCAGTGGCTCGACAGGTCGATCAAGATCAAGGAAAACTTCGCCAACCTCTACACGAAGGCGCGCGTCCTCGCCGGACAGGGCAAGAACGCCGAAGCGGTCGCGACAGCCGAACACGCGATACAGTTGGCGAAGGCCCCAGACTCCGGCATCAGCCCGAACACAATCGCCGACCTCGAAAAGCGCATGGCCGACTGGAAGGCGAAGATGTAGACGCCTCCGGCGGAAAGCAAAAGTAAGACGCGAGACGGCGTGCGCGTCGCCTCTCATCATTTGCGGTTGATGAGAGGCGACGCGCACGCCGTCTCCATTTTGCTTTTTTACTTTTGCCTTCGCGTGAGCGGATTGACGGCGAGCGCCGCGGCGATGACGATGAGAGCGCCGATGACGTTGAACCAGAGATATGCAATCTGCGTGAAGAAGAAGCAGTAGAGCACGACCAGTTCGCCCGCGACCGCGCCGGCGAATGCAGCCGTGCCGCCGACGCGCTTGAAATAGAAGGCGAGCAGGAATATGCCTAAGATAGTCCCGTAGAAGAGCGAGCCGAGTCGATTGACGGCCTCGATGAGCGAGCCGAGATGCCCGGCGTACTGCGCGAACGAGACGGCGAATAGTCCCCACAGTGCCGTCGCAAGCTTCGACGAGACGAAGTAATAGCGCTCGCCCGCGTCGCGCTTGACGAGCCGCCGTTGTATGTCGATGACGGTCGTCGAGGCGAGCGCGCTCCACTCCGACGCGGTCGAGGACATCGAGGCGAGGAAGACCGCCGCTAAAACGAGTCCGACCACGCCCGCCGGAAGATAGCGCGTCACGAATGTTAGAAAGACGTAGTTCGCGTCCGAAGGCTTCGCGTCGAACTCCTTTATGATCTCGACCGCGCCAGCGCGCACCGTATCGGCACGCACCTCAGCCGCCTTCAACTCTTGCGCCGCCGCGTCCGCTCCCGCCGTGTCGCCCGTGCGCAGAGCGCCGACGTAGTTGAGCGCCGCCGCGCGCTTCGCCTCGAAGGCTGAGGCGTAGTCAGACTCAATCGCTCGAAACTGAGCGGCGTGCTGACCTGTGCGCGCACGTTCCGTCTCTACGGGGTTAAAGAAGACGGGCGGCTGCGTGAACTGGTAAAAGGCGAAGACCGCCGCGCCGATGAAGAGTATGAAGAACTGCATCGGCACTTTGACCAGCCCGTTAAAGAGAAGTCCGAGGCGGCTCTGCGCGACCGACTCGCCCGTCAGATACCTCTGCACCTGCGACTGGTCTGTGCCGAAATACGAGAGCGAGAGGAAACATCCGCCGACGAGTCCCGACCAGAAGTTGTACTGGTTGTGGATGTCGAACGAGAAGTCAATCGCGTTCAGGCGTCCGAGATTTCCGGCGACGTGCGTCGCTTCGAGGAATGAAACGTCCGCCGGCAAAAGTCTGACGAGCGTGACGAAAGCGACGATCATCCCTCCCATGATGATTAGAAACTGTAGGAAGTTCGCGTTGTCAACGGCCCTCGCGCCGCCCGTCGAGGCGTAGAGCATCACGGACGCGCCGATGATGAGTATGACGACTCGTATATCCCATCCCATGATGACCGAGAGGATTAGCGACGGCGCGTAGATCGAGACGCCGGTCGAAAGCCCTCGGAGCGCGAGGAAGAGAAGCGCGGCGAGCGTGCGCGTCTTCAAATCGAAGCGCCCTTCGAGGTACTCGTATGCGGTGTAAACTTTCAGCCGGTGGTAAATCGGAACAGCCGTGATCGAGATGACGACCATCGCGATGGGAAGACCCAAGTAAATCTGCACGAAGCGCATCCCGTCGCTGAAGGCTTGCCCCGGGGTCGAGAGGAATGTGATGGCGCTGGCCTGCGTCGCCATGATCGAGAGCGCGACGTGATGCCAGCGCTGGCGCCGGCTGGCGACGAGGAAGTCTTCGAGGTCGCGCGTCCGACGGCCCTTCCAGAGTCCGTAGGCGACGATGCCGGCGAGCGCGGCGAACAGAACTGTCCAGTCTAGCGGCCTCATCCGAACGTCCGCGTGAACAGGTAGAAGAGCGCGACAAGAATCGCGAGCGTCGCAAGCACGACGACGTAAAGCGTCGCCCAACTGCGACCGAAGGGCGGCGCTTCATCCGCGTGCGGCTTTTCGATTTCGTTAGCGCGGCTTCGCATGTTCAGTCAAGTCCGTGCGCGCGGCCGGCGGTCGGAAAGGGAATTAACATGGATGTGCAGGATGTGCAGGATATGCAGGATTAAGAAGTTCGGATTTGAGATTTCAAATTTCAAATTCTGAAATCTCAAATCCGCATTATTTTTATTATCCTGCACATCCTGTCCATCCATGTTAATTCTTCCCGTTACTTCGCGCCCGCCGAGATCATGTTCACAAACAGACGGTATGCGCCGGGCACGCCCGCGGGCAGTTGACGGAAGAAGGCGAGCGCGGTGAAGACGTATGTGCCGCGGCCTACACGCGCGACCAGAGTCGAGCCTTTCAAGTCGCGCTCGCCGGGGTCGTGGCTCGCAAACAGCGGCGTATAGCGCGCGTCCCACTCGTGCGCGAAGTAGAGTCCGCGCTCCTGCACCCAGCCGTCAAAGTCCGCCGCCGTGATCTTGTTCGGCGCATTCAGCAAAGGGTCTTCGGGCGCGAGGACTGTGATCGCTGCGTCCTCGTCCGTCACGCGCTCGTCGCTGACGGGTTTGAAAGGAAAGGGACCGAGTTGCACGCCTTCGAGCGTGCGGTCGGGCGTGTTGTACTGGACGACGAGCGTGCCGCCGCGCTCGACGTATTCGAGCAGCCGACGCCCGTTCTGCCTGAGCGCCGCGCGAGTGTTGTATGCGCGGACGCCCGTGATGATTGCATCGAATTTCGAGAGGTCTGCGCCCGCGAGGTCTTCGTCCGAAAGCAGCGTCACGTCGTAGCCGACCTGCCGGAGCGCGTCGGGTATCTCGTCGCCCGAACCCATGACGTAAGCGATCCGACTGCCGCGCCGCTGCAAGTCAACTCGCACGAGCTTCGCCTCGGCTGCGGGGAAAAGCGTCTGCCGCGGGATGTGCGTGTAGTCAATCTCCTCCATCCCGCGCGTGAATACTTTGCCGCCCGACTCAAACTCCGCCGCGAGGCTCGCAACGCTCGCGCCCTGCGGCGGCGTGACGCTGAACTCGGCCTTGAACTCTTCGTCCCTGCTCTTCAAAGTCACGGGCACTTGCGCGGGCGAAGCAGACCAGCCTGCGGGAAGCTTCAGGCGCAGCGTGCCGTCGGTCGCCGAGGCGACGTTGCTCTTCAAAGTCACGCGCACGCGCTTCGGCGAGCGGTCGGGGAAGATGAGCGTCTTCTCTTCGAGGTTGACTGCGACTTCCGGGACGACAACCAGAGGGCGATACAGATCGCCGCGCACGCGGTCAGTCGAGCGATAGAGCACGGGAACGTCGAAGGAGATGTTGTCGCCTCCGTTCGCCGCGACGGTCAAGAGAAGTTCGAGTGGCGAGTTCTCCGGCCTGCCGATGAGCGTCTGTTGATTGACCGTGAAGAGACCTTTGCCCGGCGCTTCGCGCAGCCAGTATGGCTGGCTGTACACGGTCGGCGCGGTCAGTGTTATTTCCCGCGTTACGGGCTGGTTGTTCCTGAGTTCGGCGTTGATCTGGCTCGATGCGCCGTCGGCGGGTTTGATGTCAACGAGGCTGAGCGGAAAGTCGGAGCGATTAACAAGAGTCGTAGTGATTTTGAACTGACCGCCCGGCGTCGCGTAAGGGTCGGAGGCGACGGCCTCAGCCCAAAGACCGGCGCACGCGCGAATCACTTCGCCGAGCTTGTCGCGCTTCTCAAGCACCCAAGCGTCTGCTGGAGTCTTTGAAGTCGCCATGTTGCTCAGGAGCGCGTAAGCGCGGACTAGCAAAGGCAGGCTCGCCTGCGGGTTCGCGGCATCGTACTTCTGCGCGGCTTCGGCGAGAAGCTGGCCGACCGCATCGCCGCCGCGTATGCGATGCCACGTCAAGTCAACTCCGTCGAAGATGTCTTTCGTCGCAGGCTCGCCCTTGATGAGCGCGAAGTAGTTGAGCGACGTGCCGCGACGCGAAGGCGTGCCCTGCCCCTGACTCTTGTGCATCGTGCGGCTCTCGGCGGCAATCTCGGTGTAGGACTTGCCGAGTAGCGCGTTGTAGTCGCCAACGTCAACGCTCACGAGTTTGTCCGCGTCCTTCGGTCGCTCGCCCGGTCGGAAGGTGAACGAGTTCCAGAGAAGCCGCTTCGGCTTCCAAACCTCGACGTACTTGAGTTGTTCGGGAAAGCGCGTCGGGTCGCCAGCCGCGTCGAAGGCTTCGCCCGCGAGAATCGCCGAAGCGGTGTGATGTCCGTGGCCGCCTTCGCCGGTCGTCGGAAAGCGCGTGATGATTACGTCGGGGCGGAAGCGGCGTATGACCCAGACAACGTCGGAGAGCACTTCGTCGTGACCCCAGATTCGCATCGCCTCGTCGGGCGATTTCGAGAAGCCGAAGTCAATCGCGCGCGTGAAGAACTGCTCCGCGCCGTCAATGCGGCGCGCGGCGAGAAGTTCCTGCGTGCGGACGAGTCCGAGCGTCGCGCCCTTCTCAGAGCCGAGAAGATTCTGCCCTCCGTCGCCGCGCGTCAGCGAAAGATAGGCCGTGCGCACGCCGCGCCCCTTCGCCAGATAAGCCAGCAACGCCGTGTTCTCGTCGTCCGGGTGCGCGCCGACGTAGAGGACGCTGCCGACGACGCCGAGTTGTCGAAGCGCGAGTTCCGTCTCGGTCGCGTCCGGTGTCGCGGGCTGCTGCGCGCGAGTCGTCTGTGCGAGAAGAAAGAAGAGAAGTAGTAGGAAGACAGTCGAGGTGCGTGACAGAAGTTTCTTCATGCGCGGAGTTTTTGCGGCCTGAATTTTCTACGGAACGGAGCGCGCCTATTCTTCCTAACTTTCGGCGGGCGGGTCAAACGCGGCGGTGTAAAAAATTTGTAATTCGTGAGTCGTGCGAGTGTCAACAATTCGCGCGCGAGAGAATAAGGGCCAACAAGACTTAAAAGAATTATCCGTCAGCCGAATCTCGTCAGACGCTCTTCGGAGGCAAGCGCGTTCAGTCCTGCGGCGAGGTGGCGGCGTTTTTGTTCGCGCCCGTGGCCGCGTTCGTGTTCGCGCCCGCGTTCGAGTTGCCGTTGGAGTTACCGTTCACGTTCGCGTTGGAGTTCCTCTGCTTGAGTAGCTGCTCCTGATGCTTGCGGATTTCGGAGACGCGTGCCGCGCCCTCCTTCGCCTGTTCGAGCAAGTCCTGCGCGGGGAAGTTGTCGGGGTTGATGTCGAGCGCCTTGTTCAGAGCAGCCACCGACTCGTCGTAATGCGCGAGCTTGTAGTGCGCGAACGCGAGTTCGTAATACTTGTCGTCGTCGTCCTTCTCCGAGGTTCGCACCGCGTCCTTGAGCGCGTCCACCGCGTCCTCGTACTCGTCGAGACGTTCGTAGCAGAGGCCGAGGAAGTAGAAGGCGTCCGAGTTCTTCGGCTCGCGCTCCGTCAGTTTCTCGTATGCCTCGACCGCCTGCTCGAAAGATTTTTTCGCCTCGTCCGTCTGCCCCACGACGTGTTGCGCGATGCCGAGACGATAGAAGGCTTCGGCGAAGTCCGGGTCGAGTTGGACGGCCTGTTTGAAGTCTTCGACTGCCTCGTCGTCGCGGTCGTTCTTGTACGCGTCAACGCCCCGGTCGAAGAACGCGCGCGCATCGCCGCCAGCCGCGCCCTGCGTGTTCCCGCCCGTCGAGTTGCCGGACGACGAAGACTGCCCGGCGTTCTGGTTCGACTGTTTCTTCGAGCAGCCCGCCTGCGGCAGCACGAAGACGAGGAGAGTTACGAATGAAAGAAGCGCGGCTCTCATGCTTTTTATTTTCTCTCGGAAGGCTGTCTGAGCGAAACGTATCTACGCCAAATCAGCCGGAGAGTCAAACGGGGAGGACGTGACGGGCCGCGCGCGAGACGCCGCCGCGTGATCGCGCCACGGCGTCTCGCGGCTTTGGACTGGTTGTTGCTTTGATTATGAGGTTAACGGATCGGGTGTATCGCTTGCGTTCAAGGGGGAATGTGCAAGATGGTGGGCAGAGACGGCGGCACGTTTGTAAGTCCAACGGAAAGGACGATTCCCAACGACCCGGAGAGGACGCTTGCGACGCCGCGCTTCGATGAAAAATCCGTACAGGCGGCGCGTGCTGCCGTCCCGCTCAAGCTCGGCGCGCGCGTGCGCTCATGGCCGCTCGCGGTCGTCGTCACGTGCGTCCTCGTCGGACTCGTGGGCGGCGCGCTCGTCGGCTTCGGCCTGACCTACTACTTTAACGACGGCTCGCACGATGCGCGGCAGCAGGCGGCGGGCGACGCGACAAACAGCCGCGACGATTCACAGAGCGCGGCGAATACGAGCGCGACATCCGCGCAGCCGGAGAAGACGAGCGCGCAGGACGCGACGACGAACGCGCAGAACACTACGGCGGGCGGAAGCGCGCAGCCCTCGAACGTCAACGCGAACGACAACGCGGCTGGCGCGGACACCGTGCGCGGGCCGTCTGGCGCGGCGACGGAGTCGTCTACGGCGAAGGCAGCGGGCAACGATTCGGGAGGCGCGTCGGCGGAGCCGGACGCGAACGCGCGCGGCGAGTTGCAGGCCGCGCTCGGCGACTGGCTCGCGGCGACGAACGCTCGCGACATCGAGAGCCAGATGAAGTTCTACGCCCCGACCGTCGAAGCCTATTACCTCAAGCGCAACGCCTCGCGCGAGTCGGTGCGAGCCGAGAAGGCGCGCGTCTTCGGAAAAGTTGACTCGGTTGACGTGCGCGCCTCTTCGCCCGAAATAGAGTTGAGCCGCGACGGCCAGACCGCGGTCATGCGCTTTCGCAAGCGCTACCGGATCGGCGGCGGCGAGTCGGGGCGCAGCGGCGAAGTCCTGCAAGAGCTTCGCTGGCGTCGCACGCCCGGCGGCTGGAAGATCGTCGGCGAGCGCGACCTGCGCGTCCTGCAATAACCGTTAAGCTGTCGGCAATCAGCTTTCAGCTTCGAGCCTTTGTGCCCTTTGTGAATGCCTCTGTGACCTCTGTGGTCAAGTCAGTCTTTAATCACAAAGTAAATGATTTCACGAAGGGCACAGAGAGTCGCTCGGCGTTCTTACTTGAACGCGCCCGAAGCGGCAGCCGTGTCCATGTATTCGTGGAAGCCCACGACCTTGCCGTCGCGAACGGTGAAGACGTGTGCGAAGTCGCCGCCGTACTCGCGCCCGTTCTTCTTCACGCGCCACTTGTAGTCGCCGAGCGCGACGACCTTATCGCCCTGCGCGACGAACTCGCGCGGCTCGAAGGCGAGAACGTCCTGTGAGTCGGCCAGCGTCGAGAAGAACTCCCCGACCTGCGCCGTCCCGCGCCGCGCGCCCGCAAACGGCACGCCCTCGATGTCGGGCAAGCGCCAGTCAACGTCCTCCGACATCTGCCCCAGAAGCGCCCCCGTGTCCCCTGCCTTGAAATTCTCGTAAGCCTTCCGCACCACGTTCGAGTTGTCCTGATCGCTCATGCTTTCGTGCTCCTTTTGGTTTTGACTCAGTGCAACCTTACTTACGAGTGCGGGCGGCGAAACGGATGTCACGACGCTTCATCGTCCGGCTTCGACGATCTCTTTGAACCGGAGGGCATCGTCCCTCATCTCGACATTGTTGAAGAAGACGTAGGACACGACGCCCTCCGGCAGCATCGAGCACAACTCCTCAAGCTCGCCGTCCTCGTACTTGTATCGCCAGCCGCGGCGACCGTGAAGGCGGAAGTAGCAGCGTCGCGGCGTCGTGGTGCGCTCCGAGAAAGGGTCAACGACGTGCCAGAGGTCAAGCTCGTCGCACAACTCTTCGACCGTCTCGCGGGGCCAGCCGCCGCGCGGCTCCCAACAGAAGTTGAGGCCGTCGCGCTTCGCCTTCCCGAAAAACTTTCGCAGGTTCGCGACGTTCTCAGCGGTCGGCCTGAAGCTCGCGGGGCACTGGAACAGAACCGCGCGCGCGCCGAGCGCCGCCGCGCACTCGCGCGTCAACTCCCAAGCCTCGGAGACGATCTTCGTCGGGCGAAACGACCCGGCAGTCTCCTTCTCCTCGTCGGTGAGTTGCCGCTTGAGTCGCCTGTAGGTTGGACTCGAAGACCCGTGCGTGATTAGCTGCCAAGCTTTCAGCGTGAACTCGAATCCGCGCGGCGCTTCGTCTCGCCACCTCTTCAGCGTCGAGACTTGCGGCGGTTGGTAGAAAGTGTGCTGGACTTCGACGGCTTCGAGCAGAGGGTAGTAACTCTCGCGCGATGAACGAAAGCCGCAGCAGCCGATCCTAATCAGCGCTTCACTCAAGTTGAACCCACGCGCGCCGTTATCCCCTCAGCCCTTCGTCAGCCGTCGGCCCGTACACGGACGGGAGCGGCACGTCGAGCAGACGCAGATAGACGGAGAGTTGGCCGCGGTGGTGGACGACGTGGTTGAGCGCCATCGTGCGAACGACCACCGCGCGTGGCGACTCGAAGATGATCGTGTCGCCGCTACGCAGACGCCACTTGTCGTTCATGCGCTCGTCCGTCTGATTCTTCAGAAGCTCGACGGCGTCGGCGACGGTTCGGTCGAATCTTTCAAGCAACCCGGCGACGCTCGTCGGGATGAACGGCTTGAAGCCGGCGGTGTTGAAGTCAAGCTCGTCCTGCGTGAGCGCGGGCGTGATCAGCGACGGCAATTCCGCGATGTGTCCCGCGAGGCGACCAAGCGGCATTGACTTCTCGTGCGGCTTCCAGTCGAACTTGTCTTCCGGCACGCGCTCCAACATCTTCCTCGTCGTCGCGGCCTCTTGTCGAAGCTCCGCCGCGAGCGGCTCGCATAAGCTCATAAAATTTTCCTTCCCGTATTTCCAAAGAGTCTGAAAGCGGAAGCAAATCTACGCCGCGCGGCGCGCGCTTTCAAGGCGCGGCGAATTAACTTTCGGTCGGGCGGCGCACGCGCCGAAAAAAATACGGGCCGCAGGTCTTCCAACATTCGCCCGCTTGCGATAGAGTTGTGCGAAACAACTTTCGGAAAGGAAACCTTAAAAACAGATGCACGAAGATTTGATCGGACTGTTGCCCGAAGAGGTCTCGCGCCGCGGCTTCATCGTGACGAGTCTCGCCGCCGGGTTTGCGTTGGCCGTGCAGCCAGTCACGGCGCAGACGGTGATTACGACCGACGCGAACGGATTGGAAGCGGGCGAAGTGAAGATTCCCGTCCGCGACGGCGAGATTCCCGGCTACCGCGCGATGCCCGCGAAGGGAAAGAACTTCCCCGTCGTGCTCGTCGTGCAGGAGATTTTCGGCGTCCACGAGCACATCAAAGACATCTGCCGACGCTTCGCCAAGCTCGGCTACTTCGCCATCGCGCCTTCGCTCTACGCGCGGCAGGGCGACGTGTCGCAGGCGAAGATGGAAGACATCATGAAGATCGTCGCGCAGGTGCCGGACGAGCAGGTGATGTCAGACCTCGACTCGACCGCCGCCTACGCGAAGGCTTCGGGCAAGTGCGACGCGAAGAAGCTCGCCGTCACGGGCTTCTGCTGGGGCGGTCGAATCGTCTGGCTCTACGCCGAGCACAACCCGAACTTGCGCGCGGGCGTCGCGTGGTACGGCCGACTCGTCGCCGCGCCCAACGCGAAGCCGAACCCGCTGACGCCGAAGCAGCCGATAGAACTCGTTGACGAGTTGAAAGCGCCCGTGCTCGGACTCTACGGCGGCAAGGATCAGGGCATCCCCGTCGAGACGGTCGAGCAGATGCGAACGGCGCTGAAGAACTCGAAGTCGAAGGCCGCGCACGAGTCAGACCTCGTCGTTTACCCCGAAGCGGGCCACGGATTCAACGCAGATTACCGGCCCTCTTACAACAAGGAGGCCGCGACCGACGGGTGGAATCGCCTTCTGGCATGGTTCAAGAAGTACGGGGCGGCTTAAGAGAAGGATGAAGGCGGAAGACGGAAGTGAAGGCAGAAAGCCTTCCTCTCATCAATCGTCCTTCCTCTCATGCTTTCGCCTTCCTCTCATCAATCGTTCTTCCGCTTTCGTCTGTCGCTTCGGAGCACGAATGATAATCACGACGGATCATGTTGACGTTGATGCCGGCGGAGGCAAGATGCGCGTTCAGGTGTTCGCGCCGAAGGGCGGAGGCGAGTACGCGGGCGTGCTCGTCTATTCCGATATCTTCCAGTTGACGGGGCCGACGGTGCGCGCTTGCGCGCGGCTGGCGGGCTACGGCTTCGTCGTCGCCGCGCCGGAGATTTATCACCGCATCGAAGCGCCGGGAACAATCATCCCCTTCGACGATGCGGGGCGCACGCGCGGACTCGAAGACGCGGCGCGCACTTCGGTCGCAGCGTTCGACGCAGACTGCCGCGCGACGCTCGACTACCTCGCCGCGCACCCGCTCGTAGCCGCGGGGCGACTCGGCGCGGCGGGCTTCTGCATCGGCGGCCACCTCGCCTTCCGCGCGGCGCTTCAGCCCGACGTTCGCGCGACCGCCTGCTTCTACCCGACCGGAGTCCACGACGGCAAATTGGGCAAAGACACGGACGCGGGCACGCTCGGACGCGCGCGCGAGATTCGCGGCCAGATGCTTCTCGTATTCGGCTCGGCAGACCCGCACGTGCCCACGGAGGGGCGCGAGAAGATCGTAGAAGCTCTGCGCGCGGCGGGCGTGGGCTTTCGTGTGAAACTCTATCCGGCGGAGCACGCATTCATGCGCGACGAGGGGCCGCGCTACGACGCGGTCGCGACGGACGAAGCCTTCGGCGAGATGATTGAATTCTTCCGAAGCGCGTTCGCGTAGAACTGTAGAGGCGGCGGATAAAGATGAAGGGCAAGCCATCTTTGAGGACGGCTTGCCCTTTTGTCGTTCACCTGTCTTTGGTCGGCGCGGAGATTGAATCCGCCGAGTCGAAGCTCAGGCTTTGCGCTTCCGGCGAACCCTCGCGGCGACGCCGACCAGCCCCGTGCCGAGCAGCAACATCGTCGCAGGCTCCGGCACTGCCGCGGGCGCTGAGCCGATGAAGAAGCTCTCGGGGCCGCCCTGCGCGTTCGTGACGCTCGCGCTGAGTCCAAGCAGAAGGTCGGGGTGCGCGTTGATCGCTGCCTGAAGTCGCGCGGCGGCGGCGGAGTCGAGCGTGAAAACGTAGTCGGAGTGCCCCTGCCCGTTGCCGAGTTGCTGTAGCGTGAGCGGCGAGCCGATGAGCGAAGCACTGAAGATGTTGTTGCCGCCCGCATCGAACGCGTTGAGCACGAGCGAGTTCAAGCTCAGATCGCTTACGCCGCCGCCGTTCGGCTCGTTGATATCGAAGTAGATTTGAATTTGGCCGGCGTTGGTCGTGCCGATCTGCGAGAGCGAGACGGTTTGCGTGTTGCTCCCGCGCGTCCAGTCGCCTGTACGCACGTCGCCCGACGAAGAGGTCGAGCGCCCGACCGCGCCGGTTTCCGTGGTGTTATTCCCCGGCGATTGCAGCGAAAGTACGTGCGGCGCGCGGTCTGGGCCGCAGCCGCGTCCGACGCCCGCGGGGAAGCAAGGGTCTGGGCCGGCGAACACGATGCCGTCGGCGTAGGCGTTTCCGGCGCTCAGGCCGATTAAGAGAAAAGCGGCCAACGAAAATACGGACTTAGCCAGAAGTCGGCTCATAATATTCTTCCCCCCATTTTCTACTTGTAATCAGAATAAAGGGTGAAAGCACGCCGTCTTCCAACGTTCGCACGAAAAAAATCGCCTTCAAATCGAGAAGCTAATTTTGAAGAGTGGCGCGAGACAGGGGCGAGGCCCCGGCTGTCACGCTGCGAGTATCTGCGAGAGGCGCGCGAGCGAGTGGTCTGACTGCTGCGCGGAGTTGGGCGAGAGCGGCGCGCTCTGGTTCCGGCGTATGAGCGAGAGCGCCGACTCGGCGTCAACGGGCTTCGAGTAGAGATAGCCCTGACCGTACTCGCAGGTGAGCGCTTCGAGTTGCGCGTGCTGCTCCTCGGTCTCGACGCCCTCGGCTATGACCGTCATGCCGAGGTTCGAGGCGAGCGTGACGATTGTTCGGACGATCTCCGCGTTCTCTCCGCCCTCGCCCATCCGGCTTACGAACGAGCGGTCTATCTTCAGTGTATCGACGGGGAAGCGGTGCAGGTACGAGAGCGAAGAGTAGCCCGTGCCGAAGTCGTCGATGCTGAGTTGGAGGCCGAGCGAGCGCAGTTGCGTGAGCACGGTCGCCGCCGACTCGGCGTTGTCCATGACGGCGCTCTCCGTGATTTCGAGCTTGAGACAGTGCGCCGGCAGCCCCGTCTCGCGCAGGATTTGGCGGACGGTCTCGACGAGTCCGGGCTTCGTTAACTGCTTGCTCGAAAGGTTGACGCTGACGTTGAGCGTCTGGTGCACGGGCAGAAGTTCGCGCCACTCGCTCAACTGTCGGCACGCTTCGTGGAGCACGAACTCGCCTATCTCCGAGATGATTCTGGTTTCCTCCGCGAGCGGGACGAACTCCGAGGGCATGACGAGTCCGCGTTCGGGATGACGCCAGCGCACGAGCGCCTCGAAGCCCGTGAGCCTCCCCGTAGTGAGCGCGACGATGGGCTGATAATGAACCTCGAACTCGTTGTGTTCGACGGCGCGGCGCAGGTCGTTCTCTAACCGAAGGCGCGCGAGGGCGTCGGCGTGCATCTCGGCGTCGAAGAGTTCGTAGCGAGCCTTGCCCTTCTCCTTCGCGCGGTACATCGCTGTGTCCGCGTCGCGCAGAACGTTTTCCGGGTCGTCGTAGCCGTGCGTGCTGAGCGTAATGCCGATGCTCGCGGCGGTGTAAACCTCGTGGCCGCCGAGATAGAACGGTCGCACGAGTTCTTCCTGCACGCGCTCGGCGACGCGCACGGCGTCGTACTGCGACTCTAAGCCGTCGAGCAGGACTGCGAACTCGTCGCCGCCGAGACGCGCCACTGTGTCGGTCGGGCGCGAACAATGTTCGAGCCTGCGCGCGACCTCGACGAGAAGGCGGTCGCCCGCCGCGTGGCCGAGAGAGTCGTTCAGAGTCTTGAAGCGGTCGAGGTCGAGGAAGAGGACGCCGAACAGATGCCCATTGCGCCGCCGCGAGCGCTCTATCGCGAGGCGCAGGTGGTCGGCCAGAAGCGCGCGGTTCGGCAGGTTCGTCAGCGAGTCGTGGAAGGCTGCGTGGCGGAAGTGCTCGCGGCTCTCCTGAAGCTCGCGGCTCACGCGCTCAAGCTCTGCGATGTAGCGCTGCTGCTCGGCGACGTTGCGTTCGGCAAGCTCGGCGCGCTCGTGCTCGGCCTCTGCGCGCGCACGCTCGGCGCGCTCGGCCTGCGCGGCCGTGGCCTTGATGTCTTCGAGGTACTTGTCGTATGTGAAGCGGACGACCCAGATGATCGGCAGCGCGACGAGAAATGCGTAGAAGCCGGACGAGTTGATGAAGTTCGCAATCGCCGAGGCCGCGCCCGCGCCCACGAAGGTCGAAACCGAGAGCCATGCGCAGTGCTTGCTCCACGTCTGGCGGACGGGCTGGCCGGTCTTTAGCGCGAGGACGATGGCGATGAGCGCGCTGTTGGCGGCGAACTGGGCGAGTCCGAGCGCGCAGGCCGCGATGAGCAGGCCGTCGTAGCCGCGCCGCCAGAAGTCCTCCGCACCGCCGGAGACGAGCGCGAGCGCGCCGACGGCTGCGGCGGTCGAGCAGGCCATGACCGACGCGTTGAAGAGTATCGTGAGCAGCTTCTTCTTCTTGCTTATGCGAAGGCCGGAGCTTATGCCTTCAGCCGCGGCGAGCAGTATCGCGGCGGGGCCGCCGTAGATAAGCAGCGCGAGGAAGACGAACGTGTCGGAGAGCGTGATGTTCGAGTCGTGGCGCGGAATCTTGACCGAGATGCGCGAGCTTACGGCGACGGTGACGAACGCCAGAAGCAGGAAGCGCAGGTCGAGACGCGCCGCCGAGACGTTGCGCGCGCACCACGCGGCGACGACCACGCCCGCGGCGACGACCGACCACTGGTAGAATTTGATGAAGTTTACCTGTTTGCTCTTCATCTTCGTCGCGGCGAGGGCCGCACCCTTCACGCGTCGATTCGACGAGTTTGAAAGAAGACCTGAAAATGGTTCGGGTGAGATTTGTAATGCGGGGAAGGCGCTACGGTTTGAAGCACCTTCCCCGCGAGGAGGCAAGGGGGTTGACGTTAGCCACGCGCGCGCGTGGCCGTGTTTAGTTGCTTGGGTCGGCGGGCGGCTTCGGCATCGCCGCGCCGTCATCACCTTGAAGCCCTGCGGACATCGCCTGAAGCGCGGCGTCGCTCATCAGAATGCCGTCGCCGACGACCATGCCGTCGCTCATCATTATGCCGTCGCCGACGACCATGCCGTCGCTCATCAGGATGCCGTCGCCCATCAGGATGCCACAGGCCATGAAGGGCGCGCCGTCGCCGATGACCATCCCGGCGCTCGTCGTTATCTGGTCGCCCATGGTTATGCCGTCCGACATCATGATGCCGCTGGCCGAGGTCGAGCCGCTCGACGCGACATAGCCGTCACCGATGACCATGCCGAGTCCGTACACGGTCTGGTACTGCGCTATCAGGTTCGTGCCCGTCGCGTAGTTCTGCTTGAGGATGACGCCCTGCGCCCAAGGGAACTGGTAGCCCGCGATGGTCGTCGAGGGCGTCGGAAGCGTCGAGGTCGTCAGAAGCGGGTCGCCCTGCTTCGTCGTCGTGGTCATGTTCGTGCGGACGAGTTTCGCAAGGCGGACAGCGCCCTCGACGTTGAGTTCGCCCGAACCCTGTTCAAGCTCGTTGAAGCCCGCGAGCGGCTGCGCCGTGTACATCAGGATCATCTTGACCATGTTCGGCGTCAGCTTCGGGTTGGCCTGAAGCAGAAGCGCCGCCGCGCCCGCCACCGCCGGAGTCGCCATCGAAGTGCCCGACAGGTACATGTAACGCTTGTTGTCCTGATCCTTCACGCTCGCGTCCAGTTCGGGGTGCTGCGTGACGAGCACGTTCAGGTAGCCGCCGCCGAGGTCTGACTCGGCGTTGATGATCTTGTTACCCGGCGCTGAAAGGTCGGGCTTGATGAGATTGTCGAAGTGCTTCACGCCCGAAGCGTCGGTCGTGTAGCCGCGTGTAGGCCCGCGCGAACTGTAGCTGGCGATGCCGTCGTCGTTGCGCGCGTCGGTTCCGAAGGTGTTGACCGCGCCGACCGTGATGACCGAAGGCTCGTCGCCCGGCGAGTGAATCTGGCCGTAGAGCTTGTTGCCCTGCGAGTCTTTGCCGTTGTTGCCCGCGGCGGCGACGACGACGATGCCTGCGTCAACGAGCGCACGCGCGGCCTTGCACACGGCGTCGTTCTTGTAGGAGTCAACGGCGGGCGAGCCGAGGCTCATGTTGACGACGCGGATGTTGTACTTCACCGCGTTCGTCGTGTTGGGCCCGCCGAGCGGCTTGGTCGGGTCTTGCGGACTGAGAATCCAGTTGAGCGCGGCCAGCAAGCTGGACGTGCTGCCCGTCCCGTCCGACTTGAGCACGCGCAGGTTGACGATCTTCGCGCCCGTCGCGATGCCCTGATAACTCGAACCAACCCCGGCGGTGCTCGCCGGGAGTCCGGCGGCAGCCGACGCGACGTGCGTGCCGTGCCCGTAAGGGTCTTTGTCCGTGAGGTTCTCACCCGTGAAATCCTTGCTGTAAGTGACGCGCCCGGCCAATGCTGCGTGCCCCGTGTCAATGCCGGAGTCTATGACCGCGATGGAGATGCCTGTGCCGTCGAGCGTGGTCGTCCCGCCCGTCAGCAGGCCGCCGATGAGTGAACCGGCGGGCTGCGTGCGGACGAGGTCTGTGCCCGTCGTCGCCGTCAGGTGTCCGAGGTTGAGCATCGGGCGGTCGGGAGAGATGTAGCTGGCCGCGCCGCTCTTGGCGAACTCCTTGATTGCGGCGGCGGGGACTTCGACTCTCATCGCGCCGATCTGCTCCATCCTCGACTTCACCTCGACGTTGTAGCGCCGGAGAAGTGAAGCCAGTTCGGGATTCTGCAAATCGTCGGCCTGAAGTATGACGCCGACGCGCTCGCCGGGCTTCGCGCTGCCGATCATCTCGCGCAGGTCGGGCGAGAGCCTCTCTTCGGACATCGTGATGCCCGCGCTCTCGTCTTTGTCTGTGCTTGCCGTGTCGCCTGAGAGTTCGACGGGCTGGAGAAGTTTCGCAAAGGAAGAGTCCTGTGCGACGTGCTCTTTGTAGATGTCGGGGTTCGTCGCGCCGATGATTCTCAGGTCGCCGCGTTCGAGCGCCGAGCGCACGAGGTCGGACGCCTCGTGCGAAGTGTAAGTGCCCGCGAACTGGTGGAAGTCCGGGACGAAGAGAACGACGCGACCGCGCGACGAGGCGGCTTCGTCGAGCACCGACTTGAGACGAGCGACGAACTCGTCGCTCGTCTTCGTGCCCGCCGCGAGAGCGTCGCGGTTGAGCGCGAAGACGCGAGCGCCGCGCA